>JBHTFH010000013.1:0-110375 GCA_042666135.1 Roseomonas sp. GCM10028921 | reverse complement strand
AGATACTGGGCCACGCGGCTGACGCCGTGGGTGCGTAGCCCGAACAGGTCGGCCAGCACGAGCACGCGGGCCACGGGCCGCGCATCCTCCGCGCTCATGCCGCCCGCAACGAGCGCCCGGGTGGCAAGAAAGAAGAGGGCGTCCTCCGCAATCACGGCGTCTGGCATGAGGGTCTCGATCGGTCCTGTCGGGCGCGCGGAGGGGAGGTCACGGGCGGGTGCTCAGTCCACGGTGATCCGCGCATCGCGCACCACCTCGGCCCATTTCCGGCGCTCGGCGGCGGCGAAGTCCCGGAACTCGTCCGGGCTGTTGCCGGAGGGTTCGGCACCCTCGGCGAGGATGCGCTCGCGCAGCTCGGGCGTGCGGATTGCGGCTGCGACCGCCTGCTGCAAGCGTTCGATGATCGGGCGCGGCGTGCCGGCGGGCGCCATGATCCCGTACCAGGCGCTCATCTCGTAGCCTGGCACGCCGGCCTCGGCGACGGTCGGGACATCGGGCAGCCCTGCCACGCGCGTGGTGGAAGTGACGGCCAGCGCCCGCACTAGCCCGTCCCGCACGAGGCCGATCGAGGAGGGGATGGTCGCCGGCATCATCTGGAGCGTGCCCGCGACGAGGTCGTTCAGCGCCGGCCCCGCGCCGCGATAGGGCACGTGCTGGATCTCGATCCCTGCCTTGAGCGCGAGATAGGCCCCGGCTAGGTGGTTGGCCGATCCGTTCCCGGCGGAACCGTAGTTCAGCCCGCCCGGCCGGCTCCTGGCCAGCGCGAGGAGCGCGCCGAGATCGGCCGCGGGCAGGCGCGGGTTGACGAGCACCAGCAGCGGCGCCGCGGCCAGCAGCGTCACCGCCGTCAGCGCCTGGGCGGGATCGGGGCGGAGATTGCGGAAAAGGCTGGGGTTCACGGCGATCGGGCCGATATTGCCGACCAGCAAGGTGTAGCCGTCCGGCGCGGCCTCGGCCGCGATGCCGGTAGCGAGATTGCCGGCACCGCCTGGGCGGTTGTCCACCAGGATGGTGGTGCCGAGCAGCGCCCCCGCACGATCCGCCACCGCGCGGGCGATGACATCCGTGCCGCCACCCGGCGCGTAGGGCACAATCAGCCGAATAGGACGGTTCGGCCAGCCTTCGAGCGTGCCCTGGGCGCGGAGCGCGCGGAAGGGGAAAAGAGTGGCGGCCAGGGCCAGTCCGGCCCGGCAGAGATGACGGCGCTGCATTCCTGTCCTCCTCCCTCCCGCTCGCCGGCTTCACCGAGGTCAGGCGGTGCCCGGCATGGCCCGCACGCGCTGCGCGATCCCGGCGCCGGTCGCCGCCGTGCCGAGATGGCCACCCACGTCCGGGGTGGACTCCCCTGCCGCGACCGCCTCCTCCACCGCCATCTCGATGGCGCGGCTCGCGGCGGCGAAGGCGGCGCTGCCCAGGCTGTCGGCATGCCAGTCGAGCAGCTGGGCTGTGGAGAGGATGAGGGAGAAGGGGTTGGCCCTGTCCTGCCCAGCAATGTCGGGCGCCGAGCCGTGTGCGGCCTGCGCCATGGCGTGGCGCACCCCCGCATTGACGGAGCCGCCGAGGCCGAGGCTTCCCGACAGCTCGGCCGTGAGATCGGAGAGAATGTCGCCGAACATGTTGGTCGTGACGATCACATCGAAGCGGGCCGGCGCGCGCACGACATGGGCGCACATCGCGTCGATGATGAAATCGTCCACGGTCACTTCCGGGAACTCGGCCGCGACCTTGCGGCACTCCTCAATAAAGATGCCATCGCCGATTTTCAGGACATTGGCCTTGTGCACGATGCTGACATGCTTCCTGCGCGCCAAGGCCAGGCGGAAGGCCGCGCGGGCGATGCGCTCGCAGCAGGCGCGCGTGATGCGGCGCATGGAGACACAGACATCGGGCGTGACCAGGATCTCGCTGCCGCCCGACTCCATGTTGCGGTCCGCGTAGAAGCCTTCAGTGTTCTCTCGCACCACGACGAGATCGAAGTCCTGCGCCGCGTGGTGGGGAACACCGGGATAGGTGCGGGCCGGGCGCACATTGGCGAAGAGGTCGAGATTCTTCCGGAAGAACATGGACGGGTTGATCCCGCCCTTGCTCTCGTCCGTGTAATCGAAGGTGGACATGGGGCCGAGCACCAGCCCGTCGGCCGCCCGTACCTTCTCCAGTAGCTCCGCTCGTACTGTGGTGCCGTGGCGCTCCAGGCTCGCATGGCCGGCGATATCGTGCTCCAGCCGCAGCCCAAGATCGAAGCGATCGGAGGCGGCCTCCAGCACCGCCACAGCCGCCGCCGAGATCTCCGGCCCGATCCCGTCGCCCGGCAGAACGATGAGATGCATGGAATTGCTGGATGCCACCATCCACCCTCCCGATTTTGTATACAACGGTATTCCAACGGACGGCGCGTGTCGAGATTCACCCTTTCGCTGGCACGCTGAGCGAGGATGGGCGGGTAGATCGACCATGGGGCCGGTCAGGCATGTGGAGAGCCGCGCTCCCGGAAGCAGGTGCGAAGATCCCCCTGCCTCACGAGAGGCGGGGGCAGTCGTGTGCCTCTTAGGAGTTCCTTCAACGCTCGACACGCAGAGGTGGGCGATTTGAAAGGCTAGGCAAAGGTCTGCTCCCTTGGAACTCCTTCCCGATTGGATTGGCCGCTGCTCATAGCTGCTGATGCAGGCGGCGTTCCTGATGCTGGACAGTCTTCCGGGACGTCATGCCCGGCCCACAAACTACTGACACATTCGTGTGAGGCGCTGCGGGGGCTGGCGTGATTCGGGAGTGTGTTTCAAGGGTCGGCTAGGCGGCCTGCGTGGGTTAGGTTCCTGAAAGGGCGGCGCCCCGGCATCCTCCCAGAGAGCGCAGCTTGCCGTCGAAGGCCAATGCCGACCATGACCAGCACATTCCGAAGCCGCGGTTCCGGACAACGAACTGGGCGGAGTACGACTTCGTGCTACGCGGGCGCGGCAGTACGACGGTGTGGTTCACGGATGCGGCGCTCGCGGCCTAGAGGGACGAGCTTCGGGCCACACGGGGGGGGGGGCAGCCACGCTATTCGGAGGCGGCCGTCACCACGGCCCTGACGCTTCGGACCGTGTTCCGCCTGGCCTTGTGTCAGACCGAAGGCCTGACTGGCTGATCATCGCTCTGCTGGGGCTCGGCCTGCCCGTGCCGGACCATTCCACCCTGAGCCGCCGAGCCGAGACGTTAAAGGTGGTGCAACCCCAGCCCGGCACCCGCCCCATACACCTGATCGTCGACAGCACGGGGTTGCAGTTGTGCGGACTTGGCGAGTGGCTGGTCGAGCAGCACAGGAGCAGGTCGCACCGGTCGTGGCGCAAGCTGCACATCGGCGTGGATGCCGACACGGGACGGATCGTCACGTCCACCCTGACGACGAGCGACGTCGATGATGCCTCGCAGGTTAGGCCTTTGCTCGACCAGGTCGCGGGCCCAATCGCCTCGTTCACCGCCGACGACGCCTACGATCGGGACAGCGTCTACTTCGAAGTCGCTGCACGGCATCCCGCAGCTGCCGTGGTCGTCCCACCCCGCTCCAGCGCGGTGTCGAGCGCCACGGCCGAGACGGCGCAAACGCGGCGCGACCAGTACCTCAGGGGGATCGTTGAGCGGGACGCATGGGCTGGCAGAAGGCGTCTGGCCATAACTGGCGCGCCCTCGTCGAGGCGGACATCGCACGCTTCGAGCGCGTTATCGGCGGCGGGCTGCGTTCGCGCACGGATGAGCGCCGTGCGACCGAGGTGGCCATCGCTGTCAGTGTGCTGAACCGCATACTTGAGCTTGGACGCCCGGAGTATGTCTGCATCGCGTGATCGCGGATATATCCACGCTTCACCGCGTTTGCTACTTGATCCGTGCAACGCAGTCGCGCCGACCGCCTGTTCTACCCTTCCGGGTGCACGCGTCTTGCCATCCGTCCATCCTGTTCGGGAGCTGACCCTTGTCGGGTTGACCGGTCGGAACGGGGCGCTCAACCTGGGCCGCGCTGGAGGAAGCGCGGCCCAGGATGGCGCACGCCATGTGGGCCCGAGCGCCGGTGCGATCCGGCGATCTGGGGAGGCATGATGACGGACGTGGAGCTGTCGGACACGCATCTGGCGCTGCGCGACGCGGCCCGCCGTTTCGCCGATTCCAGGATCACCCCCCTGGCCTCCGCGCTCGATGAGCAAGAGCGCTTCCCTTCTGAACTCTATGCGGAACTCGCCTCGCTTGGGCTCTTCGGCATCACGGTGCCTGAGGTCCTGGGCGGTGTCGGCGCGGATACGCTGTCCTATGCGCTGGTCATGGAGGAGATGTCGCGCGGATACGCCTCCGTCGCCGATCAGGTCGGGCTGGTGGAGCTGCTGGGCACGCTGCTCACGCGGCACGGCACGCCCGCACAGCAGGACCTCTATCTCCGGCCGCTGCTGCGGGCCGAGCGCCGCTGCGCCTATGCGCTGACGGAAGCCGAGGCTGGCTCGGACCTCGGGAAGCTGAAGAGCACGGCGCGGCGGGACGGGGACGGGTGGGTGCTGGATGGCGCCAAGCTCTGGATCCACAACGCGCCGGTGGCGGATTTCGCCGCCGTGCTCGCGCGCACGGATCCGGGCGCCGGGCATCGCGGCATGTCCATCTTCCTGGTGGACCTCGATCGCCCCGGCGTCACGCGGGACCGCAAGGAACACAAGATGGGCCAGCGCGCCTCGCCCGTCGGCGGGCTACGCTTCGATGGCGTGCGGCTGGCGGGCGATGCGATGCTGGGGCCGGAAGGGCGCGGCTTCCATACGATGATGTCAGTGCTGGACAAGGGGCGCATCGGCATCGCTGCTCTGGCCGTCGGCATTCTCGCGGCGGCGCTGGAGGACAGCATCGCCTACGCGAAGGAGCGGCGGCAGTTCGGCCAGGCCATCGCGAATTTCCAGGCCGTGCAATGGATGATCGCCGACATGGCCAAGGATGCGCAGGCCGCTCGGCTGATGGTGCATCATGCCGCTCGCGTGCTGGACTCCGGCGGCCGCGCGACACTGGAGGCGAGCATGGCGAAGTGCTTCGCCTCCGATGCCGCCGTGGCGCGCACGGCCGATGCGGTTCAGATCCACGGTGGCAGCGGGTACATTCGCGGCGTGCGGGTGGAGCGGCTGTTCCGCGACGCCAAGATCACGCAGATCTATGAGGGAACGAACCAGGTGCAGCGCATGGTCATGGCGCGGGCGCTGCTCGCATGAGCGCGCGTCCGGCGGCCCTCGTCACGGGCGCCCGCCGCGGCATCGGGCGGGCCACCTGCGCGGCGCTGGCGGCGCGCGGCTTCGACGTGGTCGGCGCCGATCTGTCGGAGGAGGGCGTGGCGGAAACCGCCGAGGCGGTTGAGGCGGCCGGTGGGCGCTTCGCCTTCCGGCAGGCCGACGTCGCGGCGCTGGAGAATCACGCGGCACTGCTGGACGCTGCCTGGGATGCGTTTGGCGGGCTGGAATGCCTGGTGAACAATGCCGGCGTGGGCGCCATGCGGCGCGGCGACCTGCTGGAGGTGACCCAGGAATCCTGGGACCGTGCCTTCGATGTGAATGTGCGGGCCGGATTCTTCCTCGCCCAGGGCGTGGCGCGGCGGATGCTGGCGGCGGGTGCACCGGCGCGGGGGCGGCGCAGCATTGTGTTCGTCTCCTCGGCCAACGCGACCCTCGCCTCGCCGGAGAGGGGCGAGTACGCGGCCTCCAAGGCGGCTGTGTCCATGGTGGCGCGCGTCTTCGCGCTGCGGCTCGCGGAGCAGGGGATTGCGGTCCATGAGATCCGGCCCGGCGTGATCCGGACCGATATGACCGCGCCGGTCGCGGCCGCCTATGACGTGCGGATCGCGGCCGGCCTCTCCCCGATCCGGCGCTGGGGCGAGGCCGAGGATGTGGGCCGCACCATCGCCCTGCTGGCCGCGGGGGACCTGCCCTTCACCACGGGCGATGCGTTCCATGTGGATGGCGGCCTGCATCTGGGGCGTCTGTGATGCCGGACGACCGCCTACATTACGAGGAGATCGCCGCCGGGCTGAACTGGGAGACGCCGGGCATCACGGTGACGGAGGCGCACATCCTCGCCTTCGCCGGGCTGACGGGCGATTTCTACGACCTGCACGTCGATGACGACTATGCCCGCGCGCTCGGCTATCCCACGAAGGTCGCGCACGGGCTTCTCGGTCTTGCCCTAGCGGACGGGCTGAAGAACCGCTCCTCCGTGCGGCTGGCCGCGATCGTCTCGCTCGGGTGGCGATGGAGCTTTGCCGCGCCCATCCTTCCGGGGGACCGGATCAGCGCCACGATCCGCGTGGCAGAGCTGCGGGAGACGAAGCGGCCGGAGCGCGGGATCGTCACGCTCGATTTCGACCTGCGTAACCAGCGCGGCGAGACCGTCCAGCGGGGCCAGAACGACATGATGGTGCATCGCCGCGCGGGTTGAGCGCGCCTCAGCCCTCCCAGCCGGCGATGCCGAGATAGGCGGCAGCGAGCCGGGCCTGGCCCTCATGCATGGAACGGCCCGTGACGACCGCGCAGCCGGCGGCGCGGGCAGCGGCGATCAGGGGTGTCTCCTCGGGGTTGGGAATTACATCGGCCACCACCTGCTGCGGGCACAGGCGTGAAACCTCGAACGGAAGGGGATCGCCTTCCCGCAGCCCGAGAGGGGTGGCGTTCACGACGATGTCCTGCCCCATGGTCTCCGGCCGCCCTTCGGCGACAGAAAGGCCGGGATAGGTACCGGAGAGCAGCTCGGCGAGCGACGCGGCGCGGCCGGGGGCGGCATCGTGCAGCAGGAGCCGCGCCGCTCCGGCGCGGGCCAGGGCATGGGCGATGGCGCGGCCGGCGGCGCCGCAGCCCACCTGCAGGATGGCGGCGCCGCGCACGGTATGGCCGGCGCGCTCCAGGCCGTCGCGGAAGCCCTCGCCGTCGAACATCTCGCCTTCCCAGCCGCCCTCCGGGCGTCGGCGGACGGCGTTGACGGTGCCGGTGAGCCGGGCCGTGGGGCCGAGCGCGTCCAGCAGGGGGACGACCGCCTCCTTGTGCGGCATGGTCACCACCAGCCCGTCCAGGTTGCGCAGGCGGGTCAGCCCGGCCCAGGCGGCGGGGAGCTCGCCCGCCGGAATCTCGAAGGCGAGGAAGGCTGCGTCCATGCCGAGCCGCGCGAAGGCTTGGTTGAACAGGGCCGGGGAGCGGAGCGGTGCCACCGGGTCCCCGAGGATGGCCATCAGGCGCGTGCGGCCGGTGATCGTCATGCGCGGCGGCTCGAATCAGCCAGCGCCGCCTCGATCAGCCGCTGGACAGCCAGGGCGGAGCGGGCGCTGTTGGCGGGCTCGCGGCCCTCTTCGATGGCGTCCAGCACTTCGGTGATCAGGGCGCGGTGCGGGCCGTGGTCGAAGGCCATGGGATCGGCGCCGCCGCCGCCCGAGCCTTCCTCTCCGAGGATCTCCGGCGGTGCGCCATCCGCGCCGTGCAGTTCCAGCCGGTGCGCCACCAGCACGGCGGAGCCGCGGCTGCCCGCGATCTCGATCCGCTCGGGAAAGCCGGGACGGGCAACGGTGGTGGCGTCCAGCACGCCGATCGCGCCGTTCTCGAAGCGGAGCGCGGCCGCGGCGATGTCCTCCGTATCGATTCTTCGCAAGGGCGAGGTGGTGGCGAAGCCGGCCACGTCCCGCACCGGGCCCATGAGGTGAAGCAGCAGGTCGATCGAGTGGATGGCCTGGGTGAGCAGCACGCCGCCGCCGTCGCGCGCCATGCTGCCGCGCCCGGGCTGGGCGAAATAGGCCTCGTCGCGCCACCAGCGGATGGAGGCGGAGGCGGAGAGGGGCGTTCCGAGCCGGCCGGAATCCAGGGCGGCCTTGAGATGCAGTGCCGCCGGGCGGAAGCGGTGCTGAAGGCAGACGCCGCAGCGCAGGCCCGCGGCCTCGGCCGCCGCCACGAGGGCCTCGCCCCGCCCGGCCGTCAGTTCGAGCGGCTTCTCCACGAGAAGGTGCTTGCCGCGCGCGATGGCCTCCTGCGCGAGAGGGAGATGGGTGCCGGGCGGGCTGAGCACGAAGACGAGGTCCAGGCCCGGCGCTTTCAGGAGGGCCGCAAGCTCCGCGAAGGCCGGCGCCTGCCAGCGCGCCGTGAAGGCCTCCCGCCGGGCGGGGGAGGGGGCGTGGCCCCCGACGATCCGGACCCGCCCGGTCCTTTCCAGCTCCCGAAGGCTCAGCATGTGCGGCGCGATGGCCATGCCGAGGCCGACGAGGCCCACCCCGATGGGCATCCTCTTCGCTTCCCTCCTGGCGCAGCTTCCCGCTTCACAGGCGCAACGGCTGCGACCTATCGTGCCGGTGCACGGGAGCTTCCCGCGCCCAAAACGATCCGGCGGAACTGTCGGCCGACCCTGAGGAATTGTCCATGACCGTGATGTCTCTCTCCCGCCGCGATCTCGCGCGGCTGCTCGGTGCCTCGGCGGCGGTGCTTCCGCTCCTGCCGGGCGGGCGGGCACTGGCGCAGTCGCGGCGCGACACCTTAGTGCTTGGCATCGACATCAGCGACACCATCACCTTGGATCCCGTCCGCCAGGCCCAGTACACGCCGCCCCTGACCCTGGCCGCCTGCTACGACAGCTTGATGACGCTGGACGCGAACGACCTCGTGAACCCGAAGCCGTCGCTGGCCACGAAGTGGGAGCGGCGGCCGGGCGGGGATGGGTGGCGTTTCACGCTGCGGGAGAGCGTGAAGTTCGTCTCCGGCGCGACCATGACGGCGGAGGACGTGAAGTTCAGCTTCGACCGGCTGATCAACATGAAGGATCAGACGCAGCAGTACATCAAGGCGGTGGACAGGGTGGAGGTCGTGGACGCCAACACCGTCGACTTCATCCTGAACTCGCCGAACGCGCCCATCCTTTCCATCTTGTGCAACCCGGGCTGCGCGATCCTAGAGAAGGCGGTGCTGCTGCAGCATGGCGGCGTGCAGGGCGTGGAGGCGAAGGACCAGGACAAGGCGACTGACTGGCTGAACGGCAACTCCGCGGGCACCGGCCCGTATCGCCTCGTGCGCTGGGAGCGGAACGGCCAGATCCTTTTGCAGCGCAACCCGAACCACTGGCGCGGCGCACCCGCCTTCGAGCGCGTGGTGATCCGGCATCTCTCCGACAGCGCGGCGCAGCTCCTGGCGGTGCGGCGGGGCGACGTGCATGCCGCCTTCAACCTGATCCCCGAGCAGATCGCGACCTTGCGCGGCGACGCGAATGTCCGGGTGGAACGCCTGCCGAGCCTTGATCACGTCTACATGGCCCTGACGCAGAACCCGGCCGCGAATCCGGCGCTGGCAAAGAAGGAGGTGCGGCACGCTATCGGCCATGCCATCGATTACGACGGCATCCTGAACAACTTGCTCGGCGGGGCGGCGCTGCGCGCGGCGCATTTCCTCCCAATCGGCGTGAACGGCAGCACGGAGGCGGTGGCGCGCCAGGTCGGCTTCCGCCAGGACCTGGACAAGGCGAGGCAGCTTCTCCAGGCCGCCGGGCTGGCGGAGGGCTTCGAGATGGAGATCGCCTATGGCCAGGCCGCCGTCGCCGGCATCTCCTACCAGGTGCTCGGGCAAAAGCTGCAATCCGACCTGGCGCGCGTCGGCATCCGTGTGCGGCTGAACCCGATGGACCAGGTCAACCTGCGCACGGTCTACACCCAGGGCCGCATGGCCGGCGGGCTGCTCACCTTCTGGAACCCGCCGGCCGTGTCCAACGACCTCTGGGCGAGCGCGGTGGTGGAGCGCGTGGCGAGGCGCGTCGGCTGGGAGGTGCCGGCCGAGATGACGGAGCTGACTAGGCGCGCCGCCGAGGAGCAGGACCTGGCGAAGGCTGCCGATCTCTGGGTCGAGTGGCAGCGCCGGGTGGTGGACCAGGCGAACCACTTCGTCCTGTTCCAGCCGATTTACCAGATCGCCGTGCGGAACGCGGTGAAGGACTTCCCGCTGACCGCCGCGGGCTGGCAGCTCGATACGGGGAGGGTGACGCTGGCCTGAAGCGGGTGCGGGGAGGGCGTGCCTCCCCGCGCCTCCCTAGCGCCGCAGGCGCGCGAGGCGGTGCGCGGCGTCGATGTTCACGGCGCCGTCCGGCACCTGCCCCGCGGCCAGGGCGGCCACCTGCCGCACCGTGTCCATGGCCTGGTGCTCGGCTGCCTCGGGCGTCAGCCCCGCCAGATGGGGCGTGGCGATCACATCCGGGCGGCGGGCGAGGCGAGGGGAGGGCATCTGGTCCGGGGCGCGGCCGACATCCATGGCCGCGCCGGCGAGATGCCCAGACTCCAGCGCCGCCTCCAGCGCCGCCTCGTCCACCAGCTCTCCGCGGGAGAGATTGATGAAGAAGGCGCCCCGGCGCATGGCCGCGAAGGCCTTCACATCCATGATATCAGCGGTTTCCGGCGATGCGACCGCGAGGCAGACGACGAAGTTGGCGGACAGCACCTCCGCGAAGCTCGCGGCCTGCACGCCGGAATCCTCCGGAGAGGCGTAGGGGTCGTAGGCGAGGACGCGCATGCCCAGGGCGCGCGCCGTGACAGCCATGCGGCGGGCGATGCGGCCGTAGCCGACCAGTCCCAGCGTGGAGGCGGAGAGCTGCACGCCGGTGGTGGATGTCGGGATCTCGCCGCGGTGATAGGCGCTGGCGACGCGGGTGACGCCGCGCGCGAGATCCACCAGCATCCCGATGCCCAGCTCCGCCACGGAATCGGTGAAGCCCGGCGTCGCGCGGGTGACGAGGATGCCATGGGCCGAGGCCGCGGGCACGTCGATGGTGCTGATGTCCACCGCGCAGCGCAGGAAGGCGACGAGGTCCGGCGAGGCAGCGAAGGTGGCCGCCGTGCCCGGGCTTCCGCGATAGGCGATGATGGCCTGGCATCCGGCGGCGGCCTGCGCCAGCTCGGCGTCCCGCAACTCGCGGTCCGTGGTGTTGCGGACCACCTCGGCGTGCTCGCGCAGCGCGGCGAGGGCGCGTTCCCCGAAATAGCCGGGGAAGGTTTCGGTGGAGTGGGAGAGGAAAACCTTCATCGGGCGAACTCCGCGGGGCGCTTCTCGTTGAAGGCTCGGATCCCCTCCAGATGGTCCCCGGCCGAGAAGCAAAGCACGTTCATCTCGTTCTCATAGGCGAGGCCGGCCGAAAGCGGGGCTTCGAGCGCCATCCGCATCGCCGCCTTTACCGATTGCACCGCCACGGGCGACAGGGCGGCGAGCTGGCGGGCGATCTCCCGCGCCCGGTCCAGCAGCGCGGGTTGCGGCACCACCTCCTCCACGATGCCCAGCCGCAGCGCCTCGGCAGCGTCGATCGGCTCGCCCAGCATCAGAAGGCGCGCCGCCCGGCCCTGGCCGATGAGGCGAGGCAGGAGCTGCGAGGCGCCGCCCCCGCCCACCCAGCCCCGCTGCACCTCGGGGAAGCCGAGGCGCATCGTCTCCGCCGCCACGCGCAGATCGGCCGAGAGGGCGGCCTCGGCACCGCCGCCGAGGGTCCAGCCCTGCAGCGCGGCCACCACGGGCTTGCGGATGTTGCGGATGACCGTGGCGTATTCCACGCGGTTGCGGAAATGCCAGGCCGAGGGATAGGTGGCCAGCGCGTTCAGGTCGCTGCCGGCGCAGAAGGCCCGCTCTCCCTCGCCACGGAGCAGGACGGCCCGGACGGCGTCCTCCGCGTCCAGGGCGTGGGCGTGGTCCAGCAGGCGCCTGGCCATCGCTGGGGTCACCGCGTTGTGCTTGGCGGGGCGGTCCAGCACCAACTCGGCCACCCCACTCTCGATCGTCAGTCGCACGTCGCCATCCATGGCGAATCCTCCCGTCTTGATCGCATCTGTCCAGCAGGCGCAGAGTGAGCGCAACAAGGAGGAATGTCCGCGTGCCGCGTTACATCGCGACGCGACTGCTTGCGGCCGCCGTCATGGCGCTGCTGGCAAGCCTGGTCGTGTTCCTCATCTCCGCGCTGGTCCCCGGCGATCCGGTGCTGGCGCAGTTGGGCGACATCGCGGCGAGCAATCCCGCGACAGTTGCGGAATGGCGGGCCAAGTGGGGCCTCGACCTGCCCTTGTGGGAGCGCTACGGCATCTTCCTGAACGGGCTGGCTCACGGAGATCTCGGCATCTCCATCGCTACGCGGCGGCCGGTACTGGAGGATATCGCCCAGTACGCCCCGGCCACGCTGGAACTTGCGACGGTCTCCTTCCTGCTCACGCTGCTCGTCGGCATCCCGCTGGGCATCGCGGCGGCGGTGTGGCGGGACAGCTGGGTCGATTCGCTCGCCCGCGCGATCTCGCTGCTCGGCGTCTCGGCCCCGACCTTCTGGCTCGCCTTCATCATGCTGGCCATCTTCTATGGCGGGCTGGAATGGGCGCCCGGGCCGGGCCGGATGGACCCCATCGCCTTCCCGCCGGAGGGGCCCACGGGCCTGTTCCTGGTGGACACTCTGCTCGCCCGGGACTGGGAGGGCTTCTGGGACAGCGCGGCCCATCTCGTCCTGCCCTCCATCGTCCTGGCGGCCGCGACCATCGGGCTGATCACGCGGACGACCCGCGCGGCGATGCTGGACAGCCTGGGGCAGGACTACGTGCGGGTCTCCCGCGCCAAGGGGCTGAGGGAGCGGGCGATCGTGCTGCGCCACGCCCTGCCCAACGCGCTGGTGCCCGTGGTGACGCTGGGCGGCCTCGCCTTCGCTAACCTGCTGGCCGGCGCGGTGATGACCGAGACGGTCTTCGCCTGGCCGGGCCTCGGCCGCTACACCTTCCGCTCCGCGGCGGCGCTGGATTTCCCGGCGATCATGGGGATCACCCTCGTCGTCTCCGCGACATACCTGCTGGTCAACCTGTTGGTGGACCTCTCCTACGCGGCGCTGGACCCGAGGGTGCGGCGGTGAGCGCGAGCACCGTCCCCCCTCTCGCTATCCCGCCCGCCATGCCGGTGCAGCGGCCGCGCTGGCGCCGGCGGCTGCGCCGCTACGGGCCCGCCTGGCTGGGCGGGGGTGTCGTCCTGCTCTGGATCCTCATCGCGATCCTGGCGCCCTGGATCTCCCCCTATCCGCCGGATGCGCAGGACGTGGCGAACCGGCTGCAGCCGCCGGGCGCGGTCCACTGGCTCGGCACGGACGTGCTGGGGCGGGACGTCTTCTCGCGGCTGCTGCACGGTGCGCGGCTGTCGCTCCTGGCGGGCTTCACCGTGGTGCTGCTGGGCGCCGCCATCGGCACGGCGGTCGGCATCGTCGCCGCCTGGGCGCGGGGCTTCTGGGACGAGGCGCTGATGCGCCTGACCGACCTCGTGCTCTGCTTCCCGCCCATCATCCTCGCGCTGGCGATCGCGGCCGGGCTGGGCATCGGAACGCAGAACACCATCCTCGCGATGCTGGTGGTGTGGTGGCCGAAGTTCGCGCGGCTGGGCCGGGCCCTCGCCCTGGTGCAGCGAGGGCAGGAATACGTGGAGGCGGCGACGGTGCTGGGGCTGAAGCCGAGCCGCATCCTCGGCCGCCACGTCCTGCCGAACACGCTGGGGCCGCTGGCCGTGCTGGTAACGCTCGATCTCGGCAACGCCATCCTCACCTTCGCGGGCCTCTCCTTCCTCGGCCTCGGCGTCGTGCCGCCGACGCCGGAATGGGGCTCCATGGTCGCGGAGGGGCGTGAGCTGGTGGAGCAGTGGTGGATCGCCGCCTTCCCCGGCCTCGCCATCCTGACGGTCGTGGTGGGCTTCAACTTCTGCGGCGACGGGCTGCGGGACTGGCTTGATCCGAAGGCGAGGTCGCGCTGATGGACGGTACCCTGCCCAAGCGGGAGGACGCGGCCGGCATCGCCGGACCGGTCCTGGAGGTTGAGGATCTCCGCACCGTCTTCCTCACCGAGGCCGGCCCGGTGCGCGCCGTGGACGGCGTCTCCTTCTCCGTGGGCCCCGGCGAGACGCTGGGCATCGTGGGCGAGAGCGGATCGGGCAAGAGCGTGACGGCCCTGTCGCTCATGCGGCTGCTGGAGGAGCCCGCGCGCATCATCGGCGGCACCGTCCGCTTCCAGGGGCGCGACGTCCTGGCGATGAGCGGCGCCGAGCTCCGGGACTGGCGCGGCGACCGCGCCGCCATGGTGTTCCAGGACCCCATGACCGGGCTGAACCCCGTGGTCCGCATCCTGCGCCAGGTGACGGAGCACATGGTATCCCACGGTCGGCAGACGCCGGCGAAGGCGCGGGTGCGGGCGGTGGAGCTGCTGCGCCGCATGGGCGTCGCGGCGCCCGAGCGCGCGGCGGCCTCCTTCCCGCACCAGTACTCCGGCGGGATGCGGCAGCGCGTGATGCTGGCGATCGGTGTCGCCAACGATCCCGTCCTGCTGATCGCGGATGAGCCGACCACGGCGCTCGACGTGACCGTGCAGGCGCAGATCCTGGACCTCCTGCGGAACCTGAATGCCGAGTTCGGCACCGCGATCATCCTGATCAGCCACGATCTCGGCGTGATCGGCACCGTCTGCCGCCGCGTGGCCGTGATGTATGCAGGGGAGGTGGTGGAGGAGGCGGAGACGGGCGCCGTCCTCACCGATCCGCGCCATCCCTATTCCTGGGCGCTGGTGAACGCCGTGCCGCGGCTGGACAGCCCGGCGGGCGCGCGGCTCACTAGCATCGAGGGCGCGCCGCCCGACGCGCTGAACCCGCCGCCCGCCTGCCGCTTCGTGGCGCGCTGCCCCTTCGCCATCTCCCGCTGCGGGCAGGAGCACCCGCCGCTGATGGAGGTGACCCCCGGCCGCCGCGCGCGCTGCTGGGTGACGGCGGACGGCCGCCCGCTTCCGCCCCCGCCCGTGGCGGCCGAGGCCGCCGCGCGGGAGCCGGAGCCGGATGCGCCCCCGCTGCTGGAGGCCACCGGGCTGGTGAAGCACTTCCCCGGCGCGCGCAGCTCCTTCTTCGGCCCGCGCGCCGTGGTGCACGCGGTGAACGGCGTGGACCTCCGCCTGACGCGGGGCGAGAGCCTCGGGGTGGTGGGCGAGAGCGGCTGCGGCAAGTCCACCCTCGCGCGGCTGGTCACGCGCCTGCACGAGCCGACCGCCGGCAGCCTGCGCTTCGAAGGGCGGGACATCACCCACGCCTCCCCGGCCGAGATGCGCCCACTGCGGCCGCGGCTGCAGATGGTGTTCCAGGACCCCTACGCGTCGCTCAACCCGCGGATGCGCGTGCGCGACATTCTGGCGGAACCGCTGATGGCGCATGGGCGCGCCGCCAGCCGCGGGGAGGCGGATCGCCGCGTGCTGGACCTGATGGGCACCGTGGGGCTGAAGCCCGAATGGGCGGCTCGCTTCCCGCATGAGTTCTCGGGCGGGCAACGGCAGCGGATCTCCATCGCGCGGGCGCTGGCGCTCGATCCTGCCCTGGTGGTCGCGGACGAGCCGGTCTCGGCGCTGGACGTGAACGTGCAGGCGCAGGTGCTGAACCTCATGCTGGATCTGCGCCAGCGGCACGGCCTCTCCTACCTGTTCATCGCGCATGACTTGGCCGTGGTGCGCGCCTTCTGCGACCGGGTGGCGGTGATGTATCTCGGCCGCATCATGGAGGAAGGGCCGGCCGTTGCCCTCTTCGCGCGGCCGCTCCATCCCTACACCGTCGCCCTGACCAGCGCGGTGCCGGAGCCGGGGCGGGAGCGGGTGATCCTGGGCGGCGAGCCTCCTTCCACCCTGAAGCTGCCCACCGGCTGCGTCTTCCGTGGCCGCTGCCCGATCTCCCAGCCCGTTTGCGAGGAGAGGCCGCCCCTGGCGGAGGTCGAGGCCGGCCGCCGCGTGGCCTGCCATTTCCCGGGAGAATTCGCACCCCTGCGGGAGATGCGGAATTGAGCGCTCCCGGGAACCCCGCCTTTTCCCGACTCGAGGGTGCCCCTGAATGAGACAGATCACCGCCTCTCAGGCCGCGGCCCTCCTGCAGGAAGGAGACACGCTGCTGATCGGCGGTTCGGGCGGTGGGCATGCCGTGCCGGATGCGCTGATGGCCGCCGTGGGGAAGCGCTTCCGCGATACGGGCATGCCGCGCGCCATCACGGCCGTGCATCCGGTCGGGCTGGGGGACGGCAGGACGCGCGGGGCCGGCCACCTCGCCCAGAAGGGCCTGCTGAAGCGCGTGGCCTCGGGAACCTTCGTCAACTCGCCCGGCATCGCGCGCCTGGCCCTCGACGAGGAGATCGAGGCCTACACCCTGCCGCAAGGGGCCATGTCGCAACTCATGCGGGAGATGGCGGCCGGGCGCGCGGGGCTGCTGACGAGGATCGGGCTGCACACCTTCGTGGACCCGCGCCTCGGTGGGGGGCGCCAGAGCGCCCGCGCGACCGAGGACCTGGTCGAGCTCGTGCAGTTCCGGGGCGAGGAGTACCTCTTCTACAAGCCCTACCACGTGAATGTTGCCTTCCTGCGCGGCTCGGCGGCGGATGAGGACGGCAACATCTCGATGGAGCACGAGGCCGTCACGCTCGAGATGCTGAGCATGGCACAGGCCACGCGCCGCATGGGCGGGATCGTGGTCGTGCAGGTGAAGCGCGTCGTGCCGGCCGGCTCCATCCATCCGAAGATGGTGAAAATCCCGGGCATCCTGGTGGATGCGGTGGTGGTCGAGCCCGACCAGTGGCAGACCTATGCGACGCGGGACAGTGCTGCCTATTCCGGCCATCTGCGCGTGGCGCTGGAGGACATCCCCCGGCTGGAACCTGGCCCACGCCGCATCGTGGCCCGGCGCGGGGCGATGGAGCTGTTCGAGGGCGCGATCTGCAATCTCGGCTCCGGCATCTCGACCGGCATCGCCAATGTCGCGGCGGAAGAGGGGATCCTGCGCCGGATCTGCCTGACGAACGAGCAGGGGAACATCGGCGGCGCGCCCGCCAGCGGCAACGAGGCGGGCGCCGCGATGAGCCCGGACGCGCAGGTGGACCAGCCCTACCAGTTCGACTTCTACGATGGCGGCGGCCTCGACCTCGCCTTCCTTTCCTTCGCGGAGTTCGACGCGGAGGGGAACGTGAACGTCTCCCGCTTCGGCGGGCGCATCGTCGGGCCGGGGGGCTTCATCAACATCAGCCAGGGTGCGGGCTCGGTGGTGTTCGGGGGCACGCTCACGGCCGGCGCCGCGCCCAAGGCGGTGGAGAGGGTAGAGCAGGTGACCTTCTCCGGCCCCTATGCCCGGCGCCGCGGGCAGCGGGTCCTCTACGTCACCGAGCGCGCGGTGTTCCGGCTCGCGGAGGCCGGGCCGGAGTTGATCGAGATCGCGCCGGACACCGACATCGAGGCGGATGTGATCGCCCGGATGGGCTTCCGCCCGCGCATGTCGCCCGCGCTGCGGCGCATGGAGGCGGGGCTGTTCGCCGAGGGGCCGATGGGATTGGCCTCCCGCCTTCCGGCCCGGCCGCCGCGCCCGGCGCTTGACCGCTTCGCGATGGCGCAGGCCGCGGAATGACTGGCTGCGCGACATGCCTCTCGGTAGGGGAGGCGGCGGAGTTCAGCAGGACGATCTCGGCCGCCGACATCGCGGCCTTCGCCGAGCTGAGCGGCGACCACGACCCCGTGCATGTCGATGCGGAGTTCGCCGCGCGCACCGCGTTCGGGCGCGTCATCGCGCATGGCGCGCTGGTGATGGGCCTCCTCTCCACAGCCGCGTCGATGATGTCCCGTCGCTCGGTCGAGCGCGGCAGCCCTGGCACGCCGGTTTCCGCCGGCTATGACCGCATCCGCTTCACCCGCCCGGTCTTCGCCGGCGAGACGCTCTCGGCCCGCTACGTGGTGCAGGAGGTGGACGATGCGCGCGGCCGGACCCGCGCCGTGGTGGAAGTGGTGAATGGCGAGGGAGAGACCTGCCTCGTCGGCACGCACATCCTGGCCTGGGTGAGGGCACCGGGCTAGGCGGCAGCACGGGGAGGACCCGCCGAGCGCCGAGACGCATGCCGCGTCCGGCGGTCCTCGGACCGCGTGCCCCGGTGTCTGTCCCGGAGGTTTATGCAGCCCGGAACGGCGGTGGACGGCCGGGCGAAGGGCGCGCATGCTTTCACGAAAGAACCGATCCGGGAAACGTCCATGCGCCTCGCCCGCCGCAGCTTCGCCCTCGCTCTTGCAAGCCTGCCTCTCGCGCGCCTCGCACCCGCGCGCGCCCAGGCGGCAGCTCCGGTCCTGCTGGACAATGTCCGGCTCTTCGACGGCCGCGCCATGACGGCCCCCACCCGCCTGCTCATGACCGATGGCATTCTCCGCATCTCCGGCACTGACGCTGTGCCGGACGGTGCCCAGCGCGTGGACCTCTCCGGCCGCTACGTCATCCCCGCGATGATCGCGGCCCACTCCCATATCGGTCATACCTCCGGCGCCACCTCGGGCCGCCAGTACTACACGCGCGAGAATGTCGAGGCGCAGCTCCGCCGCTACCAAGCCTTCGGCATCGGCGCCGCCGCCTCACTCGGCCTCAACGCCCCCCTCTTCCACGAGCTCCGCGCTGAGAGCCGCGCCGGCCGCCTCCCCGGCGCCCTTCTCCTCGGCGCGGGCCCGGGCCTCGGCATGCCGGAGGGCGCCCCGCCTGCCGGCCCCATGAACCTCGCCGACGACCAGGTCATCCGCCCTGCCGACCCGGCCGGGATGCGCCGCGGCGTGAACGAGCTCGCCGACAGGGGGATCGACCTCGTGAAGGTCTGGATCGACGGCCTGGGCGACACCGTGCCGCAGATGACGCCCGAGATGGCCCGCGCCGCCGTGGAGGCCGCCCACGCGCGCGAATTGAAGGTCGCCGCCCATATCCACGACCTCTCCCAGGCGCAGCTCGCCGTCGAGGCCGGCGTGGACATCCTCGCCCATGGCATCCGCGACAAGAAGGTGGATGACGGCCTTCTCGCCCTCATGCGCGCCCGCCGGACTTGGTACATCCCGACGATCCAGATCGACGAGGCCGAGTACATCTACGCGGACAACCCCTCGATCACCGAGGACCCCTTCCTCCGCGCCGCGCTGAACCCGGCCATGATCGCCCGGCTGCAGGACCCCGCTTGGCGGGCATCCCAGCTCGGCCGCGCCGAACCGCGCCGCTCCGACGTGCGGATCAACAAGCTGAACCTGAAGCGCATCCACGATGCCGGCATCCCCGTCGCCTTCGGCACGGACTCCGGCGGCACCCCGCTACGCGTCCAGGGCTTCGCCGAGCACCGCGAACTGGAGCTGATGGTCGAGGCCGGCCTCACCCCCGCCCAGGCACTCGACATCGCCACGGCGCGATCGGCGGAGTTGCTGGGCCTGACCGATCGCGGCAGCCTGCGTGACGGGCTGCGTGCGGACCTCGTCGTGCTCGACGCAGATCCCGTCGCCGACATCCGCAACACGCGCCGCATCGTCCGCGTCTACCAGGCCGGGCGGGAAGTGGCGGGAGCCATCACCTGATCGGACGGGCCGGCGGCCCTGATCCGCCCCTTGAGGCGGAGAGAGCGGGCTTCCGTGCCCCGGTCATGGCCCGCTACCGGCTGCACGCCGCGCCGCCGAGGACGCAGAAGCGGGCGCAATGGGGGTGGTTCAGGGGCACGGGTCGGCTCGCCTCGGCCAGGGTCGCACCCAGCTCGAACCGGGGGTCATAGGCCAGGAGCGTGCAGGCGAGCACGGCGGGTGCCTCGGCGCCTCTTCGCTTCACGACCATGCGCGAGGAGGCGCACATCATGCTCTCCGGCGACTTGCCCAGGATGCCCCAGCAGGCCTCGGTGATCTCCGGCACCTCGGCGGCGGCATCCATCTCCGGGAAGAGCATGAGGGCCACCGGATCCCCGGCGTCCACCGGGATTCCGTGCTTGGCGAAAAGCCGCCGATAGCCCTCGCGCAGTGCGGCCTCCGGCTCCCCCCCGAAGGCTGCGCGGCCGGCAACGTTGATCCGGAGCCCGCTGCCCGCGAGCCATTCCAGGCCCCGCACGGTCTTCTCGAAGGTGCCTGCGCCGCGTTCCAGGTCGTGCAGGGCAGGGGTGTGGTGGTCGAGGCTGACGCGCAGCGTCAGCAGGCCGGGATGGGCGGCGTTGAGGGCGGCGAGCGCCTTCGCGTGGCGCATCATCGGCCGCATGGCGTTGGTGAGGACGAGCGTGCGGAAGCCGCGGCCTAGCGCGTCTGCCAGCATCGTCAGGAAGTCGGGATTCATGAAGGGCTCGCCGCCGGTGAAGCCGATCTCCTCCACGGGCCAGGCATCGTGCCGGATCTCGTCGAGGAAGCCCGCGGCCTCGGCGGCGGAGAGATAGGCGAGGGCGTCGTTGCGCGGCGAGCTCTCGATGTAGCAGTTCGCGCAGGTCAGGTTGCAGAGCGTGCCGGTGTTGAACCAGAGCGTCCGCAGGGAGGACAGGCCGACAGCGGCGCGCCGCTCCCCCTTCGCGGTGATCCGGGGATCGCGGAACCTGGCCGTTGGCGGGGGGGCGAGGAAGGTCTCGACTGTCACGGGGGCGCTCCGCGGCTCTGGCAGCAGGATGTGGGCAGGCCGGACCGTTCGGCCATACTCTCCTCCCTCAACATCGCGCTGGCGGCGCGGGGGGGCGGTTCTGGCGCGCACGCACGACCTGATCGTCATTGGCGCCGGCGCCGCCGGGCTGACCGCCGCCGGTGGCTGCGCGCGGCTCGGCCTGCGCGTCGCGCTGGTGGAGCGGGACCGGATGGGGGGCGAGTGCCTCAACACGGGCTGTGTGCCCTCCAAGGCGCTGCTCGCCGCCGCCCACCGGGCGCAGGCCGTGCGGGAGGCCGGGCGCCTGGGCATCCTGGCCGGGGATCCCGCCGTGGATTTCGGCCACATGCGGGCGCATGTGCGGGCGGCGATCGAGACCATCGCGCCGCACGACTCCGAGGAGCGCTTCCGTGCCTGGGGCGTGGAGGTGATCCGCGGCGAGGCGCGCCTGTTGGATAAGCGCGGCCGGGTGGAGGTTGGTGGCCGGGTGCTGGAGGCGCCCCGAATCGTGCTCGCGACCGGCTCCCGCCCCGCTGTCCCGGAAGTGGAGGGACTGGCCGGGGTTCCCTTCCTGACTAACGAGACCCTGTGGGATCTCGACCGCCTGCCGGAGCACCTCATCGTGCTCGGCGGCGGACCGGCCGGGATGGAGATGGCCCAGGCCTTCCGCCGGCTCGGCGCCGCCGTGACGGTGATCGCGTCCGGCCGCCCCTTTCCCCGCGACGATCCGGAGGCCGCGGCCCTCGTACTGGCCCGGCTGGAGGCGGAAGGCGTGGCGATCCGGCACGGCACCCGCGCCACGCGCGTCGCCCGGACCGGGACGGGCCTGCGGGTCGAGACCGGCGAGGGCTGGGCGGTGGAGGGCAGTCACCTGCTCATCGCCGCGGGCCGCCGCGCCGCGGTGGAGGGGCTGGGGCTGGAGGCGGCGGGCGTCGCCCTGGACCCTGGCGGCATCCGCGTGGACGCGCGGCGCCGCACCACCAATCCCCGCATCCTCGCCATCGGCGATTGCCGCGACGGCCCGCGCTTCACCCATGCGGCGGGCCATGAGGGCACGGTGGCGGTGATGAACATCGGCCTCGGCCTCCCCGCCGCGGTGAAGGACGCCGCGCTGCCCTGGGTGACCTTCACCGACCCCGAGCTGGCGCAGGTCGGGCTGACCGAGGCGGCCGCGCGGGAGCGGCACGGGCGCGTCGAGGTGCATCGGGAGGGCTTCGCGGAGAACGACCGGGCGGTGGCCGAGGGCGACACGGCCGGCTTCGTGAAGGTCATCAAGGCCCGTGGCCGGGTGGCGGGCGCCACCATCGTCGGCGCAGGGGCAGGGGAGATGGTGCTGCCCTGGAGCCTGGCCATCGCCGGCAAGGCCTCACCCTGGGCCATCTCCGGGGCGGTGGTGCCCTATCCTACGCGCTCCGAGCTCTCCAGGGCCGTCGCCTTCGCGGGCTACGAGTCGCGGATCTTCGGCCCCTGGGCGCGGCGCTGGGCGGGGGTGGTGGCGCGGCTGCGGCGCTAGCGCTCCAGCAGCCGTCCCCAGTGCGCGTCAAACGGGTGTACGGCGCGGGTCGGGCCGTGGTCGTCCACCATGGGCAGGCTGAGCCGCGCCCAGCGGAAGATTCCGCCGCGCAGATTGAGCACGCGGACGGGGGGCAGGCCGTGCTCCACCAATGCCTTCGCCATGCGCCCGGAGCGAAGGCCGACGGAGCAAGCGAGGACGATCGTGTCGCCTTGCGCGATCCCGGGCCCGGCCAGAACGGCCGGAAGCGGCGTCCCGGGCGGCACGAGGCGCGCGCCGGGAATGCGGCCCACCGCGTGCTCCTCCGGCGCGCGGATATCGAGCAGAACCGGCGGGTTGCTCTCCAGCCGCGAGGCCAGGGCGTCGGCCGTGATCTCCGGCACGCCCGGCAGGAAGGCGGCGATGGCCGCCTCGCAGAGGGAGAGCGCCGCGCCGCGGGCCGCAGGGTCGAACCGGAACGGGCTGCTCAACGGCCCAGCAGGTTCCGCAGGGCCCGCGCCGCCTCGGGCAGGGCGAGGGCGAGGGAGGCGATCGAGACGAGGCTGGCCGTCTGGCAGTAGGCGCAGAGCGCCTTGTTGTCCGCCCATTCCTCCTGCGCCAGCTTCAGGTTGGTGCCGACGTCGAAGAAGGTCTTGGCGGCGAGCGCCACGGGCAGGACAGGCTGTTCCTCCGCCCGGTTCCGTCCGCCGGCGGCCGCCAGGGCGGCGGTGATGGCATAGGTGGCGATCATCAGCACGGCATCCGGCACCTGCAGCCGCTTGTAGGCGTAGTCCGAGGCGTTTACCCGCTCGGAATCGAAGGGGCCGAGGGGCGGGTCGGGTAGGCGGCGGATGATGCCGGTCTGGTACAGCGTCACGACCTGCCCGATCGCCACGCCGAGGAGCGAGAGGCCGACCAGCCAGCGGCGGCGCCGGAGGTCGGGATCTGTGCGACGCCGCAGGTCGCGGCTCAGCTCTGATGGCGTGGGCATGGCGGGCTCCCCTGATGGCCGCGAGGGAACGCCGCGCGCCGCACTGCTGTTTCAACGCGCGCGCGCCAGCCTACCATCCGGCAGGCGCCGCTCCCGCGGGCGCCAGGCATCGCGCTGGGGCCGGAAGGGCATCTCCAGCGAGGGTCGCAGCCCCAGCTCGGCCGGGTCGCGGTAGCCCGGCACACCGATCCGCAGATCGCGCTGCGCCACATCCCACCGGAAGGTGCGGTGCAGCCGGTCCCAGAAGCTCAACCCACTGGACCAGTTGGAGTCCGTCTCCTCCCTCACGGTGGAGTGGTGGATGCCGTGCATGCGCGGCGTGGTGAGCACCAGGGACAGCACCCGCTCCAGCCGCTCAGGCAGGTGCAGGTTGGAGTGGTGGAAGAGGACGGAGAGGAGGAAGAACCCCTGCCAGGTACCGAAGGCGCGCGGCGAGACGCCGAGCAACGCGACCTGCGCCGCGCGCCAGGGCACGGACACCAGCATGTCCACCGCGTGGAAGCGCAGCGCGGTGGAGGCGTCGAGGTCGAGGTCGATGTGGTGGACGAGGTGCAGGCGCCAGAGGGCCGGCACCTTGTGGGTCAGCACGTGCCAGACATAGATCGTGTAGTCCAACAGCAGGAAGGCGACGGCATCCCGCGCCGGGGCCGGCAGCGGCAGGCGCTGCGCCAGCCCCAGCCGCCGCCTCTCCGCCCGCCGCGCGAGGCGCCGCGTCAACGGCCCCTCCACCGCGGCCACCACCGCCATGCTGAGGGCGCCCATGGCGAGGTTGCGGATCGTGCGGGATGGCTCCTCCTGGGAGCGGCGGCGCAGCGGCGCGCGGCGCTCTGCAAGGAAGATTGCCCCGGCCGCCACGGCTAGGCCGGCGGCCATCAGGGCCGGGCCCGTCCTCCCGCCGGGAACCGGGCCGGGCTTTCCGCCGGGGGCCGGTGAGGCGACACTGCGGCCGGTGCGGGATGGGGCAGGGGGCATGGCGGGTGAGATGAGCGGGCCCGCGCGGGGCGGCAAGGCGCCGCGCGTCGCGCTCTTCGCCCGGTTCCCCGAGGCGGGCCGGGCCAAGACGCGCCTCATCCCCGCCCTGGGGGCGGAGGGGGCGGCCGCGCTGCACCGGCGGCTGGCGGAAAGGGCGCTGGAGACGCTGCGGGCGAGCGGCCTGCCCTTCGAGCTGCGCCACACCGGCGCCGTGCCCGAGGCTTTCCGTGCTTGGCTGGGCGAGGGGGTGCCCCTGGCCGAGCAGGGCGAGGGAGATCTTGGCGCCCGCATGGCCCGAGCGGCGGCGGATACGCCCGTCATCCTGGTGGGCGCCGACCTTCCCGACCTCGCGCCCCGCCACCTGCGCGCGGCCGCGGCGGCGCTGGAGGGCCACCGCGCCGTGATCGGCCCCGCCGAGGATGGCGGCTACTGGCTGCTCGGCCTGCGCGAGCCGATGCCCTTCCTCTTCGAGGCAATGGAATGGGGCACGGACACCGTCCTCGCCGTCACCATGGAGCGCTTCGCCGCGCATGGCGTGGCGCTCGCCGTGCTGGAGAGGCTCGCCGATCTCGACCGGCCGGAGGACCTGGCCCGCTGGCCCGGGCTGGCGGGTTGAGCGGCGTCGCCATCGTCATCCCGATGCTGAACGAGGCGGCGGCGCTGCCGCGGCTGCTGCGGAACCTCGCGGCGCTTCATCCGGCGCCGGAGGAGGTGGTGGCGGTGGACGGGGGCAGCGGCGACGGCTCCGCCGCCATCGCCCGCGCCGGCGGCCTGCGCGTGGTGGAGCACCCCGTCCGCGGCCGGGCCGCGCAGATCAACCGCGGGGTGGAGGAGGTCTCGGCCCCAATCGTCCTCGTGCTGCACGCCGACACGACCCTGCCGGACGACGCGGTGGAGGTGGTCCGGCGCGTGATGGCAGATTCCGGCACGGCGCTGGCGGGGTTCACGCCCTTGCTGAGCGGGCCGGAGACGGTGCGCTGGGGCACGAGCTTCCACAACTGGATCAAGACCTGGTACGCGCCGCTGCTCTTTCGCCCGCATCTCTTCCTGCGCGGGGCGCGTCTGCTCTTCGGCGACCATGCCATGTTCTTCCGGCGAGCGGACTTCCTCGCCGTCGGCGGCTGCGACGCGACGCTCGCGGTGATGGAGGACGCCGATCTCTGCATCCGCCTCGCGCCGCTCGGGCGGACGCGGCTGGTGAACCGCGTGGTGCTCACCTCCGACCGGCGCGTCGCGACCTGGGGCGGGCTGCGGGCGAACCTGATCTACCTCAAGGTCGGCGTGCGCTGGGGGCTGGGGCTGAGGAAAACGCTGGACCGTCACTACCCAGACGTGCGCTGACGGTCCCCGCCCCGCAGGAAGCCATCGGCGATGCAGCGGTCGATCATGCGGCGCAGGAAGGCCCAGTCCACGGGCGGGCAGGCGCGGCCGCTGAGGGCGCGCAGGTTGCCGTCGGCGAAGTGCGGGTCGCGCAGGAAGTAACCCGCATAGAGGCCGGTGACGCGCGCGTGCCACCAGGCTTCCGCCTCGCCGAGCGCGGCGGGGTCGAACCCTTCCGGCGGCACGAAGCGCGGGGCCTCGAATTGGGGGTAGCTGAGCGCGAGGTCGCGCAAGCGCGACACGGACACGGGCGCGCCGGAGACGAGATGGAAGATCCGACCGGCGGCCGTCTCCATACACTCGGCGATGTCGGCCAGCCCGTGCAGGACGTGGTCGATCGGCACCATGTCCAGGCTCGCGCCGGGGGCCGCGGGAATGGTGCGGATGCGCCCCTCGGTCACCGCGCGGATCATGCCGTAGAGATTTTCGAAGCGCGCGATGGCGCCATCCCCCCAGGCCCCCACCACGATGGAGGGGCGCGCGATGGCGACGGGCAGGCCGCGGCCGCGCGCGGCGGCGACGAGGGCCTCCGCCTCGGCCTTGCTCGCCTCGTAGCCGTTGGCGAAGCGCGTGCCCGGCGCGGGCAGGGTTTCCCCAACCGGGCCACTGCGCTCGCCGCAGACATAGGCGGTGCTGACCTGCAGCAGCGGGAGCGGGCGCGGGCCTGACCGCTCGGCCAGGGAGAGGATGCGGGCCGTGCCCTCCACGTTCACGGCGCGGTAGGTGGCGGGGTCGAGGGCGAAGCCCGTGACGGCCGCGCAGTGGATGATGAGGTCGAGCCCCGCGGCGAGGAGGGTGAGCCGCGCCGCGTCCAGGCCCAGCGCCTCGCGCCGCAGGTCGGCGGAGAGGGCGAGGATCTCGCCGGGGCCGGGGGCTGTTCCATTCCAGGGCCGGGATGCCGCGCCCCCGCCGGCCTCGGCCAGCGGCCTGCGGCCGGTCATGGCGACGACGCCATGCCCGCGCGCGGCCAAGTGGCCGGCCAGCTCGCCGCCGAGAAGCCCCGACGCGCCGGTGATCAGGATGCGCAGCGGGGGTTCCCTCGCCGCAGCCCGGGGCGCCCGGTCGGGCTGGGGAGCTTCGGCCATATGGGCATGGGGCCGGGGACTCCGCGTTGATGCGTAGGCGGCCCAGCCCCCCGAAGGATCTCTGATCGTGGTATGAGCGCCTCCCGTCCCCGCTTGCCGGCCGTTCCAACGCCGGCCACGGGATAAAGATGGCGCCCGGGTGGCTCATCGGGTCCGCGGGCACCTGAGGTGGCAGGGTGAGGCCCATGTGCCGCGCGGCCCCGGGGAGGGCTGACCGGTTCAGGCCGCCAGTGCCGCCCCGTTGGTGACCTCGACCAGCACGGGGGCGGCCGCGGCGGGGGCGATCTCAAGCGCGTCGATGCCGTTTCCGGTGCCGGGGTCGAAGCGGGCGGCCACCTCGACGCCCCTCTCGGCGCCCATGCCCACGGCCATCACCGCCAGTGCGTATTCCCGGCCCGAGCCGATCGAGGTGAAGGCGTCCTCGACGGGCCACTTGCCGTCGCGCTGGTGCAGCCAGCACCGGCCATCCGGCGTCACCTCCAGCGCGGTGCACCAGCGGTCGCTCGACTGGCAGTCCGGCCGGGGGCCGCCATGCTCCAGCCAGTCGAGGACGACGGAGGCGACCGGCCACTCGCCGGTCGCCCCGATGAGGCGCCCGTCCGCCGTGCGGCGGATCTTGGTCGACGAGTAGGTCGTCGTGCCCATGGAGATGCGGCGGTCGGCGGCCATGACGCGGCCGTCCCAGGCGATGGTGGTCACGGTCGGAACCCCCGGGTGCGTTGCGCCGAAAGGAATAGCCGTCCGGGCCTGCCCACCTCAACAGATTACTCACGAGTTCGTGAGTTTGCCGCTCGGGCCTACCGGGACGCGCGGCCCGGCTGCTGCAGCGCGGCCCTGTGCCGGGCTGCGGGGATGCCGAGCGGGGCGACGGTCGCGCCCGCCCTGAGCGGGTCCGTTCCGCCCCTCCGTTTAGCCGCCGAGTTCGATCTCCAGCATCTTCGAGGCGAGGCACTTCCCGTGCGCATCGAGGGCGAGGGAGCGGGTGACGCCGCCGCCGAGTGCCCCTTCCAGCACGAAGTTCAGCGCGCCGATGCCGGGCAGCTCGTAGCGGCGCACCTCGCCCCGGACGATGCCGGTGAAATGCGCCCGCACCCGCTCCGCCGTCACCTCGCGCAGGAGGAGCGGGTAGTCTGCGGGGTCGCGGGCGATGACGGAGATGCAGGAGATGTCGCCCTTGTCGCCGGCACGGCTGTGGGCGAGGTCGCGCAGGAGCATCTCAGGCCTCCACCCAGGCGAGGCTGGCCCGGACAGCATCCTCGGGGATGAGGCAGGAACGGATGCCGATCACCTCGCGCACCGCCTTGGTCACCCCGCCGCCGCTCGCAGGGCCGTTGAGGTAGAGGCTGTCCACCTCGTGCCCGATCCGCTCCGCCTCCTCCGGCGAGGTGCAGCGGCCGATGACCCGCACCCGCACCTCCCGCGGCTCCGGCGCTCCCTCGCCGGGACCGAGGATCGAATCCATCCCGATGAGGTCGAAGCGCATCTCCTCCGCCTCGTGCCCGATCAGTCGGAGGCGTTCGCGCACGAGTTCGAGCGCGAGCCGCCCGCGCGCCTCGGCGCCGGGACCCGCATAGGAGATCTGCCCCTCGCCGAACCAGCCCTCGTGGCAGCCGACCGAGACCTTCAGGCTTCCCGTCCGCGGCGTGCCGTCCCCGCCGGTCACGCGCACCGCATCCTCGCCCGCGGCCTCGACTCTCACGCCGGAGAAGTCGGCCACGACATCGGGCTGGAGATAGCGCGCGGGATCGTGCACCTCGTAGAGGAGCTGCTCCTTGCAGGTCGCCGGCGTCACCCGGCCGCCGGAGCCGGCCACCTTCGTGACAACGGCGTTCCCATCCTCCCCGACCTCGGCGAGCGGGAAGCCGAGCCGCGCGAGATCCGGCACGTCCTTCACGCCGGGGTCCGCGAAATAGCCCCCGGTCACCTGGCCCGCGCATTCCAGCAGGTGCCCCACCACCGTCCCGCGCCCGAGCCGGGTCCAGTCGTCCATGGGCCAGCCGAACTCCCGGATCAGGGGGCCGAGGAAGAGAGCGGGATCGGCGACCCGGCCCGTCACCACCACCTCCGCCCCGGCCTCGAGCGCTTCGGCGATGGAACCCGCGCCGATATAGGCGTTCGCGGAGACGAGGCGGTTGCCGAGAGCCGCCACGGTGCCGCCCTCGTCCAGGGCGGTCTCCGTGCCGCGGAGCCGGTCCGTCACGTCGTCACCGGTGATCGCCGCGATCCTGAGGCCGTGCAGCCCGAGCCCCCGCGCCACCTCCGCCACACGCCGCGCCGCGGCGAGCGGGTTGGCGGCGCCCATGTTGGTGACGATCCGGATGCCCTGGCGGCGGCAAGCGGGCAGCACCGCCCGCATCCGGGCGACGAGCAGGGGATCGAAGCCGGCCTCCGGATCGCGCCGCCGCGCGAGCTGCGCCAGGGCAATCGTCCGCTCGGCCAGGCATTCGAAGACGAGGTAGCGGAGGCTGCCGTGCTCGGCGAGCTCCACCGCGGGCTCGATCCGGTCTCCCGAGAAGCCAGAGCCCGCGCCGATGCGTACCGTCCTCATGCGCTCAATCCGGCCGAATGTTTCCGGCGCGCACGACCTCGCGCCACTTCGCGATGTCGGCCTCCAGCCACGGGCGGAACTCGGCGGGGGACAGCCCCACCGGCTCCAGCCCTTGCTCGGTCAGCTTGCTGCGCAGCTCCGGGTCGTTCAGCGCGACCGTCAGCGCGCGGTAAATCCGGCCGAGGACCGGTTCGGGCAGGTTCGCCGGCGCGAAGAGCCCGTGCCAGGCGGCGACATCGAAGGGCCTGACGCCCTGCTCCTCCACGGTCGGTACCTCGGGCGTCCATTCGAGGCGCCGCGCCGAGGTTGTCGCGAGGGCGCGCATCTTGCCGTCCCGCACGAAGGGGAGGACGGCCGTGACCTGGTAGACCGTCATCGCCACCTGTCCCGCGATGATGTCGGTCAGGGCCTGCGCCCCGCTCCGGTAGGGCACGTGCTCCAGCGGCACGCCGGTCCTCTGCTTCAGCAACTCGCCCGCGAGGTGGCTGGAGGTGCCGTTCCCCGCCGAGGCGTAGGACGCCCCGCCCCGCTGGGTGCGCGCCCAGGCCAGGAACTCCTGGAGGTTGTTCGCGGGCACCTGGGGACCGACGACCAGCAGGTTCGGCGCGTTCGTGACGAGGGAGACCGGCGTGAAGTCGCGCAGCACGTCGTAGGGCAGGCGCGGCATGAGCGAGGCGTTCACCGAATGGGAGGCGATGCTTCCCATGCAGAGGCTGTAGCCGTCCGGCGGCGACTTCGCGACCAGCTCGGACCCGACCACGCCGCCCGCCCCGGTGCGGTTCTCGATGACGATCGGCTGGCCCAGCTCCTGCGACATGCGCGGCGTCACGAGGCGGGTCATGATGTCCGTGCTCGTGCCCGCGCCGAAGGGAACGATCACCCGGATCGGGCGGTCCGGCCAGGGGGCCTGGGCGAGGGCGGAGCGGGATAGGGCGGGGAGGGTGAGCGCTGCCGCCGAGAGCAGAAAGCGCCGACGCGGCAACGCGGCCGTCATGGTCATGTTCGTTGTTCCTCCCCAAGCCCGGCCGAGTGGGCCGGACACCGGGCGATCATACAATTGAAAGTTTCTGAGCGCTCTCATAAGCGGGGTTTATGAGCGTCACCCTGCGCCAGATGCGCGCCATTGTCGCCGTTGCCCGCACCGGCAGCCTTGGCCGCGCGGCCGCGCTGCTGCACCTGTCCCAGCCGGCGCTGACCGTGCAGCTCCGCGAGGCTGAGGCCGCGCTGGGCCTGCGGCTCTTCGACCGCGGCGCGCGCGGGGCGGTGGCGACCATGGCGGGGCGCGGCCTCGCCGATGCCTTCGCGCGGGTGCTGGAGGACCTGGACGCCGTGGTGGCCGGGGCCCGGGAGGCTGCGGCGGGCCGGAGCGGCCTGGTGCGCGTGGCCGTCCTTCCGTCGGTGGGGGCGACCGTGCTCCCACCCGTCCTCGCCCGGCTGCGCGCGGCCAATCCGGGCATCCGCATCGTGGTGCGCGACGCCGTGGCGAGGAATGTCGTGCAACTCGTCAGGACCGGGGCCGTCGAGATCGGCATCGGGACGGAGATCGAGCGCGACCCGGAGATCGAGGTCGTGCCGATTCTGGAGGACCGGATGGTCGCCGTGCTCCCCTCCGGCCATCGCTTCGAAGCCCTTCCGGCGGTGGCCGTCGCCGAGCTCGCGGGAGAGGCGCTCGTCCTGATGGATCCCGAGAGCAGCGTGCGCGCCCTCTTCGACCGCGCCTGCCGGGAGGCGGGGGTGAGCCCGCTGCCCGCCTGCGAGGCGACCTATATGAGCACGGCCGTCGCGCTCGTGCGCGTGGGCCTCGGAATCGGCGTCCTTCCCTCCTCGGCCGTCGATCTCCGGGTGACGCCGATCCTGCAGACCCGGCCGATCGTCGGGCCCGAGGTCCGGCGGTCCATCAGCCTCGTCCGGCGTGCCGGCCGCACCCTCTCGCCCGCGGCCGAGGCGCTCGTCGGCGACATCCTCGCCGGGATCCGCGGCCCAGGTTCCCGCCAGCGGCGCTCGCGTCGCGCCCGGACGGGCTAGGCGGCCGCGGCGATCCCGGGGCGATCGATGCCGGTCGCTCGCTGCGGAGCACCGGACAGCGGGCCAGCGGGGACGAGAGGCTCCGGCCGCGGCCCGCCCGGCGGCAGCCCGCGAAACCACGTGCCCCGAGGATGAGTTGTCCCGCCAGTCTGCGCCGGGATGATGAAATGCTTGCCTCCTTCCTCATGGGCCTGGTCGGCGGACAGCGAGGGATGACGCCGCTGGCCACGGTCTCCGTCGCGGCTGCGCGTGGCGACCTGCCGGAGGACAACGGGGCTCCGCGCCTGCTTGCCCATCCGCTGGTCGCCCTGGCCACGGTCGTCCTCGCGGTTGCCGAGCTGGCCGGCGACAAGATGAAGTCGGCACCCGACCGGATCGTGCCCATCGGCTTGGCGACGCGCTTCGTCACCGCCGCGATCGCTGGGGCCTCGCTCGCCCCGCGCCGGCAGCGCTGGCTCGCCGCGGCGCTGGGCGGCACGACCGCGGTGGTTGCTTCCTATCCCGGCTGGCGCGCACGCATCGCCACCATGCCGCGCTACGGGCAGACGCCGACGGGACTGGTCGAGGACGCCATCGTCGTGCTCAGCGCCGTGACGATTCTGCGCAAGCTGGGGCGCTCCTCCGGGGGATAGCCGCTTCCACGGCGGCGAGGCGATGGGAGCGAGTGGTGGGCGACGAGATGGTGGGATTCAGCGCGGCGCAGCGGGATTCCGGCGATGGCACGCCCGGCGCGACGGCCGCCTTCCCCTATGACCGGATGACCGTCGAGCGCTTCCGCAAGGCGTTCCCGCGCGCGAGGTGGCGCGACGACCTCCGCGCCTGGTTCGTGCCGGGAACGCGGGCGGAGCGGCGCCTCAACGCGTGGGTGGGGCGTGAGTGGCAGGGCGTGCTGGCCTATGCCGACCAGCGCGGGCGCGACGCCTTCGACTTCGAGCCGATCTCGAGCCCCTATCTGGAGGTCGCGGACGGCTTCGTGGTCCGGACGCCGTATTCCCGCACCGTCATCGCGGAACTGCGGGAGGTGCCCTGGGCGTCGTGGGACCCGTCATCGAAGGCGTGGCGCGTGCCATTCCGGTCGTTTGAGGAGTTGCGCAAGCGCTGGCCCGCCATCGAGGAGGCCGCCCGCCATGCCGAGCCCGAGGAGCGTCGGAAGCGCGAGGAGAGCCGCAAGGCTTCTCCCGAGCACGGGGAGCGGCGGGCCGAGGCCGCCGAGCGTCGGCGGAATCGGTATCCCGTGCCGGAGGACGCCCTGCCGCCGCTCGACCGCGTGCTGATGACCCATGCGGGCTGCGCGGTGTTCGAGGCGATCACTGGCGAGCTTGCCGAGCCGGCGACCGTCGCCCGTTTCTACCGCGACGTTGCCGCCGAGCCCGCCGCGCTGATCTGGGCGACGCTGCGCCGGCCCGGCCATGCGGAGCTCGTCCAGGCCTGGCCCGCGAGGGCCGCGCCAAGCCCGGCCGAGCTGGCGCGCGGCTGGTGGCAGCCGACGATCGAGGTGCTGCGGGAGGAACGTCGCAAGGCGGCGTCCCTGGAGCGTGCGAGGGCGACACGCCGGGCCAAGGCGGGGTGACCGGCCGCTTGCCCTGCGGCAACGGCTCCGGCGAGCCCGAACCGGCTCACGGGCCCAGCCGGGCAAGGGGCGGCGGGGGGCTCAGGCGTGCCTGACCGCGTCCGTCATGACCGATCGCCAGATCTGGGCCGGCAGCCCGCCTCCCGACACGCCGATCATTGGCTTGCTATCACTGTTCCCGAGCCACACGCCGGCGACGTAAGTCTCGGTGAAGCCGATGAACCAGGCGTCGCGGTTGGCGGTGGTCGTCCCTGTCTTGCCCGCCGCCCAGAAGCCCGGATCGGCGGCCTTCCCGGTTCCCCGCTGCACGACGCCGGCGAGCATCTGCCGCATGGCATCGGCCTGCTGCGGTGCCAGCACCTGCCTGATCTCCGATCTCGCCGGCAGCACGCGCGTCAGCAGCTCGCCCCCCGCGGGGTCCTGAACGCGCTGCACCGAATAGGGCACGACCATGCGGCCGCGATTGGCGACGCTGGCGAAGGCAGCGGTGAGGTCGACCAGCCTCGCCTCATAGGTGCCGAGCGCCAGGTCGCCGGCCTCTCCCGCGGGATCGCCGCCGATCAGCCTCTCGACCAGCGTCCTGACCTCGCCGGTATTCTGGATGGCGAGCCGCACCGCGGCGGTGTTGGAGGATTTTTCCAGGGCGGCGGAGAGCGGGATGTCACCGAGATACTTGTCGTCGAAGTTCCTGACGGGGCGGCCACCCAGTGTCAGGGGAGCGTCGCTGATCCTGCTCTCGGGCGTGCTGCCTTCCTGCAGGGCGGCGAGATAGACGAACAGCTTCGCCACGGAGCCCGGCTGGCGCTTCGCCTGCGTCGCGTGGTCCCACTCCTTGCGCTTGTAGTCGCGCCCGCCCACCAGCGCGACCACCGCGCCGTCGTAGCGCATGACGACGACCGCGCCCTCCTCGATCGCCCTCGTCCGCGCATTCGCCCGCAGGGCCTGCTCGAGGTGCCGCTCCGCCGCTGCCTGGATCCTCGGGTCGAGCGTGGTGGTGATGGTCCTCGTGCCCTTGCGGGCGCTGGCGGCGGCGTTGGCGTTCGCCTCGTTCTCGGCCCAGCGGGCGAACCAGCCAATCCCCGTGCCGCGGGGATAGAAGCCCCCCCAGGCCGATCTCGAGGGCGCCACGGTCACGGGCTGCGCCTTCGCCCGGTCCGCCGCAGCGCGGGTGAGGAGGTCGGCATCCACCATCTGCTCGATGACACGGAAGCCCCGGTCCCGCGACAGCTCGAAGCTGCGATGGGGGTTGAAGCGGTTGGGCGCGGGCAGCAGCCCGACCATCATGGCGGATTCCAGCACGCTGAGGCTGCGGGCGTATTTGTTGAAGTACACGCGCGCCGCCGCCTCGATGCCGTGGGCGCTGCCGCCGAAGAACACCCTGTTCAGGTACACGAACAGGATGTCCTCCTTGCTAAGGTTAAGCTCGAGGATCGGCGCGAGCACCGGCTCCTCCAGCAGCTTCCGCACGATCGGGCTGTGCTCCTTGAGGTAGATCTCCTTGATCGTCTGCTGGGTGAGCGTGCTGCCGCCCTGGGTGCGCCCCGTGAGCGTCGACCACACCGCGCGCGCCATCGCCCTGGGGTCGAGGCCCCAGTGCTCGTAGAAGCGGCGGTCCTCGCTCGCGACTAGGGCGTCGATCAGATGCCTGGGCAGTTGGGCGAAGGGCACCGGCGGGCCGTAATAGGCCCCGCGCGCGCCGACGAACTCGCCCTGCGCGCTGAGGACCCGTATGCCGTCCTCCCGGTTCTCGGTGATCAGCCGGTTGGCATCGGCGAGCTCCAGCGCCTCGGCGGGGCGAGGAGCGGCGGCGGCCAGGCCCAGGAGGGCGAGAAAGCGTCTGCGATCTAGGGACTGGTCAGGCGGCATGGGCACTGCTGGAACATGCCCCCTGGTACAGGAGGCCCGGCCCGGGGGCAGCTAACAACATGCGGCGCGCGAGGGGCCACCGCCTCAGCCCCGGTAGCGCAAGGCCTCCACCAGCAGGGCGAGGGCCGGGGTCGGCTGGCGCCGGCTGGGATAGTAGAGGTGATATCCTGAAAAGGGCGGGCACCAGTCGGCGAGCACGCGCACCAGCCGCCCCGAGGCGAGGTGATCCCGCACCTGGTCCTCGAAGACGCAGGCCAGGCCGAGGCCGGCGAGGGTCGCCCGGAGGAGCAGGGCCGGGGTGTTGACCACTAGCGGTCCGTCCACATGCACCCTTAACTCGCGCTCCCCCTTCTCCAGTTCCCAGGCATAGAGGGAGCCGTGCGTCGGCAGGCGCAGGTTGATGCAGGCGTGGTCGGTCAGGTCCTGCGGCGTTTCCGGCCGCGGGTGCCGGGCGAAGTATGCGGGCGCGCCGACGACAGCCATCCGCATGTCCGGCCCGATGCGCAGGGCGACCATGTCCTTTGCCACCTGGTCGCCGAAGCGGATGCCCGCATCGTACCGCCCGGCCACGAGATCGGTCAGGGTGTTGTCGACATCGATCTCCACCTTGATGTCGGGGTAGTCGGGCAGGAGCCGCTCCAGGGCCGGCCAGAGGATGGCTTCGACGGGGTGCTCGCCCGCCGTGACGCGGATGGTGCCGGAGGGCCTGTCGCGGAACTCGCTGAGCTGCGCCAGGGTCTGGTCGATCCCGTCGAGGGCCGGCCCGAGGGTGCGGAGAAGGCGCTCGCCCGCATCCGTCGGCGCCACGCTGCGCGTGGTGCGGGCCAGGAGGCGGATGCCGAGCCGTTCTTCCAGCCCTCGGAGGGTCTGGCTGAGGGCCGACTGGGATATGCCGAGCTTCGCCGCGGCCCGGGTGAAGCTCCCCGCGCGCGCCACGGCGAGGAACGCCTCCAGATCGTTCAGGTCCGACCGCGCCATTGAGAAGCCCCGCTAATACCCCCATGCGGGACTTAGCGTCTAATCGCCCGGGGCGGCACCCGCTATCTCCGCAGCCTCACACTCCCGCCGGTCACGCCGGCTGCCGAGGTCGCGGCAGGGAAGGGGACGGCGCGGGGCTCAGGCGGGCGGCAACCGGCCCCGGCGACGAGCCCGCGGCCTCCCTGGCCACGACCTGAGAGCCGTATCCGACAAGCTGAAGGGGCAAGGCCATCGATGAGTGGACGAACCATCTCGGGCGCCGTGGCGCTCCCTTCGCACTCCTCGCGCTCGGGCGCGGTTCTCGCGATGACGCTGTGCGCGGCCGCGCTCATCGCGTCGGAGTTCATGCCGGTCAGCCTGCTGACGCCGGTCGCCTCCGATCTCGGGATGACGGAGGGGCAGGCCGGGCAGGCGATCTCGGTGTCCGGCATCTTCGCCGTCCTGACCAGCCTCTTCGCCTCCGCGGCCTCGGGGCGGCTCGACCGCCGCACCGTGCTGCTCGCCTTCACGCTGCTCATGGTCGTCTCCGGCAGCATCGTCGCCTTCGCGCCGAGCTACCCCGTCCTGATGGCCGGGAGGGCGCTGCTCGGCGTGGCGATCGGCGGCTTCTGGTCGATGTCGACCGCCACCGTGATACGCCTCGTCCCCCGCGACGAGGTGCCGAAGGCGCTCGCGATCCTGAACGGCGGCAACGCCCTGGCCGCGACGGTGGCGGCGCCTCTCGGGAGCTTCCTTGGCGCCTATATAGGGTGGCGAGGCGCCTTCTTCTGCGTCGTCCCCCTGGCTGCTCTGGCCCTTGCCTGGCAGCTGGCGACTATCCCGCCACTGCCCGCCGAACGCCGGTCGGGCGCCGGGGCCGCTTTCGGGCTGCTCCGCCGCCCCCAGGTCGCGACGGGCATGCTCGCGATCCTGTTGCTGTTCATGGGGCAGTTCACGCTCTTCACCTATCTCCGTCCCTTTCTCGAGACGGTCACGCGCGTGGATGTCCCGACCCTGTCGCTCATCCTTCTCGCCGTGGGGGTCTCGGGCTTAATAGGCACCTATCTCATCGGCTGGCTCCTGCGGGCGAGCCTTCCCGCCGTGCTGGTCAGCATCCCGATCGGGATGGCGGCGATCGCGATCGCGCTGATGGGGCTGGGGCACTGGCCGGTGGCGACGGCGGCCCTGCTGGCGGGGTGGGGGCTCATCGGCACGCCCGCGCCCGTCGGCTGGGGAACTTGGCTGAGCCGGACATTGCCGGAGGATGCTGAGGCGGGCGGGGGGTTGATGGTCGCGACCATCCAGCTTGCCATCACCCTGGGCGCGTCCGTGGGCGGCTTCCTGTTCGACCTCAGCGGCTACCGCAGCACCTTCGGCATCAGCGCGGCCATGCTGTGCGCCTCCGCCCTGCTCGCGCTTCTGAGCTGGCGCGGCGGGCCTGGGCGGGGCGAGTAGGACGATCCCGCGCGACTTTCGGGCGGGTGCGCCGTTCTGTGTGCTCGGCGCGGAGGAGGGCGAGGGGGCTGCATACCTTCCCGCTTGGTCAGGCGCAGCCGCAGGCCGGATTCACGGGGAGCCGCGAGCCGCGTGTCGGCCGGCAACTCAGCGGAATGACAAGGAACGGTGATGGAGAACGAGATGGGGAGCCCCGACCTCGAGCCAACCCGGCGCGGCCTGCTGGCCGGGGCTGCAACGGCAACGAGCGTCGCCGCCGCCGGCTCCGCCGGCGCGCAGGAAGCGGGCGGCGGCGCGGCGGTCGCCGGAGCGCCCGTGGTCTCCAAGGTGTCCCTGGTGGTGAACGGGCAGCGGCGCGAGCTGGAGACGGACACGCGGACGACGCTGCTGGACGCGCTGCGCGAGCACCTGCAGCTGACGGGCAGCAAGAAGGGTTGCGACCACGGCCAGTGCGGCGCCTGCACGGTGATGGTGAACGGCCAGAGGTTTCTCTCCTGCCTGACGCTCGCCGTCATGCACGAGGGCGACGAGGTGACCACCATCGAGGGGCTGGGCCAGCCCGATAGCCTGCATCCCATGCAGGCCGCCTTCGTGAAGCATGACGGCTACCAGTGCGGCTACTGCACCCCGGGCCAGATCTGCTCCTCTGTCGCGATGCTGGAGGAGATCAAGGCAGGCGTGCCAAGCCATGTGACGGCCGACCTGACCGCAGCACCCCAGCTAACGGCGGACGAGATCCGCGAGCGCATGAGCGGCAACATCTGCCGCTGCGGCGCCTATTCCAACATCGTGGACGCGATCACCGAGGTCGCGGGAAGGCAGGCATGAGGCCCTTCACCTACGAGCGCGCCCGCACGCCCGCCGAGGCGGCGGCGGCCGCGGCCCGCGACCCGGGCGCGAAATACATCGCGGGCGGGACCAACCTGCTCGACCTCATGAAGCTGCAGATCGAGGTGCCGAGCCACCTGATTGACGTCAACGGGCTCGGGCTCGACCGGATCGAGCCCACGCCCGAGGGCGGCCTGCGCGTCGGGGCCCTGGTGCGCAACACGGATCTGGCCGCCGATGAGCGCGTGCGGCGCGACTACGGCGTGCTCTCCCGCGCGCTGCTGGCCGGCGCCACGGGGCAGCTGCGCAATAAGGCTACGACCGCCGGCAACCTGCTCCAGCGCACGCGCTGCCCGTATTTCTATGATACCAACATGGCCTGCAACAAACGCCAGCCCGGCAGTGGCTGCTCAGCGATCGGCGGCGTCACGCGGCACCTCGCGGTGATCGGGGCGAGCGAGGCCTGCATCGCCACGCACCCTAGCGACATGGCGGTTGCCATGCGGGCGCTGGACGCGGTCGTGGAAACGGTGAGGCCGGACGGCACGACCCGCAGCATCCCGATGGCCGAGTTCCACCGACTTCCCGGCGACACCCCGCATATCGAGACGGCGCTGGAGAGGGGCGAGTTCGTCACCGCCGTGACCCTGCCGCCGCCGCTCGGCGGGCGGCATTTCTACCGCAAGGTGCGCGACCGGGCGTCCTACGCCTTCGCGCTCGTCTCGGTGGCGGCCGTGATGCAGCGGGACGGGACCGGGCGTGTGGCGCTGGGCGGGGTCGCCCACAAGCCCTGGCGGGTGGATGCAGCCGAGGCCGAGCTGCCGCGCGGCGCCAAGTCCGCCATGGCGGCGATCCTCGACGGTGCCCGCCCCACTCATGAGAACGCGTTCAAGGTGACCTTGGCTGAGCGCGCGCTCGCATCCGTGCTGTCCGAGGCGAGGGGCTGAGCCATGAGGTTCGACACACCCGCCACAAGGAACCCGATCGACCAGCTCAGGGTCGTGGGCAAGCCGCTGGACCGCATCGACGGGCCGCTGAAGACCACGGGCACCGCGCCTTACGCTTATGAGCGGCACGACGTTGCGGCCAACCAGGCCTACGGCTTCGTCCTCGGCGCCGCCATCGCGAAGGGGCGCGTCAATGCCATCGACACCGCCGCCGCGCGCCGCGCGCCCGGCGTGCTGGCGGTCGTGACAACGCTCGACATGCCGCCGCTGGAGAAGGGGAAGATGAATACCGCCACCCTGTTCGGCGGCCCCGATATCCAGCACTACCACCAAGCGGTCGCTGTGGTGGTGGCCGAGACCTTCGAGCAGGCGCGCGACGCAGCGGCGATGATCCGGGTGGACTATGCCCGCCAGCCAGGCCGCTACGACCTCGCCGCCGAGGCCCAAAGGGCGGAGCTCGTTCTCGGCGACAGCGGCGAGGGCAGCGGTGCGCCGCCGGAGGACCGCTTCGGCGACTTCGAGGGCGCCTTCGCTGCGGCGCCGATGAGGCTGGACGAAACCTACACCACGCCCGACGAGAGCCATGCGGCAATGGAGCCGCACGCGACCGTCGCCGCCTGGGAGGGCGAGAAGCTCACGCTCTGGACCTCGAACCAGATGATCGCCTGGGGCAAGCGCGACGTCGCCACGACGCTCGGCATCCCCGCGGAGAACGTGCGGCTGGACAGCCCCTATGTCGGCGGTGGCTTCGGCGGGAAGCTCTTCCTGCGCGCCGATGCCGTGCTCGCGGCGCTGGGCGCGAAGGCCGCGCGGCGGCCGGTGAAGCTGGCGCTGACCCGCCCGCTGGTGGCGAACAACACCACCCACCGGCCGGCGACGATCCAGCGCATCCGCATCGGGGCGGATCGCGACGGGAAGATCACGGCCATCGCGCATGAGAGCACCTCCGGTGACCTAGAGGGAGGCGGGCCGGAGACGGCGGTGTCGCAGACGAAGCTGCTCTATGCCGGCACCAACCGGCTGACCGCGATGCGCCTTGCCGTGCTCGACCTTCCCGAGGGCAACGCGATGCGCGCGCCCGGGGAGGCGCCGGGCATGATGGCGCTCGAGGTCGCCATGGACGAGATGGCGGAGCGGCTGGGCATCGACCCCGTCGAGTTCCGCATCATCAACGACACCCAGGTCGATCCCGAGCATCCGGAGCGCCGGTTCTCGCAGCGCCAACTGGTGCAGTGCCTCCGCCTCGGGGCCGAGCGCTTCGGCTGGGCCAACCGCAATTCCACGCCCGGGCAGCGGCGCGAGGGCCGCTGGCTCCTCGGCATGGGGGTGGCCGCGGGCTTCCGCAACAACCTTCTGACCAAGTCCGCCGCCCGCGTGCGGCTCGATGGCCAGGGAGTGGTCACGGTCGAGACCGACATGACCGATATCGGCACGGGCAGCTACACCATCATCGCCCAGACCGCGGCGGAGATGATGGGCGTCGGGCTCGACAAGGTGGGCGTGCGCCTGGGGGATTCGAGCTTCCCGGCCTCTGCGGGCTCGGGCGGGCAGTGGGGCGCGAACAACTCCACCGCCGGCGTCTACGCCGCCTGCATGAAGCTGCGGGAGGCCGTGGCGCAGAGGCTCGGCTTCAACTCGGCCGAGGCGGAGTTCGCCGACGGGCAGGTCCGCGCCGGCAACCGCGCCGTGCCGCTGGGCCAGGCGGCGGGCGGGGACGGGCTCGTGGCCGAGGATATGATCGAGTACGGCGACCTGGCCAAGCGCTACCAGCAATCCACCTTCGCCGGCCACTTCGTCGAGGTCGGGGTGGATGCGCTGACCGGCGAGACGCGGGTCCGGCGCATGCTGGCAGTCTGCGCGGCGGGACGCATCCTTAACCCGAAGTCGGCGCGCAGCCAGGTGATTGGCGCGATGACCATGGGCGTGGGCGCCGCGCTGATCGAGGAACTGGCCGTCGACAAGCGCCTTGGCTTCTTCGTCAACCACGACCTCGCGGGATACGAGGTGCCGGTGCATGCCGACATCCCGCATCAGGAGGTGATCTTTCTCGACGAGGTGGACCCGATGTCCTCGCCTATGAAGGCGAAGGGCGTGGGCGAGCTCGGTCTCTGCGGCGTGGGCGGCGCGATCGCCAACGCCATCCACAACGCGACCGGCATCCGCGTTCGGAACTACCCGATCACGCTGGACAAGCTGATCGACCGGTTGCCGCAGCCGGCGTAGTTCCGCGGAAAGGGGCAGTGCAGGCCGGTCCCATCCCAAACCGGCGCTGCTTCGGGCGTGCCAGGCCTGCTTCGCCATGGCGGGGCAGGCGTGGTGCGACCCTTAGGTTCGGGGTTGCGCGGTCCTGCCGTCGATAGATAAGGCAGGATCAGGGCGTGCCGAGGATGATGATTGGTGAGTGATGGGCGCCGGGCATGTCCGGCGTTGCAGATCCTTCCTCGCTCAGTTCGCGAAGATGCTGATGAAGCCAAGGATGATGGCGACCAGCACGATCAGCCGGCTCGCGCCATCGATGGCCGCGAGCAGTTGGCGCGCGCGTGGTGAGCGCCAGCTCGCCACGATGCCGCGCGACGGGCGGCCTGCCGCCGGCCAGGTGGACGCGGAGCGGTGCGGCAGATCCGGCGAGTGGATGGGATCGGACAAGGGAACGATCTCCGCCTCGGTTCGTGACACGCCGGGGAACACCTGCCTGCCCGCTGCAGCCCAGCCGCCGACGGCGGCCGTCATGCCGGGACGGGCGCCTCGCGCAAGGCGCGCGTCGCCTCGGGGCCGTGGCGATGGCAGAAGTCGCCGAAGCTCTCGCCCGCCCGGCGCTGCACCGCGAAGGCGGCGAGCAATGGCTCGAGCGCCTCGCCCACATCTTCCGTCCGGACCTTGTCCACGAGCGGGAAGGAGAGGCGCGTGCCCTCGAAATCCCCGCCGACGAAGAGGGCGTAGATGCCGGGCGAGCGCCCCACCACGCCGATGTCGCCGGAATAGGGGCGCGCGCAGCCATTGGGGCAGCCGGTCAGGCGAACGGAGATCCGCTCCTGCAGGAGCCCGTGCCGTGCCAGCACGTCCTGCACCTGCGCGACGATCGGGGCGTGCACGCGCTCGCCCTCCGTCAGGGCCTGGCCGCAAGTGGGCAGGGCGGTGCAGGAGAGCGACCAGCGCGCCACCGGCGACAGCTCCTCCGCGAAGAGCACGCCATGGCCGCGCAGGACCCCGACCAGCGCCTCGCGATCCTGCGGCCTGATGTTGGAAAGGATGAGGTCCTGTTGCGGCGTAGCGATGGGATCGAGGCCGAAGCGGCCGATCACTTCGCGCAGGGCCGTGCGCAGCCGCAGCCCCGGCTTGTCGGCGATGCGGCCGGAGGGGATGGGCAGGCCGAGCCAGAGCATCCCGTCGCCCTGCTCGTGCCAGCCGAGCAGTTCCGGCACCCTGAGCCGGGGCAGCGGCGGCGCCGGGGGAAGCGTGCGGCCGAGGTCTTCCGACAGGCGCTCGCGCACCCAGTCGACCCCGCGCTCGGCGACGACGTATTTCAGCCTTGCATGGCGACGATCCGACCGGTCGCCGTAGTCGCGGAACAGGCGCACCACGGCGCGCGCCATTTCCTCCACCTCGTCCGACCCGATGACGGTGACGGGATCGGCGAGGCGGGGATAGGTGGCGGGCTTGTTGTGGGTCATGCCCATGCCCCCGCCAACCGTGACGATCCACCCCGTGACCTCGCCGGTCTCGTCGGTCCGGGCGATGAAGCCGAGATCGTTGGAGAGGATGTCCGGCGTGTTGTCGGCGGGGTAGGCGAGGGAGGTCTTGAACTTCCGGGGCAGGAAGCTCTCGCCGTAGAGCGGGTCCTGCTGCTCGCCGACCGGAGCGTCGTCCAGGAAGATCTCGTGATGGGCGCGGGTGCGCGGCAGCAGGGCGGAGGAGAGGTTGAAGGCCTCCCGCTCCAGCCGGGCGTGCAGCGGGTCGCGCCGCGGCGCGGGCGAGGTGGTGATGTTGCGCGCCACGTCACCGCAGGCCGCCATGGTCGTCAGGAGCGCCTCCTCGATGGAGGCGATACAGCGCTTCAGATCGCCGCGCCGGACGGTGTGGAACTGCACCCCCTGGCGCGTGGTCAGGCGCATGGTCCCGTCGGCGTCCCGGTCGGCGAGCGCGTCCAGGTCGAGCCACTGTGCGGCGGTCAGGCGGCCGGCCGGAGCGCGCACGCGCACCATGAACTGCCAGTCCTTATCCTGGCCGGACTGCTTCCGCGTGGTCGCGGTGTCGCGGTCGAACTGCTCGTAGGTGCCGTGGAACTTCAGGAGCGTGAAGGCGGACTCGCTCAACCCGCCGGGAGCGTCGGCCGCTGCCAGTTCCTCCGCGATCGTACCCCGAAGGCCCTGGCTGCCGGACTTGATGCCCTCGGCGCCGCTCAGCTTACCCGTCATGCCGCTTCCCAATCTTCCGCGCGAGAAAAATCCGAAATCACGCGGTCAGCAAGGGAATGGTTTTCCCTATTACCGATAGTATTTGGTGTAACTCTCCTATTCACGCCAGCATCCAGGGGCCGCTACTAGTCTCCGATGCGTCACTTTCCCGCTTTCCTGGATCTTTCCGGCCGCGTGGCCTTCGTGCTCGGCGTGGGCGAGGCGGTGGAGACCAAGGCGGGGCTGCTGGCGCGGGCGGGCGCCGTGCTGCACCGGGCCGGGCGCTTCGGCGGCGAGCACGGGGAGGCGGTGCCGGAGGGCTGCGTGATCGCCATCGGCGCGGGCGCGCCCGAGGAGGACCTGCGGGCCCTCTCGGCCCACTGCCTCGCCCGCGGCGTGCCCGTGAACATCGTGGACCGGACCGAGCTCTGCTCCTTCGTCATGCCGGCCATCGTCGACCGCGCCCCGATCACCATTGGCATCTCGACCGGGGGCGCCGCCCCCGTGCTGGCCCGCCTCGTCCGCCAGCGCATCGAGACGGTGCTCCCCCCCTCCCTCGGCCGGCTCGCCGCCCTCGCTGGCCGCTTCAAGGACGCCATACGCCGGGCGCTGCCCGACACCGCCGCGCGCCGGCGCTTCCTCGATGCGGCGCTCGCCGGCCCAATGGCCGACCTTGCCCTCGCGGGCCGGGAGGCGGAGGCCGAGGCGGCCTTTACCGCTGCGCTGGGGAGAGCCGAAGCGCGGCCGCGGGGCGTCGTCCACCTCGTCGGCGCAGGGCCGGGGGCGCCCGACCTGCTGACGCTGCGCGCGCTCCGCTTGCTCGGCGAGGCCGACGTGATCGTCCATGACCGGCTGGTGGGAGAGGGCGTGCTCGACCTCGCGCGCCGCGACGCTGAGCGAATCTATGTCGGCAAGCAGCGGGCGATGCACTGCCTGCCGCAGGAGGGGATTAACGACCTCCTCATCCGCCTGGCGCGGGAGGGTAAGCGGGTCGTGCGCCTCAAGGGGGGCGACCCCTTCGTCTTCGGGCGCGGCGGCGAGGAGCTGGAGGCCTGCCGGGCCGCGGGCGTGCCCTGCGAGGTCGTCCCGGGCGTCACCGCCGCCCTCGCCTGCGGGGCGGCGAGCGGCATCCCGCTCACCCATCGCGACCACGCCCGCTCCCTTACCCTGGCCACCGGCCATACCCGCGACGGCCGGCTCGACCTCGACTTCGCCGCCCTTGCGCGGCCCGGGCAGACGCTGGCCATCTACATGGGGGTCTCGACCCTGCCCGCGCTCCGCGACGGGCTGGTCGCGGCCGGGCTCGATCCGGACACGCCCGCCGCCCTCATCGAGAGCGGCGCCACCGGCGCCCAGCGAACCCTGCGCGACACCCTCGGCCGCATCGCCGACCGCGCGGGCGAGTGGCACGCCGGCGGGCCGGTTATGGCCCTCATCGGCAGCGTCACCGCCGCGGGGGAGGGGGCGGGCAGCCTCGTCGAGGCCGAGCGGAGCATCGCCGAGCTCCGGCCTGCCTGACCGCCGGTGGCCGTGAGGATGCGGATCTCACGGCCGGCCGGGATGAGGGAGCGCCGGATCAGTAGCTCCGCGGCATGCCCAGCACGTGCTCGCCGAGATAGGAAAGGACAAGGTTCGTGCTGATTGGCGCCACTTGGTATAGGCGCGTCTCGCGGAACTTGCGCTCGATGTCGTACTCCTCGGCGAAGCCGAAGCCGCCATGGGTCTGGATGCAGGCCTCGCCGGCCGCCCAGCTCGCCTCGGCCGCGAGCATCTTGCCCATGTTGGCTTCCTCGCCCGGGCGCTCGCCACGCTCGAAGCGCTCCAGCCCCTTCTGGACGATGGCCTCGGCGGCGCGCATGCGGGCGTAGGCCTGGGCGATAGGGAACTGCACGCCCTGGTTGGCCCCGATGGGGCGGCCGAAGAGCACGCGCTCCTTCGCGTAGGCGACTGCCTTCTCGATGAACCACTTGGCGTCGCCGATGCATTCGGAGGCGATCAGGAGGCGCTCGGCGTTCATCCCGTCCAGCACGTAGCGGAAGCCGCGCCCCTCCTCGCCGACGAGGTTCTCCGCCGGCACCTCCATGTTGTCGAAGAAGACCTCGCAGGAGTTGTGGTTCATCATCGTGCGGATCGGGCGGATGGTCAGGCCGTTGTCCAGCGCGCGCCGCATATCCACAATGAAGGTGGAGAGCCCCTCGGTCTTCTTCGCCACCTGGTCGCGCGGCGTGGTGCGGGCGAGGAGCAGCATGAGGTCGGAATGCTCGGCCCGGCTCGTCCAGATCTTCTGGCCGTTGACGATGTAGCGGTCCCCCTCGCGCCGCGCCGTCGTGCGGAGCGCGGTGGTGTCGGTGCCGCTCGTTGGCTCCGTCACGCCGAAGGCCTGGAGCCGCAGCTCGCCGCTCGCGATCCGGGGCAGGTACTCCGCCTTCTGCGCATCGCTGCCGTGCCGCAGGATCGTGCCCATGATGTACATCTGCGCGTGGCAGGCGGCACCGTTGCAGCCCTGGCGCTGCACCTCCTCCAGGATCGCGGCCGCGGCGGACAGGCCGAGCCCCGCGCCGCCATACTCCTCCGGGATCAGCGCGGCGAGGTAGCCCGCCTCCGTCAGCGCCTGCACGAACTCCGTCGGGTAGCCCCGCACCTCGTCTAGCTTGCGCCAGTACTCGCCTGGGAAGCGGGCGCAGAGCTTGGCCACCTCCGCGCGCAGGTCGGCATGCGGCTCCGCCCCTGTCATCATCTGGTCCATCGTACCGGTCTCTCTCAGGCGGCGGCGCGGCCGTCGGCTTGCGGGGCGGCGAGGTGCAGCAGGGTGGCGGCCTCGTTCAGCCGGTCCAGCCGGAGCGCGCCCTCGGCGAGGCGGGCGGCGGGGCCGGTGCCGAGCACGGCATCGGCCAGCCCGGCGAACTTCGCGCGTAACTCGCCGTCGGTCGGGAAGTTAGCGGGCTCGCCCTTGGGCACAACCACCTTGCGGGTGAAGACCTGGCCGCGCACGCGCAGGGTGAGCTTGCCCGACATGTTCGCGGGGAACTCCGCCTCGATCTCCTCGTCATGCGCGCAGGCGATGCGGGGCAGCAGGGCGCGGATCGCGGGGTCGTGCAGCAGCCCGTAGCTGTCCCAGTCCATGCGCCCTGTTGCCAGGGCGCAGGCGATGACGAAGGGGCCGCTGAACTGGCCGTCCACCACGTTCTGCGGGGCCGCCTTCCGCGCGGCGGGCTCGCCCACGAGCAGCAGCGCGGCGCGGGAGAGGCCAAGTGTCGCGCCCTCCACCTCCTCGGGCCGGAGGCCCAGCTCCGCCCGCAGCGCGAGGGCCGCGTCGATCCCGGCATGGCCCCAGCGGCAGGAGGGATAGGGCTTCACCCCCGTCGCCATCAGTTCGAAGACGCTGCCGAGATCCCGCAGGGCGCGCGACGGGTCGGGGGAGGGGGCATAGGCGTTGAGGAAGCCGTGCTTCCCCTCGATCGGGGCGGCGGCGCCCTTGAACCCCTCCCTGGCGAGGGCGGCGGCTGCGAGCCCGGCCATCCCGGCCCAGCCCACCTGGAAGCGCTTGGTCCAGGCGCCGTTCGCCAGGAACTGCAGGCTGCCTGCGCTCTGGCTGAGGGCGATGCCGAGAGCGGAGGCGACCCCCGCCGCGTCCAGCCCGAAGACCCGCGCCGCCGCGGCGGCGGCCCCGAAGGCGCCGCAGGTGGCGGAGGGGTGGAAGCCGCGGTCGTAATGGGCGCCCGCCGGCAGGGCGAGCGCCAGGCGCAACGCCACCTCGTAGCCCGCGACGATTCCCGCCATCGCCTCCGCCCCCGAGGCGCCGGTCATCTCCGCCGCGGTCAGGGCGGCGGGGATGACGGGCGCGCCGGGATGCAGCACCGCCTCCGCATGGGTGTCGTCGAAGTCGAGCGAGTGGCCGAGGGTGGCATTCACCAGCGCGGCGCCCGCGGGGGAGAAGGTGGCGCTGTCCCCGACCACGCGCGCCTCGCCGCGGTCCAGGCCGAGGGCGCGCACGGCGGCGAGTAGCGGCGGCGTGCTCTCGGCGTCCCGCCGCGCGCGCACGGCATTGCCGAGGAGGTCGAGCACGAGGAGCCGGGCGCGCGCCACCACCTCGGGCGGCAGCGCCTCGGTCCGCAGCCCGGCGGTGAAGGCGGAAAGGGCAGATGTGACGGTCATGGCATCCTCTCAGGCCGGCTGGGAGACGGCGAATTCGGTGCGGATCAGTGCGTCGTGCTCCCCGATTGCGGGAACGGGGCCGAGTTCCGGCACCCGCCCATCATGCAGTGCGGGTGGGGCGACGATGGAGGCGGTGCCCCCCGGCGTGGCCACCTCCACGCGGCGCAGGGCGGGATGCCCCGCCAGCTCCGCCACGCCGTTGACGAAGCCGAAGGCCGTGCCGGCGGCATCGAGCCGCGCCGCTGCCTCCTCCCGCGTCAGCGCGCCGAGCACCCCGGCGACGAGCCCGTCCACTGCTGGGCGGTTGGCGACGCGGGCGGTGTTGCTCCCGAAGCCCTCCCGCCCGGGCAGGTCGGCCTGGCCGAGCACGGCATCGCAGAAGCGCGCCCATTCCCGCTCGTTCTGGATGGAGAGCAGCACCAGCGCCCCGTCCGCCGTCGCGAAGGCGCCGTAGGGGCAGATGGAGGGATGGGCGAGGCCGACGCGCTCCGGCGCGCGCCCCGTGCCTTCAAAGTAGAGGAGGGGGACGTTCATCCAGTCCGCCATGCCGGCGAAGAGGCTGACCTCTAGCCCCCGCCCGCGGCCAGTGACGGAGCGCCCGATCAGCGCCTCCAGCACCGCCGCGTGGGAGGCCATGCCGCAGGCGATGTCGCAAACCGAGACGCCCACGCGCCCGGGGCCGGCGGGGTGGCCAGTGATGGAAGCGAGCCCGCTCTCGGCCTGCACCAGCAGGTCATAGGCCTTCATCCCGGCATAGGCGTGGCCCGTGCCGTAGCCCGTGATGTCGAGGGTGATAAGCCGGGGATGACGGCGCCGCAACTCCTCCGAGCCAAAGCCCGCCCGGACGGCGGCGCCGGGGGCGAGGTTCTGGATGAACACGTCCGCCCGCTCCAGGATCCGATGCAGCAGGGCGGCGTCGCCGGGGTCCTTGATGTCGGCGACGAGGCTCTGCTTTCCCCGGTTGAGCCAGACAAAATAGCTGGAGAGCCCGTGGACGGCGGCGTCGTAGCCGCGCGCGAAGTCGCCCTCGGGCCGCTCGATCTTGATCACCCGCGCCCCGGCATCGGCCAGCCGTGCGCTGCAGAGCGGGGCCGCCACCGCCTGTTCCAGCGCGACGACCAGCAGGCCCTTCAGCGGCCTTTCAGCCCCGCTCACGACTGCCCCCCGGCGTCCGCTCATCATGGGCGCGCGCTGCCCGGTAGTGGGGCAGCATCGGGGGGGCGGCCTGGTGCGTCATCTTTCCTCCAGCAGCGCTCGTCCGGCGCCTTCCTCGCCGCCGTCCCCGGGGAAGAGGAGGCGGCGGTCATCCTTCCGCCACTCTGGCCGGGGCGGGCCGGAACGTCCAATGGGTTCCCGGATCGATTCAGAAAGCCAATGTGTGGAAGCGCGCTGCCCCGCCCCGGGGCGACCTGAGCGCGGGGAGGGAGGCAGGGCGCCCCGGGGCTCTGGTCAGTCCCCGGCGGCGAGCGCCTTCTCCAGTAGCGCCCCGATGCAGGCCGCGAGCTGCGGTCCGGAGGTCGGCTTCCGCAGGAGGGTGAAGCTGCCACCCCCCACGCCCTCCATGGCGAGCTCCGCGGCCCTCGTGGCGTAGCCCGTAAGGAGGATGGCGGGCAGTTCCGGCCTGCGCCGCTGCGCGTCGCGGATCACCGAGAGCCCGTCCATCCCCGGCATGGAGAGGTCGGAGACAATGATGCCCACGCGCTCCCCCTCGTCGAGGAGGCGGATCGCGGCCTCACCCTCGGCCAGGGGGAGCACCGTGAAGCCCTCCGCCCTCAGCTCCTCGGCCGTGGTCTCCCGTACGATAAGATCGTCGTCGACCAGCAGGACACGGACCTTGCGCGCCCGCATGCCGGGCAGCTCCTCCTCGTCCTGCGCCGCGTCGGAGGCTGCGCCGGGGGCGAGGGGGAGCCAGAGCGTCACCCGCATGCCCTGCCCGGGGCTGCTCTCGATATGCAGCCCGCCGCTGCTCTGCTCGGCGAAGCCGCGCGTCATGGCGAGGCCGATGCCGGTGCCCTTGCCCGTTCCCTTGGTGGTGAAGAAGGGCTCGATCACCCGCGCCAGCACCTCGGGCGGCATGCCTGCGCCGTCATCCGTCACCGCGAGGCGGATATAGGGGCCCGGGTTCAGCGGGACCGGCCCGTCCTCCCCCGGATATCCAGCGCGGCGGAGAGGGTAAGCGTCCCGCTCCCCTCCATCGCGTCCCGCGCATTCGTCGCGAGGTTGACCAGCACCGTCTCGAGCTGGGCCTTGTCGGCCGCCAGCGGGGGCAGGCCGGGCTGCGCCTCGACCCGGATGCCGATGCCGGTGCCGAGCGTGTGGGTCAGCCCCTCCCGCATGCCGGCGAGCAGGTCGAGGGGGTTCACCGGCTCGGTCCGGAGGTTCCCGCGTCGGGAGAAGCTCAGGAGGCGCCGCGTGATGGCGGCACCCCGCGACGCGGCATCAAGGATGAGGTGGGCATGCCGGCGTACGCCTTCCGTCTCCTCCGCGCGCCGCTGGATCAGGGAGGCGCCGTCCTGCACGGCCTGGAGCACGTTGTTGAAGTCGTGCGCGACGCCGCCGGCGAGCTGGCCCAGTGCCTGCATCCGCTCCGTATGTGCCAGGCGCCGCTGCGTGTCCTCCAGGTCGCGCGTGCGCGCCTCGACGAGCCGCTCCAGCTCCTCGTGGGAGCGCTCCAGCACGGCCCGGGCCTCGCGGCGCCCGGTGATGTCGGCATTCATGCCGATCCAACCGGTGACCGACCCGTCCTCCGCCAGCAAGGGAGTGGCACGCGCCTGGGTCCAGCGATAGCCGCCGCTGCGGTGGCGCAGGCGGTACTCCGTGACATAGGGCCGCCGCTCCGCCAGGCAGCGGCGCCGGTGAGCGATCATCGACTCCCGGTCCTCGGGATGGACGGCGCCCAGCCAGCCCCAGCCCAGCCATTCCGCCTGGCTCTGCCCGGTGAGGGCGCACCAGCTCGGCGAGGGCTCGTGCGTCGCGCCCTCGGCGCCGCAGGTCCAGACGGCTTCGGCCGAGGCCTCGACGAGCGCGCGGAACCGCGTCTCGCTCTCTCGCAGCGTCGCCTCCGCCCGCCGACGCTGCCAGGCGGGGGCGATCACGTCGCAGGCGGCACGGAAGAAGACGATGTCCACCTCCGCGAAATAGTCCCTCCCCGTGCTCGCGAGCGAGAAGGTGCCAAGCATCTCCCCGTCCTGCCCGAGGATGGGGTGGCGAGTATAGGCCCGCGCACCGACCGAGCGCAGGAAGGCCGCGGCCTCCTCCCGCTCAATGCGCGCCATGTCGGCCAGGAACGGCAGGCCGGTCGAGGCGACGTGGCTGCAAAGGGCCTGCCCCACCCTTAGGCTTCCTATCTCATCCAGGCGCCGCTCCGGCACGCCGAGCCCGGCGACGAGCCGCATGGTGCCCTCGGCGGCGTCGACGGCGTAGTTGAAGGCAAGGTCGGCGCCGAGCTGCGGCGCGACCTTGCGGAAAATGCTCGTCGCTAAGGCCGCCTCGTCGAGCCGCCCTTCCAGGGGCCTCGAGCCGGCGCAGGGGCACGAGGATCGCGCGCGCCGCGAGGGCCGCGAGGCCCGCGCCGATGAGGATCGCCAGCGAGCCGCCGGCCAGCAGCGGCCCGCGCCAGGCCGCGTCGAAGCGGGCGACGGGCTCGGCGACGAGGACGGTCCAGCCCGGCGCGTTGGGAACCGCGCGGAAGGCGATGAAGCTCTCCGTGCCCTCCAGCGGGGTGGCGCGGTAGATCCCTTCCTCAGGTCCGAGATAGCGGGGCACCGCCTCGGCCGGGATATGGCGCCCGACGACCTTTTCATGGGGCGCGTCGGAGCGCGCGACGATCACCTGCCCGCTGTCGGCGACGGAGGCGAAGCTCCCCTCCGGCAGGCCCTGCGCGGCGAGGAGGTCGCGGAGCTGCTCCGTCTGCACCGCGGGCCGGCGGTGAGGGCGACGCCACCGCGCGGATCGGGAACGGGCACGCTGACCGTCAGGAGCTTCGCGCCTGAGATGGCGCCGACCATGAGGTTGCTCAGCGCCGGCCGGCCCGTGGTGAAGACGCGGTCGATGAGATTCTGCGCGGTGGTGCGGGGCAGGCGCGCGCCCAGGGGAAGGCGGGTCGAGAGGATGAGCTCGCCGTCCTCCCTCGCCACGAACATCTGCTGGCCGAGGCGCTGGGCCATGCTGCGGGCGTGGCGGTCCAGCGCGGCTAGGTCGGGAGAGGAGGGGGCAGGGCCGAAGGCGGGATGCGCGGCGAAGGCGGCGAGGGCGGCCGCCTGCCGGCCGAGCTCCCGGTCCACGGCCAGGGCGAGGGCGCGGGCGCTGTCGCGCAGGCGCGCCTCGGCCGCGGCCTGCTGACCCTGCACCGCCCTCCGGCTCGCGACCGCCCCGAAGACGAGGGTCGGCAGGAGCACGGCGAGGAGGAGAAGCAGGAGAAGGCCCGAGAGAGTCGGCCGTGGGACATGCCGCCCGCCACGCGGCGCCGGGGAGGAGCCGCGCGGGTTGAGGGCTCCGCCTGGGGCGCCGGGCAACAGGCGCGCCTCGGGGGAGCGAGTGAGGGAGGCGTGGTCGCTCATGCGCCAGGATCGGCCGGTGATGCCTCGGCTATCTCGGCAAGGGCCGTCTCGAGCAGTTCGGGCCGGTTGTCGGCGCCCGTGGCGGAGCGATCGATTGCCTTCCGCAGCGTGGCCCGGACCATGCCCATCGCGTCGCGCTCGGCCACGAGGGCGGACTCGTAGTGGCGAAGCGCTTCCCGCACCACCTCGCTCGCGTTCTGGTGCCGTCCGTTCCGGATCTGCTGGTCCACGAAGGCGGCGAGCCTATCGGTAAGGTCGACGTTGCGGGCCGCCACCGAACCTTCACGAATCTGTGGTGTGGCTGCCGCATAGGAAAATTGTCAGGCTTTGACAATCAACAAGAACTCACGGGCAGGGCGAGGATCCTGACGCTTCTTTACTGATTGTTCATTCTTTTCTGCGCCGGCCAGGAGCCGGCTCGGCGGCGCGTGGAACCCCCGGGGCGACTACAGCACCCCGGCGCCGCGCAGGCGGGCAATGTCCTCCGCGCCGTAGCCCAGTTCCGCTAGCCATCGGTCCGTATCGGCCGAAAGGGCGGGGGCGGGGGCACGGGGCGCGGGATTGAGGTCGCCGAAGCGGAAGCCGGCGCGGGTGACACGCTGCGGGCCATCGGGCCCCTCCAGCTCCGCCACGAAGCCGCGCCCCCGGACCTGCGGGTCCGCCATGATCTCCGGAACGCTCAGCACGCGCCCGGCCGGCACCCCGGCCTCGACCAGGAGCACCTCCCACTGCGCCGCGCCCCGGGCGGCGAGTGCCGCCTCGACCGCCTCGTTCAGCGCCGCCCGGTTCGCCTTCCGCGCGGCGCGGGCGGCAAAGCGCGGATCGGCGACGAGGTCCTCGCGCCCGAGGAGGCGGCAGAGCGCCCCGAATTGCCGGTCCTCGTTGGCGGCGATGTTCAGCAGCCCGTCCCTCGTGCGGAAGGTGCCGGAAGGGGCGGCGGTGAAGTTGTCGTTGCCCATGGGCACGGGGTCGACTCCCGCGTTCAGGTGGTTGGACACGACCCAGCCCATGGCCGAGAGCGTGGCCTCCAGCATGGAGACGTCCACGAAGCGCCCCACCCCCGTCGCCCGCGCGCCGAGCAGAGCGGAGACGACGGCGAAGGCGGCCGTCATGCCGCCCGTGGTGTCGCTGACGGGATAGCCGACGCGCAGCGGGGCGGAGGCCGCGTCGCCCGTGACGCTCATCACCCCCGCCACGCCCTGGATGATCTGGTCATAGGCCGGGCGCGAGGCCATCGGCCCGTCCGCCCCGAAGCCGGAGATGGAGCAGAGGACGAGCGAGGGGCGCAACGCCGACAGCGCTTTCCAGCCCAGGCCGAGCCGGTCCATCACCCCGGGGCGGAAGTTCTCCACCATCGCATCCGCCGTGGCGACGAGGCGGCGGAACACCTCCTTCCCCTCGGGGTGCTTCAGGTCGAGCGTGACCGACTGCTTGCCCGCGTTCACCGCGACGAAGGAGGCTCCCATGCCGCGCGCCGCCGCCTCCGGGTCCGCCCCGAGGCGGCGGGCGAGGTCGCCTCGCCCGGGCTGCTCGATCTTCACCACCTCCGCCCCCATGAGGGAGAGGAGATAGGTGCAGAAGGGCCCGGCCAGCACGTTGGTGAGGTCGAGCACCCGCAGGCCGGAGAGGGGCAGGGGGAGGGGGTTCGCTTGGTCGGTCATGGCATCCTCTCGCCCGCCGCCGAGGCAGGCGGCCGGCTCGCGGTCAGTAGGTGGCGAAGATCCGCGCGATCCCGGCCGGGTCGCGCGTGACGGTGAGCGCGAGGGCGAGGAGGATGCGCGCCTTCTGCGGCGAGAGGTTGTCGGCGGTGAGGAAGCCGAGTTCCCGAAGCTTGCCGGTGGGAAAGACGCGTCCCGAGCCCGACCGCGTGGACTGGACGACGATCACGCCCCGGGCCGCCGCCTCGCGCAGCGGCTCCACCTCGCCCGGGGAGCAGAAGCCGGGGGCGAAGCCGGCGGAGACGATCCCCTGCGCGCCCGCCGCCAGGAAGGCCCGCACCGCCGTGCCGTCCGCCCCCGCATAGGCATAGGCGATGTCCACCCGCGGCAGCGCCTCGAGCCCGCGGATGTCGAAGGGCGTGTCGGGCGCGCCCGGGCGCAGCGGGCGGCGGTAAAAGTTCACGCTGTCGCCGTCCGCCTGGCCCAGCACGCCGAAATCGGGGGAGCGGAAGGTTTGCATCCGGCCCGTCGAGGTCTTCGTCACCTCCCGCGCCGCCTGGATCTCGTCGTTCAGCACGACGAGCACGCCCATCCCGCGCGAGGCCGGGTGCGCCGCCACGCGCACGGCGTTCACCAGGTTCAGGCCGGCATCGGTGGAGAGGGCGGAGGAGGGCCGCTGCGCGCCGACCAGCACGACGGGCACGGCCACCTTCAGCGTGAGGTGCAGCGCGTAGGCCGTCTCCTCCAGCGTCGCCGTGCCGTGGCCGATGACGATGCCGGCGAGGCCGGGGTCCTCCGCCACCAGCCCGTCGCAGAGCCCGGCCAGCGCCTTCCAGCTGGGGAAGTGAATGTTGGGGCTCGGCACGGCGCTGAAGGCGACGGGCACGACATCGGCGGCCTCCGCCACCTCTGGGAAGCGGGCGAGGAGCCCGGCCGCGTCCAGCATCGGCTTGCCGGAGGAGCCGTAATTCGTCGTGTCCAGCGGCCCCGCGCCCTGGGAGGCGATGGTGCCTCCCGTTCCGATGAAGGCGACCCGAGGCCTCATGCCGAATGCTCCGTCCGGTGTGGAGCCCCCTGGTATCGGCCCCGGCCCCGCCTGGGAAGGGCAGCGGCCGCGGGCCGGTCCTATCTCTGTGCGGGGTGTGCGGCCCCGCATCGGAAAGGCCGGTGCGGGCGGAGGCCCCTTTAGCGGGCGCGCTTCACGCCCGTGGCCACGGTGTACTCGTCCGCCCGCGCCTCGTAGGCCAGGCCGCCGCGCAGGGCCCAGATGTTCTTCTGCATGTGCAGCGTGATGAGGGCCACGTCCTCCATCCCCGCGCGCATGGCCTGCTTGAACACCTCCTCGCGCTTCTCGTCATCCGCCGTACGCAGCCCCTCCTCGACGAGGGCATCGACCCTGGCGTTGGAGTAGCCGCTGAAGTTCACCGTGCCGAAGCCCTTCTCGGGGATGCGGGTGGTGAGATTTCCGCGCAGCGCGCTGGAGGGCTCGCCGCTCGTCGCCCAGCCGATCAGCATCGCGGACATGTCGTTACGTGCCTGGCGCTGCGCCAGCACGGAGAAGGGCATCGCCTCCACCCGCGTCCGCACGCCGATGCGCTGCCACATCTGGCCCACGGCCTGGATGATCTGCGCGTCGTTCACGTAGCGGTTGTTGGGGCCGATGAGGCCGATCGAGAGGCCATTGGGATAGCCGGCCTCGGCAAGCAGGGCCTTTGCGCGCTCCACGTCGAGGGCGGGCGGCGGCAGGTCGGGGACGTAGCCGTTGGCGCCGGGCGGCATCATCTGCCCGCTCGCCGTCGCCGCACCCTGCATCACCCGGTCCACGATCGCCTGGCGGTTTATGCCGATGGACAGCGCCTGCCGGACGCGCAGGTCCCGCAGCGGGTTCCTGTCCAGCTTCTCCCCGTTCGGGCCGGTGATGTAGGGGGAGACGTCGTGCGCCGTGTCGAGCTTGATGTAGATGGAGCGCAGGCTCGGGATCTCGGCGAAGGCGATGCCCGGGGTGCTCCGCAGCCGCGGTATGTCGGAAGGCGGCACGACGTCGATCATCTGCACGTCGCCTGAGAGCAGCGCCGCCACGCGCACGCCGTCATTCGGGATAAAGCGGTAGGTCACCCCCGGCCATTCCGGCTTCTCGCCCCAGTAGTCCTCGTTCCGCGCCATCACCACGCGGTCGTCGGGGGTGAAGGAGACGAGGCGGAAGGGGCCGGTGCCGATCACCGCGCGACCGTTGTTGAAGTCGCCGGTGGTGACGCCGTCGCCGACCGTTTTGGAGATGATGTAGACCTGGCTGAGGTCCTGCGGGAGCAGGGGATAGATGCCGGCCGTCCGGAAGCGGATCGTGTGCGGGTCCATGATCTCCGAGGAGACGATCGCCCTGGTGTAGATGCCGAAGGAGCCCGGGCTGTTCACCACGTTCGGCACGCGTCGGAGGGTGAAGGCCACGTCCTCGGCGGTGAAGGGCTCGCCGTTGCTGAACTTCACGCCGCGGCGCAGCCTGAACTCCCAGGTCGTGTCGTCCACCAGCCGCCAGGACTCCGCCAGGCCCGGCCGCAGCTGCGCCTTCGCGTCCCGGCCCACGAGCTGGTCGAAGAAGTGCTCCGCCATCATGTTGTTGGGCGAGAGCGTGTGGTAGTGCGGGTCGAGCGAGGTCGGCGGCGCCGCGACGGCGAGGTTCAGCATAGTGCCCTGCGCCCGGGCGCGTCCCCCGGCCACTAGCGCGGCGGCGGGCAGGGCGAGGACGGCGCGGCGCGGCAGCCGGGCGTTCATGCGGGCCATGGTCTTCTCCGTCACGGGGCGGCGACGGCGCTCTTCTCCCGGAGCCTCCGTCTTCGCGGCGGTATCCGCCGGGATTGCCGCACAGCCCGGCCGAAAGGTCAATGCGGGCGCGCGGGGTGGAAGCGGTGCGGCGGCTCTGCCAGTCTCCCGCGCCACATCGAGAGAGGGGATCCATGTCGCGCCACGCCATCCTGGACGAAATCCGGACCTATGCCGACGAGCTGATCGCCATCCGCCGCGACATCCACATGCATCCCGAGACGCGCTTCGAGGAGGTGAGGACGGCGGCGCTGGTGGCGGGGAAGCTGCGCGAATGGGGGCTGGAAGTAACGGAGCGCGTCGGCGTCACCGGCGTGGTCGGCACGCTGCAGGGCAGCCGCCCGGGCCAGCGTGCCATTGGGCTGCGCGCCGACATGGACGCGCTGTTCATTGAGGAGGCGAACAGCTTCGCCCACCGCTCCATCGTGCCGGGGAAGATGCATGCCTGCGGGCATGACGGGCACACGGCGATGCTGCTGGGCGCGGCGAAGTACCTCTCCCGGCACCGCGACTTCGCCGGCACTGTGCAGTTCATCTTTCAGCCGGCCGAGGAGGCCGCGACCGGCGCGCCCGCGATGATTCGGGACGGGCTGTTCGAGCGCTTCCCCGTCGATGCCGTCTACGGCCTGCACAACTCTCCCGGCATTCCGGTAGGGCAATTCGCCACCCGGGCCGGGCCGATCCTTGCCGGCTCGGACTTCTGGGGCGTGACCTTCCGCGGCACAGGCGGGCATGGCGGCGCGGCGCCGCACCTAGCCACCGACGCGACCGTGGTGCTCGGCCATTTCCTCCTCGCCGTGCAGACCGTGCTGCCGCGCAACCTCAAGCCGATCGAGAGCGCGGCGCTCAGCGTGGGCCATGTCGCGGGCGGTTCCTTCAACTCGCCCAATGTCATGCCGGCGGAGGTGGTGGTGCGCGGCACAGCCCGCTACTTCAACCCCGAGGCGCAGGCCGTGATTCACCGGCGCCTCGGCGAACTGGCCGAGAGTCTCGCCGCAGCCCATGGCTGCACGGCGCAGTTCGACTACGAGCCGCTCTGCCCGCCCACGGTGAACACGGCGGAGAAGGTGCCTGTCGCGAGTGCCGCCGCCGCCGCGCTGGTCGGCGCGGGCAACGTGGCCGAGGTGCCGCCGAGCACGGGGGGCGAGGACTTCGCCTTCATGCTGCAGGAGAAGCCGGGCGTGTTCATGCGGATCGGCAACGGCAGCAACCCCGATGGCAGCTTCCACAACGTCCACACGCCGCATTACGACTTCAACGACGAGGCCCTGGCGCTCGGCTCGGCCTATTGGGCGAGCCTCGTGGGGCAGGAGCTGGGGCTGGATGAGGGCTGAGGCTACCCGGCCCGCTATCCGGCCTTCTGGGCGGGAGGAAGCCCGCCGCGCCCCGCCGCGTTCCTCCCGGCGGTGCCCCGGTCCCGTCCTGCGGGGTGGTGGCCAGGGGGGAAGGGAGGCTTGATGTCGGCGAGGTTGTGGTCCCTGGGCGTTCTGCTCGTGGCGGTCGGCGTGGCCGCTCATGTCGTGGGCTGGGACAGGCTGCTCTGGGTTCCCAGGATGGTGATCGACTCCTTCGTCTGGGTGCCCGCCGCGATCATCGATGCGATCCGCTCCTCGCCGGCGACCTCGGGCATCATTGCGCTCGGCATCCTGCTGATGGTGGTCTCGCGGCTGGTCGGCCGACGCAAGGGGCAGGGCGGCGGCTAGGGCGGGCCTGCCGCCGACCGCGCCGGAGGGTGGAGAGAGCATGGGAGAGGGGAGCATGCCGGCGAGGGACGGCGCCGACCGCCGCACGGAACTCGCGGCCGACCGCACGGTGCTGGCGGCGGAGCGCACCTATGCCGCCTGGGTCCGCACGGGGCTCACGGCGCTGGCCGCCGGCGTGGGCGCGAAGAAGGTGCTCGGCGGCGTGCTCCCGGAATGGGCGGTGCTGGCGACCGGCTCTGTCCTCGTCCTCTTCGCGGCCTTCTGCTTCGTCGCAGCGGTGTGGCGGGAAGCCTGGGCCGGCGCGCCGCCTCCCCGCCCGGATGTGAGGCGCCTGCCCCCGGCCGCGCTCATCGGCCTGAACGGCTTTCTCGTGCTCGTCTGCCTCGGAGCGTTGCTCGGCGTCTGGTTCGGGCGCACAGGGGGCGAGTGAGGGGGAAGGGGCATGGGCATCATGGCAGCGAACAGCATGGGGGGACGGGCGTGAGCCGGCGTCAGCGCAACCGGCCAGCGGGGAAGGGCGCCGGCCCGCGCGCCTCGGATCTCGTGACCGAGGTCGCCCGGCTCAGCCGGGAACTGGAGGAGACGCGGGCGAAGCTGAAGGCAATTGAGCGCGACGGGATCGCGGCCGTGACCGCCCGGCGCCTCGCTGCGCTGGAGGAGGGGCAGCAGGTCGCGCGCGGCCAGGCGGTGGAGGCGAGCCTCGCGCGGTCGAGGGCCGAGGCCGAGCTTCGGACTCTCCAGCGGGCCATCACCGAGGCGCCGGGCTTCATGGGCTGGCTGATCCGCCGCGCGGCGCGGCGCCTGAAAGCCGGCGGCTGAGACCGGCCGCGCCGGCCGTGCCGCGAACCTGCCCGCTCCCGCAAAGCCGGTCGCGGAGAGGTGACGGGATCGGGGGAGGGAACACTCGCATAGGTTAGGGCGGGGCCGCGGCAGCCGCTCCATCCGTGCGGCCCGCCACGGGCGGGGCGCTCCTTAACGCGAATTTAGGCGCGCAAAATTCAGAAGATGGTGATCTGCATGGGTGAGAATCTGCCGTCCGAGCAGGGCGTGAAGGCCGGTATGGGCGGGGAGGCGAACGGGCTTTCCCAGTTGCCGGCGCCGGTGGCGGGATCGTCCGGCTCCCCGGCCCGCGGAACGGCCGGGGACGGGCCCGTGGTAGTCATCACCGGGGCGTCCAGCGGCATCGGCCGCGCGACGGCCCAGGCCTTTGCGAAGCGCGGCGCCTCCCTCGTGCTCGCGGCGCGGCGGACCTCCATGCTCGAGGACGCCGTGCGCGAATGCGAGGCCCTCGGCGGCACCGCCGTCGCCGTGCCGACCGATGTGACGCATGAGGATCAGGTCGAGGCGCTCGGCCGGCGGGCGATCGAGCGCTTCGGGCGCATCGACCTCTGGTTCAACAATGCCGGCGTCGGCTGCTTCGGGCGGCTGGAATCCATCCCGATGGATGCCTGGAAGCGCGTCATCGAGACGAACCTCTTCGGCTATGTCCACGGGGCGCGGGTGGCGATGCTGCAGTTCCGCAAGCAAGGCCATGGTACGCTGGTGCAGAACGCCTCCATCGTGGGCGAGACGGCCAAGCCCGACGGCACGCCCTATGCCACGAGCAAGTTCGCCATCCGCGGCTTCTCCGAGGCGCTACGGCAGGAGGTGCTGGACCAGCCGACGATCCGGATCTGCACCGTGATGCCCTCGGTGATCGACACGCCCTTCTTCCAGCACGCGGCCAACTTCAGCGGCCGCAACGTGCGCGCCGCCCCGCCGGTCTACACGCCGGAGGAGGTGGCGGAGACGGTGGTGAGCCTTCTCTCCCGCCCGCAGGCGGAGGTAATCGTGGGCGGCTTCGGCAAGATCGCGGCGGCGCAGAAGCGCCTCACCCCCGGCCTGACCACTTGGATGACGGGGCGGATGCTGCATACCGGCTTCCTCTCCTCCGGACCGAGCGAGGACACGACGGGCGCGCTGTTCGACACCTATCCCGACGGGCGCGGCGTGACGGGAGGATGGCGCCAGAATCCGGAGAGCGGGGGCGCGCCGCTGGCCATGGCCACCTCCCTCGCGGCCATGCCGCTGGAATGGGCCGCGCTGCCCTTCCGCATGATGGATGCCGGGCTGACCGCCAGCTTCCGCTTCCTGGAATCCGTCATCCCTCCGGGCCCGCCCGGGCCGAAGTCGAAATAGGGAAGGGCCGCCCGCCGGCCTCTGCTGCCGAGCGCGGCGGCGTCACGCGACGCCCGCCGCCCGGCGCAGCAGCGCGACTACCTCCGCGTCCTGAGTCTGCGTGAAGTCGCCGTAGTGCAGGCCCACGGCGCCCAGGCTGCGCGGAGCCTCTAAGATCACCGCCTCGTCGCAGAATCCGCGCAGTGCCTCGGCCACATCGGCCTGGGCGACCGGAACGGCCAGCACGATGCGGCGCGGGGACCGGGCGGCGAGCCCGCGCAGGGCGGCGCGCATCGTGGCGCCGGTCGCCACGCCGTCATCTACCACCACGGCGGTGCGGCCCTCCAGCGGCATGGGCGGGCGGGCGCCGAGATAGGCCGCCCGCCGCCGGGTGATCTCGGCGCGCTGCCGCTCCGCCTCCCCCGCGAGATAGGCGTCGCTGACGCGGAGGTCGCGCAGGATCTCCTCGTTCAGCACCATCTCCGGCGGTGTGCCCTCCACCAGCGCGCCGACCGCGAGCTCGGGCATGCCGGGGGCGCCGAGCTTGCGCACGAGGAGAAGGTCGAGCGGGGCGCCGAGCCGGCGGGCGGTCTCGAAGCCGACGGGAACGCCGCCGCGGGGTAGGGCGAGCACCACCGGGCTCTCCCCCGCCAGATGGGCCAGGCGCCCGGCAAGTGCGATGCCGGCCTCGGCACGGTCGCGGAAGGTCATGCTCGCTCCGGAGGCATGGCAGGCCCGGCCGCGTCAGCGCGGCTGGAGGCGGGGATCGCCCCCGGGGGTTCCGGGCGGCGGGATTACGGGGGTGGCGCTCGGCGCCGGCTCCGGCACTGGCGCGCGGATGCCGGGATCGAGCCCCTGGGGTGGCGGAACCACGCCCTGGGCGATGCCGCCGCCCGATGGCGCCTGCGTCGCCGCTCCGCCCGCCGCGGGGGTGTCCGGGGCCCTTCCCCCGTTCCTCTGCGCCGCTGCCGTCCCGACGGACAGGAGGAGAAGCGAGAGCAGCGTCGCGCGCCACACCGGCGCAGCGCCGCGGCGCCGCGCGCCGGGGCCGCCCGCATTTCCGAACCGCATCCGAGCGCCTCCCTTCCTTGCCGGCCAAGCGGCCCTGCTGCCGCATGGGGGGAACGTTCGGCCCGGCCCGGCGTTCCCGGGAAAGGCGCTGCGACCCTTCGGGAGCTGGCGCGTTCAGCCCCTTATCGCGGGGCCGTACAGGCGGTGTGCCCGAGGACGGCCGGCCCTCCGGTGCGGCCGCTGGCCCAGGCGCGGCCCGCAGGGAAGGACGCAGCATGCCCGACACGATCCCGACCGCCTCCCTTCCCGCGATGATCGGCGCGGCGGCCGAGCCGCTTCCCGATCCCGACGATCCCTCCTTCGGCGCCTTCTTCGATCGCTTCGCCTCCGCGCGCGTGGTGCTGCTGGGCGAGGCGAGCCACGGGACCTCCGAGTTCTACCGCGCCCGCGCTGCCATCACCCGCCGACTGGTCGAGGCGCACGGCTTCACCATCGTGGCGGTGGAGGCGGACTGGCCCGATGCCGCCACGGTCAACCGGGCGCTGCTCGGCCGCCCCGCCTTGCCCAGCGCCGGGCGCCCCTTCGCCCGCTTCCCGACCTGGATGTGGCGCAACACGGATGTTGCGGCCTTCCTCGTCTGGCTGCGCGGCTGGAACGCGGCGCGGGGAGAGGGGGAGCGGACGCGGTTCTACGGGCTCGACCTCTACAACCTGTCCGCCTCGGTCGAGGCCGTGCTGCGCTACCTGGACGGGGTGGACCCGGATGCGGCGCGCGTAGCGAGAGAGCGCTACGGCTGCCTCATGCCCTGGATGGAGGAACCCCAGGATTACGGCCGCATGGCGCTGACCCGCGGCTTCGCTCCCTGCGAGGAGGGAGCGGTGAGGATGCTGCGCGAGCTGGTCGAGCATCGCGCCGATTACGGCGACGGCGAGAGCTTCCTCGATGCCGAGGCGAGCGCGCGGCTGGTGCGCGACGCCGAGGCCTATTACCGCGCCATGTACTACGGTGGCGCGAAGAGCTGGAACCTGCGCGACACCCACATGTTCGAGACGCTCTGCTCCCTGCTGGAGGCGAAGGAGCCCGGCGCGAAGGCGGTGGTGTGGGCGCACAACTCCCATATTGGCGACGCCTCTCGCACGGAGATGGGCATGGAGCGCGGGGAGCTGAATCTCGGGCAGCTCTGCCGCGAGCGCTTCGGGGCGGAGGCGGCGCTGATCGGCTTCGGCACCCATGCCGGCACCGTCGCCTGCGCGACCGACTGGGACGAGCCGATGGAGGTGAAGCGCGTGAATCCCTCGCGCCCCGACAGCTACGAGCGGCTGGCGCATGACAGCGGCGTGCCGCGCTTCCTGCTGGACCTCCGCGCCGGCGTCCACGACCTCGTGCGCGAGGCGTTGGCGGAGAAGCGGCTGGAGCGCTTCATCGGCGTGATCTACCGGCCGGAGACGGAGCGATGGAGCCACTACGTCGGCTGCATCCTGCCCGAACAGTTCGACGCACTCGTCTGGTTCGACGAGACGCGCGCCGTCACGCCCCTGCCCGTCGCGCAGGAGGAAGGCGGCGGGGAGGACACCTATCCCTCCGGCCTCTGACCGGGCGCAGGCGCCTTGACGCCGACCCTCCATCCCCGCCTGCTCAACGGGCGGGGCGGCGACCCAGGTGTCTATGTCGAGGCGCTGCACCATCCCGGCGCCGTCCTGCTCGATTGCGGGGATCTCTCGGCGCTCTCGCCGCGCCACCTGCTGCGGGTGGAGCTGCTGGCGGTCTCCCACGCGCATATGGACCATTGGGCCGGCTTCGACCGGCTGCTGCGGCTGCTGATCGGGCGGGAGAAGCGCCTCGCCGTCGTCGGGCCGGAGGGCTTCGCGCAGCGCCTGTTCCACCGGCTCCATGCCTATACCTGGAACCTTGCCCACCGCATCCCCGCCGACCTCGTCTTCGAGGTGACGGAGGTGACGGGCGGCGCGGAGATGCCGCGCACCCGCCTGCGCCTTCACAACGGCTTCTCGCGGGAGGAGCTGTCGCCGCTTCCCGCGGAGACGGACGGCACGGTCCTGCGGACGGGCCCGCTGCGCCTGCGCGCGGCGGTGCTCGACCACGGCACGCCCTCCCTCGGCTTCGCGCTGGAGGAGGGGCTGCACCTGAATGTCTGGCGCACGCGGCTGGAGGCACGGGGCCTGCCCGTCGGGCCCTGGCTCGCCGGGCTCAAGGCGGCGGTGGCGGAGGGGATGCCGGACGACCATCCCGTGCCCGTCTTCGCCCGCCCCTCCGGCGCGCGGGGGGCGGTGATGCCGCTGGGCGAGCTGCGGGAGCTCGTCTCCGTCATCCCCGGGCAGCGCCTCGCCTATCTCACGGATTTCGCTGACACGCCGGGGAACCGAGAGACGGCCATCGCCCTCGCGCGCGGCGCGGACATCCTCCTCATCGAGGCCCCCTTCGCCGCCGCCGATGCGGCCATCGCCCTCGACCGCCGCCACCTCACCAGCCGCGCGGCGGGCGGGATTGCGCGCGCGGCCGGGGCGAGGCGGGTCGAGCCCTTTCACTTCTCCCCCCGCTATCCCGGCGGGGAGGAATGGCTGCTGGCCGAGGTGGCGGAGGCGGCCGGCGGGCGAGTCGCGCCGGGAGGGGAGATCCTCCTTCCCGGTGGCTAAGGTGGCAGAGGCGCCCTACTCCCCGGCGGGCTCGTCCCGGCTGTGGACCTCAGCGGGCGGGGTAGTCGCCTCGACCGCGGTGAACTCCTCCAGGATGCGGTAGCTGTGCTCCGACCCCTTGGGCACGACCCAGGAAGTGCCGGGGTGCAGCAGCACGGCCTGGCCCTCAATCAGCAGCTCGGCCTGGCCGGAGATGACGTAGCCGACCGTCTCGTAGTCCCGCCGGACCGGGGTCTTGGACTCCCCCGGCGCCTCCCGCTCCCACAGCCGCATCGAGAGCGAGCGCCCATTAGCGAGGTATTTCTGCCCTTCAGGCCCCTTGGGCGAGTAGGCGCCGTCCACCTTGATCACGGTCGTGTCGGGCATGCGTCGCTCCTGGGCGGGTTCGCGCCTCCCGGAGAGGGGCGGGCGCCGGTGCCCGATCCAAACACGCGGCGGGGGTGGCGGTTGCGGCGGTGCGGAACGACTGCGGGGGCTCGCGCGGCGGGCGCAATAACATCCATCAATGTGAAGCTTTGCACCTTCCCGTCCCCGCCCTGCAGGGGATCGGCACCGCCACCGAGGCGCTGGAGGGGCTGACCGCCCGCGCCTCGGCCGCCTAACCTCGCCCGAAAGGCGGGCGGGCCGGTGACGCCGGGGAGGCCTCTCCCGCGTTCCCTTACGATGGCGGAAGGGGTCCGCGTTTCCCTGGGCAAGCGGGGAGAAATCCCCGAAGGACGCCCCTCTTCCCGGATCAGGGGCCTCCCCGCCCAGGAGCAAGGGGAGAGCAGGAGGCAGGCGCGCATGGTGGCGATCACGGAGTCCCTCGTCCGGCTGGGGCTGACGGCCCGGGACAAGGAGGACGCCATCCGCCAGACCGCCGCGATCCTGGCGGGGGAGGGCAGCGTGGATGCCGGCTACGGCGACAGCATGCTCGCGCGGGAGCGGCAGGTGCCGACCTATCTCGGCAGCGGCATCGCCATTCCCCACGGGCTGCGAGGCGATGCGGGCATGGTCCGCCGCACCGCCGTCGCCGTCGCGCAGTTTCCCGGCGGCGTGAGCTGGGGGGACGATCAGACCGTCCACCTCGCCATTGGCATCGCCGCCCAGTCGGACGAGCATGTGCAGGTGCTGGCCGCCCTGACCGGAGTGCTGCAGGAGCCCGCCCTGGCCAAGGCGCTCGGACGCACCCGCGACAAGGGGGAGATCCTACGCGCCCTCGGCGGCGCGGCGCCCGCGGCACCGGCCCGGCCCGCGGCCCTGCCCGATGACTACGACCACCGCGCGAGCGCCGAGATCACCGGCCATGCCGGCCTCCACGCCCGCCCGGCCACCGCCTTCGCCACCCTGGCCAAAAGTTTCGCGGCCGAGGTCCTGGTGGGGTACGGGGGCAAGCTGGCCAACGGCAAGTCCATGGCCGCCCTGCTGACCCTCGGCGCCGAGCGCGGGGCCGTCCTGGAGATCGCGGCCCGCGGGACGGACGGGGCGGCGGCCGTGAAGGCCCTGGCCGAGGCCGTGGCGGGCGGCCTGGGCGACACGGACGAGCCGGAGGAGCCCGCTCCCGCCGCGCGGGCCGTCGCGGCGGTGCCCTACCGGGGCGCGGTGCGGCGGGGCGTCCCGGCCTCGCCCGGCTTGGCGATCGCCCGCACCCACCGGCTGCGCCACGCCGCGCCGCCTGCCCCGCCGGAAGAAGCCCCGGCCGGCGACCCGGCGCAGGAGGCGCAGCGGCTGGAGGCGGCGCTCGCGCGGGCGCATGAGGAACTGCGGGCGCTGCAGGCGGAGGTCTCGGCGCGCTCCGGCTCGAAGCAGGCCGCGATCTTTCTCGCCCATCAGGAGCTGGTGGACGATCCCGAGCTGGTCGGCGCGGCCCGGGCGCGGGTGGCGGCGGGCCTCTCGGCCGCCGCCGCCTGGCGGGCGGTGACGGAGGCGCGGGCGCAGGAGATGGAATCCCTCTCCGACAAGCTGCTGGCCGAGCGCGGGCGGGACGTGCGCGACGTCGGCACGCGGGTGGTGCGAATCCTCTCCGGCGCGGCCGAGGCGCCCGGCCTCGCCCTGCCGGACTACCCCGTGATCCTCCTGGCCGAGGACCTCGCGCCCTCCGACACGGCGGGGCTGGACGTGAAGCGCGTGCTCGGCTTGGCGACCGCGCTCGGCGGGCCGAACTCCCACACCGCCATCCTCGCCCGAGCCCTCGGCCTGCCGGCCGTGGCCGGGCTGGGGGAGGGGATCCTCTCCATCCCCGACGGCACCGAGGCGGTGCTGGACGGCGATGGCGGCGTGCTGCTGCCCGAGCCGGACGCGCATGACCGCGCCCTCGCCGAGGCCGCGCGCACGCAGAGGCAGGCCGCCGATGCCGAGGCGCGGGAGGCCGCCTACCGCCCCGCCTTCACCCGGGACGGGCGCCGGCTGGAGACGGTAGCCAATATCGGTACCCCCGCCGAGGCCGCCGCCGCCGTGGCCGCGGGCGCCGAGGGGGTGGGGCTTCTCCGCACCGAATTTCTCTTCCTCGACCGCGATGCCGCCCCCGACGAGGAGGAGCAGTTCCAGGCGCTGCACGCGATGACGGAGGCGCTGCGCGGCCTGCCGCTGATTGTCCGCACCCTCGACATCGGCGGGGACAAGGAGGTGCCCTATCTGCGCCTGCCGCGGGAGGACAACCCCTTCCTAGGCATCCGCGGCCTGCGCCTCTGCCTCGCCCGGCCGGACCTGTTCCGCCCCCAACTCCGCGCCATCGCGCGCGCGGCCCGGGCGGCGCCGGCGGGGGCGGTGAAGGCGATGTTCCCCATGGTCGCGAGCCTGGAGGAGTACCGCGAGGGCCGCGCCGCGCTGGAGGCCGTGCGCGCCGAGCTGGGCGCCCCGCCGATGGAGGTGGGCATCATGGTCGAGGTGCCCTCCGTCGCCACCATGGCCGATGTACTGGCGCGGGAGGTGGATTTCTTCTCCATCGGCACGAACGACCTGACGCAGTACGTGCTGGCGATGGACCGCATGCACCCCGCCCTGGCGACAAAGGCGGACGGGCTCCACCCCGCCGTGCTGCGGCTGATTGGGCAGGTCGTACGGGCCGCCCATGCCGAGGGCAGATGGGTCGGCGTCTGCGGCAATCTCGCCGCGGAGCGCGAGGCCTGCGCCATCCTGGTGGGTCTCGGGGTGGACGAGCTCTCCGTCAGCCCGCCCTCCGTGCCGGAGCTGAAGGCGCGGGTGCGCGGGTTGCGGATGAGCGACGCGCGGCGGCTGGCCGAGCGCGCCCTCGCCTGCAGCACGGCGGCCGAGGTGAGGGCTCTCGCATGAGGGCAGTCGCGACCGTCACGCCGAACCCGGCGCTGGACCTGACGACCCGCCTCGGTGCCCTGGTACCCGGCGCGGTGAACCGGGTGCGCGAGGCGCGGGAGGATCCCGGCGGCAAGGGGATCAACGTGGCGGGCTTCCTCGCCTCCCAGGGCGCGGGCGTGCCGGTGCGGGCGACGGGCTGGCTGGGCGAGGCGAACGCCGCCTCCTTCCGCGCCTTCCTAGCGGCCGGGGGGATCGCGGACCGCTTCCTCCCGGTGGCCGGCAGCACGCGGACGAATGTGAAGATCGTCGAGGACGACGAGCGCGTGACCGACCTCAACTTCCCCGGCTTTGCGGTGGACGCGGCGGCCGAGGACGCGCTGGCCTCGGCCGTGCGGACGCTGGCGGCGGAGTGCGGCTGGGTGGCCCTCTGCGGCTCCCTCCCGCGCGGGGCCTCGCCGGGGCTGCACGCGCGGCTGCTGGGGGAGGCCCGCGGGGCCGGGGTGAAGGTGCTGCTGGACGCCTCCGGCCCGCCCTTCGCCGCCGCGCTCCAGGCGGGGCCGGACGCGATCAAGCCGAATGGCGAGGAACTCGGCGAGCTCCTGGGCGAGCGGGTGGAGGGCGTAGCCGATGCCGCCGCGGCCCTGGGCAAGGTGCAGGCGCGCGGGGTGGGGACGGTGATCGTCTCCCTCGGCGCGGAGGGTGCGGTCTTCGCCGAGGGCGACGCGCGGGTTCACGCCGTCGGGCGCCCGCGCGCCCTCGTCTCCACCGTGGGGGCGGGGGACGCGATGGTGGCGGGGTGGCTGATGGGCACGCTGCGCGGGCTGGACCTCGCGGGCAAGGCGAGGCTGGCGACGGCCTTCTCCCTCGGCGCCCTCTCCACCCTCGGGCCGCGCTTGCCCGACGCGGCGGAGATCGCAGCGCTGGCGGAGGAGGTCGAGGTCGAGGCGCTGCCGGATGCGGCTTAGGAGTGGGAAGGGGCGTTTGAGATGAGCAGGATCCTGGCCCTGACGGCGTGCCCGTCCGGCACCGCGCACTCGGTCATGGCGGCCGAGGCGCTGAAGAAGCAGGGCGCACTGCTGGGGCACGAGGTCGAGGCGCGGGTGGTCGACCCCTCCGCGGGCCCGGGCGCCTGGCCGGACGCGGCGACGCTCTCCGCAGCCGATGCCGTGGTGCTCGCCACCGACACGCGGCTGGATACCGGGCCGCTTGGCGGGCGGCCGATGCATGTGACGAGCACGGCCTCTGCCATCCGCGACCCCGCCGGGGCGATCCACGCGGCGCTGGCCCTGGGCGGCGCGCCCGGGGTGGTGCCTGTCGCGGCTCAAACTCCGGCTTCGGCGGATGCCGTCCTGGAGCCCGCCGAGCCGGCGCCGGCCGGCGCGCCGAGCGAGGGCGCGGCGCGGGTGAATGCCAGCGCCGTCTCGGCGCGTCCGGCACTGGGGAACGCGACGGGGGCGGCGGCAGCACCGGGCGGCACGAAGCGCCTCGTGGCGATCACCGCCTGCCCCACGGGCATTGCCCACACCTTCATGGCCGCCGAGGCCCTGAAGCGGCAGGCCACCGCCATGGGCCATGAGATCGCGGTGGAGACCCAGGGCTCGGTGGGCGCGAAGAACGTGCTGACCGAGGAGCAGATCGCCCGCGCCGACGCCGTCATCATCGCGGCCGACACGGCGGTGGACCTCTCCCGCTTCTCCGGCAAGGCGCTGTACCAGACCGATACGGGCTCGGCCCTGAAGAAGGCCCCGGCGGTGATTGAGGCGGCGCTCACCACCGAGGACCCGGCCGCCGCGCCCGCCGCCCGGGCCGCGCCGCCGGCCGCGCGGGCGGGCGGGAAGGGGGGCTCCGGCCCCTACAAGCACCTGCTGACCGGCGTGTCCTACATGCTGCCCGTGGTGGTCGCGGGCGGGCTGCTGATCGCGCTCTCCTTCGTCTTCGGCATCGAGGCCTTCAAGGAGCCGGGTACCCTGCCGGCCGCGCTGATGCAGATCGGTGGCGGCGCGGCCTTCCTACTGATGGTCCCCGTGCTCTCGGGCTTCATCGCCTATTCCATCGCGGACCGCCCGGGGCTGGCGCCGGGGCTGATTGGCGGGCTGCTGGCGCAGCAGCTCGGCGCCGGCTTCCTCGGCGGCATCGTCTCCGGCTTCATCGCGGGCTACTCGGCGCGGCTGATCGCCGACAAGGTAAGGCTGCCCGAGGGGATCCAGGGGCTGATGCCCGTGCTGGTGATCCCGCTGCTCGCCACGGCTATCACGGGGTTGCTGATGGTCTATGTCGTCGGCGCGCCGATGAAGGGGATCCTGGAGGGGCTCACCGCCTGGCTCGGCGGCATGTCCTCCACCAATGCCGTGCTGCTCGGTGCGCTGCTCGGGGCGATGATGTGCTTCGACATGGGCGGGCCAGTGAACAAGGCGGCCTATGCCTTCACCGTTGGCCTGCTCTCATCCTCCTCCTTCGGGCCGATGGCCGCGACCATGGCGGCCGGCATGGTGCCGCCCCTCGCCCTGGCGCTCGCCACCTTCATTGCACCGCGCAAGTTCGTGGCCTCCGAGGTCGAGGCGCGGCAGGCGACGGGCGTGCTGGGCCTCTGCTTCATCTCCGAGGGGGCAATCCCCTATGTGGCGCGGGATCCCCTTCGCGTGATCCCGACGATGATGATCGGCGGCGCGGTCACGGGGGCACTCTCCATGCTCTTCGGCTGCACGCTGCGGGCGCCGCATGGGGGCCTCTTCGTGCTGCTGATCCCGGGCGCGGTCGGGAACGTGGCCATGTATCTCGCCGCCATCGCGGCGGGGACGGTCGTGGCGGCGGTGCTGGTGGCCGTTGCGAAACGGCCGGCGGTGGAGGTGGTAGGGGCGGGCTGACCGCCGCCCTTCGAAGGGCGGCGCACAGCCGTGGAGAGCCGATCCGGCGCATCGAGGACGTCCAGGCATCCTCGACCCCGAGGCCGACTCCCGATCCAGGCCTTCCCCGGCGTTTCGCGACGCCAAGGTGGCCGCCGGGTTTTCCTGCCCGGCGCGAGTTCTCCCGGCGCGACGGCGGGTGTCAGCGCCAGGCCTCTCCGTCCCAGTGATGCGCCACCCAGCGCGCGCGTCCCTCCTCCACCACGATCCGGTTGTAGGCGTTGGACTCGCCCCTCAGCCGGGTCGAGGTGGCGGAGCCGGCCTGGAGGACGGTGAGCGCCTCGCCCTCCTCGGCGCGGATGAGATGCGTGTTGTGGTAGCCGACATGGAGATGGCCCGAGAGCACGAGGCGGACGCCGCCGCGTGCGAGGTCGCGCAGCGCCCGCTCCCCACGCTTGACCGTGGGCGTGCCCGGCCCTTCCGGCGGCGCGAGAAAGGGATGGTGCGCGACCACGATGCGGAACCGTCCCTCTTCTAAGCGGCGCAGGCGGCGCAGCAGGCGCAGCAGGCCGGCGCGGGGGATCTTCCCGTTCTCCCACTGCAGGTGCAGCCCGCCGCGGGACACGGTGTTGAGGCCGATCACCTGGATCTCCTCGTCCTCGAACATCGGCTCCGTCTCGTCGGCCACCATCCCGCGCCAGCGGCCGAAGGGGTCGAGGAACCGCTCCCAGGGATAATAGGCGGTGATGTCGTGGTTGCCCGGCACGGCGAGCCAGGGAGAGGCCAGCCCGTTGAGGAAGTCGCGGGCGGCGCGGTACTCGTGGCGCCGCGCGCGCATGGTGAGGTCGCCGGAGACGACGACGAGATCGGCGGGATCCTCGTTCAGCCGGGCGAGCAGCGCATCGGTCGCGCGCTTGTCCACGCGGCAGAAATGCAGGTCCGAGATGTGGTCGATCCGCCTCATCCCCGCGCCGCCACCGACGCGCCGCCCGCCGCCTGCGCCCCTGCCGTGGCGAGGGCCGTGGAAGGGGTGGCCGTCTCGGGCCGCCCCTCCTCCTCGGCGATGGCCGCCTCCCCGGGCGGGGCGAGGACCGTGAGGGCGCGCGGGCGAAGGCTGTAGCGCAGGGGCGTCCGCAGCACCGCAGCCTCGCCGTCATTCATCGTCAGCATGCTGTGCCGGCGGGAGTGGATGGTGAAGGCGGGGGAGGTGAGGATGGCGATGTCCCCCATCTGCCGCCACCGCCCGAGCGCCATCGCAATCAGCATCTTCGCCGCCCAGCCGAGGGAGAAGCTGCGGGTCACGTAGAGGTAGAGCGCGCCGCCATCGAGGCGGGGGCGGTGGAACATCACGCCGGTTCCCTCCTCGTAGCCGTTGTTCACGACCGACATGGCGCGCGTCCACACCCGCCACGGCCTGTTCCAGCCCGGCGCGTTCACCATTAGCCGGCGCGGGCGCTGCCGGAGCAGCGCGCGGACGGCCGCGAGCACGACGCGGACGGTGGCGTAGAACCCTCCCCTGCGCCGGAAGCGCTGCCGCGCGCGGCCGACATTGTTGGTGATGCCGATCACGGACTGGCAGAGGAAGACCTCGCCGTTCACCTCGCCCACATCGATGGCGCGCGGCGAGGAGCGGCCGAGGATCTCGGCGGCCTCCAGCGGGTCGAGCGGGATGCCGAGATCGCGGGCGAGGAGGTTTAGCGTCCCCAGCGGCAGGATGCCGAGAACCCGGTCCGTCCCCGCCAGCCGCGCGCCGATGCTGCGGATGGACCCGTCCCCGCCGCCGATGATGACGATCGGGGCATCGGTCGCGATTGCGGCCTCCACCCGGCCGCCCATGTCGGGGGCCGTGTCCTCCCCAATGACGGTGAGGTCGAAACCCACGCGGCGCAGCGCCTCCTCGATCAGCTCCGGCAGCTCGGGCCGCCCGGCCAGCGTGCCGGCGCGGTTGTTCAGGACCAGTGCGGCCCGCCTCATGCCCTGCCGATCATCCGCGTTCCGGTCCGTCATTGCGCCGGGCGAACGCGGCGGCGCACAGGGGGGTTGCCGCCCGGACGGAAAAGGGGCGCGGACCCCTCGGCCCGCGCCCCCTTCCGATGACTGCCCTGCGGCGTGCGGATCAGGCCGCGACCTGCACCCCGGCCATGGAGCGGAGGACGTAGTGCAGGATGCCGCCCTGCCGATAGTACTGAACCTCGTCCGCCGTATCGACGCGGCACTGCACCTGGGTGCGGGTTTCCGTGCCGTCGGCGCGGCGGATGACGATGTCGAGCAGCATCCGGGGCTTCAGGTTCTCGAGGCCCAGGATGTCGATCGTCTCGTCGCCCGTGATGCCCAGGCTCTTGCGGTCCTCGCCCGGCTTGAACACCAGCGGGAGCACGCCCATGCCGACAAGGTTTGAGCGGTGGATGCGCTCGAAGCTCTCCGCGATCACGGCCTTCACGCCGAGCAGCATCGTGCCCTTCGCCGCCCAGTCGCGGGAGGAGCCGGTGCCGTACTCCTTGCCGCCGAAGATCACCAGCGGCACGCCCTCGGCCTTGTAGCGCATGGCGGCGTTGTAGATCGGCATCACCTCGCCCGAGGGGAAGTGCTTCGTGATGCCGCCCTCGATGCCGGGCACAAGCTCGTTCTTGATGCGGATATTAGCGAAGGTGCCGCGCATCATGACCTCATGGTTCCCACGGCGCGCCCCGTAGGAGTTGAAGTCGTTCTGCCGGACCTGGTGCTCCAGCAGGTACTCGCCGGCGGGCGAGGCCTTCTTGATGGAGCCGGCGGGGGAGATGTGGTCGGTGGTGATGCTGTCCGCGAGTTCCGCCAGCACCCGCGCTCCGTGCACGGAGCCGACCGGCGCCGGCTCGGGCGAGATCCCCTCGAAGTAGGGGGGGTTCTGGACATAGGTGGAGCCGGAGTTCCAACGATAGGTGTCCGTGCCCGCCTCGACCTGGATGCCCTGCCAGTGCTCGTCGCCCTTGAAGACGTCAGCGTAGCGGGACTGGAACATCTCGCGGGTCAGGACCTTCTCCACGACCTCGTTGATCTCCGCCTGCGTCGGCCACACGTCCTTCAGGTAGACGGGCTGGCCGTCGGACCCGTTGCCCAGCGGCTCGGTCGTGATGTCCTTCGTGATGCTGCCGGCGAGCGCGTAGGCCACCACCAGCGGCGGGGAGGCGAGGTAGTTCGCGCGCACGTTCGGGTGCACGCGGCCCTCGAAGTTGCGGTTGCCCGAGAGCACGGAGGCGACGACGAGCTTGTGGTCCTCGATCGCGTCCACGATCGGGTCGGCCAGCGGGCCCGAATTGCCGATGCAGGTGGTGCAGCCGTAGCCGACGGTCTGGAAGCCGATGGCGTCCAGATCGGCCTGCAGGCCGGAGGCGTTGAGGTAGTCCGTCACTACCTGGGATCCCGGGGCGAGGGAGGTCTTCACCCAGGGCTTCGGCGCCAGCCCCTTGGCCCGCGCCTTGCGGGCGACGAGGCCGGCGGCCACCAGCACATAGGGGTTGGAGGTGTTGGTGCAGGAGGTGATGGCGGCGATCGTCACGTCGCCATGGCCGAGGTCGTAGTTCGCGCCGGCCACCGGCACGCGCGAGCCGGGCGGGGGAGCGCCCTCGACGGCGAGGTTCGGCAGCTCCTTCTGGAAGGAGGTGGCGATCTCGGTCAGCACCACCTTGTCCTGCGGGCGCTTCGGGCCGGCCATGGAGGGCACGACGGTCGCGAGGTCCAGCTCCAGCGTGTCGGTGAAGACAGGGTCGGGCGTCGTGTCCTCGCGCCACATGCCCTGCGCCTTGCAGAACTCGCGGACGAGGGAGATGCGGTGCTCCTCACGGCCGGAGAGGCGGAGATAGCCGAGCGTCACCTCGTCTACGGGAAAGAAGCCGCAGGTCGCGCCGTATTCCGGGGCCATGTTGCCGATGGTCGCGCGGTCGGCGAGCGGCAGGTTGGAGAGGCCGGCGCCATAGAACTCGACGAACTTGCCGACCACGCCCTTCCTGCGGAGCATCTGGGTGACGGTGAGCACGAGGTCGGTCGCCGTCACGCCCTCGCGCAGCTTGCCCGTGAGCTTGAAGCCGATCACGTCGGGGATGAGCATGGCGATGGGCTGGCCGAGCATCGCGGCCTCCGCCTCGATGCCGCCGACGCCCCAGCCGAGCACGCCCAGGCCGTTCACCATGGTGGTGTGGCTGTCCGTGCCGTAGCAGCTGTCGGGATAGGCGAAGGTCTCGCCTGCATCGGTGTCGGTCCACACCACCTGGGCCAGGTACTCAAGGTTCACCTGGTGGCAGATGCCGGTGCCGGGCGGCACGACGCGGAAGTTGTTGAAGGCGCCCTGGCCCCAGCGGAGGAACTCGTAGCGCTCGTTGTTGCGCTCGTACTCCAGGTCTACGTTCTTCTTTAGCGCGTCCGACGTGCCGGAGACGTCGACCATCACGGAGTGGTCAATCACGAGGTCCACGGGGACGAGCGGGTTCACCTTCTGCGGGTCGCCGCCGAGCTTGAGCATGCCGTCGCGCATTGCGGCCAGGTCCACCACGGCGGGGACGCCGGTGAAGTCCTGCATGAGGATGCGCGCGGGGCGGAATGGAACCTCCTTGTCGGACTGGCCCTTCTCCAGCCAGCCGGCGATCGCCTTCGCGTCATCGACGGTGTAGGTGCCGCCGTTCTCGAAGCGGAGGACGTTCTCCAGTAGAACCTTCAGGCTGTTCGGCAGGCGGGTGAAGTCCGCGCCCAGGGCTTTGCCGGCCTCGGGGATGGAGAAGTAGTGGTAGGTCTTGCCATCGACCGAGAGCGTGCGCCTGGTCTTGAGGCTGTCCTGACCGTTCTTGCTCATGCGTCGCAATTCCCCGTGCGTGCTTGAATTTCAGGCCAGCTTGAAGCATGGCGGTGCTTCCCGGTCCAGGGGCCGGGCTCTTCTCGCAGGGGATATTGGAAGCCGTGCTGGCGACGGAAGGCTTGGCGATCCGGCGCGGCGGGCGGGTCGTTTTCTCCGATCTTTCGTTGCGCACCCGGCCCGGAGAGGCGCTGCTGCTCCTCGGCCCGAACGGGGCGGGGAAGTCCACCCTCCTCCGCGCCCTCGCGGGCCTGCTGCGCCCGGCCGCCGGGCGCGTGCTCTGGGACGGGGAGGACGTGGCGGACGACTCGGCCGCGCACGGTGCCCGCACCCGCTATCTCGGCCATCAAGACGCCATCAAACCGGCCCTGACCCCGCGTGAGGACCTCGCCTTCTGGGCGCGGCTGCGCGGCGGCGAGCCCGAGGCGACGCTGGCCGCGCTCGGCCTCTCGGCGCTGGCGGGGCTGCCCTGCCGCAGCCTCTCGGCCGGGCAGAGGCGGCGCCTGGCGCTGGCGCGGCTCGCCCTGGGGGAGGCCCCGCTCTGGCTGCTGGACGAGCCGACCCTTGGGCTCGACAGCGCCTCCATCGCCCGGCTCGGCGCGCTGCTGGCCTCGCACCGCGCGCGGGGCGGGATCGTGCTGGCCGCCACCCACCTGCCGCTGCCCCTGCCGAACGCCCAGGAGGTGGCGCTGTGATCGCCGTCTTCCTCCGGGAGCTGCGCCTCGCGCTCCGCCACCCCGCCGAGGCGCTGGCGGCGGTGCTGTTCTTCGTCATCGTCTGCGCGCTCTTCCCCTTCGGGGTCGGCCCGTCCCCCGACGCGCTCGCCCGGCTCGCCCCCGGCGCGCTGGTGACGGCGGCGCTGCTGGCCGCCCTGCTGCCGCTCGACCGCCTCTTCGCGGCCGAGGCGGAGGACGGCTCGCTCGACCTGCTGCTGACGGCGGGGCTCCCCCCGGCGGGGCTGGCGGCGGCCAAGGCGGCGGCGCACTGGGCGGTGACGGGACTGCCGCTCCTGCTGGCGGCGCCGGTCTCGGCCGCGCTGCTGGCCCTGCCGACCGACGCCTGGGGGGTGGCGATCCTCGCCCTCGGCCTCTCCTCTCTCATCCTCTCGCTCCTCGGCACGCTCGGCGCGGCGCTGACGCTCGGCGCGCGGCGGGGCGGCGTGCTGCTACCGCTGCTCGTGCTGCCGCTCGCGGTGCCCGTGGTGATCTTCGCCGCCGGCGCGATCGAGGCGGCCGCGGGGGGCGCCGAGGCGCGACCCTTCCTCCTCCTGCTCGGTGCCTTCCTCGCGGGGGCGTTGCCGCTCGCGCCGCTTGCGGCGGGGGCCGCTCTGCGGGAGGGTTGAAGCGAAACGGGTCCGGCGTTCAATAAGACCATGGCCTTCAAAGGAAAGCCGCCCGGCACCGGCTCGGGCGAGATGTCGCGGCGGACGGTGGCGCTCCGCCCCTCCATCGCGCTGCCGCCGCGGCAGCGCGACGAGGCGCGTCGCCTGCGCCGCATGGGGCACGAGCCCGCCCAGATCGCCGAGGCGATCGGCGCCCCGCTCGAGGAGGTCGAGAAGGCCCTCGTCCAGATGCGGATGCCGCGCCCGGAGACCACGCGCGGCACGCTGAACGTGACGCTGGCCGCCCACGCGCTGGTGATGAAGGAGCGCAAGGGGGGCGAGCCGCTCTGGCAGACGATGGACCGGCTGCTGGACGAGCTGCTGCGCCACCGATCGGCCGAGGCCGCCCGCGCGCGGCGGCGAGGGGCCGAGGGCGGGGAGTTGCCTCTTTTCCCCGAGGCCGCGGGCGGCCCCGAGGCCTGACGCGCCGGGCCGCGCGGTGCAGGATGGCGGGATGCTACCCCGTACCCGCCTCGCCGCGCTCCTCCTCTCGCTGGCGCTGATCCCCCCGCACCGGTCGGGGCGCAGTCGCCTCCCGCGAGGCCGGCCGCGGGGGTTCCCCGCGCGCCGGCGTCGTTGCCCGCCCACCAGCCAAGCGGGAAGCGCGGCCTGCCAGGGGCGCCGTGGCCCACCCGGTGGCGAAGGCCGGAGAACGGCGTCAGGCGCCGCCGCGCCCGGACGCTGCACGCTCCAAGGCCGGGGCCTCCGCCCCGGCCACTCCATCGCGCCCGGCCGCAGCTCGCACCGCGCCCCCTGCGAGCGGCGAGCGCCCGGCGTCCCCACCGGCCGCGGCGGCGACGCCCGGGGCGCTCATCCCCGGTGCCCTCACCGGGGCCGCGGCGTCCGCCATCGCGCCCGCATCCCCGGCCTTGGCGGAAAACGTTGCCCTCGCCGGCCCCTTCCTCCCGGCGCCCTCGCCCTCGGGGGAGGCCGCGCCCTGCGAGCCCCGCCCGGCGCCCGTGCGGAGCCTTGAGGGCTTCGTTTATTTCCTCGACCCCGCCCTCTCCCGCCCGGATCCGAGGCGTCTCAGCATGGACGAGGCGGCGGCCCGGCCGCCGCGGGACGGTCTGGCGCTGGTACAGCGCGCCCTGGCCCGCCACCGCTGGGGCGAGGCCGGGGCAGCAGCCTGCGCGCTGGAGGCGATAGACCACTGGCCCCGGAACGGCGCGCTGCTCGGCGCCTTCAACCTCCAGGGCGACTATCACCGCGGCTGGACCCTGGCGCTCGCGGCATCCGGCATCGCCGCGGGGGACCGAGCGCTGCTCGACTGGGGGATGGAGCGCCTACGCGGCCAACTCGCCCAGGTGGACGAGCGCGGCGCCCTGCCGCAGGAACTTCGGCGCGGCGCGATGGCCCTGCACTACCACCTCCTCGCGCTGGACGCCGTGGCGGCGCTGGAGAGGCTGGCCGCGACGAACGGCGTGGCGCTCACCGAGGCGGAGCGGGACCCCTGCCGCCGCCTCAGGGACTTCTGCCTCGCCGCCGCGCGCGACCCCGCGCGGATGGAGGCCGCCGGGGTGGCGCACGCCGATCCCTTCCTGCCCGAGGGCGCCTCGCCGCTCTCCCGTGCCCCGGGGGTGGAGATTGCGGCCGCCGCCCAGCCCGCGCCGGAGCTGGACGAGGCGCTCGCCCCCTTCCGCCCCTACACCTCCCCCTGGCTGGGCGGGGAGGTGACGGGATGGTGGAGGCCGGGGGCGCCTACTCCTCCCGTGGCGGCCGGGCCATGAGTTGGCCGACGGCCTCCCGCACGGAGAGGGAGCCGTCCAGCACGGCGGCGACGGCGGCGCAGACCGGCATCTCCACCCCCGCCCGCGCGGCGCGGGCGAGAAGGGCGGGGGCGGTCGCCGCCCCCTCGGTGACGGAGCTACGAGAGGCCAGAACATCCACCGCCCGCTCCCCCCGCCCGATGGCGAGGCCGAGGGAGAAGTTGCGGCTCGCCGCCCCGGCGCAGGTGAGCATCAAGTCTCCCAGCCCCGAGAGCCCGGCCACCGTATCCGCCCGCCCGCCCAGCGCGGTGCCGAGGCGCGCGATCTCGGCCAGGGCGCGGGTGACGATGGCGGCGCGCGCGTTCTCCCCCAGCCCGGCGCCGATGGCCGCGCCCGCCGCAATGGCCGCAACGTTCTTCGCGGCCCCCGCCACCTCCACCCCCACCGGGTCCGCCCCCGCATAGAGGCGGAAGCCGGGGGAGGCGAGGCGGGCCATCGCCGCGTCCCGCAGCCTCGCATGGGTGCTGGCTAGGACGGCGGCGGTGGGCAGGCCCTCGGCCACCTCATGCGCGAAGTTCGGGCCGGAAAGCAGGGCGGCGGGCGTGTCCGGGCGGGCCTCGGCCAGGATCTCCAGGGGGAAGCGCAGAGTGCCGGCCTCTACCCCCTTGGCGACGAGGATCGCCGGCGGCAGCGCCGGCAGCCCCTCCAGCACGGCCGCGAGGTACTGGGTCGGCACGGCGAGGATGGCGAGCCCGGCGCCCGAGAGGGCGGCGCCCGCATCGGCGGTGACGTGGAGTTCCGGGGGCAGGGGCGTCCCGGGCAGGTGCAGCGCGTTGCGGCGCGCGGCCGCCATGGCCTCCGCCCGCCCGGCATCGCGCGCCCAAAGGCACGCCTCGCCCCCCGCGCGCAAGGCCTGGAGGGCGAGCGCCGTGCCCCAGGCGCCGGCGCCGATCACCGCAACCTTCATTCCGGCACGATCTCCGTCACCGCCCAGCCCGCGCCGCGCTCGCCGTCCGACAGGCGCGACTCCAGCGCGGCGAGGATGGCGCGCGCCGTATCGGCGAAGCCGAAGGGCGGGTTCACCACGGCGAGTCCACTCCCGTTCAGCCGCGTGGGGTCCGTCGGCTCGCGTAACCACAGCTCGCAGGCGATCACGTCGCGCAGGCCGGAGGCGGCGAGGGCGTCCTGGAAGGCGCGGACGGGGGCGCGGTGCTTGATGGGATACCAGGCGGCCTGGATCGCCGGGCGGAACCGGCGGGAGAGGGCGGCCATGCCCCCGGCCAGCCGCTCGAACTCGCCCTCCGCCTCGAAGGGCGGGTCCATCAGCACGAGGCCACGCCGCTCCGGGAAGGGGGTGAGGGCGGTCAGCGCCTCATAGGCGTCCCGCTTGTGGATGGAGACCTGGGCATCGCCCTTGAAGGCGGCGCGGAGGGTGGCGGCGTCCTCCGGATGCAGCTCGCAGAGGGCGAGGTGATCGCACGGACGAAGCATCGCGCGGATGAGGGCGGGGCTGCCGGGATAGTTCCCGCGACGAAAGGAGCGGACGCGTTCCAGCCAGGGCAGGAGCGGCCCCTCCCTCACCCCCTCCAGCCGCCCGATGCCGTCCCGCCACTCCCCCGTGCGGCGGGCCTGCTCGGATTGCAGGTCGTAGAGGCCGATCCCGGCATGGGTGTCGAGCACGCGGAAGGGGGTGGGCTTGCGCAGCAGCGCGAGGACGAGGGCGTGCAGCAGCGCGTGCTTCGTGCAGTCCGCGAAGTTCGCGGCGTGGAAGGCGTGGCGGTAGTTCATGGGGCGGCAAGCTCGTCCAGCGGCCAGCGCGGGCGGGGGGCGTGGTCCCAGGGATCGGTGAGGCCGGCGCGCAGCCGCTCGATCCCCGCCCAGGCGACCATCACGGCATTGTCGGTGCAGAGGCGAATGGGCGGCGCCACCAGGGGCAGACCGGCCCCCGCCGCAGCGCGGGAGAGCGCCGCCCGCACCGCCGAATTAGCGGCCACCCCGCCCGAGACAACGAGGGCGGTGGCGCCCGGCGCCATAGCAAGGGCGTGACACGCCCGGTCCGCCACCACGGCGGCGACCGAGGCCTGGAAGGCGGCGGCGATGTCGGCCGGCGCGGCGGCACCCTTTGCCACGGCCTGGGCCACGGCGGTCTTCAGCCCGGAGAAGGAGAAGTCGCAGCCCTCGCGGCCGAAGAGCGGGCGGGGGAGGGAGACGCGCGAGGGATCGCCCTCCTTCGCCAGCCGCTCCAGATGCGGACCGCCGGGCCAGGGAAGGCCGAGGAGCTTGGCCGCCTTGTCGAAGGCCTCGCCCACCGCGTCGTCCAGCGTGGTGCCGAGGCGGCGGTAGCGCCCGAGCCCCTCCACCGCCACGCACTGGCAGTGCCCGCCGGAGAGGAGCAGGAGAAGATAGGGGAAGGCCGCCCCGCCCGGCAGCAGCCCAGGCAGGCGCGGGGTGAGGGCGTGGGCCTCCAGGTGGTTCACCGCCACGAAAGGAAGGCCATTCGCCATGGCCATCCCCTTGCCGTAGCTCGCCCCGACGATCAGCCCGCCGATCAGTCCGGGGCCGGAGGTGGCGGCCACGCCGCCGAGATCGCCCGGGGTGAGACCTGCCCGCCCCATCACCCCCGCCACCAGCCCCGGCAGTTGGGAGAGGTGCGCGCGCGCCGCCAGTTCCGGCACCACCCCGCCGAAGCGGGCGTGGTCCTCGGTCTGGCTGAACACGGCCTCGGCCAGGATCCCCCCATCCGGGGCCAGCACGGCGGCCGCCGTCTCGTCGCAGCTGCTCTCGAGTCCGAGCACCGGCCCGCGCGGGTCCATATCTCCGCCTTTCACGATTCGCGGCAGGGTTCTAAGACGCCGCCATGTCGTCTGCCCACCCCGCCCCTCCGGGCGCCAGGCCTTCCGCGGGAACCCCGCGGGTGCGGCCCCACATGCGCTCCCTGCCTCTCCGCGTGGGGACGCGCGGCTCGCCGCTCGCCCTCTGGCAGACGCGCTGCTTCCTCGCCATGGTGCTGCACTTCTGCCCCGTGCTGCGGAACGCGAGCGCCTTCGAGGAGCATGTCATCCAGACCTCGGGTGACAAGATCCAGGATCGGCGGCTCGCGGATGTGGGCGGCAAGGGTCTCTTCGCCAAGGAGATCCACGAGGCACTGCTGGATGGGCGAATCGACTTCGCCGTCCACAGCTTGAAGGACCTGGAGACGGAGATGCCGCCCGGCGTGGTGCTCGCCTGCACCCTCAGGCGCGAGGACAGCCGGGACGTGCTGATCCCCGGCCCCGGCATCGGCGCGCTCGACCCCGCGGACCCCGTCGGCAGCATCCCCGCCGGGGTGCGGCTCGCCACCGCGAGCCTCAGGCGCCAGGCGCAGATCCTCCATGCCAGGCCGGACCTTCAGGTGAGCATGATCCGGGGCAACGTGCAGACCCGGCTCCGCAAGCTGGCCGAGGGCGAGGCGGACGCCACGATGCTTGCCCTGGCCGGGCTGCGCCGCATGGACCTCTCCCCCGAGGGGATGGTGGTGCTGGACCCCGAGGCCATGGTGCCCGCCGCCGGCCAGGGCATCATCGGCGTCACCGTCCGCGCGGGGGACACGGAGCTGCACGAGCTTCTCGGCGGCATCGAGGACCGCGAGGCCCGCGCTGTCTCCCGCGCCGAGCGGTCGCTACTGGCGGCGCTGGACGGCTCCTGCCGCACCCCAATCGGCGGCCATGCCCGGCTGCTGCCGGACGGGCGCCTGCACCTGACGGGGCTGGTCGCGCGGCCGGACGGCTCCTTCCTGCTCAAGCGCAGCCTGCACGGCGCCGTGGCCGATGCGGAGGCGATCGGCCAGGAGTTGGGCGAGAGCCTGCGTGCGGACAGCCCGTCCGACATCTTTGGCTGAGGGACGGGGTGAGGCCCCGGGGGCAGAGGCTCGGGTCGGCCGTCCGGGCTGCCTCGTCACCCGGCCCGAGCCGGGGGCGACGGCCACCGCCGCGCGCGTGGCGACGCTCGGCTGGCGGCCCGTGCTGGCGCCGGCGCTGATCCTCTCCCCCGTCCCCTTCGCCCCCGCTCCGGAGGCACAGGCCGCGCTGCTGCCCAGCGCCGCCGCGATTCCCTCCCTTGCCGCCGCTTGGCCGGCCGAGCGGCCCGTGCTGGCAGTGGGGCAGGGGACGGCCGCTGCCGCCCGCACCGCCGGCTTCCTCCGCGTCCTCGCGGCCGAAGGGGACGGCGCCTCCCTCGCGGAACTCGCCGCGGCGAGGCTGGAGCCGGGAGGTGGGCCGGTGCTGCTGGCCTCCGGCCGGGGCTATGGCGACGAACTCGCCACGGGCCTCGCCGCGCGGGGCTTCTCCGTGATCCGGCGGGAGGCCTATGCCGCTGCGGAAGCCAGCGAGCTGCCCGTCGGGGCCCGCGCCGCGCTGCGGGACGGCACGCTCCGCGCTGCCCTCTTCTTCTCGCCGCGCAGCGCCCGCGCCATCCTCGCCCTCATGCGGGAGGGCGGCTTCGGCGGCGCAGCAACCGGCATCCGCGCCATCGCGTTGAGCGGCCGCGTGGCGGAGGTGCTGGTCCGGGAGCCGGGGGGCCTGTCCTGGGGGGGGCTGGACGTGGCGCCGAGACCGGATCAGGACGCGCTTCTGGCCCTGCTCGGCCCCTGCCTGTAATCGCTGCCCCTTCCCGCCGGACCAGAAGGACGACGCCGATCCCATGAGCGAGACGCCCCGCACGCCGCCCAACGCGCCGCGCCCGAAGGAGGGAGCCCCGTCAGGAACCTCCGGCAAGGGCGGGAGGTCTGGGGGAGCGGCGAATCCGGCGGCCAAGGATCCGACAGCCCCATCCGACCCCGCCCCCTCGGCGGCCGAGCTGGCCTCCTCCCCTGGCGAGGCCGCGCCGGTCACCGGGGTCTCTGGCGCCCAGACGGCCGGCACCCATGCAACGGCGGGTGCCGCCGCCGGGGCCGGGAACGGCCAGCGGGAGACTAGCGGCCCGGCGGCGGGCAGCGCCGCCAGCCCCGCCGGCGCCCCCGCTGGCCCCATGCCCTCCAACGCGACGCCGCGCCCCGACCCCTCGCCGGTCGCGGCGACACCCGCGGCCCCGCCGACGCCCGCCGGGCTGAACGCGCCGACGAAGCGCTTCGAGCCCGCCATCCTGCCGATCGCGGCGGCCGTGGTCGTGCTCGGCGGCGCGGTCGCCTATCTCGTTTCCAGCCCGCGCGAGCGGCAGCCCGCCCCGGGTGCCGTGATCCAGGCGGATGCGGCGCGCAGGGCCTCGGTCGACTCGCGCCTCGCGGCCCTGGAAGCGCGGCCGAACGCCGCGGGGCTGGCCGAGCGCGCAGCCAATGCCGAGCGCCGGCTGGACGCTGCCGAGGCCGCGGCACGCGAGCTGGCCGCACGGCCCGTGGTCGATCCCGAGGCCCGATCCAGCGTGGCGGGCCTGAACGCCGCGCTGGAGGCCGCCCGCAGCGCATCCGCGGAAGGGCTACGGCGGCTGGAAGAACGCGCCGCCGCCTTGGATGCCCGGCTCGCCGAGGAGAGCCGCCGTGCCGAGGCGCGGATCGCCCAGGCCGAGGCGACGCTCGCCAACCGCCTGACCGGGGCGGAGCAGGCCCTCGCCGCCCGCGTGACGGCGGCCGAGCAGGCCTTCGCCCCCCGCCTCGCCGCCCTTGACGCCGCGCTGAACCAGCGCGTCGAGGCCGCCGGGCAGGGGCTGACCCAGCGGATCGACGCCGCCACCCGCTCGCTGGACGAGCGGCTCTCCCGCGCCGAGGCGCAGGGGAACGAGCGCGCGCAGCGCCAGGAGCAGCAGCTCGCCGAGCGCGTGCGGCAGTTCGAGCAGCGCCTCGCCCAGGCCGAGGCCGCCGAGCGCCGGCTCGGCGCGCTGGCGGCGCGCGGCGCGATCCAGACGGCGCTGGAGTCCGGGCGCCCGCTCGGCCAGGCGCTGTCCGGCCTCTCCGGCACTCCGCCCGTGGCGCTCATCCGCTACGCCCAGGCCGCGCCGCCGACAGAATCGGCGCTGCGCCTCTCCTTCGAGGACGCCGCGCGGGCCGCGCGGCTGGCCGCCGAGCCCCAGGGGCAGTCGGTGACGGACACCGCCCTCTCGCGCCTGCAAGGGCTGGTGACGGTGCGGCGCGGCGATCAGGTCGTTGTCGGCGACGCCGTCTCGGGCGAGCTGGAGCGGGCGCGCCGCTCGCTGGATGCCGGCGACCTCGCCGGGGCGGTGGAGCGGCTGGAGAAGCTGCCCGAGCCTTCCCGCAACGCCATGGCGGGCTGGATCGGCCAGGCGCGCGACCTCGTCGAGGCCCGCGCCGCCGTCCGCGACCTCGGCAGCAACGCTTCCGGCGCGGGGGCGAACTGATGCTCCGCGCGATCTGGCTGCTGATCCTTCTCGTCCTCGGCGTCTGGGCGGCGCTCTTCCTCCGCCAGATGGGCGGCAACGTCGAGATCAGCGTCGGCAGCACCTTCATCGGCGTGCCGGTCTGGCTGGGGCTGCTGGTCCTGGTGGTGGGCTTCGTGGTGCTGCACGGCCTGCTCTCCGCCTGGAAGTCGCTCCGCGGCTGGCCCGCCCGCATCCGCGCCCGCCGCGCCGCGCGCCACCGGCGGGACGGCGACGCGGCCGTGACCCGCGCCCTCGTGGCGCTGGCCGCCGGCACGCCGGACCAGGCGCGGCTGGAGATCCGCCGCGCTCGCGGGCTGCTGGGCGACACGCCCCACACCCTGTTGCTGACAGCCGAGGCCGAGCGCATGGCCGGCCGGAACGACGCTGCCAACGAGGCCTTCCGCCTCCTCTCCCAGCGGGAGGATGGCAAGTTCCTCGGCCTGCGCGGGCTGCTGCGGGACGCCATGCAGCGCGAGGACTGGCCCGCCGCCCAGCGGCTGGCGCGTGAGGCCGAGGCCGTCCAGCCCGGCGCCGCCTGGGTGCGGGAGGAGCGCGCCGCGCTCGCCTTCCGCACGCGGGACTGGAAGGAGGCGCTGGCGCTCTCCCCGCCCGGCCAGCTCACAGGGCACCGCCGCGCCGCGCTGGCGCTCGCCGCCGCGATGCAGGACCCGGACACGGCCTCCTCGCTGGAGAAGCAGGCGCTCTCCGCCGATCCCGGCTTCGCGCCCGCGGCGCTGGCGGTGGCGAAGCGGCTGGCCGGGGAGGGGAGCCCGCGCCGGGCGAAGGCCGCTCTCCAGGCCGCCTGGGCAGCCTCGCCCCATCCCGACATCGCCGAGGCCTTCCTCGCCGACGAGCCGGACGCGCTCGCCCGGGTGAAGGCGGCTGAGACGCTGACGCACGAGAACCGCACCCATCCCGAGAGCCGGCTCGTGCTGGGCCGCACGGCGCTCGCCGCGGGGCTGACGGGGCGGGCGAGGGCGGAGCTGGAGGCGCTCGTCTCCTCCGGCCAGGCGGACCGCCGGGCCTATCTCGCCATGGTGGACATGGATGCGGTGGAGCTGGGCGACAGCGCGGCCGGCCGCATGGCCGAGGCGAAGTGGCTCCGCGCCGCCGCCTCCGCGCCTCCGGAGCCGCGCTGGCAGTGCCTGAACTGCGGCACCGCCCACCGGAAGTGGGAACCGATTTGCGAGGAATGCAGCACCCCCGGCCGGATCGAATGGACGGGCGGCGGCGCGGCCAAGGGCGGGGCGGTCGCGACGACCTGAAAATCCCCTGCCGGACAAGGTTGCCGCGCGGCGCGTAGGGGGCTAGAAAGCGCCCCAACGCAGCGCGTCGGCTACGGTCGGCACGCCAGGAACGGGCCGGGTTAGCACAGCGGTAGTGCAATCGATTCGTAATCGATAGGTCGCGAGTTCGATTCTCGCACCCGGCACCATCCTCTCCCATCAGCCCTGTAGGCCTGGGAAGCTAGCGACAGCTAGATTTTTGGTGTTCCGTAGGCGCTCAGCCTGGGGAAACATGGCCTTGGCGACTCTCAAGATCAGCGACCCTTGGTGGGGCCCGCGTACAGGTGTCCGGAAACCCCGCAAGCGCGCCCCGACCCGCTACCCCGCCATTGCTGGGAAGGTCGAGGAAACCATCAGGAAAAGCGCCGGGAGGAGCGACCGAAAGAAGGCCATGTAGAAATGGCCGGACGTGCTGCGTCAGTGGACGGAGATGCGAGCGAACGTTTCGTCGGTCGACATGCTCACGGTTTCGTGATATTGGTCGACCGATGGACGAACAGCGCTGCCCAAAAAGGGCTGCTGTGCGGCCGACCCGCCATTCACGGGGCGACATGAACCACTACCGCATCTATCTCCTCGGCTCGGACGGACGCATTTTTGAGACCAGGGATGTCGAGTGCAGGTCCGATGACGAGGCTGTCGCACTCGCGGCGGGGCTCCAAGAGCGGGGCTGCGCGATGGAAGTGTGGCAGCGGGCCCGAAAGGTGGGCCGCTTACCGGAAGCGAGGCAGCAATACTGCGGTCTCTCCGAAGCCTGCTGAGCGCTAGACCTTCGTTGGGAATTCTACCTTCGTAGCTCCTTCAACGTCTTATCCGGCATCCTTCGAGGGCCCGCTCCGGTCAAGTTGAAACAGGCGCCGTACAGCCGTTTCCCCGCCGATCGAACGACTGAACGCGTCCCTCACGAACCTCGAAGGTCAGCGAGCAGTTCTGTCCGCTAGACTGACCGAAGCCGCCGAGGCCGAACCCCAGACCGGTCCCAACGCCCACCCCACCACCGAAGCTCCCGAAACCGAGGCCAACAGAGGGGAACACGGCGGGGCTCGAAGCCGGGCTGGTGAAGTCATACTGGAGGATGCGTCGTCCGCTCGGGTCGTCATAGGTCCGGCTGGGCACGCCCAAGCGGTTGACGACATCGGTTTCGGAGCGCCCGACATAGGTGCTGGCCCGCTGATCGAAGGCTTCCACGGTGTCGGTAGGGGCGCAGCCCACCCCCAGGGAGGCCAGGAGCAGCACGGCTCCAAGGCTGCGGTATGGGCATCGCATCGTCTGGCGTCCTGCGCGGTGGAATGTTCGAGAAGGAACGTTCCGCCCTGCCCGTGGCTGCGTGATGACTGCACTCAGCCCCTTTCAGGCCTCTGCGCGGACACTCTCCATGGGCACACACTCGGGAAACAGGACGCAAGCAAAGGCCAGGTCTTGCTGGTTTCTCGGCGTGCGCTGATTAAATTCCGCACCCGGCACCATCCCTCCGGATAGATCCACCTCCTAGATCCACGACCCCGGCGCGGCTTGCGCTGGATCAATGAACCGTTCACCCCTCTGTGCGAGGGGCGGGCATGCTTTCCAGCTGTCTGCACGCGCTGATCGCGCTCGACGTCCAGGGGACGCTCGCGCTGATGGGCGCGATGCTGCTGGCCGGGCTCGCGGGCGGCATCACCCACTGCGCCGGCATGTGCGGGCCCTTTGTCATCGCCCAGATCGCCGACGGCTCCGCCGGAGGGCGGCTGGCGCGCCTCGCCGGAGCGGCGCTGCTGCCTTATCACCCCGGGCGGGCCATGGGTTACGCCGGGCTCGGCGCCCTGATGGGCGGCACGGCCGGATTCCTCTCCTCCCTCGTGCCGCGCGGGCTGCTCGCCGTGCCGCTGGCCCTCGCCGCTCTGGTTATGCCGGCCCAGGCCGGCGCCCGGCTGCCGGTGCCGGAATGGCTCCGCCCCCGCCTGCCACACCTGCTCGTCCCGGCTTTCGGGGCGCTCGGCCGACTGCTCCGGGCGCCGCCCGGGCCGGGGCGCGGCTTCCCTCTCGGCCTCATGCTCTCCGCCATGCCCTGCAGGCTGCTACTCGGCGCCCTGGCCGCCGCCACGGCCTCGGGCAGCCGCCGCCTCGGAAGGCTCGCTGACCGCCCTCGCGCGGATGCTGGAGCGGGCCGAGAGCGCGCGCGGCCGCTACGTCTCGATCGCCGACCGCGCCGCGCGGGTCTATGTGCCCGTCGCGCATATGGTGGCGCTGGCCACCCTCCTCGGCTGGTGGTTCGGCATGGGCGTCTCCTGGCAGGCCGTGCTGGTTCCTGCCGTGGCCTCGCTGATCGTCACCTGCCCCTGCGGCCTCGCCATCGCGGTGCCCGCGGTGCAGGTGGTGGCGGTGGGCGCGCTGCGGCGCCTGGTGCTTGAGGTCGAACTCCTCTCCGGGGACGCGCCGGCCGCTGTTTCGGCCGCGGCCGGGGCGCTCGGGATCGGCACCTGGCGCGCGGGCGCCACGCCCGCCGACAAGGCCGCCCGGATCGAGGCCCTGCGCGCTGAGGGCCGCCGCCCGCTGATGCTGGGCGACGGTATCAACGATGCCGCGGCGCCGGCCCTGGCGCATGCCTCCGCCAGCCCGGCCGGCAGCACCGACCTTGCCCAGTCCGCAGCTGACCTCGTGCTGCGGGCCGAAGGACTGTCGGCCCTGCTGGCTGCCGTCGCGACTGCGCGGCGCGCCCAACGGGCGGCGCGGCAGAACATCGCCTTCAGCCTTGTCTACAACCTCGTGGCGGTGCCGACGGCGATCACCGGTATCGTCACGCCGCTGATCGCGGCGCTGGTGATGGCTTCCTCGTCGCTCGCCGTAATCCTGAACGCGCTCCGCGTGGGGCGGGAGGCTTCGAGATGACCGCGCTCACGCTGTTCGTGCCGCTCGCCTTCGGGCTGGGCGTGCTCGCCCTGCTGTTCTTCGGCTGGACGCTGAGGAACGGGCAGTATGACGACCCCGACGGTGCCGCCAGCCGCATCCTTTTCGACGAGAACCGGGAGAACCCGCCATGCCTGCCAACGGCTTCACGCTGACCCGCACCCTGTACATCATCGTGTCGGGGCTCCTCGCGCTCATTCGGCGCCTTCGCTGCCTCGCGCGCGACCGACATCGGCTTCAGCCTTTTCGGCTGCGGCCTCATCCTCTTCGGTTATGCCTTCGGCTTCTGGATGGTGAAGCGCGGCCTGGATGCCGTGGAGGGCGCGGCCGAGGGCGCCTGACCGCCCTTAAGGAATTCGCAGGGTTTTCCGTGCAGCATCGGGAGAAATCCTGGTCACGGAAAATCCGGAATGCAGATGCGACTACTAAACCTGGACCGCAGCAGCGACAGGCTGGCGCTGTTCAGGGCCCGGAACCCGCATCTGGCCGGAATCGAGCGGGTGAGCGCGGTGGATGGCCGCCTCGCCGACCGGCGCCGCCTCATCGAGCATGGAATTATGAGTCCCTATCTCAACTACTCGGACGGGGCGGTGGGCTGCGCGATGACGCATCTCACGCAGTGGCGTGACGCCGCTCAGGGCGGCGAGCCGCTGACGATTATCGAAGATGACGCCGTCCTCTGCGCCAATTTCGAGGAGGAATCGGCGCGAGTCCTGGCCGGCCTGCCGGATAACTGGGAATACGTAATGTGGGGATTCAACTTCGATGCCCCCCTGACCTTCCATCTCGGCGAGGGGCTTTCGCCCTGCACCTCGGCCTTCGATCAAGCCGCAATGCGGCAGGAAATTAGGAAGTTCGCGTCCCGTCGGGTCAGCACCATGGCATTCCGCCTCCTGCGCGGCTTCGGCACGGTCTGTTATTCCATCTCGCCGCGCGGGGCGATGCGCCTGGTCGAGTTCTGCCTCCCGCTCCGCCCTATGGACTATGCCTATCCTGGCGGGGCCCACCGCGTCGCCAACTACGGAATCGACGTGATGCTCAACCACGTCTGGCCGCACGCAGCCGCCTATGTGGCCGTGCCACCGCTCGCTGCGACGGAGAACGACCATCGGGTGAGCACGATCCAGGCTGCAGGCACTCCGCAGCCTTCAGCGCAGGAGATTGCATTCCCGGAACCGGAAGCCTTTGCGGCCGTCTTCGAGCGCATTGGGGTGACCAATGCCGTGGCGGTCGGCATCCGCGCGGATCACCACGCGGTCCTCCCCACGGCCGGCCTGAGGCGTGTCGGATGGGGCGGCTTCGATATCGCTGAGAATGCCTCCCTTCTCGCGCGGGCGCTGGAGGAGCGGGGGATCGAGCAGGGCTTCGACCTGCTGTTCCTCGGAACGGCTGACGCGTCCGTGCCTTCGCTCTGCACCTTGCTCGGCTCCTTCCGGCCGCGCGCTGCCGTCGTGCCGATGGACCGGGGTGAGGCGCAGAGGCCTGCCCTCGCGGAGGCGGAGCGCCGCGGGCCGCCGCGGCTCAGCATGAAGCAGATCGCCGCCGGGTTCGGCTATTCCACGCACCCCTGCCCCGAGGCTGACGGCTATCTCCTGTTGCTGAGGCAGGGAATCTCCTGGGAAGAGCCTGCCGAGCGCGGGCTTGAGGTTCCGGCCTGATCCCACCGAGGAGCTAGGGCCGGCTCAACGCTTGGACAGTGAGGCCCAGGCTTCGGCCAGCTTGTCGATCCGCTGCTCGGCCGGGGAGCGTCGGGGCGGCGCAGGCACGGCTCTGACCTGGGTGACGTCGCCACCCCAGTGCCGGACGGGGCCGGAATCGAGGTGGATGAAGCCCTGATCGGGGTAGAGGCCCACCCCACCCCGGGCGAGCTTCCTTGCCGTATCCCCGAATTGCTGGAGCTTCACCGCGGGGATGTGGAGATCGAGCGCTGCGGCCCGCAGATGCTGACTGTCGCCGGCGCCATGCACGGCGCGGTTGGTCGCGATCGTGCGATAGCCCGACAGGACGACGAATTCCTGCATCTGCAGCCGACGACCCATCTCCCAGACGATGTCGATGGCGTCGGGATCGAACGGACGAACTTCGCCGGTGTGGCTGTCAGCCAGCACCTGGGAGAGCTCGGCCATCGCGGCGGCGTCCGCCATGAGCCCGTTATGATAGGTGCCGGAGAACACCGACCCGGAGGCTGCATGACGCAGGCGGAGCTTGCGCGGCTCCAGGGTGGCGGGAAAGCGAGCCGTGGCCGCCCGTGCGGCAGGGCTGGCCGCAGCAAGGGTGGTCGTAACGGAAGCAAGAAAGAGGGTCCGACGGCGCATCGCCATGCGTCTAGACGGCTCAGCCGACGAACGGAACCCGACCTCACGCGATTGCGAAAAGGCAGAGGGTCTTTTGATCTGATCTCACGTATTTGAGATGTTCCGCCATGTCTTTCCCGCAGTGCCGTTGTTGATGGAAGTTTCGGATCGAAGCCGTGTGAGAACGTAAATGACTGCAATCTCCGGCTGAATCGCTCGCAAGCCCGCACCTGCCTTCCACAGGTTCGGTAGGGTCTGCCGCCCGAAGGCGTCATCAAGATTGAGTAAGCAAGCCTATAGCAGCCCGATCGAGGCTTGCGCTTCTCCGTATGGATCGGTTCTTGTGGGTTCCACTCAGAGAGGTGGTGCGCTTCGCGCGCTGCCTGACCGTCCGGGGAGGGCGTCGGATCTGGCCGAGAGCCACGATCCGGAAAGGCGCGACGTGCGTTCCAGTTTTCAGCGCACAAAGGCGTGATGATGGGAAAGCAAGGCGTGAGGGTGCGCATCACGCGTGTGGCTGCCCTTGTGCGAAGGGCACTCACGCGGGATGCTGGAGATCGTCTCAAAAAGAGAAAGATGTCTGTAATCTCTTCGTGTGTAGCCGGTAATTCCATTGCTGCGGATTTGGGCCGGTGTTACTGCACCCGTCACCTGAAACGGGAAGCTGGGTTTTTGACAGCAGCGAAGGAGATAGGGTGAATGCTGCTGATCGCGATTGCTCTGCTTTTTGCCTTCCTGACCATACACCCTTTCCTCACCTTCCCTGTCTCCCTTCGCTACCTCGGCCGTAGCCTGTCGGGAGCCCCGGTGGCCAGGGTGGCTGCTGTGCCGCGTGCCAGCGTCTCCGTCTGCATGTGCGCGTACAATGAGGCGGCTGTGATCGTCGCCAAGGCGCACAACCTGCTGGCCCTGAAGGAGCGCAGCGGCGGTGACGTCGAGCTCCTGGTCTATGTGGATGGCGGCAACGACGATACGGCGAAGCTGCTGGAGCCTTTCCGGGACAGCATCACAGTGATCGCGGCGACGGAGCGCCACGGTAAGAGCCACGGCATGCGCCGGCTCGCCGCCCAGGCGCGGGGTGAGCTGCTCGTCTTCACCGACGCCAATGTGATGATCGATCCCGACGCCATCAACGCGCTGCGCCGACACTTCGCCAATCCGCGCGTGGGCTGCGTCTGCGGCCACCTCGTCTATGGCAATGCGGTCACCTCGGACACCAGTGAGGTCAACTCGGCCTACTGGCGGCTGGAGGAGAGCATCAAGAAGCTGGAGTCCGAGCGCGGCATGGTGATCGGCGCGGACGGCTCGCTCTTCGCCGTGCGCCGGGAGCTGAACCCGCCGGTGCCGGACGACATCATCGACGACTTCTTCGTCTCCCTCTCGATCCTCTGCGATGGCTACCGCGTGATTCGCGGCGCGGACGTGCTCGCCTATGAGGAATCGGTGGTGGACAGTGGCGAGGAGTTTCGCCGCAAGATCCGCATCTCCTGCCAGGCCTTCAACGTCCACCGCCTGCTCTGGCCACGCCTCCGTGCCCTGCCGGCGCTGCCGCTCTACTGCTACGTCTCGCACAAGCTGCTGCGCTGGTTCGTGGCGCCTAACCTGATCCTCGCCGGCCTGTTCTTCCTGGCCGCGCTGATGCAGTGGGTGCATCCGGCGCTGGTGCTGGGCGGGGTGGCCGTGCTGGCGGCGGCCTGGTTCGGGGCGCTGGCGCTCGGCGTCGGCCCCGTCCGGAGGATCTGGGAGATCTGGCTCGCCTTCCTGGCCACCGGGCTCGGCGTCCTGCGCTCCTTGCGCGGGGACCGCTTCCAGACCTGGTCCCCCGCCCAGTCCATCCGGGGCGGCGCGCCCCTGACGGGCGCGGCGGGCATGGGCAAGTCCGCGGAGGGTGGTCGGTGAGCGCGCCCTCCGCCGCGATCCGGCAGCCCGCGCCGGGCAGCATCGAGTCCACGCCGCTTCTCGGCCTCGGCTGCTCTCGGCTGGGCTCCACGCTGGGCGGCTGCAGCGGCGCGGATGCCGTGCGGCTGCTGCACCACGCGCTGGATACCGGGGTCACCCTGTTCGACACGGCCGATATCTATGGCCAGGGCGAGAGCGAACTGCTGATCGGCGAGGCCCTTCGCGGCCGCCGGCAGGGCGTGACGATCGTCACCAAGGCAGGCCAGCGCTTTACCGCGGCGCAGCGCGCGGCGACCCTGGTCAAGCGCCCGCTGCGCATGCTGGCGGGCATGATTCCCTCCCTTCGCCGCGGCATTGCTGGGCGCCGTGCCGCGCCGCTGCCGCGGGACTACTCGCCCGCGCATCTCCGCCGCGCGGTGGAGGGCAGCCTGCGCCGGCTGGGGGCGGAGCGAATCGACCTCTACCTCCTGCACAGCCCCTCGGCGGAGGATATCCGCCGGGGCGAGGCCTTCCCGATGCTGGAGGAACTGCGCGCTGCGGGCACGATCGGCGCCTGGGGAATCTCGGCGGACGATGCGGAGGCGGCGCGGGCCGCCCTGCGCCTGCCGGAGTTGCGGGGGCTGCAACTGCCCCTGGCGATCGCGGAGGAGCTGCGGCCCGAGCTGGCCGCCGCCGCCGCAGGAGGGGTGACACTCTTGATGCGCGAGATCTTCGCGGGCGGCCCGAGGGACGTGGCCTCTCGCCGCGCGGCCATGGCCGCCGCCCTGTCCCATCCCGGCGCAACCGCGCTCGTCGGCACGACCTCGGCCGCGCACCTGGACGAGGCGCTGGCCTCGGCCCGCGCCGTGGGGCGCGCGGCATGATCACCGACGCGCTCACCCTTCCGCCCGGCGCCGAGCTGGAGGCGGATCTCTGCATCGTCGGCGGCGGCGCAGCGGGGGTGACGCTCGCCCTCGCGCTGGAGGGGTCGGGCTTTTCGGTGCTGCTGCTGGAAGGCGGCGGGCGCAAGTTCGACGCCGCCGCGCAGGAGGGGCTGCGCGGCGAGGTGGCCGAGGGCTCGCCGCACACGCCGCCCAACATGTACCGCCGGCGCGTCCTCGGCGGCGCGACCGCGATCTGGGGCGGGCGCTGCGTGCCGCTGGATCCCATCGACCTGGAGAAGCGGGACTGGGTGCCGCGCAGCGGCTGGCCCATCGCCTGGGACGAGCTGGCCCGCCACTACCCCCGCGCGCAGGAGTTCCTCGAGGCCGGCGCCTATGCCTACACGGCGCGGGAGGCTCTCGGGCCGGACGCGCCGCCGGTGATCGAGGGCTTCTCCGATCCCGACATCATCTCCGACCGGCTGGAGCGCTTCAGCCGCCCGACCCATTTCGGCAAGGCTTGGTCCGACCGCCTCGCCGCCTCCGCGAGCGCGCGGGTGCTGGTGAATGCCCAGGCCCTCCGCCTCGTCGCGCCGGACGGGCCGGTGCAGCGGCTGGAAGGCGCCTCGGCGCCGGGCCGGGGCTTCACCGTGCGCGCACGCCGCTACGTCCTCGCGGGCGGTGGGCTGGAGGTGCCGCGCCTGCTCATGGCCTCCGACGGGACGCGCCGCGGCGGGCTGGGCAATGGGGGCGGGGCCCTCGGCCGCTTCTACATGTGCCATGCCGAGAACACGCTCGGCCTGCTTCGCCTCACCCCCGCCAACCGCCGGATCGCCCTGCATTTCGAGACGACGGAGGACGGCGTCTATGTTCGCCGCAAGCTCTCCCTCTCCGAATCCGCGCAGCGGCGGGAAGGGCTGCTCAACACGATCTTTCGCCTGCACTATCCGCTGATCGCCGATCCCGGCCATGGCAGCGGCGTGCTCTCGGCCATGTATCTCGTGAAGGACGTGATCCTGCCGGAGTACCGGCGGAAGCTGGCGACAGTGGAGATCGCGAACCGGGGCCGTATGGTGCGGGATGCGCGCTTCTGGATGCGCCATGCCGGCAACGTGCTGCGCGACGCGCCGGGCGTGCTCGGCTTCGGCCAGAACTGGCTGCGCAAGCGCACGCTGGCGAGCCGCAAGCTGCCCTTCGTCGTTATCGCCAGCCGCGAGGGCGCCTATCCGCTGGACATCAACGCCGAGCAGATCCCCGATCCCGACAATCGCGTGACGCTCACCCAGGCGCGGGACGCGCACGACGTTCCGCAGGTCAAGGTGGACTGGCGGATGCGCGGGCAGGACGTGGATAGCCTCGCGCGCGGGCTGCGGCTGGCGCGGGACGCCTTCACCCGCTCCGGCTGCGCCAAGCTTGAATTCGAGGACGAGACACTGGAGGACGCGGTGCGCGCCTCCACCCCCGTCGGCGGCCATCATATCGGCACGGCGCGCATGGCGGATTCGCCCGGCGACGGTGTGGTGGACCGGAACTGCGCCGTCCACGGCGTACCGAACCTCTTCGTGGCCAGCGCGGCGGTCTTCCCCACCTGCGGCCACGCCAACCCCACCCTCACCATCCTCGCCCTTGCCCTGCGGCTCGCCGACCACCTAAAGGCGACCGCCGCGCAGGACCGGGCCGTGGGCCTCGCCGAAGCGGTTTCCTGATGCCGGACAGCCTGTCCATCCCTCCCGCGCCCGTCACCGCCGGCGCGGCCAGCCCGCTGCGCTGCCTCTGGCTCGCGCGCTCCATGCCCTTTCCCTGGACGGCGGGGGATCGGATCTATACGGCCAAGCTCGCCGGCGCTTTCGCCGCGGCCGGGGTGGACGTCACCTTCGTCGGGCTAGAGGGGGAGGCCCCGCCGGCGCCGATGAGGAACATTCGCTGGCACATCGTGCCGGGCGGGCAGGGCGGGCGCGTCGGCGCCCTGGCCAGCCCCATGCCGCTCGTCGCCGCGCGCCACGCGACCGCCGCCTACCGGTCCGCCGTGGCAGAGCTGGCGGGCAAACGCCCCTGGGATGTGGTGGTGGTGGACCAGTACGGCATGGGCTGGGTGCTGCGGAACCGCGCCCTGCTCGCCGGCCGGCCCGTGGTGGTCTTCGTCACCCATGACCACGAGGAGAGCGTGACGGGGATGCAGTGGCGGGACCGCACGGCCTCCCTGCCCAAGCGCGCCCTGCTGCTGCAGAATCACCTTAAGACCCGCTGGTTCGAGCGCTGGATCGCGCGCCGCAGCGATCTTATCACCACCATCACCGAGGCCGACGCTGCCCTCTTCTCCGCCGAGGCGCCGAGCGTCCCCGTGCTGCCGCTCGTGCCCGGCTATGACGGCGCCCGGGTCGCCGGGCGCGCGATCGGGCCGGAGACGCCGCGGGCGGTGGTGCTGTTCGGCTCCTATCGCTGGTCCGCCAAGCAGGCGAATCTCCGCATCTTTCTCGACCAGGCGGACCCCGTGCTGGCCGAGGCCGGGGTGGAGATCCGCGTGGTGGGCGACATGCCGGACGACCTCCGGCGCTCGCTGGAGGGCCGCTATCGCGCGGCGCGCTTCACCGGCTTCGTCGAGGACCCCGCGCCGCATCTCGCGGCCGCCCGGCTGGCCGTGGTGGCGGAGCCGATCGGCGGGGGCTTCAAGATGAAACTGCTCGAATACGTCTTCAATCGCGTGCCCGTGGCCGCGCTCGATGTCTGCGCCAGCGGGCTGCCGGATTCCGTGCGCGCGAACATGGTGCTGGCGCCGGAGCTGGACGGGCTTCTGTGCGCCGTGCTGGGCGTGATCGACGATCCCGCGCGCCTGGGCGCGCTGCAGGAAGGCGCCTTCGCCGCCGCCGAGGGTGCCTTCGACTGGGCCGATCGCGGCCGCGCGCTGCGCGACGCCGTGCTGGAGCGCCGCGCTGCCCTGGTGCGCCCGGCCGGGGCCTCTGCCGGATGACGGCCGAGGGAGTGCCCACCCCGCCCTTCCTGACCGCGCTCGCCGCCCTCTCCGCGCGGCTTGGCTCGGATCGGGATCTCGTGCAGGGCGCGGGCGGCAACACCTCCCTGAAGAGGGACGGCGCGCTCTGGGTGAAGGCCTCGGGCACCTGGCTGTCCGCCGCGCTAGACCGGCCGATCTTCGTCGGGCTGGACTTGGCGGAGGTCCTGCGGCGCCTGGAAGCGGGCGAGGCGGAGCCGGCCATGCCGGCACGGCTGGACCCGGACTTCCCGCTCCGCCCTTCGATCGAGACGACGCTGCACGCGCTACTGCCGCACCGCGTGGTGCTGCACGTCCACTCTGTGAACACCATCGCCTACGCCATCCGCGAGGACGGGCCCGCGCTGCTCGCGGAGCGGCTGGCCGGACTACGCTGGGCCTGGGTGCCCTATGCCCGCCCGGGCCTGCCGCTCACCCGCGCCGTGCAGGCCGTGCTGGGCGGGGCGCCCGACGTGCTGGTGCTCGGCAATCACGGGCTGGTCGTAGGCGGCGATGACGAGCGCGCGGCCGAGGCGCTGCTGGAGACGGTGGAGGCGCGCCTCGCCCTGCCGGCTCGCCCGGCGCCCGCTCCCGACGAGGCCCGGCTGGCGCGGCTGGCCGAGGCCTCGGGCGGGCGCTACCGGCCGGCGGCGATTGGTGCGGCGCATGACGCGGCGACCGACCCCCACAGCCTCGCCATGGCGGGGAAGGGGGCCTTCTACCCCGACCACACCGTCTTCCTCGGTACCTCGCCCGTGCCGACGCCCTCCTTCAACGCGGCGATGGCGCGGGTGGGTGAGGGCGGCCCGGCGCTCCTGCTCGTGGAGGGGGTGGGGGCGCTGCTGCGCGCCGACCTCACCGCGGGGGCGGAGGAGATGGCCGCCTGCCTCGGCCTCGTTCTCGCGCGCGTGGCGCCCGAGGCGCCGCTCACCGTGCTCGACGCGTCGCAGGAGGCCGAGCTGCTGGACTGGGATGCGGAGAAGTACCGCCAGTCCCTCAACCGCGCCCCGGGCTGATGGAACCCCGCTGATGCAGATCGTCATTCCCATGTCCGGCTTCGGCGAGCGCTTCCGCGCGGCCGGGTACCAAGTGCCGAAGCCGCTCATTCCCGTCGATGGCAAGCCCATCATCGCGCATGTAATGGACCTCTTCCCCGGCGAGACCGACGTCACCTTCATCTGCAACCAGGACCACCTGGACGAGCCCTCCTACCGGATGGAGGAGATCCTGCGGGAGATCTGCCCGACCGGGCGGATCCTCGGCATCGCCCCGCACAAGCTGGGGCCGGTCCATGCCGTGCTGCAATCGGTGGACGGGCTCGATCCCGACCGGCCCGTAGTCGTGAACTACTGCGATTTCACCTGCTACTGGGACTGGCAGGATTTCAAGCGCTTCGTGCGTGAGACGAACTGCGCGGGCGCCATCCCGGCCTATCGCGGCTTCCACCCGCACTCGCTGGGCTCCACCTACTACGCCTATCTCCGGCACGACCAGGGCTGGGCGCTGGACATCCAGGAGAAGCAGCCCTTCACCGACGCGCCGATGGAGGAGTATGCCTCCTCCGGCACCTATTACTTCGCCAGCGCCGCGCTGATGCGGCACTACTGCGAGCGGACCCTGCGAGAGGGCATCGCGGTGAACGGCGAGTATTACGCGAGCCTCGTCTACAAGCCGATCTTCGCCGACGGCCTGCCCGTGGCCGTCTACGAGCTGCAGCACTTCATGCAGTGGGGCACGCCAGCCGACCTGGAGGAGTACGAGCGCTGGTCACGCGCCTTCGCCTGGCTGGTGGACGCGCCGGACGTGCCCGCGCAGGACGGCACGGTGCTGCTGCCCATGGCCGGGGCGGGGCAGCGCTTCCGCGACGCGGGCTACCAGACGCCCAAGCCGCTGCTGCCCGTCTCCGGCCGGCCCATGGCGCTCCAGGCGGTGGCCGACCTTCCCGCCGCGCCGCGCCGCCGCTTCGTGCTGCGCCGCGACCTGCCGGACCTGCCCGCCATCCTCGACGCGCTCAGGGCCGCGGACCCGTCCTCGGACAGCACGGTGCTGGAAGGGCTGACGGATGGGCAGGCGCGGACCTGCCTTCTCGCGCTCGACGGGCTGGACCTCGACGCGCCGCTGACGATCGGCGCCTGCGACAACGGGCTGCTCTACGCCCCCGGGCGCTTCGCCGCGCTGATGGAGGGGGGCGCTGACCTGCTCGTCTGGGGCGTGCGCGGGCACTCGGCGGCGCGGCGCCGCCCGCAATCCTATGGCTGGATCGAGGCTGATGACGACGGGCGTATCACCCGCGTGGCGGTGAAGGAGCCGCTCTCGGACCCCGCCCACGACCCCGTCGTGACCGGCGCCTTCACCTTCCGCCGGGGCCGGGACTTCGTGGCTGCGGCCGAGCGCATGATCGCACGCGACGCCAGGGTGAACGGCGAGTTCTACATCGACACCCTCGTCAACGACGCGGTGGCGCTCGGCTTCGACTGCCGCCTGCTGGAGGTGAACCACTATCTCGGCTGGGGGACACCCGACGAGTGGCGGACTTTCAACTACTGGCAGTCCTGCTTCCACAAGTGGCCGGGGCACCCCTATCGGCTAGGGGGCGACCGCCGCGTGCCCGCCGGCGCCGTGGCCGCCCTTGAAGCGGAGTACGCTGCCCCCGTGCCGCCCCGCCCCATGCCGGCCGCGGCCGCGCCCTGGGAGCTGCCGCGCGCCCGCCCGGAGAACGCCGCGTGATCCTCATCGCCCATCGCCGCAACACCCGCGAGCAACTCGCCGAGACCCCGGTCGAGTTGGGGATCGAGGTGGACATCCGCAGCCAGGGCCCGGACCTCGTCATCCACCACGACCCCTTCGTGGCGGACGCGCTCCGCTTCGAGGAATGGCTGGCGGATTACCGGCACGGCACGCTGATCCTGAACGTGAAGGAGGAGGGGCTGGAGGACCGGCTGCTCGCCCTCATGGCCGAGCGCGGGATTGAGGACTTCTTCTTCCTCGACCAGTCCTTCCCCTTCCTCATGCGCACCGCCCGGCGCGGGGAGAAGCGCTGCGCCGTGCGCGTCTCGGAATACGAGTCCGTCGAGACCGCGCTCAGCCTTGCCGGGCAGGTTGGATGGGTCTGGGTGGACTGCTTCACCCGCTTTCCCCTGAACCATCGCGACGCTGCCCGGCTGAAGGATGCCGGATTCCGGCTCTGCCTTGTCTCCCCCGAGTTGCAGGGGCGGACCGATCCCGCCGAGATCCGGGCCATGCGCGAGCTGCTGGCCGCCGAGGGGATCGTGGCCGACGCTGTCTGCACCAAGGTTCCCCAGAGTTGGCGCTGATCCCCCACGAGCTGCTCCGGGACCGCCGCTTCCTCGCCGGCCTGCTGCTCCGTCTCGCCGCGATCCTGCTCCTCGTTCCCCGGATGCAGCCGGACTGGTCGACGCTGTTCCAGTGGGACGCCCCCTGGTCCGGGGACGAAGGCGTCGATCCCCTGGATTCGCTCTACGGCCCCGTGATGGTCGCCCTCAAGGCGCCCTTCACCGCGATCGGCACGCTGGCCGACAGCCTGTTCGGCACCGGCCACTCGCTGACCCGCTTCGCCCTGGGCCTCGGCCTCATCATCGTGGACTACGCCCTGCTGCTCGTGCTGCGCGGGCTGTACCGGGATTCCGAGGACCGGGTCGTCCTCTACTACTGGCTGTCTCCGCTGGTCCTCTTCATCGTCTACTGGCACGGGCAGGCGGATCTCCTGCCGGTGCTGCTGACGGCCGCCTCGCTGCTGCTGCTGCGCCGGAACCGGCCGCGCGCGGCCGGGGCGGTGCTGGGGCTGGCGGTGGCTACGAAGGTCAGCGCCCTCGCCGTGCTGCCCTTCCTTCTGATCTTCCTCTGGAGCCACCGGCGCTACCGCGACACCGTGCCGGGCTTCGCGCTGGCCTGCGGGGCGGTGATCCTCGTCCTGCTCGGGCCCTGGATGGTCTTCGCGACCGAGATGCGCCAGATGCTGGCCGCGGGCGGGGAGCTGCACCGCGTCTTCAACCTGACAATCCATCTCGGCGAGGGGCAGCGCCTCTACGTCATTCCGATCGCCTATCTCCTGCTGCTCTACGGCGCCTGGCATGTCGGGCGGATGAGCTTCAACCTGCTCTACACCGTGCTCGGCACGGCCTACCTCGTGCTCCTGCTGCTCACCCCGGAATCGGGAGGTTGGTATCTCTGGCTCGTGCCCTTCCTACTGAGCTACCAGCTCCGGGCGGGGCGGTCGGGCGTGGCGCTGACCTATGCCTTCGCGGGCGTCTTCATCCTGCTGAAGCTGCTCGTCGCCGACGCGCCGGCCGTGCCCCTGCTGGGGCTGGAGTCCGTGCCCAAGGGCCCGACCGGCCTCGCGCCCGAGCCCTCGCAGCTCGCCACCGCGCTGCTCTCGATGTTCGTGGCGCTCGGCGGCATCCTCAACATCACCATGCTGCGGCGCGGCTTCGGAGAGAACGACTACTTCGGCATCGCGCGGCAGCCGCTCGCCATCGGCATCGCGGGGGACAGCGGCACGGGCAAGGACACGCTCGCCCTCGCCCTCGGTGGCCTCTTCGGCGAGGGCGCGGTGACGGGGATTTCGGGCGACGACTACCACCTGTTCGAGCGGCGCGGGAAACTCTGGCAGGCCTTCACCCATCTCGACCCCCGCGCGAACGACCTCGAGGGCTTCTCGCGGGACGCGCTCTCCCTCATCGACTGGCGGCCGATCATGTGCCGCCACTACGACCACGCCACCGGCCTCTTCACCCCGCCCCGGCTCATCCGGGCGAGCGACGTGGTGCTCGTCACGGGACTGCACGCCCTCTACGCCCCCGCGCTGCGGGCGCAATTGCGGACGGCGGTCTTCCTCGACATGGACGAGGACCTCCGGCGCTTCTTCAAGATCCGGCGCGACGTGCACCAGCGCGGGCACACGCTGGAGAAGGTGGTCGCCTCTATCGAGCGTCGCCGCGCGGACTACGAGGCCTTCATCCGCCCGCAGCGGGGGCATGCCGACGTGGTCTTCTCCCTCCTGCCGGCGGACCCAGAGCTGATCCGGGACTTCGACCATATGGGCCCGGTGCCGCTGAAGCTGCGTGTGCGCCTGCGCAACCCGATCGGGCTGGACCGGCTGGCGCGGCTCCTCATCGCGCTCTGCGGCGCACAGGTGGATGTCGCCCCCGCCATGGGCAGCGCCGCGGCCGAGATCGTCGTGGACGGCAACGACGTCCAGCCTGAGGACATCCACCTTACCGCGCTCCAGCTCGTGCCCGAGCTCGAGGAGCTGCTGGCGCGGAACCCGGCCTGGCAGACGGGCATCACGGGCATCATGCAGCTCGTCGTGCTGCAGCAGATCGCCGAGCTGGCGCCGAAGCGCCGCTAGGAACCCCCATGAAGATCCTTGCCCCCGAACCCATCCGCGCCAAGCCCCGGGCGATCCTCTTCGACCTGGACGACACGCTCTACGGCTATGAGCGCCCCCACCGCCGCGCCATGGACGCCGTGCGGGAGAAGGTGCGGCGCACGCTGAGCGTGGAGCCCGGCCCCTTCGACGAGGCCTTCCTCACCGCGCGCGCCGAGGTGAAGAAGCAGCTCGGGGAAACGGCCAGCTCTCACAACCGCCTGCTCTACTTCCAGCGCACGATCGAGCTGCTTGGCCTCAGCAGCCAGCCGGCCATCGCGCTCGACCTCGAGCAGACCTACTGGCGCACCCTGCTGACCAATGCCCGCCTCTTTCCCGCGGCGGAGGAGACGCTGATCGAGCTGCGCGCGGCCGGCCTGCCGCTCGCCCTGGTGACGGACCTGACGGCGCAGATCCAGTTCCGCAAGCTCGTCTATTTCGGCATCGACCGCTACTTCGACGCGGTCGTCACCTCCGAGGAGGCCGGGGTGGACAAGATCGGCCTCAAGCCTTTCAACCTCGCTCTCGCCAAGCTCGGCCTGGGGCCTAACGATCCCGTCTGGTTCATCGGGGATTCCGAGGCGGATGTGGTGGCGAGCAAGCGCGCGCTGAACGCCGCCACCTTCCAGAAGATGCCCGATGGAAGCCCCTCCTGGCGGGTGCATGACGGGGTGGACGCGACCTTCGACTCCTTCGCAGAGTTCCGCGACTGGTGCCGAAGCGTGATTACGGCGGGATAAGCGGGATGAGCGAGTTCCTGGTCACCGGTCGCGAGGACCTTTACCGGCTGAAGGAGGCCCGCGGGCTGCCGCGCGTGGTGATCCGCACAGGGCGGCTGAAGTATCGCAACCTGGTGCCGCACGCGCTGAAATACGGCGCCTGGGCGCTGGCCCAGGGGGGCACGCTGCTGGTGCAGGACGAAGGGCCGAACAGCTTCGACCTCATGCCGCGCTTCGTCTCCTTCAAGCTGATGCGGCAGTGGACCTACAAGCTGCTCGCCGGAGAGGCGGAGCCGGTCCGGCTCGACATCGCTAGGGGCGAGATCGAGCTGCGCCGCACCCGCCCGCCCACCCCGCCCGGCTGGGGCGCGGGCGTCGTCTTCTCCGGCCGGGACGACGAGCTGCCCCGGCTTCGCGCCTGCCTCGACTCCCTGCTGAAGCAGCCGGAGTTGCTGCCGGAGAACGGGGGAGAGATCGTGGTCAGCGGCCCGGCGGGCGGGGAGGGCTGCCTCGCCGGCTATCCCGGAGTCGGCTACCTCGTCCACGACATGCCTCCTGGGCCGCGGGTGATGATCTGCGCGAAGAAGAACGCGCTGATTCGCCACCTCAAGGGGCCGCGCGTGGCGATCATGCACACGCGCATCACCTTCGAGCCCGACGCCCTCCGCCACGTGCCGGACGAGTTCGAGATCGCCACGCCCCGCGTTCTGACTGCCGGCCGGAACGGGTGGGACGACTATCTCTCCCTCGGCGTCCACGATGCCGGGCTGCCCGGCTACGCGCCCCGGCTGGCCGCCTCCTCCCTCCGCCGGGTACGGGCGGAGCGCTATCTCGACCTCTACGACGAGGGGCCGCCCTATGTGGACGGCGGTGTCTTCCTCGTCCGCAAGGACGTGCACGCCCGCTGCCCCCTGAACGAGAACGTGGCCTGGGACGAGGCGGAGGACCTGGAATGGTCCTTGCGGGCGGTCGCGGAAGGGTTCCTGATCGACCTCGCCCCCGAGGCGCGGGCCTATTCTGCCGTGGGCAAGCTGCGCTCCCTGCCGCTGCCCGAGGCGCCTGCGCGTTGGGTGAGAAGCGCGCGGTCGGGCCTGTTCGCGGCGCGGCACCGGATCCGGGACGGGGCCGAGCGCATCCTCGGGCGGCGCTGAAGGAGGGCTGGATGCAAAAGTCGCTTCTCTTCTTCGCCCTGCGGATCGGCAGCACCGCCTTCGCGAGCGCCTGGAGCTTTCTCCTGGCCTATACGCTCGTGCGGCTGATGGGGCTGGAGAACTACGCCTTCCTCGCCACGGTGATCGCCTTCGCCGCCCTCGTGCTGCAGGCCGATCTCGGCATCTCCATCCGCCTGTTCTCCCGCATGCGGCAGAACTTTCTCGATCCCACCAGCGGGTCGAGGGAGGACCTGCGGAGCGCGACGGCCACGGCCCTCTGGGCCTATTCCGGCGCGGCGGTGCTGGCCACCGCCATCTTCGCCGCCGCGGTCCATATCTGGAACCTCGGCCCGGCCGAGCACCGGCTGGCGATCATCCTCCTCTTCGCGGGATCGGTGCTGCCGCTGCCCTGGATGGTGCTGCGCGTGGCCGTGAACGCCTGCGACCTCTATGTCGTGACGGAGGCGATCGACTGCGCCCGGCGGGGGGCGCTGCTGCTCATCACCGGCGGCCTTGCCTTCGGCCTGCCGCTCATGGAATACGCCATCGGCTTCGTGCTGCTCTGGGCCGTGGCGCTCCTCGTGCTATTCACCTTGGCGCAGCGGCGGCTGGACCTTTTTCACGGGATCAGCGTGCGCCGGGGTTGGCAGGTGCTGCGGGAGGACAGCGCGGGGCTGATCGCCTCGGCCAAGCTCTCGGGCTCGGACTTCCTCATGTCGATCTTCCCCTACTACGTCATCCCGCTGATGCATCCGGAGGCGGCGGCGCTGGTGGCCTTCGACATGTTCTACAAGGTCACGCGCTTCGGCCTGACCTCCTATCTCACCGTCACCGAGACCCTGCTGCCTCACCAGACCCGCGCCTATCACTCGGTGAACTACCGAATGATGTCGCGGGCCACGATGCTGTCCTTCGCCCTCTGCGCCATCCCCTGCATCGTTGGGTCGGCCATCATCTACTTCTTCGGGGACCGGTTCTTCGGAACCCTGCTCGGTCACCCCGGCATCGTCTCGCCCGGCATGCGGCTCGCCATCTGCGCCATGCTCTTCTTCATGATGCTGCAAGTGGCCAGCGGCGCCGTGATGGCCGGGATCGGCGAATTGGCGCCGCTCGCGCGCCGGGCCTCCATCACGCTGGCGGTGATGCTCCTCTTCTCCCTCGGCGCGGGGCTGGCGGAGTGGAGCATCGACCATTTCGTGGCGGGATACGTGATCCTGTTCGGCTGTGAGGCCGTCTCCTACTTCCTCCTCCTCCTCTCCGTCCTGCACCGGCTTCGCCGTGCGGCGCGGGCGGAGGCGGGCGAGGTGCCGGCCGGCCCGCTTGTCGAAGGTGAACTCGGAGCAAGCCGTTGACCCATCAAGCAGACCTGACGGAGACGATGATGAGCACCGAGGGTGAGGACGAGGCGATCACCCGGCGCTACGCCGCGACCCAGGAAAAGCTCTACATGACGATGCCCGAGGCGGAGGCCCTCTCCCGCCAGGTCGGGCGGGAGCTGAAGCGCGTGCCCGATCGCTTCGACCTCGTGGTCGGGCTCGCCAACGGCGCGCTGCTGCCGGCCAGGATCATCGCCGAGGAGTTGGACGTTCCCTACGAGATGGTGAAGGTGCGCCGGCAGGGGAGCCGATGGATCCAGCGTCTCCAGGGCGTGAAGCGAGCCCTCTCCCTCCCTTCGGGCCTGCTGACCTGGGGGCCCTTCGGCCTGTTCTGGTACTGGTTCCAGCGCCGCTTCAACAAGCTGGAGAAGTCCGAGAAGTCTTTCGACTTCGAGGTGGCCGGCAAGCACGTGGCCCTGATCGACGACTGCATCGTCAGCGGCGGATCCGTCCGCTACGTGCTGGACCGGCTCGTCGAGGCCGGCGCCGCAAGCGTGCGGGTGGGCGTGATCTGCTGGTCGGACGACCAGAAGGCGATCGACCCCACGAAGAACGTGGTGCCGGACGTCTATCTCCACCGGGCCGTGCACTTCTATCCCTGGTCCGGCTCGAGCCCGCACCTCCAGGAGTTCGAGGGATGGCTGCGCGACCGCAAGATGGAGCTCTGGACATGAGTGCGCCCAAGGCTGGGGGTGGCCTCCTCCTGCTCGACCTCGATGGCGTCGTGGTCTTCGAGAGCGGGCCGCCGCTGCTGGAGGCGCTCGAGATCCTGCGGCTGCATGACGAGTTGAGCACCCTGCTGGACGGGCTCGACATGCCTGTGGTGGTGCTCACCCACCGCTCGCGCCGGGAGGCCGCGCAGATCCTCCAGGCGGCCGGGGTGGAGGTGTCCCGCCTCGGCGGCATCATGGCGGCGGAGGAGCTCTTCCGCGCCGGGCTGAAGCATGGCGGGGTGGGCGGGGTGGTCCGCCACGGCCTTCGCAAGAGTTGGATCCTGCCCCTCATCGAGGAGCGCTTCGGCATCTCCCGCAAGGACATCGCCTTCATCGATGACCGGCTGGAGAACCTCCAGGACCTCCTCGCCCACGGTCTCGGCCTCGCCCTCCACGCGCCCTCGGACGTGGTCGCCGCGCGCCGGGCGCTGGTGAGCTTCGACTTCGCCGAGGCGCTGGAGAGCATCGCGGAGTGGCGGGAGGGCCGGCTCGGGGGCGGGATCGTCGCGCTGCCCGCGCGCGAGTACTCGGTGCTGGAGTGGCGCCGCACGGGGCTGCACACCCGCCGTCAGGGACGGCACGTGTTCAACATGGCCCGCCGGGTCGGGCGGGCCATGCGGGAGACCTTGCGGCTGAAGCGGGCGACCTGAACCGCCCGCGACCGCCCCTCCTTCAGGCGCGGCCGAACAGCCGCCTGAAGGCCTCCGCGCAGCGGGGATAGAGGCCGCCGGAGAGGGCCACGTCCACGCGCTCGAAATAGCCGTGATAGGCCATGAGTTCGTCGGCCGCGTCGAACCAGGCGGCCATTCGCTCGATGAAGAACGGATCGTCCCCGCCGCCCCGGCCGCCATGGGCGCTCTCCGGCCGGGTGCCCCATTCCGGGAAGGAGATCCGCTTCCCGTGCTGGCGGGCGAAGCTGATCTGCCATTGCAGGCCGAATGGGGTCCAGATGTACTCGTCGTGCCAGCGGGCCTGGCGGTCATCCTTCGAGCGGGCATTCCACCACTCGTTGTAGACGTCCGCGCCGATGACATCGACGTAGTCGGCGCCCGGCCAGGCGCGGTCGGTCTCCATGGCCTTTCGGCCGAGGGTGGGGCACCAGTCGAATCGGAAATCGGGCGATGCGCGCCGATAGACATCGACGGTCCGGCGCCAGTAGCGCTTGAAGCTCTCGGGGTCGTCGCCGGCGAACCAGGGCATCCAACGACCGTTGAACTCCCAGCCCAGCCGCACGGTGCAGCGGCCCATGCCGCGGCGGACGAGTTCGCGCGCCATCTCGCGGTGATGCGTGTCGTAATCCCCCGCCGCCCCGCGGGCGAGGCTCGCGCCCCCGCGATAGGGAATCATCGGGATGCCGAGGACGAGGTGAAAGGGCTTGCCCTGGTAGCGCTGCGCGAGGAAGCGGACGCTGTTCAGCATTTCCGGCCAGCCGCCGGTCTCGTCGGCATTGTCCACCACGCCGTGGATCCTGCGCCCGAGCCAGCGCTCGTATTCCGGCAGCTTCTCGCCCCCCGCGACGATCGGCGCGAAGACCGCGAGGCTACGGAGGCGGGCCGGCTCCTGGGGATCAGCGTTGGGGAGGGGAGGGGGCGGCATCTTGGGAGGGGACAACCCTGGTCTCTCTCTCTTCTGCGTGCGACGGCGTGCCCCGCGCGGAACGCCGGGGCAAGATACCCGCGGGGGCGGGCAGGGCGCGGCCACCTGCCGTGCCAGGGCCTGTTTCGGAGGGCCAGGGCACCCATATGGCGGCAGCGCGGAACAGAAGCCAGCTTGCGACGGAGCGTCGCCGGCGTGCAAGGGCGGCCCGTCCGGCAGCGCGCTCGCTGGATCGTGAGTATTCGCTCCCGGGCTTTCGTCTAAAAAGGCGCCGAACAGTCGCGAAACTGCCGCATGGCCACGTCAGGTCGGATGATCGTGAACTGGATGGCGAGCTGTTCTGAAGCATGCGGGACAGAAACGAGTTGGCCCGTGAGCAAGATTACGCCCCGATCGCGGCGAGTTCCTCCGTTCAGAAAACTCGGGAAATAGGGTGTCAAGCGAAGTAACGCGGGTGTTTCGTGTCGCGGTTGCTGAAACATTTGCGCCTGATCTGGCCCGATATCTCGACTGAACGTGATCGAAATCATTCCTCATTTTTGATACGCTCTGCTCCACGCGGTGTATGCTGCACCACAGCAAGCAGATCGAGTTTCGGAACGGCGTCGCCTTCCGACGCGCCGAGTGCTTCCCGTCGGCGGCAACGCCGTTCCCGAGGCGAGGTGGGATCATGCCTTTCTCTGAAGTTTTAGGTCTCTTCTGGCGACGCAAGATGCTGCTGCTGTTCACGGCGCTGCTGACGGGCGTCCTGGGCTACATGGCGGCGCGTTCCTCGCCGAACCGCTACGTCGCCGAGGGTCTCCTGCTTTTCGACAACCAGCAGCCCGCGATTCCCGAACTGAACCAGTTTGTTCCTTCCAACTCGGCGCCGCCGAACCAGCGAATCCGCACCGAGGCGGACGTGTTGCGCTCGCGCCAACTCGCCGAGGACGTGGTGGAGCGGACGCCGGTCCTGCCGGAAGTGACGGAGAAGCCTTCCTTCCTCGCTACGCTGCGGCAGGAAATGACGGGCGCCGTGACCAACCTGATCACTGAGATCCGGGAAGTCATCGGCATGCCGGCCGACGGTGCGGAGACCGACAGCCGCGACCCGGTGATCGACCCCAAGTACATCCAGCTCGAGGAGCTGCAGCAGCGCCTCGACATCCGCACGACGGATAACAGCAACGTCGTCGGCATCCGCTTCACCTCGACCTCGCCGGTGATCGCCGCGAATGTCGTGAACACCCTGATGGACCGCTACATCGCGCTCGACATCGACGCGAAGCAGCGGGCGACGGAGCAGGCGAATCGCTGGCTCTCCGAGCGCCTCGCCGTGCTGCGCGAGGAAGTCGAGGCCGCGGATTCCAAGATCCAGGCTTTCCGCCGCGAGACCGGGTTGCTGGAGACCTCGATCGGCGCCGTGAGCACGGTGCAGCTCACCGAGGACCAGACCCGCGTCGCCGTGGCGCGGCAGGAACTCTCCCGCGCGCAGGCCGCGCTCGACGCCGCCACCCGCCCGGGTGGGCGCGGAGCGACGACAGAGGCGCTCGCCTCCCCCGTGATTCAGGCCCTTCGCGCCCGCGAGGCCGAGGTGGTGCAGCGGGCCGCGACCCTCGGCGCCGGCCTCGGCGCCCGCCATCCCGACCGCCGGGCCGTGGATGCCGAGCTGCGCGACCTCCGTGCCCAGATCGACAGCGAGACGGGCAAGATCATCACTGCCCTCCGCCGGGACGTTGATGCGGCCCGCTCGCGGCTTGAAGCCTCCCAGGCGGCGCTCAACACCTCCCGCACGGCGGCCCGCGGCGGTGCCGAGGCGACGGTGACCCTCACCCAGCTTACCCGTGACGCCGAATCGCGCCGGGCGGTCTACCAAGCTTTCCTGGCCCGGATGGAGCAAACCCGCCTCTCGGCGGCGCAGTTCCCGATCGCGCGGGTGGTCTCCCCGGCCAACGTGCCCTTCCGCGCCACCGGCCCCTCGGCCGGCGTGATCGGCGTGTTCAGCGCCATCGCGGGCTTCCTCTTCGTCGCGGCGATACTCGTGCTTCGCAACCTCGGCCGCAACACGGTGAACTCGCCGCGCGACCTGGCCCTCATCACCGGGGTTCAGAATGTCGGCAGCCTGCCCACCCTGCCCGGCGGCCGGCGGCGTGGCATGCCGAACCTCGTGCTGGAGAGGGGGGACTCGGACATTGCCGAGACCCTGCGCGCGCTGCGGATCAACCTGCAGTCCGTCGGCCGGGGCGGCCCAGCGAGCACGGTGCTGGTCACCTCCCCCGCGGCCGGCGACGGCAAGACGACGCTCGCCGTCGCCCTTGCCCGCCTCTGCGCGGCGGACGGGATGAAGGTGCTGCTGCTCGAGACCGACATGCGGCGCCCGCGCATCGCGGCCACGATCGGGGCCCCCCGCTCGCGCGGCAGCATCGAGTCTGTGCTGACGGGCAAGGCCGACCTTCGGGACGCCGTGCATGTGGACAGCCGGTCGGGGCTGCACTGCCTCTTCTCCGACCAGTCCGCTGCCCATCCGCAGCAGCTGATCGACTCCGATGCCTTTGCGGACATGCTCGACCGCGCTCGCAACGAGTACCAGCTGGTGGTGCTGGACAGCCCGCCGATCATGCGCGTGGCCGACGCCGTGCTGCTCTCCGCTTATAGCGACGTGATCCTCTTCGCCGTGGGCTGGGAGCGCACCTCCACCGACATGCTGGCCGAGGCGATCCGGCGGCTACCGGAGGATGCCCGGGCCCGCACCGCCACGGTGCTGACCCGCGTGCGCCCGGGCCGGATGGATCCGCTGAGCTACTATGCCGGCTACGCCCGCAGCGGCCCGCCGCCGGCGCCGAGGCTTCCCGCCCCGTCCACCTGACGGGAGGGCAGCGCCAACTTCGAGAAGGCCGGGCCAAGTGCCCGGCCTTTTTCAAACCTGCATGGGGAGAGTGCAGGGGCCGGCCCAGGCCGTGGTCGGGAAGAGAGGGCCCATACCTTCGGCCGTGCGCGTACATTCCGATCAGGCGGAAGCGCTTGGTCGGAAAGTTATGTCGTCGAGCGCGAAGCCGGCGGGGTGGGGTGATGAGACCTGTGCGCGGGTCTGGAAAACTGCAAGATACAGCGTCCGGCATCAAGACCAGACACCGGGCTTTGTGTCCGACGCGACCCGCGCACACGTCTCGATGATACCAGCTGCCCTAAACTTTGACCTGTGCCCAGGAGCGGCGCGTGATGGTGGCGATCTGGTCGGGCGTGCGCATCAGGGTGGACCAGGCGTGGCAACACGCGTCGACGATGGCGTC
>JBHTFH010000012.1:0-110750 GCA_042666135.1 Roseomonas sp. GCM10028921 | reverse complement strand
CCGTGTTCGCGTCCGCGCCCACCTCGGCGCAGATCGCCCTGTTCTCTAGACCTGTCGCTGCAGCCAGCACGATCCGGGCCCGTCGTGCCATCGCTTGGCCCGTCTTGTGGGCCCGCGCCAGCGACTCCAACTCCCGCCGCTCGGCCTCACTCAGCGCAATCGACACCGCAGGCTTGCCCATCATCGCCTCCTACGACCATCCTTATGATCGTAGGAATTTCGCGATCAGGACACTAGGTCGTTTCGCATCACGCAAGCGCGTGAGGGGGAGATTTCATGAGGACGAAGACTGTCCCGGCCGCGGCTCTCGCGCTGGGCCTCTCGCTCGCGGCCGGGACGGCCGGAGCTTTTGAGCTGGAGAGCGCGGCGCTGACCATCGGCGTCACGCCGACCGTCTCCAGCGATTACCTGTTCCGCGGCGTCAGCCAGACCCAGAACCGCCCGGCCGTGCAGGGCACGATCGATATCCAGCACACAAGCGGCCTCTATGTCGGCGCTTTCGCCTCCAACGTCACCTTTCTCAACACCAATGCCCGCCAGGAGATCGACGCTCTGGCGGGCTGGCGCACGAGCCTCTACGGCGTGAGCCTCGACCTCGGCGGCATTGCCTATACCTATCCGGGCTACCGGAACGGGCCGGGCTTCTACGACCTCCAATATTTCGAGCTGGCGGCCAAGGCAAGCTACGAGGTCCCGTCCCTGCCCGTTCCGATGAAGGTGCTCGGCGCGATCAACTACTCGCCGAACTACCAGGCCGAGTCCGGCACCGGCTTCTATGTCGAGGGCGGCGTAGAGATCTCCCTCCCCTACGACCTCACCGTCGCCGGACGCGCCGGCTATCAGTGGATCCAAAACAACGCCCGCTGGGGCTCGCCCGATTTCGCGAACTGGAACGTCACTCTGGCCTACAAGTTCTCGGACTTCGTGCTGACGGCCGGCTACTACGACACGAATCTGAGCCGCGGCGAGTGCTTCGGCGCGCAGAAGATCTGCGAGGCGCGCGCGATGGTCTTCCTCAGCCGCACGTTCTGAGGCCGGTTCGGAACCCGGGCGGCGCGGATCTTACTTCCGCGCCGCCCAGAGGATCAAGCGCAGGGCGGGCCATACCCAGGCCAGCCCGGCCGCGAGGAAGTAGAGCGCCTGCAACGCCCAATGGCGAGGCACAGCATCGGCTAGGGCCACGGCCAGCCCGACATAGAGCAGGAAGCCCAGGATGCCGACCGTGGCGGCGACGGGGACGCGCGACATAGCCGCGCTGGTGCCGCATTCTCGGCCGCGCGCCAAGCCCCTTGATGCCCCTGCCCGCGCGTTTGCCCCGCGGGCCCTCGACGGCCTATGAGGCGGCCGCCATTCCAGAGACGGAGCCCGCGCAGTGTCCACCAGCCCCGCCGATGCCCCACAGCTCGACCTCAAGGACCATATCCGCGGCATTCCCGACTTCCCGAAGCCGGGAATTCTCTTCTACGACATCTCCACCCTCCTGCGGCATGGCCCGGCCTGGAAGGAGGCGATGCGCCGCCTGGCCGACATCGTCCGCCCGCACCGGCCCACCCTGCTGGCCGGCATCGAGAGCCGCGGCTTCCTGGTGGCGGCGCCCCTCGCGCTCGAGCTCGGCCTCGGCTTCGTCATGCTGCGCAAGCGGGGCAAGCTCCCGGGCGCGATCATCGGGTTGAACTACGCGCTGGAATACGGGACCGACCGGATCGAGATGCAGGCCGATGCCATCCGCCCGGGCGATCGTGTGGTGGTGCTGGACGACCTCCTGGCCACCGGCGGCACCCTGGCCGCGTGCATCGCGCTCCTCCGGCAGGCCGGGGCGGAGGTGCCGGCCGCGGCCGCCCTGATCGAGCTCACCCCACTTAAGGGCCGGGCCAGGCTGGGCGACACGACCTTCGAGGCGCTGCTGGCCTATGAGGGCTGAGACGGCGCGGGATTGCCACAATCCCGCCCCACCCGCACCGCAGCGTCCGGCGCCATGATGGACGACTCCTCGCCGCGCCCGCGCCTTCCCTCCCCCGTCCTCGGACGGAGAGCGACGGGCATGGCGGCGCTGTCGCTCGGCCTGCCCAGCCTCCGTCCAGGTCGGGCGCGGGCGCAGGCCCAGGATACCGGCGTCGTGCTGGTTCCAGGACCGGAAGACGCCGCGCCGGCACGCTGGGCCGCCCGGGCCGCGGCGGCCCTCTCCCGCGGGCTGCACCGGCCGGGAGCCTTGCGGCTCTCCTATCTCGGAGGCCCCGACGGTGTGACCGCCGCGAACCGCTTCGCGACGCTGGCGGGCGCCGAGAGCGTGCGCTTCCTCGCCCTCCCCGGCTGGGCTTGTCATGTGCGGCTGACCGGCGCCACCCGCGCGCGCTTCGAGCCGGGCGCCTGGATCCCGCTGCTCGTCTCCTGGCACGGCGCCGTGCTGGCGGGGCGCGGTCCCCTGAACACGCGCGGCCCGGCCCCGCTGCGCGTCGCCATCTCGTCCCCGGAGTCGCCGGAAACCGCGGCGCTCGCCGCGCTTGATCTTCTCGGCATCCCCGCTCGCCCTGTCCCGGGCATGGCGGAGGCGGCCTTCGCGGCGGGGGAAGCCGACGCACTCATCGTCAGCGGTGCCGATCCGGTCGCACGGGCGATCATGCTCGGTGCCACGCCCTGGTGCGGCCTCGGCCAGATCGGCGAGGGAGAGGCCGGAGACCTTCCCGTCCTCACGGGAGAACCCTCGTCCCTCCGAGGCGTGCTCGCTGCCGCGGCAGGGATGCAGATGCGGGCGGCACTCGTCATGCCTCCCCTCACTCCGGCAGACACCCTGGCCGCCTGGCGCCGGGCGGCGCTGCGCTGGCAGGAGGAGGAACGCTCCCAGCCCGGCGAAGGCCACGCGCTGACGGGCACGGCCGCCGCGGCAGCCTTCGCCCTCGCAGTGCCGCCCCCGGATGCGACGCTCACCTACCGGAGCTGGCTGGAGCGGCGGCTGGGCTGGCGTGCCGCCTGACATGCATCGCGCTGCGAGGCAGCTTCAGGCAAAAAGCGCGAGGAGGCTGGAACCGCTGCTGCCCGTCGTCCCGCCACCAGCGGCGGCCATGACATAGCGCTCGGTCAGCTTCGCCGCCTGCTTCGGGTCGTTCAGCGTGGACAGGTCGATCCGGGAGGTGATCGCCCGGGCCTGGGTTTCCACGCCCTGGATCGCGATGGTCTGCGGCAGGCCAAGGGCGCCGGTGACCACACGGCGGAGCACGGCATCGCCCAGCACCTCATAGGCTGTCAGCTTCGTACCGGTCGCCATGCGCTGCTTGAAATAGAGAGCGTCGGAAACGCCGCTCGCCTGCTCGTCCTGCGAGAGGCGCCACTGATAGGCCTTGAAGCCCTCCGTAATCGTTTTCTGGACCGTGGCGTCGCGCAGCCCATCCAGTCCGCGTGTCGCAAGATTGAGGGTAGCCGCCGCGCTCTTCCACCGGGAGTCCGTCGCGGCAAGCTTCGCGGCGACGGAGTTCGTATCCTTCGGATCGGACATGAGAGCGCGCACGGCCAGCCCCGGCGTGCTCACCGCGTCCGGTAGGCCGAGGGCGGGCAGCAGCACCTCGGCCACGCGCGGATCGCGCAGCGCCGCTTCCACCGACTTGGCGCGGGAGACACCCTCGGCGAAACGGGTGAGCGCTAGCTTGACCGCACCCTCCTTCGCGATCTGGGCAACGCCCTTCGCCTCGGCCCCGCTCGCGGCGGCACGACGCAGCGCCAGCACGGCCGAGCCGGCGTCGGCGGCGCTGCCCCCCCCGGTTGTGCCGCCGAGGATCGCGAGGGCGAGCGAGCCGGACATCTCAGCCGCCTGTCGTCAGCCCGGCCGCGATGTTCTCGTTCACCTCGATGAGGAAGCCGAGATCCGGCTTCTCCCGCTCCATCTCGCGCAGGACGGTACGACCGACCGAGATGATCGAGGCGCGCAGCGCCGGCGGGAGCGCGTTGTTCGGATCGAGCAGCACACCCTCCACCGCCAGCCAGAGGCGACGATTGTCGGCCAGCGCACGAATTGCCCGCAGCCCGACCTCCGGCCCCGTTCCCTGCGCCGCGCGGAGCGCGCCCGTGACGCGGCGGAACACGTCGGCCTCTTGCACTCGCGGCGGCATGGCCGCCCTTGCGGCGCGGTAGGCCAGCGCTGGGTTCTGATGCATCATCATACAGGCGTCTCCTCCGGCGTGGGTCTCACGGCCTGAGGGGGCGCAATGCCGAGTACCGCCTCCTCATGACGCATCACGCGGCGGGCGAGCTTCAGTGCCGTGTAGCAGTCATCCTCCTCCGCCGCGGTGAGCGCCCGGTCGAGCATGGCGGAAGCGAGGTTGGAAGTGGTCGCCGCCTGGAACTCCGCGATAAGGCCGCGCGCAGCCTCTAGCCCGCGCTCGCGCTCCTCCTCGCTGCCGATATAGGCGGTCTGCAGGGCGAAGTAGATGCGGCGAGCGGGCGTATCGGCCGCCTCGGGCGGCAGGATCTGCTTGCCAAAGAGGAAACGGGCCTTCGCCGTCAGTTCGATGCGTGTTCGGTTCCTGAACCGGATGGGGGCACCATTGACGACCATGAGGTCGCCTTGGCGCAGCTCTAGAACCAGCGTGGACACGGTCTTCGCGTTCCTTCGTGGCTTGCGATGCGGCGCACCGGCCTTGCGCGGCTGCCGCACCGCCGCCGGGGGCGTCTCGCCGCCCGGCGCGATGGAGGGGGGACGGGACGGGGCGCCGTGGATCTTTCACGGCACCCCACCGTTCAGCGGAAGAGGCTAAGCAGGCTCTGAGGCGCCTGGTTCGCGATGCTGAGGGACTGCGTGCCGAGCTGCTGCTTGATCTGCAGTGCCTGAAGCTTCGCACTTTCCTTCGCGAGATCCGCATCGACAAGCGCGCCGAGACCGGTCTCCAGCGAGTCCATCTTCTCCTTGTTGTAGGAGACCTGACTCTGAAGATAGGTACTGTCGTTGCCGAAGGTGTTCAGCGCGGTATTGATGGCCTTCATCTTCGTACTGAAGTCGCCGCTCGCTGCGAGCGCGGACCCGGCCAGCGCTGCACTCGTGGGCACATCGTCTACCTTGAACGTGCTGCCATCGACCGCCGACAGCGTGTAGGTGGTGCCGCTCTCGTTGCGGACGGTGGCGATGTCACCACCGGCCCCGCTGCTGGTGCTGAGAAGGGTGCGGCCGTTATAGGTGGCATCCGCGATATAGTTCGCGACCTGGCTCTGAAGCGAGGAGTACTGAGCCTGATACTGGCTGCGCTGATCATCCGAAAGCGTGCCGTCGGCCAGCTTGACGAGCACGCCGCGGATGTTGCTCATCGTCTCCGAGACCTTGGTAAGGCCGGAGAGCGCGGTTCCCAGCACGCCCTGCACGCCGCCGATCTGCTCGTTGGCGGAGGTAAGGCCGGAGATGTCCGCCCGAACCGACTGCGCGACGGCGAAGGCCGCGCCGTCGTCCTTCGCGTCGGCGACGCGATAGCCGGTGGAGATCCGCTTCTGGGTCGCTGCGAGCGAATCGTTCGTGCGGTTGAGCGTCTGCAGCGCGATGGCAGCGCCGGTGTTGGTGTTGACCGAGTTCAGGGCCATGTCTTGCCCCTTTCCTGTCCGCGGCAGCCTCTCCTTGGCTTGCCGCCTGTTGCGATCCGCATCTTGCGGTATGAAGTGATCCTGACACCCCTGCGGTTAACGCCGGTTGAATCTGGCGCTTCAGCGCAGGAAGTTCGTCAGGGACAGGCCCGAGAGCCTGGATAGCGCCTGCCAGGAGGCCTGGAGGCGGGTCTGGGTGTCCTGGAGGGCGGTGAGCGTGGCGGCCAGGTCCACCTCCTCCACATCGGCGAGCTGCGCGTTAAGCGAGATCTGCAGCTCGCCGTGCCGCGTCTTGGCCGCCTCCAGACGCGACTCGGAAAGGCCGAGCGCACCGGCCTCCTCGCCGAGCGCCGTCATGGCGGACTTCAATCCGCTCTTCACGCTCGTCATCACGGCGTCGAAATCAGCTCCCTTGGCGGCCTTGTCGGCGGTGAGCCCGGCCAGGGTCATCAGGCCGCGCAGCAAGTCGCGGGACCACCCCCCCGCCTCGCTGCCCGCCGTGGTCGCCGCAGCGTTGCGATTCGCGAAGAGGCCGGTCTCGACGCTCTCCCCATCCCCGGTCAGGGTGCTCCGGCGCGCCTCGTAGAGCCCCTGGCCGGGGTCGAGGAGGTAGTTGGAGAAAGGCGTTGCCCCGAGGGTAGTGTCCGTCGCGGCGGAGAGGGTCGCCGCGAGGACGGAGGCGCTGTTGCCGGAAACCAGGGAGCCCGCGGCGGCCATGATGTTCGTCGCCATCGGCGTGGCCATGATGCCGTCCGGATCGGGGATCGGCGGGTTCGCGGAGTCGGCGCCGTTGAAAAGATACTCGCCCCCGTGCTTCTCGTTCAGCAGGGCCGCGACCTGTCCGATCGCCTGCCTCGCATTGCTGGCGAGCGCGCTGATCCGGGTGCTGTCGGCACTGCTGACCTTACCCGCCTGGGTCAGGAAATCCTCCGCGATCGAGGAGAGGCCCTCCAGGGCGTGTTGCGCGGCGCCGGTCCGGCCGAGGGCACGGTCGATCGTCGTCGCGTGCACCTCCCGGCGGGAGATCTCGCCGCGCAGGTTGATGGCCCGCCGAGCGTCCCCGGCGATGTCGCCGTACCAGGTGCCGCGCTTCCCGTCCGCGGATTGCGCGGTGAGCTTCTCGACCTGGGACTTGAGGGTAGAGGACTGGCCGATCAGCTGGGCCAGCATACCGGATCCGATGCCTGAGATGGCCATCACCGCACCGCCTGGAAGAGAGTGTCGTACATGCCCTGCACCGCCGAGAGGAGGCGGGCATTGGCCGAGTAGGTGGTCTGCAAGGAGATCATCGCCGCCAGCTCCTTGTCCATGTCCACCCCCGATTGGGCGGCGAACCGGCTTTCCAGCGCGGTGAGAAGGTCGCCCGACATCTTACCCGCCTCCTCCGCCTCGGCCCGCGCGGCCGTCTGGGTTGCCACGAGCTGCGAGGCGTAGTCGCCGAGGCTGCGCGCGGAACGCAGGGATGAGGTGAGGTTTCCGGCCGGCCCGAGAGAAGTCGTGGCGAAGCCAGGATGGAAAGTGCCGGCCGAGGCCTCGGTCCCGAACGTTCGGTTCAGCACGCGGTCCAGCAGGGTGGTGAAGTCGGCGGGTCCGCCCACCGGGTTGGGGTAGAACTCGGTTGCTCCCCCGGTACCGGGGGCGACGTAACGGGTCCCGTCCCGGACAAGGCTCGGGCTGTCCGTCACGGCGGCGCTGACCCGGAGCGAGCCGGCGAAGCCGATCCAGCCGCCCGTCCTGTAGTCGCTGGACGGATTGGGCACTGTGCCCGCTGCCCCGGTGAAGAGCGTCAGCCCCTGCACGTCGAAGCGAGAGGCGAGGCTGGCGGCAGAGATGTCCAGCTCGGCCTGGGCCAGCGGCAACTCGCGGTCGCGCAAGGAGACATAGGCCGCGAGCGTGCCTTCCCCGAGCCGGGCCGTTACATCCGCGTTGCCGAGCCTGATCCCTGGCAGCGTGCCCCCGGTGCCGTGATAGGCCTGGGGACCGACCAGCATCGAATCAGTGAAGAAGGGCCCCTCGGCTGAGCGCAGGGGCAGATTGAGGCCGCCCGACGTGATGAGCGTGATCCCGCCATCGGGCTGCGGCAGGGCGCGAACCTGCATGATGGAGGAGATGGAGGCGACCGCCTGGTCGCGCTGGTCCTCGAGGTCCGCGGTGCTCGCGCCGCGGGCGCGTAGCGGCAGGATCTGGTCGGTGAGATCGGATATCCGGCGGAGCGCGTCGTTCAGCGTCTCCACATCCTTGATCATCCCGTCCTGCGCGGCCTGGCGCGCGGTCCCGATCGCCGTGGAAACGGTATTGTAGCGCTCGGCAAGGTCATCCGCCGCGTCCACGATCCTGGCCTGGAGCAGCGGGTCGGAGGGATCGTCGCGGAGGGATACGAAGGCGTCGCCGAGCGCCGCCGTCAGGTCACCAATGGAGTCCCCTGTCGCCCCATGCGCCGTCTCGACGCCCTCCAGGATGCCGGTCCGCACCGTAGCGGCCGCGCTGCGCGCACGGGCGAGATTCATCTCGGTGACGAGCGCCGTGTCCACGGCCCGCGCCGATTCCGCGCTCCGCACGCCGGAGAGGACGGCGCCGGCAACGACCGACTGCCCCTGGACCTCCTTGCGGGTGTACCCAGCCGTCCCGGCATTGGAGATGTTGGACGCCGTCTGGGCGAGCTGCCTGTTGACATGCGACAGGCCGCTGCGCGCGATGGACAGGGCGAGGTCGAGGCTCATCCGCTCCGCTTCCCCGGCTCGGCCGCCCCCGCCTAGGGGCTGCTGGCCGCGCCGTCATGGTTGATGCCGCGCCGCAAGGGGCGCGTGCCGGCCGCCGCGATCAGCGACGCATGTTGATGGTGTCCTGCAGCAGCTCGTCCGCCGCAGTCACGATCTTCGTGTTCGCGGCATAGGCCCGCTGGGCCAGGATGAGCTTCGAGAACTCCGAGGCGATGTCGACATTCGACCCCTCCAGCGCGGAGGTGACGATCTTGCCGCCGCCGTTGGAGGCGGCGTCGTTCACCCGTGCCTCGCCACTCTCCTCCGTGCGGAGATAGGCCTGGCCGTCCGTCTTCTGCAGCTTGTCCGGATCGGAGAAGGTGACGATGGGCACGCGGCCGATCGTGCGCGCCTGGCCGTTGTCGTAGTTGACGGTTAGGTCGCCGTTGTCGCTGAGCGAGACGGAGGAGAAGCTGCCCTGGGGCACGCCGTTCTGCGAGATGTCGCGCAGCGTGTATTTGGTGCCGGCATACTGCGTCACGCCCGAGGGTTGGCCGAAATTGCCGAGGTCGAGCTTGATTGTCTGTGGGCCCTGCCCGAAATCCGCGGTGAAGGTGACGACGGCGGGATCACCCGCAACCGCCGTGCTGCCCGTGAGGTTCGAACCGACGTCAAATGAATCGATCGTGCCGGCGGCCGTGGTCGATCCGGCGGTCGCGCCGAAGTTCACGCCGATGGCACGGGTGAGCGCGGGCGTCGTCGTGTCGTCCGGAATGGCCATGGCGAGCTCCCACTTGTTCGTCGCCGTCTGCGTCCAGGTCATGTCCACGGAGTGCAGGCGACCCAGGCTGTCATAGATCTGGATCGTGGCCTCGGCCGGCGTGGTCGTGGAGTCCGCGGGAAGGTTGGCAGAGAGGGTGACGCTCGTGGTCGCCACGGGGTTGTAGACGGACTGGTCAACACGGACCGGCCTGATGTTCGAGCGGTCCGGGTTCCCCTCCGCATCGGCCGCCCAGCCCTGCAGGTAGTAGCCCTGTCCGTTCACGAGGTAGCCGTCGCTGTTCATGCTGAAGTCGCCCGCGCGGGTGTAGAAGGCGCGGGAGTCGAAGGTGGTGTCGCCGTTCAGCGAGCCCGCCGCGCTCGCCACCGCGAACATGCCCTGCCCGGCGATCGCCATGGCGAGCGGGTTCTCGGAGGATTGGACCGAACCCTGGATGGAGGTGGTGTAGTCCGGCCGCGCGGTGACCGATCCCGGCTGGTTAACCTGGGCCGTGGAACGCGTGATGTAGGACACGAAGTTCGTGTCCGTGCGCTTGAAGCCGGTGGTCTGGCTGTTAGCCACGTTGTCCGCGACGTTTCCCAGGGCGCGGGACTGGGCGGTGAGGCCGCTGATGGCCGTGGTCATCGAGGCGTAGAGCGACATCTGGGGCTCCGTAAGGGGGCGGGCGGCCGGGCCGTCCTGTCCCGCTTGGCGCAACCGGCATGCCAGGGTACGGGCCGGGATTCCGGGGCCGTCCCTGCCGGTGGGCGGCAAGAGATGCCGCCCCGGGGGCCAGCCCTGCCGGTTACGGTGTACCAGGGCGTGGCAAGGCCCTTGCGGAATGCCAGGCCGGCCGCTCCGTGGTGGCCAGAGGAGCCGATCATGGACGTGCTGGAGATCCCGACGACGACCGCACCGATGCGGGGTGCCGCCGTGCCCGTGCCGGCCGGTGGCCAGGCAGGCGCCTTTGCCCTTGCCCTGGGCGGGCTCCTCGCGGTGCCGGGAACGGTGACGGGCGATGCGGGCGCCACAGCGCAACTCGTCCCGGGCATGGCGGCCGCGCCGTCCGGAATCCCTGCCGTGCCCCTTGCCGAGGGGCTGGTCGTTGCCGCCGGAGCCCCTCCTGCCGGGGTAGCTACCGGCAACCCGCCGGCCGGGACGGCGGCCGCTCCGTCGGTTCCTCAGCCGATGGCCGGCAACGGCCTTCCCCACGTGGCGGAGCACGCCGTGGAAGGGCCGGCGTCCCAGGAGCTTCCGCTCGGGGAGTCCGCCGAGGCAGCCTTGCTGACGCCCCCCGACGCCCTGGAAGAGAAGAGCGCGGGGGAGCAGGCGTCCGGCCCGGAGGCCGCGCCGGTCGTGCAGCCCTTGCCCGACATCGCCGCTGCCCCTCCGGCCGTCCCACAGCCGGTGGCTGCCGCCTCGCCCGTGGTGCCGACGTCCCAGCCTGAACCGGCCCAGGAGGAGACGCTCGCCGCCTCCCCTCCCCCGGCCAGGTCGGCCTCGGCCACCGCCCCGCGCAGGGCGGCCCCCTCGCCTTCCTCCGCACCGGGCTCGGCCTCCGCCGGCCAGGAGGATGAACTTCAGGAAGAGGTGCCGGTCACCCCCGGCACCCCGTCGCCCCAGGAAGGGGCGAAGCCGGAACGGGAGGTTTCGGCCCGGGCATCCCGGACAATTCGTGCAGGACGCACGGAAGCGCCGCACGGCGCGTTGCAGCAAGGCCTTCTCCAAGATGGAGGGGGAGCCTCGGCGGGGACGAAGCCGGCCAATACGGCCCTGGCCCCGCTCGGCGAGGCCGCTGAGGCCGCATCCGCTGGGGACATCGCCCCGGCCGCCCCGAAGCCGGGCTCCAACGCCCCCGTTCAGGCCACGCAGACGGCAGCGGAGCCCTTCGCGGCCGCGCAGCCCGTCATCCCCCCCGCCGTCACCGCCATGCCGGCCCAACCCGCCTCCCCGCCGGAAGTGGAGGCCCCCCGCTTCACGCCGCGCCTCGCGCCGGCGCAGCAGGTCGCCCCGGTCGCCATCGCGCTCGCGCTGGGGGGAGGCACGGATGGCCGGATTGCCCTGAGCCTCGACCCCGTTGAGCTCGGGAGGGTGGAGGTGACGATCGAGCGGGCCGGCGAGGCCGCGCTCGTGCACGTAGCGGCGGAGCGGCCGGAAACCCTGGCTCTACTCGCGCGGGACGGGGCCGCGCTGGACCGGGCGTTGGGGGGCGCCGGAATCGGCGGCGACGCCGGGCGCAGCCTCAGCTTCTCGCTGCTCGGCGGGGATGCCGGCGGGGGAGCCGCCCAGGGAGGGCCGGGCAGCGGCGCCGATCCGGGCGGGCGGCGCCCCGGCCAGGGCTGGCGCGGGCAGGATGCCCATGCCGGGCCCGGCGAGCCCGGAGGGGACCGGCGGTCCCTGCTCGGCCTGCTCGACATCGCGATCTGAAGGAGGGCCGAATGGCTGTCTCGAGCACCACCAGCACCGCATCCACCACCGCAGCCTCGGCCTCGGCCGGCGCGCGCACGCAGCTCGCGGGGAACTTCGACAACTTCCTGACGCTGCTGACGACGCAGCTGAAGAACCAGTCGCCGACGGACCCGCTCGACACGAACCAGATGACGGCGCAGCTCGTCCAGTTCTCCTCGGTCGAGCAGCAGATCGCGATGAACAAGAACCTGGAGCAGATGGTCTCGCTCCAGCAGGCGGCGCAGCTCACCGCCGCCGCGCCGATGCTGGGGCAGCGGGTGGAGGTGGAGGGTGACACGTTGCCACTGCAGGACGGCAGCGCCACGCTGAGGCTCCCGGCCGCCGGCAATGCGCGCACGGCCCGGGTGGCGGTGCTGGACAGCAGCGGCAAGACGATGCGCGAGGCTCAGGTGACCCTCGGCACGGAGGCGCAGAACTGGGTCTGGGACGGGCGCGACTCCACCGGGAAGAAGCTGGCCGACGGCGCCTATAAGGTGGCGGTGACCGGCGCGGATGCGAGCGGAGGCACGGCGACGACCTCCTTCACCGTGATCGGCACCGCGACGGCCGCCGAGCGCTCTAACGGACTGCTGCAGCTCCGTATGGGGTCGGCATCCTACGGCTTCGACAAGGTGCGCTCGCTCAGCGGCGGGAGCTGAGGAGCGCCTGGTAACCACCCGTTAACCCCCACCCGGCAAAGATTGCCGGGCCGGCAGAAAGCCGGAAGCAGGGGGCCGCAACATGCGCCATCGCGCCACGCGCCAGCGCTTCACGCCGGGAGTATCCCGGTACCCGGCCGCACCCGCCCGGGCGGAGGCCCGCTGAATGGCCGCGGTCCTCGCCCAGTTCCGCGCGCTCGGCCCCCTGCGCCTGGGCGCCATGGCGGCGGTCGCGCTGATCATGCTCGGGCTTCTCACCTGGCTCGGAACGCGCGCGGGCCAGCCCAGCATGGCGCTCCTCTATTCCGAACTGGACCCGCGCGATGCGGGGGCAGTAGTCGCCTCGCTCGACCGCCAGAAGGTGCCCTACCGCCTGGGCGCCGGCGGCACGACCATCCTCGTCCCAGAGGAGCAGGTGCCTCGCCTGCGGCTTTCCCTGGCACGCGAGGGCCTGCCCGCCGGCGGCAATGTCGGCTGGGAGATTTTCGACCGCGGCGAGAGCCTGACGACGACCCCCTTTCAGCAGGACGTAAACCGGCTTCGCGCGATGGAGGGCGAGTTGTCCCGCACCATTCGCGGCCTCGCGGGCGTCCGCGCCGCCCGTGTCCATCTCGTGCTGCCGCGACGCGAGGCCTTCTCGCGCCAGACCGCGGAAGCGCAGGCGAGCGTCGTCCTCACCATGCAGGGCGTGCAGCGGCTCGATCGCGAGGGAGTGCAGGCGGTCCTCCACCTCGTGGCCACCGCCGTGCCAGGCCTGCTGCCGCGCAACGTCTCCATCGTGGACAGCCGGGGCGAGCTCCTCGCCCGCGGCGGCCAGGCGCTGACCGGCCCCACCGCCGCCGCGACCCAGGAGGAGATGCGCCGCGCTGAGGGCCTGCGCATCGCCCGCAGCGTCGAGGAGATGCTCGAACGGAGCCTCGGCCCCGGCCGCGTGCGCGCCGAGGCCACGGCCGAGATGGATTTCGACCGCGTCCAGACCACCGAGGAGCGCTTCGACCCCGAGAACCAGGTGGCCCGCAGCGTCCAGAGCAGCCAGGAGCAGTCCCGTGGCGGCGATGGCGGCAATGTCTCCGTCGCAAACCAGCTTCCCGGCGCGGAGGCCGCGGGCGGCGGTGGCGGGGGCAGCCAGGAGAACAAGTCGGAGGAAACAACCAACTACGAGATCGGCAAGACGGTGCGCAACACGGTGCGCGAGCATCCCGTGCTGCGGCGCCTCTCGGTCGCTGTGCTGGTCGACGGGGTGTGGGAGGGCACGCCGCCCGCCTTCCGCGAGCGCAGCCCCGAGGAGCTGGCCCGGATCGCGGCGCTGGTGCGCAGCGCCGTCGGCTTCGACGAGCGGCGCGGCGACCGGGTGGAGGTGGTCTCTATGCGCTTCGCCCAGCCCGAGGGCGGGGACAGCCCGGCGGATGCGGGCATGTTCGGCCTGGGCATCGGCCCGGCGACTGCCGCGCGCCTGGTCGAATCGGCCCTCTACGCGCTCGTCGCGCTGATCGCGATCCTCCTGGTCGTGCGGCCGATGACGAAGCGGCTGACGGCCACGCTCATCCCTCAGGCGGCCCTGGCCGGAGCCGGCGGTACGGCCGGCGCGCTGCCGGGCGGGGCCGCGATGGGAAGCGCTGCGCTGGGCGGTCCTGCGGCGGGTGCCCTTGCCGGCCCTGCTGCCGCGGGCGCGATCGCCGGGCCGGAGGGTGCCGCGGCGGGCGACGAGATGGTCACCATCGGCAACGTGCAGGGGCAGCTCCGCGCCTCCTCAGTCGCCCGCGTGAATGCGCTGATGGAATCCTATCCTGAAGAGGGGCTTGCCGTCATCCGGCGCTGGCTCGCCCCGGAGGAGGACTGACGATGAAGCTCAACGGGCCGCAGAAGGCCGCAATCCTCCTTCTCACCCTCGACGAGAGCCATTCCGAGCGCCTCTTCGCCAAGATGCACGAGGATGAGATCAAGGACGTCTCCACGGCCATGGCAACACTCGGCGCCGTCGATGCCGCAGTGGTCGAGGAGCTGTGCAGGGAGTTCTCCGAAAATCTAGGTGCCACGGGCAAGCTGATCGGCTCCTACGAGACGACCGAGCGGATGCTGCTGAAGACACTGCCGGCGGATCGCGTCGCGCAGATCATGGAGGAGATCCGCGGTCCCGCCGGGCGCACCATGTGGGACAAGCTTGGCAATGTCTCGGAGGCCGTGCTCGCGAACTACCTGAAGAACGAGTACCCGCAGACGGTCGCCGTGGTGCTCTCCAAGGTGAAGCCGGACCACGCGGCGCGCGTGCTCGCCCTGCTGCCCGAGGGCTTCGCCATGGAAGTGGTGATGCGGATGCTGCGGATGGAGACCGTGCAGAAGGAGGCGCTCGAGGGTGTCGAGCGTACGCTGAAGGCGGAGTTCATGAGCAACCTGGCCCGCGCCAGCCGCCAGGACAGCCACGAGGTCATGGCCGAGATCTTCAACAATCTCGACCGCGCGGCCGAGGGCCGCATCATGGCCGCGCTGGAGGAACGCAACCACGAGAGCGCGGAGCGCATCCGCGCGCTGATGTTCACCTTCGACGACCTCGCCCGCCTGGACGGCCCGGGCGTGCAGCTCCTTCTCCGCAGCGTGGACAAGGACAAGCTCGCCTTGGCCCTCAAGGGCGCGAGCGACACGCTAAAAGACCTGTTCTTTCGCAACCTGTCCGAGCGCGCGGCGAAGATGCTGAAGGACGACATCGCCTCCCTCGGCGCCGTTCGCCTGCGGGACGTGGACGAGGCGCAGGCCATCATGGTCGCCACGGCGAAGGACCTCGCCGCCTCCGGGCAGATCCAGCTCGAGGACGGCCAGGACGAGATGATCTCCTGACATGGCGCTTTTCGCCCCCGGCCTGCGTGGCCTCGTCCTTCCCGATCTCGACGCCCCGGCCGTGGCCCTGCCGGAGGCGCCGCCCGAGTCCTCCCTCGACGAGTTGCTGGAGGCCGCCAGGGCCGAGGGCCGCGCAGCCGGGCTGCGCGAGGGCGAGGCCCGCGGCCGCGCGGCCGAGCAGGCCTCCCGCGACACCCTGGCCGACGAGGCCATCCGGATCGCGCTGACCCACCTGGACCAGGCGCAGGAGGCCGCCCGGCAGGCCGTGGAGCGGCACGCCCGCTCGCTGGCGGCGATGCTGGCGGACATGGTAGATGCGGCCCTGCCTGGCGCCGCCGCGCGCGAGGCCCCGGCGCTGCTGGAACCCCTGATGCGCGCGCTGGGCCCTGTCGAGGACGCTCCTGACGGCGCGGTGCTGCGAGTCCCGCCCGCCCTTCTCGATCATGCCCGCGCCCGCTTTGGCGGAACGGGACTTCCCATGGAGGCCGACCCGGCCCTGCCCGAGGGCGATGCGCGCATCACCTGGCGCCACGGCGGCCTCGACCTCGACCTTTCCCGCCGCCGCGCCGCGATCCGCGACGTACTGGCGGCCCTGCGACTCTCCCAGGAGAACGATGCATGAGCAGCAACGGATTCGAGCCCGTCGCGGCGAACGAGGCCGCCGAGCCGCGCCCCCCCGGCGCCAGCCAGGGCCTGGACGCCGTCTACGACATCCCCGTGCAGGTCAGCGCCGTGCTCGGCCGCGCGACACTGCAGGTGAGCCAGCTCCTGAAGCTCGGCCGCGGCGCCGTGGTGGAGCTGGACCGCAAGCTCGGTGAGGCCGTGGACATCTACGTCAACAACCGCCTCGTCGCCCGCGGCGAGGTGGTGATGGTGGAGGACAACCGGCTCGGCGTGACGATGACCGAGATCGTGAAGGCGGACCGCCCGGGATGACCCGCCTTCTCATCATCGGCAGCTTGGAGGCGGAGCTGGGCCAGGCGGCGCGCATCGCGACATCCCGCGGGGCGCGCCTTCGCCAGGCGGACGGCGTCACCTCCGGCATCGCCATGGCGCGGACCGAAGGGTTCGACCTCATCCTCTGCGACGTGCTGCACGACGTGTCCTGGCTCGTCGCCTCGCTGGATGCGGAGCGGATCGTCTGCCCCGTGGTGGCCTGCGGTCGCAATGCCGACGCCGCCGCCGCCGTCCGCGCCATCCAGGCTGGGGCGAAGGAGTTCCTGCCCCTTCCGCCGGATGCGGAGCTGATCGCGGCCATGCTCCAGGCCGCGGTGGGCGAGGTCCAGGGCCCGATCCATCGCGATCCCGCCATGGCCGCCGTGCTGAAGCGCGCCGAGGGCGTGGCGCGCGCCGAGGCCAGCGTGCTCATCACCGGCGAGAGCGGGACGGGCAAGGAGGTGCTGGCGCGCTACATCCACAGCCACTCCCGCCGCGCCAACGGCCCCTTCGTCGCCCTCAACTGCGCGGCCCTGCCCGAGGCGCTGCTGGAGAGCGAGCTGTTCGGCCACGAGAAGGGCGCCTTCTCCGGCGCTGTCGCCGCGCGGCGGGGCAAGTTCGAGCAGGCCGATGGCGGCACGCTGCTGCTGGACGAGATTGGCGAGATGGACCCGCGCCTGCAGGCGAAGATCCTGCGCGCCCTGCAGGAGCGCGAGATCGACCGCCTCGGTGGTGCCGGGCCGGTGAGGGTGGATGTGCGGATCCTCGCCGCTACCAATCGCGACCTCGCCGCCGAGGTGGCGGCCAGCCGCTTCCGCGAGGACTTGTTCTTCCGCCTGAACGTGGTGGCGCTCCGCATCCCCGCCCTTCGCGACCGGCCCGACGACGTCCTGCCCATCGCCGAGCACTTCGCGCAGCGCTACGCCGAGGCGAACGGACTGCCTCACCGCCGCTTCGCCCCCGCCGCACGCGCCGCGCTGCTCGGCCACTCCTGGCCCGGCAACGTGCGCGAGCTGGAGAACACAGTGCATCGCGCCGTGCTGCTGGCCGAGGGCGACGAGATCGGTGCCGAGGCCGTCGAGCTGCATGTTCCCGTGCCGCGCAGCGTGGATGCCTCCGTCCCCGCGGCACCAGGGGAGCCGCAGGCCGCGCGCCCGCCCGGCGTCGCCGCCCTGGTCGGCCGGCGCATGGAGGATGTGGAGCGGGACCTGATCCTGGAAACGCTGACGCACTGCCTGGGCAACCGCACCCGGGCGGCGGAGATCCTGGGCATCTCCATCCGCACGCTGCGCAACAAGCTTCACGAGTACCGCGCGGCCGGCGCGCCCGTTCCCATGGCGCCGGGGCAGATGCCGGTGGCGCCCTTCCCCTACGCCTCGATCGGCTGATCCGACATGACACTGCCCCCCTGGCTTCAGAAGCTCGGCGGATCCACGGACGTCGCGCTGGCGATCGGTGTCGCCATGCTCATCGTCGTGCTCGTGGTTCCGCTGCCGGTTCCGTTGCTGGACGCGGGGCTCGCCCTCTCCGTCACCCTCTCCGTTCTCGTGCTGATGACGGCGCTGTTCCTGCAGCGGCCGCTCGACTTCACCTCCTTCCCCACCATCCTGCTGCTGACGACGCTGCTGCGCCTCGCGCTCAACGTCGCGACCACCCGCACCATCCTCACGCACGGGCACGAGGGGCCCTCCGCGGCGGGGCACGTCGTCTCGGCCTTCGGCGGCTTCCTCATGGGCGGGGACGTGCTGGTGGGGCTGATCGTCTTCGCCATCCTGCTCGTCGTGAACTTCATGGTCGTGACCAAGGGCTCGGGCCGCATCGCCGAGGTCGCGGCGCGCTTCAGCCTGGACGCCATGCCGGGCAAGCAGATGGCGATCGACGCCGACCTCTCCTCCGGCCTGATCGACGACAAGGTGGCCCGCCAGCGCCGTGCCGACCTGGAGGCCGAGAGCGGCTTCTACGGCGCCATGGACGGTGCCGCGAAGTTCGTCCGCGGCGATGCGATCGCGGGGCTGATCGTCACCGGCATCAACCTTCTGGGCGGCATCGCCATCGGCGCCGGCCGGCACGGGCTGCCTTTCCTCGACGCCATTTCCACCTTCGCCTCGCTGACCGTGGGCGACGGCCTCGTCTCGCAGATCCCGGCGCTGCTGACCTCGGTGGCCGCGGGCATCGTGGTCACGAAGGGCGGAACCGAGGGCACGGCGGACAAGGCGCTGGTGAAGCAGCTGGGCCTCGCCAAGCCGCTCTGGCTGGCCTCCGGCGCTGCCGTGCTGATGGGCCTGCTGCCGGGCATGCCGCTCATCCCCTTCCTCCTGCTCGCTGGCGGCTTCGCGGCCGGCGCCTGGAACCGCCGCAAGGCGGATGTGGTGGCCGAGGCGACCGCCTCCGCGCCGCCGGCCGTCGCGCCCGAGGCGCCGATCGCGGACACGCTGCGGATCGACCTGCTGCGGATCGAGCTGGGTTACGGGCTGCTGTCGCTCGCCGCCGGCGAGGGCCCGCGCCTGACGGAGCAGATCCGCAATCTCCGCAAGACCATCGCGCAGGAGATGGGCTTCGTCCTGCCCAGCGTGCGGCTGCAGGACAATCTGCATCTGAGCCCCCATGAGTACGTCGTGCGCGTCAAGGAGATCGAGGCGGGCCGGGGCGAGTTGCGCCTCCCTCTCCTCCTGGCAATCGATCCCTCCGGCACCCGCCCCGACATGCCCGGCGAGCCCTGCGAGGAGCCGACCTTCGGCCTGCCGGCCCTCTGGATCGAGGAGCAGCACCGGGAGGAGGCGCTGGCGCGCGGCTGCACCGTGGTGGACGGCGCGGGCGTCTTGGCCACGCATCTGACCGAGATCGTGCGAGACAACATGCCGGAGCTGCTGAGCCATGCCGAGGCGCAGAAGCTCATCGACGACCTGCCGCACGAGCACACGAAGCTCGTCGCCGACCTCATCCCGAACCAGATCACCACGGGCGGGGTGCAGCGCGTCCTGCAGGCCCTCCTCGCCGAGCGGGTCTCGATCCGGGACCTGCCGACCATCCTGGAAGGCATTCAGGAGGCCATGGCGGCCGGTGCGCGCGGCGTGCCGGCGCTGGTGAGCGTGGTGCGGGCGCGCCTCGCGCGCCAGCTCTCCGACGCGGCGCGGGGCCCGGCCGGCTACGTGCCCCTGATTGCCCTCTCGGCTGAGTGGGAGCATGCCTTCGCCGAGGCGCTGGTGGGGCCGGGGGACGAGCGGCAGCTCGCCATGGCCCCTTCCCGCCTGCACGACTTCATGGGCCGGGTGCGCGACGCCTTTGACCGGGCCACTGCCCAGGGCGAGAACCCCGTGCTCGTCTGCAGCCCGGCGGTGCGCGCCCATGTGCGCGCGATCGTCGAGCGGTTCCGCCCCTCTACGGCGGTGATGGCGCAGACGGAAATCCATCCCCGTGCGCGCATCCGCACGATCGGGGCCGTATGACCTTCACCCCTTCGTAACCCCGGACAGGCCAGCATCCTCCCATGCGGCTTCGAGTCTTCCGCGCAGCCAGAATGGCGGATGCTATGGCGGAGTGCCGTCAGGCACTCGGCCCTGACGCGCTGATCCTCTCAACCCGGCGCACGGCCGCCGGGGTCGAAGTCACGGCCGCGCTCGAGCCGCAGGAGGACCTCCCTCCCCCGCTCCCGCCGCTTCCCGCCGCCCCGGCGGCGCCGGACCCCCTCGGGCGCCACAACCTTCCGGCGGCCATGCGGACGCGGCTCGGCGCGGGTGGCGTTGCGGCGCTCGCGGCGGCGCTGCGCTTCGGCGCCCTGCCCGATGGGGTGCGGCAGCCCCTGGCCCTGGTCGGGCCGCCCGGCGCGGGCAAAACCCTGAGCTGCGCGAAGCTCGCCACCCGCCTCGTGCTCGGCGGCGCGTCGCCCCTGGTCGTGACGGCGGACACCCAGCGCGCGGGTGCGACGGAGCAGATCGCGGCCTTCACCCGCGTGCTCGGTATCCCGCTCGCCCTGGCCGGCACCGGCGCGCAGCTCGCGGCCGCCCTCGGGCGCCGCGCGGGCGGCCAGCCGATGCTGCTCGACACCGCCGGATGCGATCCCTTCGATCCCGCGCAGGCGGAACAGCTCCTGGCCCTGCTCCGCGTCACCGATGCCGCGCCGCTCCTCGTCCTCCCGGCCGGCCTCGACCCGGAGGAGGCGGCGGAGACCGCTCGCGCCTTCGCCGCGCTCGGCGCCCGCCACCTGCTGCCCACGCGCCTCGACGGTGCGCGGCGGCTCGGCGGCGTCCTGGCCGCCGCGCTCGCCGGCCCGCTCACGCTGACGGAGGCCGGCACCGGCCCCGGCGCCGTGGACGGCCTCACCCCCCTCACCCCTGCCTGGCTCGCGGATCGCCTCACCGGCCCCGCCCGCCGGGTGCAGGCGGCAGCACAGGAGGCCGCATGAGCACGCCCCGCCTGATCGGAGTTGCCTCGGGCAAGGGAGGCGTCGGGAAGACGGTGCTCGCCATCGGCCTCGCCCAGGCCCTTGCGCGGGCGGGCCGGCGCGTCCTGCTGGCCGATGGCGACCTCGGCCTCGCGAATGTGGACGTGCAGCTCGGCCTGGATGCGCGGCACGACCTGATGACGGTCCTGTCGCGCGACGTGACGCTGGGGGAGGCCGCGCTGTCGCACGAGGCGGGCTTCGACGTACTGCCCGGCCGGTCCGGCTCCGGCGCCCTGGCCGCCCTCGATCCCGGCTGGATCGACCGCCTCGTCACGCTGCTGCGCGGCTCCGGCTATGACGAGGTGGTGCTGGATATCGGCGCGGGGCTGGACCCCGTGCCCCGCCGGCTCTCCGCGCTCTGCGACACGCTGCTCGTCGTGGCGACCGACGAGCCGACGAGCCTGACGGACGCCTATGCCGTGATGAAGCTCCTCGCGCGCGACGCGCCGGGCGCCGATGCGCGGGTGGTGGTGAACCTCGCAGCGGATGCGTCGGGAGGCGCCCGCACCCATGCGGCGCTGGACCGTGCCTGCCGCGGCTTTCTCGGCCGCGGCGCGCCCCTGGCCGGCGTGGTGCGGCGCGACCCGAAGGTGCGGGACGCGATCCGCCACCAGACGCCGGTGCTGACGCGGCACCCCGGCTGCAACGCGGCGCGGGACATCGAGGCCGTGGCGGGCGCGCTGCTGGCCCTGCGCGCCGCGGCCTAGAGCCGATCCCGTCCCGGTGGAATCACCGGGACGGGTGGATTGGCTCTTCAAGCAACGTGCCAGAGAGGTTGAAGTGAGCGGGGGCGAACGGAACCCGCGCTAGTCCCGGCGCAGGACGAGGAGCGTTCCGGCGACCGGCGCGCCGCGCTCCTCGCGCAGGGTCACGTCCTGCAACTCGACGACCCGCAGCCTCGTCGCCTCGGCAAGGGTCAGGACATGGGCGGGGTCGTGGCGGTAGCGCATGCCCTCGCCCAGGGCGAAGGGCGCGCCCTGTCCCGTCTCCACGCTGAAGGCGGCGTGGCCGCCGGGGCGCAGGGCGGCCGCCATGGCGTTAAGTGCCGGAGCGAGATCGCCGAGGTAGTTCAGCACGTCGGCAGCGGCCACGAGGTCGTAGGCGCCGCGATGGGCGATGAGGAACTCCACCAGCTCCGCCTCCTCCAGCGCGTCGTAGATGCCGCGCCGCCGGGCGGCGTCCAGCATCCGCGGGGAGAGGTCCACCCCCACCATTCGCCGGGCCCAGGGCCGCATGGCCTCGCCGGACAGGCCGGTGCCGCAGCCGGCATCGAGGACGTCGAGCGCCGCCTCGGGCACCAGCCCGGCCTCGCGCAGCAGGGCCGTCAGCGCTTCCGGCGTGCGGTAGCCGAGCGTACCCGTCAGCTCCGCATCGAAGCGCGGGGCATAGGTGTCGAAGAGGTTGCGGACATAGGCGGCCGGGGGCTTCGGCGGCGCCTTGCCCTCGCCGAGGGAGGCGAGGAGGAAGCGCGCCTGGGCCGCGACATCCCCGCCGGCGGAGAGCGCGCGGCGGGCGGCCTCGGCGGCCGGGCGCGTCGCCCCGGCCTCACGCAGGCCGTGGGCGAGGGCGAGCTGGGCCTCGGCGTCCTGGGGCACCAGCGCCACCGCCTCGCGCAGATGCGGCATCGCTTCCCCTACCCGCCCGAGCGCGCAGAGGGCCTGGCCGAGGTTGCGCCGGGAGACGGCGTCGCCCGGCCGCTTCTGCACGGCCTTGCCGAGCACGGTGACCGCCTGATCGAGATGCCCCGCCTCGGCGAGGGTCGCGCCATGGGCGGCGAGGAAGATCGGGGATTCCGGGTCCATCGCCACGGCGCGGGCGGAGAGGACGAGGGCCGTCTCTATGTCGCCGAGCTGGCGGGCCGCGATGCCGACGAGGTTGGTGGCGTTGGGCTCGTCCGGCACCAGCTCCAGCGCCCGGCGGTAGAGGGCGAGCGCGCCCTGGACGTCGCCGATCCCGTGCCGTGCTGCGCCTTCCCGCACGAAGGCCATGGCCCTCTGCCGGGGGTCCTGGGGCGTGCTAGGCTGCTGCATCGGGTGCTCCGGAAAGGCCGGCATGGAGGGACTGATCCGCCAGGGGCGGGACCTGCGCGTGGATCTCGCGCGGGGAATCGCGCTGTGGTTCATCCTGGTGGACCACATCCCCGGCAATGTGCTGGGACGGCTGACGATCCGCAACCTGCTCCTCTGCGACGCGACGGAGGTCTTCGTCCTGCTCGCGGGCTATGCCGCCGGCATCGCCTATGGCCGGCAGATGGAGCGGGAGGGGTGGCTGCGCGCCGGGGCCCGCGTGGCCGGGCGGTGCTTCAACCTCTATGTCGCCCACATCTTCCTCTTCGTCGTCTTCACCGCCCAGGTCGGCTACTCGGCCGCGACGCTCGATGCCGGCGCCTATCTCGACGAGATGCATCTCGACCCCTTCTCGGACCGGCCCTACCTCGCCCTGTTGAAGGCGCTGCTGCTGACCTACCAGCCCGCCTTTCTCAACATCCTGCCGCTCTACATCGTGGTGCTCGGCCTCTTCGCACCCGCCCTGCCCCTCCTGCGGCGGCCCTGGCTGCTGCTCGCCGCCTCGGCCCTGCTCTACGCCATCGTCCGCGCGGCAGGGCTCAACCTGCCCTCCTGGACGGGGGGCGGGTGGTTCTTCAATCCCTTTGCCTGGCAGCTCCTCTTCGCCATCGGCGCCGTGCTCGGGCATCAGGGAGGCACCGGCGGCGTGCCCTGGCGGCGCCCGCTCGGCGCGGCCTGCGCCCTGATCCTACTGCTCTCCTTCGCCGCGACCCTGGTGATCTATCTCCGGCGGGACCTGATCGTGCTGCTTCCTCTGCCCGTCGCGACCGTGGTGGACGCGGTGGACAAGTCGGCGCTCCACCCCTTCCGCCTGCTCTCGATCCTCGCCCTGGCCTATCTCGTCGCCCATTTCGTGCCGCGCGGGGCGCGGTGGCTCGGCAGTGCGCCGGCGCGCTCCTTCGTGCTCATCGGGCAGCAGGGGCTGCCGGTGTTCTGCGCGGGGATCTTCCTCTCCTTTCTCGGCCGGCTGGCGATCGAGTGGTCGGAGGGCTGGGTGATGCAGCTGGGGGTGAACGCCGCCGGGCTCGGGGCGATGGTCGCGATCGCGGCGGTGGTCGCCTGGTCCGGCGCGCGGCCGCGGAGAGCCGCCTTGCCCGGTCATGCCGCAAGCGATACGGCTTGAGTGCCATGCGCCGCCCGGCCGCTCGATTCGTCCTCCTGATCGCCCTTTCTCTCGGGAGGGGGGATGCCTGGGCCGCGCCCTGCGGAGCGCCGGACGAGCTGATCGAGCCCCAGCCCCTGCCCGCCGTCGCAGCCGCCGTCACGGCCGGGCACCTCCCTGTTCTCGTCGTCGGTTCGGCCAGCGTGAACGCTCCCGGCAGCAGCGGGGCGGAGAGCGCCTATCCCGCCCAGCTCGAGACGCTGCTCGGTGGGGCCTTCCCGGGCACGCAGGTGGAGGTGACGGCGCAGGGCGGGCGCGGGATGACCGCGGCCGACCACCTCGCCCTCATCCGCGACGCGCTCGGCCAGCGGCGCCGCGCCCTCGTCCTCTGGCAGGCCGGCACGGTCGAGACGGTGCGCGGCACGGATGTTGGGGAGATGACCGACCTCCTCCAGGCCGGCGCCGAGCGCGTGCGGGAGGCCGGGGGCGACCTCATCCTGCTCGACCCGCAATGGTCGCGCTTCCTGCGGGCCAATGCCGATGTGGAGTCCTATCGCGACGCCCTGCGCGCCGCCGCGGCCGCCACCGGCGCCGGGCTGCTCAGCCGCTACGCGCTGATGGGGGCCTGGGCCGAGGCGGGCACGGTCGATATCGAGCGCGCGCCGCGTGAGCTGAAAGTGGCGGAGGTGGACAAGCTCAACCGCTGCCTCGCCCAATCCTTGGCGGAGCTGATCACCCAGGGCGTCGCGGAGGCGCGGCGCTAGAGCGGTTCCGTTCGCCGTGGCTCACGGCAACCGCTCTAGCCTCTTGCTTCGTCGCATTTTCCGAGCCGCCGGGCGATTCCACCCGGCTCGAAAATGCTTCAGCCCTCGGCTTCCCGCGCGCGGTGGATCGTGTCGGCCAGGGCGCGCAGGGCCTCAGGCACCCCTGCCCCTGTCGCGCCGGAGATCAGCAGCGGCTCCTTGCCCGCGACGCGCGCCAGCGCCTTGACGCGGGATGTCCGTGCCTGCGGGGTCATGGCGTCGGTCTTGTTCAGCGCCACGATCTCCGGCTTCTCCGAAAGGCCGCCGCCATAGCCCTCCAGTTCCGCGCGGACGGTGCGGTAGGCCTCGGCCGGGTCGGCCTGGGTGCCATCGATGAGGTGCAGCAGCACGGCGCAGCGCTCGATATGGCCGAGGAAGCGGTCGCCCAGCCCGGCGCCCTCATGTGCTCCCTCGATCAGGCCAGGGATGTCGGCCAGGACGAACTCCTCGGTAGCGGAGAGGCGGACCACGCCGAGTTGGGGGTGCAGCGTGGTGAAGGGGTAGTCCGCGATCTTCGGCCGTGCCGCCGAGGATGCCGCGAGGAAGGTGGACTTGCCCGCATTCGGCAGCCCGACCAGCCCGGCATCGGCGATGAGCTTCAGCCGCAGCCACACCCAGCGCTCCTCGCCGGGATAGCCCTTGTCGGCGCGACGGGGGGCGCGATTGGTGCTCGTCTTGAAGTGCGCGTTGCCGTGGCCGCCATCGCCGCCGCGGCAGAGGATGGCGGTCTGGCCGGGCCTGGTGAGATCGGCCAGCACCGTCTCCTTGTCCTCGGCCAGGATGACGGTGCCCACGGGAACCTTCAGCACCACGTCGTCGGAGGCCGCGCCGGTGCGATCTGAGCCCGCGCCGTTGCCGCCCTTGCGGGCCTTGAAATGCTGGGCGTAGCGGTAGTCGATGAGGGTGTTCAGCCCCTCCACCGCCTCTGCCAGCACGTTGCCGCCGCGGCCGCCATTGCCGCCGTCCGGCCCGCCGAACTCGATGTACTTCTCGCGCCGGAAGGCAACCACGCCGTCCCCGCCGTCACCGGCCTTGAGGTAGACCTTTGCCTCGTCGAGGAACTTCATTGTCGGACCTTCAAACGAAAACGGGGGCCACGAAGGGCCCCCGTGATCCGCAGCGCAGGGCTGGGAGCTTACTCGGCCGCGACGGCCAGCGGCTCCACCGACACCGCCACGCGGTTGTCGGCCTTGCGCTCGAACTTCACATGCCCGTCCACGGTCGCGTGGATAGAATGGGTGCGGCCGACCAGCACGTTGCGGCCCGGCATCATCTTTGTGCCGCGCTGGGTCACGATGATGTTGCCGGCGCGGACGGCTTGGCCGCCGAAGAGCTTCACGCCGAGGCGCTTGCCGGCAGAGTCGCGCCCGTTGCGGGAGGAGCCGCCGGCCTTCTTATGAGCCATCTCTCAGATCTCCTGTTTCAGCGCCGGCTCAGGCCGGGATGTCGCCGATGCGCAGCACGGTGAGGTGCTGGCGGTGGCCATTCTTGCGACGGCTGTTCTGCCGGCGGCGCTTTTTGAAGATGATCACCTTGTCACCGCGCTTCTGCTCCAGGACCGTAGCGGTCAGGGAGACGCCGGGGACGGTAGGCGCGCCGAGGGTCAGGCCGTTCTCGCCGCCGATGGCCAGCACGTCGTGGAAGGTCACCGTGGCGCCAGCCTCGGCGTCCAGCTTCTCCACAGTCAGCACGGCATTCGGCGTCACACGGTACTGCTTCCCGCCGGTGCGGATCACTGCGTAGGTCATGGGGGCGGGTCCGCCTTCGTCTCGGCTCGTCGGTCGTGCATGAACCGGCATGGCCCGCGCCCAGACAGGGGGACCTCACCGGAGAGGGGCGGCGTATAGCGGGGGGTGGGCTCCGGAGTCAAGTATCGGATGCCGGAAGGTGCGTTGCGTCCGGCCACGAAGGGCATTATAGGGCCGTCTGGGCGCTGGAGAGGTGCCAGAGTGGCCGATTGGGCCGGTCTCGAAAACCGGAGTAGGGGCAACCCTACCGTGGGTTCGAATCCCACCCTCTCCGCCAGCATCCCAGGCTACGTCGCCCCGTCGAGGACTGCGAGCGCGTGGCGGTGCAGCGGGTCGGCGGTGCCGGAACGGGCGGCGCGCACACCCTCCCAGAATTCCGCGTCCACCATGACGGGGTTGTTCGCGGCCCAGAGCCCGCCCTCGGACTTGGCGCGGATGAAGCGCAGGATGCCGGGGTCGCGCCAGGATTTCGTCGCCATGCGCGCGGCGCGGCGGGCGCCGCCCACCTGCTCCTCGACCGAGAGGTGGTGATCCACCAGCAGCGCCTGCTCCCAGGGGGGCAAGCGCCTCGTCCCCGGGCGCGCGGTGCCGGGCGGGCTTGATGACGTGCTGGCGCAGATTGACGAAGGCGCGCATCAACGAAAGCAGGCCCGAGGCCGGGCGGCCCTGCATGCCCGTGATCGGCGCGCCGCGCGGGCGGATGAGGCTGAGTCGAGCAGGAGCGTGCGCCCTGCCGCGCCCTCGAAGGAGAGGCTTTCCAGCAGTTCCACCGCCTTCGCCCAGCCCTCCCGGCTGTCCGCGACCTCGTGGCGCATGGCGCCGGGCGGAAGCCCCGTGGCGTCGCCGACGAACTCGCGCGCGATCCAGGCCCTCAGCTCGGACTCCTGCCGCCTCGGTGAGATCTTCCAGCGCGGTGCCCCAGGGCAGCAGGCCGAACTCGCTGCCGAAGCGGTGCAGGTCGGCGCGGGTCCGCGGCCAGTCGGCGTGCGTGGGGTCGAGGCGGGGCAGCAGCCTTGGCGCCTGGCCCCAGTCCACGGCGACCAGCTCGTCGTCATAGGCCCGGCCCACGCCGCTCCCGTTCAGCAGCAGGTAGAACAGGGTGAAGGAGGCGTTCGCCGTCGAGCAGTTGGTGAAGACCTCCATGTTCCGGCCGGGCTGCCCGGCATCACCGTGCTGGAGGTGGCGGCCCGAGGTGATGAGGGCGCTGTTGGCAATGGCGTTGCGGAGCCGCGCCCGCTCCGCCGGGTCCGCCGCGGCGCCGAGCAGGGCCATGTTGCCCACCGCCACGCGGTCCGCCACGCGGCCGAGATCCTCCCCGTCCTCCGGACGGAACACGGTGCGGCGCGCGACCGCGAGCCCCATGCCGAGGTCGAGCTGGCGGGCGGGAAGCGGGGCCGTTCCGAAGCGCGTGCCGGGAATCGAGAAGAGCCCGGCCTCGGAGGCGCGGGAGAGAACACCGTCCATCGGTACTATTGGTCCTCGCGCTCGCCGCCGTCGGCGAGTCGGCCAACACCTCATATGGTGGCTATACGGGCACGCAACCAGCAATATCTGGTATCGGCGCCAGGGCGACCGGGGCTGGCAGACAATCCGCCAGGCGGGAGTTGTCGAGCTCCGCCAGGAAAGCCTCCCACGCCCTCCCCAGCCTCGCGCGCAGCCGGCAGTCCGGCGACAGGCAGCAGGAGCCTCCGTCCGGGAGGAAGCACTCGACCAGCGCCTGCCTTCGCTCGAGGTGGCGTACGACCGCGCCAAGGCTAATCTCGGTCGCGGGCCTGGCGAGCATGACCCCGCCTCGCGCCCCGCGAAGGGTCCGGACGAACCCCGCCTCCGTCAGATCCTGGACGATCTTGTGGATGTGGTTGCGCGGCACCCCGATCTCCTGCGCCAGCGCCTTCGTCGTCCGGTGGCGGCCCTCATCGGCGCCGAGGCGTATCAGCAGACGCAGACGCAGACGCAGGGCGAAATCGGTGGAGGAAAGGAGGCGCAAAGCATCAACCCCGAAACTAGTATTGACGATCCACATTATCGGGAGAGGGTAACCCTCATCGGCGATGCAGGACTGTACCGGCCGAGAAGGGCCCCACGGGCCCGCAGGAGACCCGCCATGAGCGTCACCACCGAGCCCGGCTTCGCGACCCGCCGAGTCACCGAGATCGCCGCCGCCCTTCCCGGCCCCACCGCCGTGTTCCGCAAGCACAAGCTCGACTTCTGCTGCGGCGGGGACGTGCCGCTGGCCGAGGCCGCCGCGAGGCGCGGCGCGAGCCTGCCCGCGATCAAGGCGGAGCTGGCCACGCTCCTTCCCCGCCAGGCCACGGCGCCGGAGGAGACGGGCGCGCTGATCGACCTGATCGAGACCCGCTACCACGCCACTCACCGCCGCGAGTTGCCCGAACTGATCCGCCTCGCCCGCCGCGTTGAGGCCGTGCACGGCGACAAGCCCGAGGCCCCGCGCGGCCTGGCCGACCTGCTGGAGGAGATGGGCCTCGAGCTGGAGTCGCACATGCAGAAGGAGGAAGCCGTGCTCTTCCCGATGATGCGCGACGGCGGCCACCCGATGATCGGTCATCCGGTCGCCATGATGCGCCACGAGCACGACGACCACGGCGAGCACCTGCGCGCGCTCGAGGCGCTGACGAACAACGGCGAGCCCCCCGCGGGCGCCTGCAACACCTGGCGCGCGCTCTTCGCCGGCACGCGCAAGCTGGCCGACGACCTGATGGAGCACATCCACCTGGAGAACAACGTCCTCTTCCCGCGCTTCGGGGCCTGAGGATGGCAAACTCCACGCCCATCGGCGTCGTCACCGTCTCCGACCGTGCAAGCCGCGGCGAGTACGAGGACAAGGGCGGGCCGGGAATCGAGGCCGCGCTCGCCCGCATCCTCGCCTCTCCCTGGCACCCCGTGCGCCGCCTCGTACCGGACGAGCAGCCGCTGATCGAGGCGGCGCTGCGGGAACTCGCCGATGTCGAGAACTGCCCCCTGATTGTCACCACCGGGGGCACGGGCCCCGCGCTGCGCGACGTGACGCCGGAGGCGACGGAGGCGGTCTGCGAACGGGTCCTGCCCGGCTTCGGGGAGCTGATGCGCGCGGTCTCGCTGCGCGCGGTGCCCACCGCCATCCTCTCGCGCCAGATGGCGGGCACGCGGGGGCGCAGCCTCATCGTGAACCTGCCGGGCAAGCCCTCCGCCATCGCGGAATGCCTCGACGCCGTCTTCCCCGCGATTCCTTACTGCATCGACCTGATGGGCGGCCCGAGGCTGGAGACGGACCCTGCCGTCTGCGCCGCCTTCCGGCCCAAGGGAGCCTGACGGCACGGGGATGAGCGGCTGGGGCGAGTTCATCGCGGCCTTCGCGGCCTTCCTTCTCTCCCACGCCCTGCCGGCGCGGCCAGCGCTTCGCCGGCGCCTCGCGGCAGCGGTGGGGAGCGCGGCTATCTCGCGCTCTACAGCCTCGTCTCGCTTGCCATCCTGGCCTGGCTCGTCGCTGCTGCCGGGCGGGCGCCCTATGTCGGGCTCTGGACCATGGACGGAGACGCCGGACCAGACGACGGAGGGCGTGGTCGGGGCGTTATTCTCCAGCGGCTCGTGCGGCCAGTTGCTGGTGTAGGAGAGGCCGGGCTCGCCGGGGCGGTTGGTCGCGGTGGCGGGAATGACCGGCGCTCCGCCGTGCGGCGCGGTGCCGTGGGCCAGGGTATCCCCCGCAACGGCCAGAACGCCGGCGCTGCCCATGGCGAAGATCCTGCGGTTCATCATCATCTCCGTAGCCGCTCCAAATCGGCTGATGCTCTGCGTGAGCGGCGGGGAGCATTGACCAGTTCGGACCGGGCATCGTTGTCCGCCGACAATGATGGAAGCGTTCGCGCTGGTTGCCCGGGAAAGGAGCGCCTTCTCCTGCGAGCCCAGCCTTCACTCACCGGGCAGGAACGGGCGGAGTGCGCCGCGGCGCGAACGGAGCAGGAGGCACGGATGCTGGATCGCGGCGAGGCTGGGATGATGGTCTTCGAGCCCTCCCTCCTCCGCATGGCGCCGGCAACAGCCTGCGCTTCCACGCCAGCCACCCCGGCCATGATACGAGGTCGATCCACGTGGCTACCGCCCGTCCCACCCGCGCGCGCTTCCAGAGCATGTTCAGGGGCTGGGGGACTGATCTTCCCGCCGGGGCAGCCGCACGGGGCAGTCCTGCGTCATTCCATGCGCGCCTTTTGGCCGGCACTGGCGGAGGATGGTCAGGCGAGGATTGTAGCAGCGATGCACATGCCACCGCGCTTCAGCGCACGGCCTTGGTGCCATACGCCGTAGACCGAGGTCGTGCGCCAGAGGAACGCCATTCCGCCTCGGCGCCTTTTCCCAAGCCTCTCCGGAGTCAGAGGGTTCCCCAGCGGCTCCTGCCGGCATCGCGGCGCCCGGCCTTGCCGCTGGGTGACGACGACCTATGGGTCACTGCAACCGCGCCGCGGCAAGGCCGGGGGCCCGCCGCGACGCTCATCGGCCAATCACTCGGCCCGGATGTTCGCCCGCCGGGCCACCTCGCCCCAGCGCTTCGTCTCCGCCTCGACGAAGGCGTGGAACTGCTCGGGCGAGTTTCCGCCGGGCTGGAGGCCGAGATCGCGGAAGCGGGCGAGCACTTCCGGGTCCTGCAGGGCCGCCCGAGCCTCCCGGTTCAGCCGCTCGATGATCGGCCGGGGCACGGCGGCCGGCGCGAACAGGCCGCTCCAAGACACGGATTCGAAGCCGGGCAGCACCTCCGCGATGGCGGGGAGATCGGGCGCGGAGGGATTGCGGCCCTGCGACCCGACACCGAGCGCCCGGATCTGTCCAGCCTGCACGAGCGGCCAGGCAGAGGAGAAGTTGTCCAGCACCATCGTGAGCTGCCCCGCGATCAGGTCGTTCAGGCTCTGCGAGCTTCCGCGATACGGGACATGCACGCCCGTGGTGCCGATCGTCTGGAGAAGCAGCTCCGTGCCGAGATGCTGCGAGGTGCCGACGCCGGAGGAGCCGTAGGTGTGCTCGCCGGGCTTCGCCTTCAGCATGGCGATGAGTTCGTTCAGGTTCCGCGCGGGGACGCGCGAGTTCACCACCAGCAGGTTCGGCTGCGTCGCCAGCAGCGTAATGTCCCAGAAGTCCCGCAGATTGTCATAAGGCATCTGACGGTAGACGCTGGCATTGATGGCATGGGCGCTGATGGTGCTGATGCACAGCGTGTAGCCGTCCGGCGCCGCCTTGGCGCAGACGTCACTGCCGATGTTGCCGCCCGCCCCTGCCCGGTTCTCGACCACCATGGGCTGGCCCAGCCGCTTGCTCATGCTCTGCGTGACGACGCGGGCAAGAATGTCGGTGGACCCGCCGGCGGCGAAAGGCACGACGACGCGGATCGGGCGGGTCGGATACTCCTGTGCCCGGGCGGGCAAGGCAGCGAGCAGCACACCGAAACACACCCACAGGACTCGCAAGGACATCTCTTTCCTCCTCGGTTTCACGCTTCGTGCCGCCGCTCCCGCATCACGCGGAAGCAGCGGGCCTACCGCATTGCGTCGTTAGAGCGGCTGGCCTTCCGCCATGTCGCGGCCCACGGAGCGTGCCCGCGGGTCCAGGAAGCAGTGCAGGATGGCCGGCTTGCCCGCGGCCAGGGCACGCTCGAAGGCGGCGGCGAAGTCCTCGGTGCGGCGAACCGTCTCGCCATGGCCGCCGAAGGCCGTGGCATAGGCGGCGAAATCGGGGTTCACGAGCCGCGTCGCGGAGATGCGCCCGGGATAGTCACGTTCCTGATGCATGCGGATCGTGCCGTACATGCCGTTGTCGATCACGATCGTGATGACCGGGATGCCGTACTGCACCGCCGTCGCGAATTCCTGGCCCGTCATCAGGAAGTCGCCATCGCCGGCGATGACGACGGCAACGCTGTCCGGCTTCTGCCGCTTGGCCATCACCGCCGCCGGCACGCCATAGCCCATCGAGCCGGAGGTGGGCGCGAGCTGCGTGCCCAGCTTCGAGAAGCGCCAGTGCCGGTGCATCCAACCGGCGAAATTGCCCGCACCGTTGCAGAGGATCGCGTCCGGCACGCGCTCGTTCAGCCAGCGCACCACCTCGCCATACTGGAATTCGCCGGGAAGCGTGCGGGGCTTGCCGGAAAGATCGAGATAGGCATGGTGCGCGGCCTCGGTGGCAGCGGCCCAGACCGGCCTCCCGTCGGGCGAGAGTCCGGCCAGGGCCGGCGCGAAGGCGCGCGGCGCTGCCTGGATGGCGAGGACCGGCGCATAGACCCGCCCCAGCTCCTCCGCCCCCGGATGCACATGCAGCAGCCTCTGCTTCGGCACGGGAATGCCGAGCAGCTCATAGGAGTTGGACGGGATCTCCGACATCCGCCCGCCGACCAGCAGCAGGAGATCCGCCTCCTTCGCCATGGTGGCGAGGACCGGCCCCGGCCCGATGCCGAGATCGCCGGCATAGCAGGGATGGTCCCAGCGGAACCGGTCGGCCCGGCGGAAGGAGGTGCAGACCGGCAGCGACCAACGGGTGGCAAAATCCCCCATCGCGTCCACCGCCGCCTCATCCCAGCCCGAGCCGCCGAGGATAACCAGTGGTCGCTCCGCCCTGGCCAGCAGCCCAGCCAGCGCCTGCATGTCGGTGGCGGAGGGAACGGGAAGCGCGGGCTCGACGCGCGGCACGTCCACCACCGTCGCGACCTCCGTCAGCATGTCCTCCGGCAGCGCGATCACCACCGGCCCCGGCCGCCCCTGCATCGCTACCCGGAAGGCGCGGGCCACCATCTCCGGGATGCGGTCGGCCGTGTCGATCTCGGTGGCCCACTTCGTCATGCTGCCGAAGACCGCGCGGTAGTCGAGCTCTTGGAACGCCTCGCGCTCGCGCATCTCCCGCGCCACCTGGCCGACGAAGAGAATCATCGGGGTGGAGTCCTGCATGGCGATGTGCACGCCGCAGGAAGCGTTCGTCGCGCCCGGCCCGCGCGTGACGAAGCACACGCCGGGCCGGCCCGTCAGCTTACCATAGGCCTCCGCCATGATCGCCGCCCCTCCCTCCGCGCGGCAGGTCAGCACGTCGATCCGGGCGTCGTACAAGGCGTCCAGCACGGCGAGATAGCTCTCGCCCGGCACGCAGGTGACCCGCTCCACACCCTGGGCGAGGAGCTGGTCCACTAGGATCTGGCCGCCGGTGCGCGCGGCCGGCGCGCAGGGCGTCAGGCCGGAGGCGGTGCCGGGTAGAATATCCACGTCAGGATCCTTCGTGTGAGATCGGCCGGGAGGGGCAAGGCGCGTGGCTCGCGAGCGCTGGCGGCGGGTTCACGCCAGGACGCCGATCTGCCAGGGCACGAACTCGTTCCGCCCGAGCCCGTTCAACTCGCTCTTCGTCCGCTCGCCCGAGGCATGGCGGAGGAGTTGCCGAAAGATGCGCTCGCCCATCTCCGCCACGGTCATGCGGCCGTCGATGATGGTGCCGCAGTTGATGTCCATGTCGTCGGCCATGCGCTCGTACATGGGCGTGTTGGAGGCGAGCTTGATCGTCGGCGAGGGGAGCGAGCCGAAGCAGGACCCGCGCCCGGTGGTGAACATGATCATGTTCGCCCCGCCGGCGATCTGCCCGGTCGCGGAGGTCGGGTCGTAGCCCGGCGTGTCCATGAAGACGAGGCCGCGCGCCGTCACCGGCTCCGCATACTGGTAAACCTCCATTAGCGGCGAGTTGCCGCCCTTCTTGGCTCCGCCGAGCGACTTCTCCAGCACATTCGCCAGGCCGCCGGCATTGTTGCCGGGGGAGACGCGGCCGTTGATCTGGGTGTCGGCTCCCGTGCTGTAGTCCAGCCACCAGTTCATCCGGTCCACGAGCTTCTGCCCGACTTCCGGCGTCACCGCGCGCGCCGTCAGAGTGTGCTCCACGCCGAAGATCTCGCCCGTCTCGCTCAGGATCGCCGTGCCGCCATGGCGCACCAGAATGTCCATCGCCGCGCCGAGCGCCGGGTTGGCGGAGAGCCCGGAGAACCCGTCCGACCCGCCGCACTGCATGCCGATTACCAGGTGCTCGGCCGAAACCGTCTCCCGGCGCACGTCATTGGCCGCCGGCAGCATCTCCTTCACGGTCGCGACGCCGGCCTCCACCGCGCGCCGCAGCCCGCCGGACTCCCCGATGACGAGCGTGCGCAGCTTCGGCCCCTCGGCCAGCCCCTGCTCCCTCAGGAACTCGTCCAGGGCGTTGCTCTCGGCGCCGGTCGCGATCACCAGGGCCGCGCCCGTGTTCGGGTTGCGGATCGTCCCGGCGATGGTCCGGCGCAGCAGCGCCATCGGCTCGCCCGAGCGCTCCATCCCCTCCCCCGAGCCATGGGCGAAAGGAGCCACGCCGTCCAGATCCGGGAAGCCCGCGAGCCGCTCCGGCGTGAACCAGTCCGCGATCCTGCGCGCCGCCGTCGCGGCGCCCGCTCCCAGCGCGAAGACGCCGGCATAGTTCCGCGTTCCCACGCGGCCGTCCGGGCGCCGGATGCCCTGAAAGGTCGCGCGCTCCGCCGGGGGGACGTAGTCGGTCGGCCGGTAGTTCTTCGAGAAGGCGTAATCCTTCTCCACGGCGTCGAAGAGGATGTTGTGGCTGTGCATCCAGGTGCCCGGCGCCAGATCCTCGGAGGCGTAGCCGATGACCGTGTTGTACTTCCTCACCGCCTCCCCTTTCCGGATGGAGCGCGCGGCGATCTTGTGCCCCGCAGGCACGTCCTGCCGCGTGACGGTGTTCTCCATCGCGACCGAGGTGCCGGCGGGCACGAGCATCCGCGCGACCACCACGTTGTCGGCGGGGTCGAGACGGATGAAGGGGTTGAGCGGGGCTTCCACGTCCATTCCTGCCTCCTTAGGCCAGCACGCCGACGGGCCAGGGCACGAACTCGTTCTCCCCCATGCCCTCGATCTCGCCCTTGGTTCTCTCGCCGGAGGCGTGGCGGAGCAGCGCGTCGAAGATGCGACGCCCCATCGCCTCCACGCTCACGCTGCCGTCCAGCACCGGCCCGCAATCGATGTCGATGTCATCCGCCATGCGCGCGAAGGTCTCGCCGTTGGAGGCCATCTTGACCGTGGGCGCTGGAAGCGATCCGAAGGCCGTACCCCGTCCCGTCGTCATGGCGATCAGGTTCGCGCCGCCGGCGATCTGCCCGGTGACGGAAACCGCGTCATGGTCGGGCGTGTCCATGAGGACGAGGCCCGGGCCCTGTACCCGCGCGCCGTAGCGGTACACGCCCGCGATCGGCGCATCCCCCGCCTTACGCAGCCCGTCGAGCGCTTTCTCGACGACGCTCGCCAGCCCGGCCTGGGCAGGCCCGCGGTCCAGCACGCCGTTCAGCACCGTGTCCCGCCCGCGGTGATGGGCGCGCCACCAGGCCAGCCGCTCGCCCAGGACCTCCGCCACGGCCGGCGTGCCCGCCCGCGCCAGGAGAGCCCCCTCCGCGGCTAGCAGTTCCGGGGTTTCCGACAGGATCGCCGTGCCACCCGCCTGCAGTAACAGGTCGACCGCCACCCCGAGTGCCGGGTTGGCCGAGAGCCCGCAGAACCCGTCCGGTGCCGCACCTTGCAGCCCGAGCACGAGATGGGCTGCAGAGACCTCCTGCCGCTGCGCGGCGTTTGCGGCCGGCAGCATCGCTTCCACCATGCCGCGCGCGGTGTCCACGGCGCGGCGGATGCCGCCGACTTCCTGGATGGTCACGGTGTGCAGCCGCTCACCCACCTCCAGCCTTTCCTGCTCCAGGAAGCTCCTGAGGTTGTTGCGCTCGCAACCGAGCGCCACCACGACGGCTCCTGCCGTGTTGGGGTGGCGGATGAAGCCCGAGAGGGTGCGGCGGAGGAGATCCATCGGCTCCCCGGTCATTTCCATCCCGCAGCCGATCTCGTGGATGAAGGGCACGACGCCGTCCACGTTCGGGAATGCGGCTAGCCGCTCCTCGTCGAACAGGTTCGCTGCCTGACGTGCCGCCGTCGCCCCGCAATTCCCGACGACGAAAACGCCGATCATGTTGCGCGTGCCCACGCGCCCGTCGTCGCGCAGGAACCCGCGGAAGCTGGCCGGCGCCGCCGCCGCGCGCGGCGAGGCGGGGCTGGGGGGAAGCGCGACGCCGGTGCAGGACAGGTCCGCGGCCCGCAGCCGCTGCCCTACCGCGATGGCGACCGTCGCCCGGCCGATGGGCATCCCGCCCCGCAGCACCGCCTCTCCGGCGGCGATGTCCCGGAGGGCGATCTTATGGCCGGCCGGCACCTCCTCGCGCGCCGCTAGCCCCATCCCGGGCAGCCCCTCCTCCGCGCTCAGGTCGCGCAGGGCGACGGCGACGTTGTCGTGGGAAGCCGGGGGGAGCACGGGCCGGCCCAACAGGCCCTCGCCCTCCGCCAGGAACAACGCCATGAACCGCATTCCTCCTCTGAGGAGCCCCGTCCTGCGCCTTGGGCGAGCCGGGCCATCCCTTCGTTGAGAGAAGACTAAGGCGTCCGATCAATACCGGTCCAACATCATGTTTGTATTTCTGCAATACCAGATTTAGATCGCGGCGTGCTGGACCTGAACCATCTCCGCTCCTTCGTCGCCGTCGCGGAGGAACTCCACTTCGGCCGCGCCGCGCGGCGGCTAGGAATGACCCAGCCGCCGCTGAGCCGGCATATCCAGTTGCTGGAGGCCGGGCTGGGGGTCCGGCTGCTCGAGCGCACCAGCCATTCCGTGGCTCTCACGCCGCCGGGCCAGGTTTTCCTGCCGGAAGCCCGCGCGCTGCTCGGGGCCAGCGAGCGCGCCTCGCAGCTTGTCCGTCAGGCCGCGCAGAGGCATGGAAGCGGCACCCTGAAGATCGGCTTCATCGGCTCCTCCACCTATGATTTCCTGCCGAGCATCCTCAGCCGGGCCCGCGTCGAGCTGCCCAACACGGAACTCGTGCTGAAGGAGATGCTGGGATCGGCGCAGATCGACGCGCTGCAGCTCGGGCGGATCGATCTCGGGCTGATCCGGCCATCGCCGTCCCCCCTCGCCTACGCCTCGTCCTGCGTTCTCCGGGAAGGGATGGCGCTGGCCCTGCCGCAAGGCCATCCGCTCACCTCGGGCCGCTGGCCGAGCCTGCACGACCTGGAGGGCGAGCCCTTCATCATGTACTCGCCGGACAGCCCGTACATGCACGCGCTGCTGTCGACGGCTTTCGCGGCGGCGGGCATCCGCCCGCGGGTGGTGCAGGCCGTCTCCCAGGCCCAGACGATCCTGTCCCTCGTCAGCACCGGCATGGGCCTGGCCCTGGTGCCGGAAGACACGCGGAAGGCCTGCTTCGGGGACGTGGTCATCCGGCCGATCGGATCGACGCCCGAGCTGGTCGCCGAATTGCACGCGATCTGGCAGCCGGAGAACCGCAATCCCGCCCTCGGCCCGTTCCGCGACCTCTTGCACCGGATCGCGAAGCGACGGCCCTGATCCCGGCCGAAAGGATCAGGAGCAGCGATCGGATCAGAGCAGCGATCTCACGCGATCGAGTGTCCGATCCAGGTGAAGGCCGAGCACCCGGGCCAGCGCGTCGCCGTCCCGGGCCCTGAGGGCGCGGAGCATTTCCTCGTGCTCCTCCACGGCCCCGGCCCACTTCTCCGGCTCCGCATTGCCGATGAAGCGGATGTGCTTCATCCGAGCCTGGATGACCTCGTGGGTCCAGGACAGCGTGGCGTTGTCGGACAGCGCGACGATGCCGGAATGGATGGCCTGGTTGAGCTTGAAGTACGCCAGCCGGTCGCGCTCGGCGTAGCGATCCATCATGGCGCGGTGCATCGCCGCCACTCCCTCGATCCCGGCATCCGTCGCACGGGCGCAGGCAAGGCGCCCCGCCAGCTCCTCCATGGACTTCAGGACGACGAGGCCGTCGGCCACGTCCTTCACGCTGAGCTTGCGCACCACCGCGCCGCGCGCTGGAACCAGCTCGACCAGCCCCTCGCCCGCCAGCATTCGGACCGCCTCGCGCAGCGGCGTGCGTGAGACGCCGAGCTGGGTGCCCAGCACCACCTCGTTGATGCGCGCCCCCGCCGGGATCGTGCCCTGAGTAATAAGGTCGCGCAGCCTGGATGCGACCTCCTCTTGGAGCGGACGGCGGATGATGCGGCCGCCATTCCCCAGGATCTCCGCTCCGGCCGGATCTGACGGCAATGCCCCTGCCTCCCAATCGGCCACCCTATAGGGCTGCTTGACGCAGCGGGCGAGCCCCGATAACACAACATACTGCATACAGTACCAAGAATGAAGCTGAGGGGAGAAGATATGGGCCAGGATATGCAGGTCGCGGGCCTTCCCCGTATTGTCCTGGCCATGGGCGATGCGGCCGGTATCTCGCCCGAGCTCACGGCCAGGGTTCTCGCCGACGAGGCGGTGCGTGGATCGGCGGAGATCACCGTAATCGGGGACCGGCGCGTGCTCGCGGAGGGCGCGCGCATCGCCGGCGTCACGCCCGAGCTCGACTTCGCCATGCAAGGTGCCCCCCCTCCACCTCGCCACCCCGGCCGACCGCTGCTGATCGACCTCCAGCACTGCGACCCCGCCATGATCCCGCTCGGCGAGATTTCCGAGGCGAGCGGGCGCTTCGCGACCGCGAATTTCCGCCGGGCCCTCTCGATGGCCGGGGCCGGCGAGGCCGATGCAGTGTGCTTCACGCCCTTCAACAAGGCGGCGATGCGCCTCGTCACCCCCGGCTACGACGACGAGATCGGGTTCAGCGCGGAGACGATCGGCTTCCGCGGCGTCGCCAAGGAGTTCAACATCCTGGACGGGCTCTGGAACGCCCGCGTCACCTCCCACGTGCCGCTGAAGGACGTGGCGGGGCTGCTGAGCCGCGAGAGCATCCTCGACAACCTGCGGCTGACCCATGAGGCCCTGCGCGCGGGGGGGATTGCGCGGCCCCGCATCGCGGTCGCGGGCCTCAACCCGCATGCCGGTGACAACGGCAACTTCGGGACGGAGGAGATCGAGGTGATCGGCCCGGCCGTGGAGGCTGGCAAGCGAGAAGGGTTCGGCTGCGACGGCCCCTTCCCCGCCGATACCGTCTTCCTGCGCGCCAGGCGCGGCGACTTCGATGCCGTGCTGACCATGTACCACGACCAGGGCCAGATCGCGATGAAGCTCATCGGCTTCGACGCGGGCGTGACGCTGATGGGCGGCTTTCCCTTCCCGATCTGCACCGCGGCCCATGGCACGGCCTATGACATCGCCGGCAAGGGCGTCGCCCATCCCGGCGCCATGCGGAACGCCATGCTGCTGGCCGCCCGCATGGCATCGCGGGAGGCCGCGACAGCCGCCTAGGGACGACCCACCCGCGCAGACCCGGAACGGGCACGCGGTCACCGAGACAGGAGGAGAGTTCATGAAGCTGTTCCGACGGGCCGCGCTGGGCGCCGCCCTCTGCACGATCCTGGGCGCCGCGCCGCCCGCCGCCGCCCAGGCATCCTGGCAGCCCGCGCGGCCGGTGGAGTTCATCGTCACCGCTGGGGCCGGCGGCGGCACGGACCTCTTCGCCCGCGCGGTGCAGGCGGCGGTCACCCGCCACAATCTCGTCCCCACCTCCATCGTCGTCAGCAACAAGGGCGCGGGATCGGGGGCCGAGGGCTTCGTCTACGGCCGCGGCGCCCAGGGCGACCCGCACAAGGTGATCTTCGGCACGAACAACGAGTGGCTGCTGCCGCTCGTGGCGCGGGTGGCCTGGAAGGCGCAGGACCTCACCCCCGTGACCGTCATGGCCCATGACGAGTTCATGCTGTGGGTGAAGGAGGACTCCCCCTATCGCAGCGCGGCCGACCTCGTCGCCGCGGCGCGGGAACGTCCGGGCGCCATCCGCATGGGCGGCAGCCAGACCAAGGACACGGACCAGGTGCTGACGCTGCTGGTGCAGCGCGCCACCGGCGTGCGCTTCAACTACATCCCCTTCCGCAGCGGCGGCGAGGCGGGGGTGCAGCTCGCGGGCGGCCATATCGACGCCAACACCAACAACCCCGCCGAGAGCATTGGCGGCTGGCGCGGCGGCCAGGTCCGCCCCCTCTGCGTCTTCCGCCCCGATCCGCTGCCCCAGGGCCCGCGCGTGACCGAGACCCAGGCCTGGTCCGACATCCCGACCTGCGCGAGCCAGGGCGTGCCAATCGAGGAGTACCGCATGCCCCGCACCGTCTTCCTGCCGCCCGGCGTGCCGGCCGCGGCCCAGGCCTACTGGGCCGAAGTGATGCGGCGCGTGGCCGAAACCCAGGAATGGAGGGACTACCTGCAGCGCACGAGCCAGAGTGCCGCTCTCATGTCCCTCACCGAGATGCGCGCCCTGGCCGAGCACGAGGAGCGCGCGGCGAGGGAGATCTACGGCCCCGAAGGCTGGCTTGTGAACTGAGGCGGACGGGGGGGGGCGGGCCATGCTGAACCGACTGCAACTGGAGTACGGCTTCGCCGGGCTCGTCTTCCTCGTCGGTGCTGCTGGGTTGCGCGGCACGGTGGAGCTCGAGACGGGCTGGGCCTCCGATGGCCCCCAGGCCGGCTTCTTCCCTTACCGCGTCTCGCTCATCCTCATGGCGGCCGCGGCCCTCGTCGCCTTCCAGGCCTGGCGCAACCGCGCGGCCCTGTCCCAGGCCGTGGTGGTGGACGCGGAGGGCGGAGGGCGCGTGCTGCGCTTCGCTCTCCCCGTCCTCGGCATGGTGCTGGTGGCTCAGTGGCTCGGCCTTTACCTCGCCATGTCGCTCTATCTGCTGGGCACCATCCGCTTCACGGGAAAGCGGCCCTGGGGCACGGCCCTCGGCGTCGCGCTCGGCATCACCGCCGTCACCTTCGTCGTGTTCGAGAGATGGTTCTCCGTGCCGCTCCTGAAGGGGCCGCTCGAAGTGCTGCTGGGCCTGGGCTGAGGGGCGCGCGACATGCTGTCCAATCTCGACGCGCTGATGCACGGCTTCTCCGTCGCGCTCACCGCACACCACCTGATGCTCATGATGGCGGGCGTGCTGCTCGGCATCCTCGTCGGCGTGCTGCCCGGGCTCGGGGCGCCGAACGGCGTCACGCTGCTGCTGCCGCTCACCTTCAGCATGGACCCCGTCTCGGCCATTATCCTCCTCACCAGTCTCTACTGGGGGGCGCTGTTCGGCGGCTCGACGACCTCTATCCTCTTCAACATCCCGGGCGAGCCGTCCTCCGTCGCCACCACCTTCGACGGCTACCCCATGGCGCGGCAGGGGCGCGCGAGCGAGGCGCTGACCTATGCTTTCCTCTCCGCCGGCATCGGCGCGATGGTCGGCATTGTCGTCATCACCCTGCTCTCCAGCGCGGTCGCCTCCTTCGCGCTGCGCTTCGGGCCGCCGGAGTATTTCGCGGTCTACTTTCTCGCCTTCGCCTCCTTCATCGCCTTCGGCGGCGGCACGCCGCTCAAGACGATCGTCTCGCTCAGCCTGGGCTTCGGCTTCGGCATGATGGGGATGGACACCGTTTCCGGCTCCATGCGCCTGACCTTCGACATTCCCGAGCTGATCCGCGGCATCTCCTTCCTCGTCGTCGTCATCGGCCTCTTCGGCCTCGGCGAACTGCTGCTAACGATCGAGGAAGGGCCGGAGTTCAAGGGGGCGAACGGCCGTCTCGATCCCCGCGCCATGCTGCGGACCCTCGTCAGCCTGCCGCGCTACTGGGTCGCGGTGCTGCGCGGCAGCGCGGTGGGGGTCTGGATGGGCATCACGCCGGGCGGCCCCACCGCCGCCTCCTTCATGTCCTACGGCCTCGCGCGGCGGATGTCGCGCAACGGCGCCCGCTTCGGCCATGGCGAGCCGGAGGGCGTGATCGCGCCCGAGACCGCCGACCACTCCGCCGGCACCTCCGCCATGCTGCCCATGCTCGCCCTCGGCATCCCGGGCTCGGCGACCTCGGCAGTCATGCTGGGCGGGCTGATGATCTGGGGCCTCAACCCCGGCCCGATGCTCTTCACCGAGCAACGCGACTTCGTCTGGGGCATGATCGCCTCGATGTATCTGGGCAACGTGATCGGCGTGGTGCTGGCCCTCGCCACCGTGCCGCTCTTCGCAGCCATGCTCTCCGTCTCCTTCTCCGTCATTGGACCGATCATCGTCACCGTCTGCCTCGTCGGGGCCTACACCGTCGCGGGCGCGCCCTTCGACCTCTGGCTGGCCCTCGTCTTCGGGGCCGCCGGCTTCCTGATGAAGAAGCTGGACTACCCGCTGGCCCCGCTCGTCCTCGCCATGGTAATCGGCGACAAGGCGGAGGATGCTTTCCGCCAGTCGATGCTCCTCTCCAACGGCTCACTGGGCGTGCTCTGGTCCAACCCGCTGGTCGGCACGCTCTCCACGCTGGCCGTCCTCTTCCTTCTCTGGCCCGTGCTGGCCGCGCTTCTCGGCCGGCACCGGACCAGCCGGGCCATGAGGCTCGCCCAGGCAGGGAATCACGCATGAGAATCGCCTTCCTCGGCCTGGGCCTGATGGGGGCGCCGATGGCGCGCAACCTCCTGGCTGCCGGGCATGCCCTCACCGTCTGGAACCGCAGCCCCGACAAGGCCGCGCCCCTCGTGGAAGCCGGCGCGACCAGCAGAGTTACCGCGGCCGAGGCGGTGGCCGAAGCGGAGCTGGTCATTACGATGCTTGAGAATGGCCCGATTGTGGACGCCGTGCTGTTCGGTAGCGGCGTCACTGACGCAATCCCAACCAGCGCCGTGGTGGCCGACATGTCCTCCATCCGCCCGGCCGAGGCGCAGGACCACGCGCGCCGCCTCGCCGCCCGCGGCGTGTACCACCTGGATGCGCCTGTCTCGGGCGGCACCACCGCCGCGATCGACGGCACGCTGGCCATCATGGCGGGCGGCGAGGCCGAGGTCTTCGCCCGCGCCGAACCCGCACTGCGCGCCCTGGGCCGGCCCGTGCTGGTCGGGCCCAGCGGGGCTGGGCAGCTCGCCAAGCTGGCGAACCAGGTGATCGTCGGCGCGACCATCGGTGCGGTGGCGGAGGCGTTCCTGATCGCGGCGCGCGGCGGCGCCGACCCCGCGCGGCAGCGCGAGGCCCTGCGCGGCGGCTTCGCCGAGAGCCGCATCCTCGACCTGCACGCCCAACGCATGATCGAGCGCGACTTCACCACGCGCGGCCGCTGCGTGACGCATCTGAAGGACCTCGGCAACACGCTGGACGCGGCCTCGCGTCTCGGACTCGGCGAGACGCCTTCTACCGCCATCACCGCCGGCCCCTTCCGCAGCCTGATCGCGGCCGAGGGCGACCTGGACCACTCTGCACTGCTGTTGGAGCTGGAGCGGCGCAACTCCGCACGGCTTGAGGAAACCACTCCGTGACCGACGACCCGAACGACTACAGGAAACCTGGCGAGCTGCGCTCCCGCGCCTGGTTCGCGCGCCAGGACAAGATGGGCTTCTACTACCGTTCCTGGCTGCGCAACCGCGGCCTGCCGAACGACCAGTTCGACGGGCGCCCGGTGGTGGGCATCTGCAACACTTGGTCCGAGCTGACACCCTGCAACGGGCATTTCCGCACCATCGCCGAGCACGTACGCTACGGCATCCTTGAGGCTGGCGGCTATCCGCTGGAGTTCCCGGTGCTGAGCCTGGGCGAGACGCAGATGCGCCCGACGGCCATGCTCTACCGCAATCTCGCCTCCATGGACGTGGAGGAGGCGCTGCGCGCCAACCCGCTCGATGGCGTCGTGCTGCTGATGGGCTGCGACAAGACCACGCCCTCCCTGCTGATGGGCGCGGCCAGCGTGGACCTGCCGACCATCGGCGTCTCGGGCGGCCCGATGCTCAGCGGCCATTACCGTGGCCAGAAGATCGGCTCGGGCACCAACACCATCTCCATGAGCGAGCAGCTCCGCGCCGGCGAGATCACGCTGCGCGAGTTCCACGAGGCCGAGGGCGCCATGTCGCGCTCTGCCGGCTCCTGCATGACCATGGGCACGGCATCCACCATGGCCTCGATGGTCGAGGCGCTCGGCGCCGGCCTGCCAGGCAATGCCGCCATCCCGGCGCCCGATGCACGGCGCAACGAGCTGGCGCGCCTCGCCGGGCGGCGGATCGTCGAGATGGTGCGGGAGGACTTGCGCCTCTCGAAGATCCTGACGCGACAGGCCTTCGAGAACGCGATCCGGACGCTGGCCGCCATCGGCGGTTCCACCAACGCGGTGGTGCACCTTCTGGCCATCGCCGGCCGCGTCGGCGTGAAACTGGAGCTTGAGGACTTCGACCGGCTGGCAAGCGAGGTGAACTGCCTCGTGAACCTCCGGCCCTCCGGCGAGCACCTGATGGAGGATTTCTACTACGCCGGCGGACTGCCCGTGGTACTACGGGATCTCGTCGAGCGCGGCCTCCTCCACAGCGACGCGATCACTGCCAATGGCCGCACGCTCGCCGAGAACGTGGCGGATGCCCAGTGCTGGAACCGCGACGTCATCCACTCCTACGACGCGCCGTTCAAGGCCCAGGCCGGCATCGCCATCCTGCGCGGCAATCTCTGCCCCGACGGCGCCGTCATCAAGCCCTCCGCCGCCTCGCCGCACCTGCTGCAGCACACCGGCCGCGCCGTGGTGTTCGAGAGCATTGAGGACCTGCACGAGCGCATCAACGACGAGGCGCTCGACATCGACGAGAGCTGCTTCATGGTGCTGAAGTACTGCGGCCCGAAGGGCTATCCCGGCATGGCGGAGGTGGGCAACATGCCCCTGCCGCCGAAGCTGCTGCGCCAGGGCGTGCGCGACATGATCCGCATCTCGGACGCCCGCATGTCCGGCACGGCCTACGGCACCGTGGTGCTCCATGTCGCGCCGGAAGCGATGGCGGGCGGAAACCTGGCGCTCGTGCAGAACGGCGACACGATCACCCTCGACGTGCCTGCGCGCAGCCTGCACCTGCATGTGGATGACGCGGAGCTCGCTGCGCGCCGCGCCGCATGGATGCCACCGCCCACCCCGCTCGCCGAGCGCGGCTACACCCGCATGTATGTCCAGCACGTGCTACAGGCCGACAAGGGCGTGGACCTCGACTTCCTCGTCGGCAACAGCGGCGCCCCGGTCGCGCGCGACAACCACTGAACCGCCCTCGGCAGATCCGGAGAGTTGCGATGACTGCATCCCGCCCCCGCTACCAGGGCGTTTTCCCCGTCGTGCCCACCATCTTCGACGAGGGCGGTGCACTCGACCTCGCGGGGCAGAAGCGGTGCGTGGATTTCATGATCGATGCAGGGTCTGATGGGCTCTGCATCCTCGCCAACTTCTCCGAGCAATTTGTTCTCTCTGACGGCGAGCGCGAGGTGCTGACGGCGGAGATCTTAGATCACGTCGCCGGACGCGTGCCGGTGATCGTGACCACCACGCATTTCTCTACCCAGGTCTGCGCCGAGCGGTCGCGCCAGGCGCAGGCAGCGGGGGCGGTGATGGTGATGGTGATGCCGCCCTATCACGGCGCCACCATCCGCGTGCCCGAGATCGGGATCCTTGACTTCTTTCGAAGCGTATCGGATGCGATCGGCATCCCGATCATGATCCAGGACGCCCCCGTCAGCGGCACGGCCCTGTCGGCGCCCCTCCTCGCGCGCATGGCGCGAGAGATCGAGCAGGTCTCCTATTTCAAGATCGAGGTCCCGTTCGCCGCCGCCAAGCTGCGCGAGCTGATTGCGCTCGGGGGCGAGGCGGTGGAAGGCCCCTGGGACGGCGAGGAGGCGATCACCCTCATGGCCGATCTCGATGCGGGCGCCACCGGCACCATGACCGGCGGAGGGTTCCCCGACGGCATCCGGCAGATCGTGGATGCCTACCGCGAAGGGCGACGCGAGGAGGCGGCGGAGGCCTACCAGCGTTGGCTCCCCCTCATCAACTACGAGAACCGGCAATGCGGCCTTCTCGCGGCCAAGGCGCTGATGAAGGAAGGCGGGGTGATCGCCTGCGACGCCCCCCGCGCCCCGCTCCAGCCGCTACACCCCGCCACGCGCGCGGGGCTGATCGAGGTGGCGCGCCGGACCGATCCGCTCGTGCTCCGGTGGGGGTGGTAGTGGAACGGAAGGAGCAAGGAAGCGACGCTTCAATCTCCGGCCCCTCAAGTCCGGCGGCACGGGCTTCGCGGGTGCCGCTTGATCGGCCCTGGCTTTCGTTCCCTGACCAGCACGGCCAAGGGGCATTCCCACCCGGCCGCGTAGCCGCCCGCGGTGGGCAGGAGTTCAATCCGGCGCGGCCCCGCCGGCCGGCGCCGCCTCCAGCCGGTAGCCCAGACCCCGCACGGTCTGGATCACCACCCCTGCCCCGGCCTGGCCGAGCCGCGCCCTCAGCCGGTGGACATATACCTCCACTGCGTTCGGCTGCACCGCCCGGTCGAATCCGGCAAGCCGGGCCTCCAGCATCTCCTTGGCTACGGGGCGCGGCGCGCAGCAGGACCTCAAGCAGCGTCCGCTCGCGCGGTGGTGGGTCGAAAGGGGCGCCGCCGAGGGTGAGGGCACGGGAGAGCGGGTCCAGGGACAGCGCGCCGAGGGAGAGGGATGGCACCGCCCGCACGCCCCTCCGCCGCGCCGCGTTCAGCCGCACCACCAGCTCGGCTAGGGCGACGGGCTTCACGAGGTAGTCGTCGGCGCCGAGATCTCGTTGGAAGAGGGCAACCCCGTCGCCAACCGCATCCGGCACATCCTGATGGAGTTCCCGGAGGTGATCACCGTCACCTCCCAGCAGGGCCGGCCGGATGACGGTACGGACAGTGCAGGCTTCTTCAACGCCGAGTTCATCGTCCCCCTCATCCCGCAGGAGAGGTGGACCACCGCCCACACGCGGGACGAGCTGGTGGCCGCCGTGAGCCGCCGACTGGAGGATGAGTTCGCGGGCGTCGAGTTCTCCTTCTCCCAGGCGATCTCCGACAATGTCCAGGAGGCCGCCTCCGGCGTGAAGGGCGCTGCTGCGGGACGTGGCGCGGATCGAGATGGTCTCCGGCGCCTCCTACATCTACCGCGAGAACTCCTCGCGCTACGTGCCCGTCCGCTTCTCCGTCCGCGGGCGGGACCCTGCCAGCGCGGTGCAGGAATCGCAGCAGCGGGTGGAGCGCAACGTGCAGCTTCCCCAGGGCTACCGGCTGAAATGGGTTGGCGAGTTCAGGAACCTCCAGGCGGCCGTCGCGCGGCTGATGGTGGTGGTGCCCATCGCCCTCGCGATCATCGCAGTGCTGCTCTACGTCGCCTTCGGGCGGCTGCGGGAGACGATCATGGTCTTCGCCCTGCTGCCGCTCTCCGTGTCGGGCGGCGCGCTGGCGCTCGCCGCGGCGGGGCTGAACTTCTCCGTGCCCGCTGCCATCGGCTTCCTCGCGCTGCTCGGCATCACGGTGATGGAGGCGATCATTTTCCTCTCCTACTTCAACCAGCTGCGGGAGCAGGAGGGGATGGACTGGACGCCGGCGCTGACGCGGGCGGGCTTCGACCGGCTCCGCCCGGTGATGATGACCTGCTTCGCCTCCTTCTGAGGCCTGCTGCCCATGGCCCTCGCTTCCGGCATCGGCGCCGACGTAACGAAGCCGCTCGCCATCGTGGTGGTGGGCGGGATCGGCCTCGTGCCGCTCTTCATCCTGGTAGTGCTGCCCGTCACCGTGGACCTGCTCGGCCGCGCCCGCGCCGAGCAGGAGGAGAGGGCCGAGCTCGCCGCCGCGGCGCGGCCCGCCGCCGCCGTGTCATCCCACCCGGCCAGCCCGGCCCGGCGCCTCCCCTTCCCCTCGCCCGCATCACGCGAAGGCCCGAGATGACCATCCGCCTAACCCCACGCGCTCCTCGCCATGGCGCTGGCCGCCGCGCCCGCCCTGGCCCAGGACAACGCCCCGGCCCGCCCCGCGCGCCCTGCCTGCCCGGCCGCCTCCGCCGCTTCCACCCCTGCGGCGGATTTGCCGATCCGCGCCCCCACCCTCACCCTCGCCCAGGCCGAGGCGATGCTGTTGGAGCGCAACCTGGCGATGGTGGCCGCCCGCCGCGGCATCGACATCGCCCGCGCGCAGCGGCTGGTGGCGGACACCGTGCCCGTCGGCAGCATCGGCCACAGCCAGACCACGGCGCAGGTGAACGAGGGCGGGCGGTTCAGCGGCTACACTGGCGGGCGCTACGTCTCCCCGCTGAACAACGCCTCGGTGACCCTCTCCTTCACCATCGGGCGCGGCGGCAAGCGCGAGTTGCGCCGGCGCTTCGCGGAGGAGGGCATCAGCGTGGCCGAGGCCGCCGTGCTGGACGCGCTCCGCACCCAGGTCTTCAACCTGCGCACCGTCCTCATCGCCGCGCTGCAGGCCCGCGCCAACCTGCAGGTGGCCATGGCCAACCGCGCCAGCGGGAACGGCACGGAGGGGCTGCTCTCCCGCCAGGTGCGGGACGGCGCCATCCCGGAATCGGACCTCCTTCGCTTCCAGGCGAGCCGCCTCCCCTTCGAGCAGGACCTCGCCAACGCCGCCCAGGCCTATGCAGCCGCCGCTGCGCAGGTGGCCGCCCTGCTCGGCCAGGACGCCACCCGCACGGCCGAGCCCGCCGCGCGCGGCACGGGGCGGGACGCCGTGGCCGCGATCCTGGCCGGCATGCCCTTGGACATCCGCGGCACCTTCAACGGCGCCCCCGCGGTCGAGGTCTCCCGCGAGACGCTGCGGAGGCCCTGCCGAACCGTCCGGACGTCCTGGTCGCCTCCCGCAACCTCGGCGCTGCCGAGGCGAACACGGCCTCGTCGAGGCCGGCCGCTCCCGCGATCTCGCCATCTCCGGTGGCGTCACCCGCACGGAGCTGAGCCAGGACCTGCCCAACTCCGCCCGCAGCCTGCGCGCGACCGACACGCTCGGCATCGGCCTCTCCGTGCCGATCTTCACCAGCCGCATCGTGGAGGGGAACATCGCGGTCGCCGCCGCCCAGCGCGGCCAGGCCCAGGCCGGGGCGGCGCTGGCGGGCGCGCAGGCGGATCTCGCCACCGCCTGGGCCTCCCTCGTCCAGGCCCGCTCCCTGCTAGACCTGACCACGGGCGCTGCGCTCCGCCGGGCCGAGGAGGCATATCGCTCCACCGAGGCCGCCTATGCCGCCGGCGGGCGCACGCTGCTCGACACGCTGGACGCGCTCCGCACCCTCAACCAGACGCGCGTGGCGGCCAATGCGGCGCGCGCCGCCTACCTCAACGCCCTCGCCGGGCTGGAGCAGGCGAGCGGCGTCGCGGGCATCTCGCTCAAGCTGTAGCGCGGCGGGATCTCCCGGGTCGGCGGATCAGAGGCGGTCCGCCACCCTGATGGGGCAGGCCGCGGGCTCGAACTCAACGCGGCGGTCCAGCGCGTCCGTCGCGTCGTCCTTGCCCGTGCCGATCAGCGGCCGGGAGGCGCCCAGCCCGGCCGCCTCCGTGCGCGGGCGCAGGACGGCGCGCTCGGCCACCAGCCCGTTCCGCACCGCCTCGGCCCGCCCGGCCGAGAGGCGCTGGTTGACCGAGGAGGCGCCCGTCGGGCTCGCATGGCCGGTGATGGCGAGGCAGACGTCGCGGGGCGCGGTGCGGCGGGCTATCTGGCGGATCCACATGGGATAGTCGCCGCTGATGTCCCTGCTCGGCGCGAAGCGCGTCGTGCCCGGCTGGAAGAGGAACTTCACCGCCAGCTTTCCGCGGTCCAGCCCGTGATCGACGACGGCGCCGAAGGCCTCCTCCGCCTCGCGGCGTCGGCCGAGCGCCCGGTTGCTAAGATAGATGCCGTTCCGCACGCGAAGCTGGTCCCCGCCGGGCCGGCGGGAAGCGGCGTCGTACGAAGCGAGGGCCAGGGGGTAGTTCCCCTTCTCATAGGCCCTCGTCCCGTCGGAGATCAGCGCCTGGGCCTCCAGCGCGGCGAGATAAGCAGGGTCGATCGGATCGCCCGGATTGCCAGCGCAGGTCCTGAGATAGGCGGCGGTGACGCCGTCCGACGTCCAGGCCGGGCTGTCGGCATAGAATGGGGCCGGGGTCGTGTCGATCTCCGGCCCGCGCACCCAGGCCGTCTCGTGCGCCACTACCTTCCCCGTGCGGAGATCGCCCAGCACCGCCCAGATTCGGTAGGTCTGCGGCCGCGGCTCCCGCGCGGGCGGGATGATGCCGGCGCCGTCCACCCCGGTGATCGAGCCTAGCAGGATGAGGGGCCTCTCCTCGAGGGCGGCCGTGTTGAAGGGCCGCAGCCGGATCTCGGGGTAGCGCTCCCGCAGCACCGCCCCGATCCGCTGCTCCATGCGGCGGGTGGTGGCGGACTGCTCCCCCGTCGCGCGGTCGATCAGCGGATCGACGACGAGGGAGTAGCCGCCCGGGTTCTCCGGCGGCGCGATGCGCGCGCGGTCGAAGAGCGCGACCGTCATGCTCAGCACGGCCTCGTCGAGGCTCTGCGCCGTGCGCGGCGGCTCCGGCGCGCCCGCCACCCGCATAGGGAGAGAGGCAGCATCTTGCGGCCCCTGCGGGCCGGAACAGCTGGCCAGCATCAGCAAAAAGCCGAGAGCTGTGGCGGCGGCGCCCCTAGCGGCAGCCATCGCGGAGAAAGCGTTGATCGGCACGGGACGGCTCCTCGCCGAGTTGGATGCGGAGGGTGATGACCTGGCAACGGCGCTGGGCCACCGCGGCCGCGGCGGCCTGGCGGATGTTCGGCGAGCCGCGCGCGGGACCGGCTTCCTGCGCCTCGCGCGCGGCCTGGGCGGAGGCGCGCTGCGCCGGCGGAGGAACCGGCACAGCCGCGCGGCTGGCCGGTGCCAGGGCAGCGAGCGTCTCGTTCCCCGGTACCTGCGGAGCGACCGGCATGGCGACTGCTGGCGGAGCCGGCGGCGGCAGCGGCAGGGCGGCAAGGATGCCGGGAAAGGCCACGCCTTCCGGGGGTGCGGGCGGCGGCAAGGGAAGCGAGGCCGAGGGACCGGCGAGCACCTCCCCCATGGGCGGCGCGGAAGGCGGCCTGAGCAGTGCGGCGAGCGTGCCGGTGGGCACGGCATCCCCCGGCGGGGCGGGCGGCGGCATCGGAAGGGCGGCGAGCGGACCGTCGGGTCCGGCGATCTCGGGCGGGGCGGGGGGTGGCAGGGGAAGCGCCGTGATGAGGGGCAGGTCCTCGGCGGACGGTCCCTCCCGCGCCTCCTGCTCGGCCCTCTGCCGGGCGGAGGCGCGGAGCTGGGCCTCCAGCCGGTCCAGCTCAACATCCAACTCGGCGGCCTTGCGGAGCAGGCTGTCCACGTCGTCGCCGGAGGTGGGCGCCTCCTCGGGAAGGGCTGCCGCGGGCGCGGCGGCGGGAAGCGGGGGGGGCTCGGCAAGGACCGCTGCCGGCGGCACGGCGGCGGTGCGCTCGGCCGGCGCCTCGCCCGATGCCTCCTGCTGCCGCAGAACGCGGCTCTCCAGCGCGGGCTGCACGGCGGTCCACGTAGCAACGCCCAGCGTCGCGGCCAGGCCGAGGGCCAGGCCGGGCAGGATCACGCGCTGCACCACGCCCCACAGCATGGGCGTTTCATGGTCCGGCAGGCCGGCGGACATTCGTTCCCCTCCTGGGAATGACCGGCCCTAAGTGTTTATCCGCCCTCCCACATGCAGCCGCTTCACAAAACAGTTTACTGGCGCAGTTTCTTCCCTGAAAGCGCTAACCCTCGACCGGCACGCCCGCCTCGTCCTTGGAGGTGCGGATGGTCTGGAGGGTGCGGACATGCATGACCGTCGCGGCACCCGTCAGGCGGTTGGTCAATTCGTTCTCATGCGCGGGGTTCCGGGCGACGAGGCGCAGCAGGAAGTCCCCGCCGCCGCGGATCATGTGGCACTCCCGCACCTCCGGCCAGTCGCGCACCATGGCCTCGAAGGCCTCCAGCACGGGCAGCTTCTGGCTTTCCAGCCCAACCACGGCGAAGAAGGTGATCTCCCAGCCCAGGGCAGCGGGATCCACATCGGCGTGGTAGCCGCGGATCACCCCGGTCTCCTCCAGCCGGCGCACGCGGCGGAGGCAGGGCGGGGCGGAAAGGCCGACGCGGGCCGCCAGCGCCACGTTCGTCATGCGCCCATCGGCTTGTAGCTCGCGCAGGATGTCCCGATCGGTCGCGTCGAGGGCGGCGGGGCCGAGGTCTTTCAAGGTCTGGTCTTCTCTCGGGCCATTCGCGGCCGGCCCCCTGGCGTGCCGGTCCATCCCCCGCCACTATCCCCGTCCGTGCTGCCCTCATCAAGGGCCGCTCGCCGGGCCCTCCCCCAGGGGTGGTGCATCCGCCCCGATGCACCGATATGGTGTGCCGGCGATTCTGCACTGCACTCAGGACATGGACGTGCCCGACACCCACCGCACGCGACTGCTGATCCTCGGGGCCGGACCGGCCGGCTATACTGCCGCGATCTACGCGGCCCGCGCGGGGCTCGAGCCGATCCTCGTCGCTGGGCTGCAGCCGGGCGGGCAGCTCACCATCACCACCGATGTGGAGAACTTCCCTGGCTTCGCCAGCGCCGTACAGGGACCCTGGCTGATGGACCAGATGCGCGCCCAGGCCGAGCATGTCGGCACCCGCATCATCGGGGACGTCATCACCGCTGTGGAACTCGGCGCACGGCCCTTCCGCGCCCTGGGCGACTCGGGAGACAGCTACGAGGCCTCGTCCGTGGTGATCGCCACCGGCGCCCAGGCGCGCTGGCTCGGCATCCCCGGGGAGAAGGAGCTCTCGGGCTTCGGCGTCTCCGCCTGCGCCACCTGCGACGGCTTCTTCTTCCGAGGCAAGGAGGTGGCGGTGATCGGCGGCGGCAACTCGGCGGTGGAGGAGGCCCTCTACCTCGCCGGGCTGGCGAGCAAGGTGACGCTGATCCACCGGCGGGACAGCCTTCGCGCCGAGCGGATCATGCAGGAGCGGCTGTTCGGGCACCCCAAGATCTCGATCATCTGGAACACGGTCGTGGAGGAGGCGCTGGCGACCGAGGGGCAGTTCCGCTCGCTCCGCGCGCTGAAGCTCCGGGACCTCGTGGGCGGCGGCCATTACGAGCTGCCGGTGGACGGCATGTTCGTCGCCATCGGCCACGACCCCGCCACCGCCCTCTTCCGCGGCCAGCTCGCCACCGACGAGGACGGCTACATCGTGACGGAGCCGGGATCGGCGCGCACCAGCATCCCCGGGGTCTTTGCCGCAGGGGATGTGCAGGACAGGATCTACCGACAGGCCGTCACGGCCGCCGGTTCCGGCTGCATGGCCGCGCTGGACGCGGAGAAGTGGCTCGCTCACATCCCGGACGATGCCCCCTCCCCCGCCGCCTATGACGCGGTGAGCGTCTGATGCCGCTCGACTGGGACAAGCTGCGCGTCTTCCACGCGGTGGCCGAGGCGGGATCCTTCACCCATGCCGGCGACACGCTGAACCTCAGCCAGTCCGCCGTCTCTCGCCAGATCCAGGCGCTGGAGGAGAGCCTCGCGGTGCCGCTCTTCCACCGCCACGCCCGCGGCCTGATCCTGACGGAGCAGGGCGAGACGCTGAATAAGACCGTGCGAGAGGTCTTCGCCAAGCTCGCCATGACCGAGGCGCTGTTGACCGAGAGCCGGGAGCGCGCGGCCGGCCGGCTGAAAGTGACGACGACGACCGGCTTCGGCTCCACTTGGCTCGCCCCCCGGCTGGAGCGGTTTCTCGCCCTGCACCCCGAGGTGACCGTCACCCTCCTGCTGGACGACACGGAGCTGGACCTCGCCATGCGCGAGGCCGACCTCGCCATCCGCATGCACCCGCCCCGCCAGCCGGACCTGATCCAGCGCCACATCGCGACTTTCGGCTGGAAGGTGGTGGGATCGGCGGACTACCTCCGCAACGCGGGCATCCCGCAGCGGGCGGAGGACCTGGATGCCCACCGGCTAATCATCTACGGCGACTACCACCCGCCCGTGGAGGACATAAACTGGCTGATTGAGGCCGGCCGGCGCCCGGGATCGCCGCGCCGCGCGGCGGTGGAGGTGAACTCCCTGCCCGCCATGCTGCGCGCGGTGCGCTCGGGCCTCGGGCTGGCCGCGCTGCCGGACTATATGGGCGAGGACCTGAACGAGCTGGTCACCGTCCTGCCCGATCTGAACACCCCCAAGATCGAGGCCTTCTTCGTTTATCCCGAGGAGATGCGGAGCTCGAAGCGCGTGGCGGTGTTCCGCGACTTTCTCGTGGCGGAACTCGCCGGGGGAGGCTGAACGCTTGGGAAGGCCGATCCATGCGGGCGCTGCATGGCGGATGGATGTTCTTGGCACGCCGCGCGCGGCGGGGTCGGGCTACCCTCCGTTTCGTTCGGTGATTCGCTGAATGGGATCCTAGGATCCCGCGTCTCCCAGACGTGAAGCCTCCCTGTAAGCACTTGCCCGGAGGGCCTGCGGCGTCAGGCCGTGGCTTTCCGGGCTTTCTTTTTCGCCCGGGCGATGCCACCTGACGCCCATCGCGTGACGCGGCCCGCCCCGGATTCCCAGCAACCGGAACAGGACCGGTACCGGACCCCAGCAGAGAGCAACGATGCGAACCCTTAAGGGCACCGATTTCAACGACCGCAGCAAGAATTCCCTGGAGGCGAAGAAGGCTCTCCTGGAGCGCTTCAAGTCCCGCCCGGCCGGCGATGATCCGGCCGTGATCGCCCGCCAGGAAGAGCGCCGCCAGATCATCCAGGCCCGCGAGGCGCGCGAGGCCGAGCGCCGCCGCCTCAAGGAGGAGGAGAAGGCACGCCAGGAGGCTGAGCGCCTGCGCCTCATCGCCGAAGAGGAGGCCCGCCAGGCCGAGCTCGCCCGCCAAGCTGCCGAGGCTGCGGAGCGCGCCAAGCAGGAGCTGATCGAAGCGAAACTTGAGCGCGACCGCCGCTACGCCGCCCGCAAGGCCCGGGCGAAGGGGCGCAAGTAGCCTCTTCCACCTTTTCGGCCTTCCGAGCGCCGCCGGTTCCGCAGGGAACCGGCGGCGTTCGCGTGTCCGGGCTCCAGGCTCCCCGCCCTGCCTCGGGCACAAGGGCGGAAGGCGGCAGCGCCTCCCGGCTCAGCCCCGCCCCCGAGCTCATTCGCTCGTCGCGGTCCGGGGTATCCCCGGAAGGGGGCCGTCCGCCCCTACTCGGCCTTCACCTTCGCGACGCGAATCACCTCGGCCCAGCGCTCGATGTCCTGGCGCAGGAAGGCACCCATGGCCTCGGCATTCCGGAGGTTTACCGTCATCCCTACCTCGGTGGTCCTGGCCCGCACCGGCTCCCGCGCCATGGCGGCGAGGGCAAGCTCCCGCAACCGGGCCAGGGCGGGCGCGGGCACGGCGGCCGGGGCGAAGAGGCCGAACCAGGCATCCGCCTCCACCCCGGCCACCCCGGCCTCGGCCAGGGTCGGCAACTCCGGCAGGTGAGGCGAGCGGTTCGGGGAGGCGACGGCCAGGGCGCGCAGCCCACCCGACTGCACCTGGGACAGGATCGTCGGGGCCGTGGCGAAGCTCGCTTGCACATGGCCGCCCAGCAGGTCGTTCAGCATGGGCGAGGAGCCGCGATAGGGCACATGCACCATCTCCACGCCCGTCTTTGCGCGGAACAGCTCCAACGTCAGATGCGAGGCCGAGCCCTGGCCGGTGGAGGCGCAAGTGATGGAGCCCGGCCGGGCGCGGAGCCGCGTGAGCAGTTCCGGCACGCTGGCGGCCGGAACATCGGGGCGCAGGACGAGGATGTGCTGCAGGTCGGCCAGCCCCGCGACCGGCGCGAAGTCCCGCACGGGGTGGTAGCCGCCGCCATCGGGGAGAAGCGAAATGTTGGTGGCATGGGTCTGGTTGGAGGCGAGCACGATCTGCGTGCCGTCCGCCGGCCCCGTCGCCACGCGGCGCGCGCCGATCGATCCTCCCCCGCCCGCGACATTCTCCACCACGACGGGAGAGTTGAGGTCCCTGGCCATCTCGCCCGCCACCAGCCGGGCGAGCACGTCGGTCGGGCCGCCGGCGGGATAGGGCACCACGAGGACGATCGGGCGGCCGGGAGACCAGGGCACCTGGGCGCGCGCCGCGAGAGGCGCGGCGAGGGCAGCTGGAAGGGCGAGCGCGTGGCGGCGCGTGATCATGCGATGGACCTCCCTTTCCCTCCGTGGCCAGCAGCCCGCGGTTGGGTAAGGCCAGGGATGCCACGGATCGGCCGGCCGAGGAATGGCGGCGGGCTGACGGATGCCGCGCCGCATCGCAGAGTGGCGGCGGCAAGGGAACGGGAGGGAGCATGTTCTTCGAGGGCTTCAAGCTGGAGACCCGGGAGGCGAACGGGGTGGCGCTGCGCCTCCGGCGCGCCGGGAGCGGCCCGCCCCTTCTGCTTCTCCACGGCAACCCGCAGACCCATGCGATGTGGCACCGCGTAGCCCCAACCCTCGCGCGCCGCTTCACCGTGATCCTGCCGGACCTCCGCGGCTACGGCTTCAGCGGCAAGCCGGGCATCTCGCAGGGAAGCGAGGCCTTCAGCAAGCGCGCCATGGCGGCAGACATGGCCGCGCTCATGAAGGGGCTGGGCTACGCGCGCTACGGCGTCGTCAGCCACGACCGCGGAGCGCGCGTGGCGCACCGGCTGGCCCTCGATCACGCTGAGCGGGTAGACCGGCTCTGCGTGATGGACATCATTCCCACCCTCGCGCATTTCGAGCGGACGGATACCGCTTTCGCCCTGGGCTACTATCACTGGTTCCTCCTGGCTCAGCCGCATCCCCTGCCCGAGCGGCTGATCCGACGGGACGTGGAGGACTGGTTCCGGCTGCACACCGCGCGCGAGCCGAAGGATGACGGGTTCTTCCACCCCGAGGCCCGCGCCGACTACATCGCTGCCCTGCACCAGGACGGCACGGTAGAGTCCATCTGCGAGGACTACCGGGCGGCCGCGGGAATCGACCTCGAGCACGACCGCGCCTCCCGCCGCGCCGGGGAGCGCCTGCGCTGTCCGCTGCTTGTCCTCTGGGGCGCGAAGGGGAAGATCGGGAAGTGGTACGAGCCGCTCACCCTCTGGCGCGACTACGCGGACGGCACCATCGCGGGCGGGCCGGTGAACAGCGGCCACTACCTCGCCGAGGAGGCGCCGGAGGAGGTGTTGGCGGCGCTGGAGGGATTCCTCAGACCGTGAACTGCTCGGCGAGGATGCGCTCGGGCAAGCCGTGGTCGGGATCGAAGAGCATGGTCAGCCGCAGGCGGCGGCTCTCGCAGATCTCCACGCGGCGGACGTCGCGCACCTCCGTGTAGTCTGCTACGGCGGCAACGGGGCGCTTCGCGGCCTCCAGGATCTCGAAGGCGACGGCGGCGTTGCCCGGCAGCAGCGCGCCGCGCCAGCGCCGGGGGCGGAAGGCGGAAATCGGCGTCATCGCCAGGAGGTTGGTGCCGAGCGGGATGATCGGCCCGTGCGCGGAGAGGTTATAGGCCGTGCTCCCCGCCGGGGTGGCGACGAGGATGCCGTCGCAGATCAGCTCCGCCATCCGCTCCTTCCCGTCCACAAGGATGCGGATCTTGGCGGCCTGCCGCGTCTCGCGCAGGAGCGAGACCTCGTTGATGGCCAGCGCCTCGTGCACCTGCCCCACCGCGTCGGTGGCGCGCATCAGCAGGGGCTGGAGCAGCGCGGCCTGGGCGGAGCGCAGCCGCTCCGGCAGCCCTTCCTCCCGGTAGGCATTCATCAGGAAGCCGACGCTGCCCCGGTTCATGCCGTAGATCGGCAGGTTGCGGCCGAGGAAGCGGTGCTGCGTTTCCAGCATCGCCCCGTCGCCGCCGAGCGCCACGATGACGGCCGCCTCATCCTCCGCCGCGTCGCCATAGAGGGAGACGAGGCGCGCGCGGGCCGCGCCGGCCTCCTCCGTCGTCGCAGCCACGAAGCTGATGCGGCCGGTGAGATCCTCCGGCAGCTCGCGCACGGCGTCCGGGTCGGGCGCGCTGCCGAGAAGAGCGGCTGTCATGCCGGCACCCGGCCGCCCGCCGGCGTGTCGCCGGCGAAGGGCAGGCGGCGGTGCTCCAGCACGGGCATATCCCGGCGCACGCGCTCGGTGACCGTCCGGTCGACGCGCGCGCTCGCCCAGCCCGTGCCGTCCGAGCACCTGGCCACGACATGCCCCCAGGGATCGCAGATGAGGGAATGGCCGTAGGTGTGGCGCGGCCCCTTCGGCTCCATGTGCTGGCCCCAGCAGGCAGGGGCGGCGAACCAGCACTGGGTTTCGATGGCGCGGGCGCGGATCAGCACCTCCCAGTGGTCCTTCCCGGTCTGGAGGGTGAAGGCGGCGGGCAGGAAGATCAGCTCCGCCCCGGCCTGGCGAAGAGAGAGGAAGAGCTCGGGGAAGCGGACATCGTAGCAGATGGCGAGGCCGGACACCATCTCTCCCGTGCGGGTGGTGACGATCGCGCTCCCACCGTCATAAGTGGCGCTCTCGCGGTAGCCCGTGCCGTCGGGCGCCGTGATGTCGAACAGGTGGATCTTGCTGTAGCGGGCCAGCTCCCGCCCGTCCGGGCCGAAGATGAGGCTCGTGTTGCGCAACCGCTCGCCGGCCAGCTCCCCGATGCTGCCGCCATGGACATGGATCCGGTTGGCCACCGCCATCGAGCGGAGCATCTCGTAGGCCTCGCCCCCGTGCGCATTCGACCCCGGCTCGGGCAGCCTCTCCGCCGCCGCGACCTTCGTGGCACGGTCCCCGCCGAGGCAGGTCCATATCTCGGGGAAGGCAATGATGTCGGGGCGGTCGGACGCGATGGCGGCTTCCGCCAGCCGCGTGGCCTGGGCGATGTTGGCGGCCTTATCGGCACCGGGGTTCATCTGCACGACAGTGACGCGCATTCGGGGCTCCGGGACTGGGGCGTGCATCAAGCGCTTCCCGGGGGACGGCCGCAAGCGCGGGGCTTGACGAGGCGTGCAGCCGGCGGCCTCCATCCCGCAACAGGACCGGAGGGGGTTGTCCGATGCTTTATCGTCGCGCAGTGCTGGCGAGTGCGGGGTTGGAAATCGCGGGCGCGCTCACCGCGCCGGGCATCTCGCGAGCCCAGGGAGGCTGGCCCAACCGGCCGATCCGGCTGATCGTCGCCTTCGCGGCCGGCGGCGCCGCGGACAGCGTCGCCCGCGTAGTGGCCCCACGCCTGGGCGAGCGGCTCGGGCAGAACGTGGTGGTGGAGAACCGCACGGGTGGCAGCGGCTCCAATGGCGGGGCTGCCGTGGCCCAGGCAGCCCCGGACGGCCACACCCTGCTCTGGGACGCCTCCTCCCACGTGGTGAATCCAAGCCTCCTGCGCGGCCTGTCCTTCGACTACGCAACCGCCTTTCTGCCCGTCACCCTCGCGGCGACCTTCCCGCAGGTGCTGGCCGTGAAGGCCGATAGCCCGGCGCGCAGCCTGGCCGAGTTCATCGCCGTGGCGAAGGCGCGGCCCGGCGCGCTGAACATCGGCACGCAGGGCAATGCCACGGCCGGCCATCTCGCCCTCGCCCAATTCGGGCGGCTGGCCGGGATCGAGCTGACCCATGCGCCCTACCGTGGCGGTGCGGATGCCGCCCGCGACCTTGCCGCCGGCGTGCTGGACGGCGCCTTCATCACAGCCCTGTCGGCCGGACCGGTCGCGGATGGCGGGCGGGCGCGCCTGCTCGCGGTGGCGACCGAAGCGCGGATCGCCTCCCGCCCCGATCTGCCGACCTTCGCTGAGGCCGGGCTCCCCGGGCTGACCATCGCCGAGTGGTGCGCCCTCTTCGCTCCCGCGGGGACGCCGGCAAGCGTCGCCGAGCGGCTGCACGGCGCGATGTCTACCACTCTCGCCGAGCCCGAGGTCAAGGCACGGCTGGACCAGCTTGTGGCCCTCCCCGTCGGCTCCGCGCCGGATGAGTTCGCGCGCTTCATCCGCGACGGGCGCGCGACCATGGCCACCCTCGTGCGGGAGGCGAATATCCGGGTGGAATAGGCGGGTCAGGCCCGGCCGTGCGGCGGGCCGCCCCCGAGCCTCGCCCTCCCTAGGACGGCGGTGCCGATCGCGGCCAGGAGAGCGAGGCCCGAGACCACGATGAGGGCCAGCGAGAAGCCGAGTTGCAACACCCGCGCCAGCAGCGCGAGCAGGGCGAAGAGAACGGCAAGGCCGAGCGCCCATCGCATCATCACGGAGTTCCTCCCGGTTCAGGCGGGAAACGGCGGGAGATCGGAGGCGTTGCGGGCTCTACTCGGCCCGGAAGGAGCGAAGGTCGGGCTTCACGGCGAGCACCGCCCGGGCCAGCGGGCCGGGCCAGGGAGCGCCACGGGTCGGAACGGTGAGGCTCGCCACACCCTCATCCAGCAGGAGAAGGTAGAAACGCTCAGTCTCACTGTCATAGCCGAGGAACAGGCCGTCCCGCGCGCAATCCGCCCCGTCGCAGGTCCAGCCATAGACGTAGCGATCCTCCGCGACCTCGAGCGAGCCCGGATCGGCCGCGCGGAGATGACGGAGCACATAGGTCTGTCGGCCGCGCGTGACGGACCGGAATCCAATCGACAGATCCGGGTGCCTCGCGAGCGCCGCGACAGACTGCCCCGCCAGGGTCAGCGGGGAGGGCTCCGCCGGCGCCCGCGCCCGGGCCGGCCAGGAGAGGAGGGCCAAGAAAAGCAGAAGGGCGAGTGGTCTCCCACCCGCCCCTCTCCAATCGCTACGGCCAGGCGTGATCACGCCTCGGCCGTCTCGGCCTCCGCCACCTCGGGCTTCGGCCCGCTGTCGAGACCCTTGGCGGCGACATCGCGCTCGACCAGCTCGATCACCGCCATCTGCGCCGCATCTCCGTAGCGGATTCCGGCGCGGAGCACACGGGTGTAACCCCCGCTGCGCGCGGCGTAGCGCGGTGCGAGCGTGTCGAACAGCTTGCGGACCACCGCCTCGTCGCGGATCTGCGCGGCCGCCTGACGGCGGGCATGCAGGTCGCCGCGCTTGCCGAGCGTGATGATGCGCTCGACGTAGGGGCGAAGCTCCTTCGCCTTGGGCAGCGTGGTGGTGATCTGCTCGTGCTTGAGCAGGCTGGTCGCCATGTTGCGGAACATGGAGATCCGGTGGGCGGAGGTGACGCCGAGCTTCCGGCCCGAAACCCCGTGACGCATCTGACTAATCGTCCTTCCTTACGCAGCCGCTCAGAACGGCTCGTCGACCTTGCGGGCCAGGTCCTCGATGTTCTCGGGCGGCCAGCCCGGGACGTTCATGCCGAGTTGCAGACCCATGGAGGTGAGGACCTCCTTGATCTCGTTCAGCGACTTGCGGCCGAAATTCGGCGTGCGCAGCATCTCCTGCTCGGACTTCTGAACGAGATCACCGATATAAACGATGTTGTCGTTCTTCAGGCAGTTCGCCGAGCGGACCGAGAGCTCGAGCTCGTCCACCTTGCGGAGCAGGTTGCGATTGAACGGCAGATCGTCCTCGACCTCGGCAGCACGCGCCTCGCGCGGCTCGTCGAAGTTGATGAAGAGCTGGAGCTGGTCCTGCAGGATGCGAGCGGCCAGGGCCACCGCGTCATCCGGCGTGACCGTGCCGTCCGTCTCCACCGTGAGCACGAGCTTGTCGTAGTCCGTTCGCTGACCGACGCGGGTGGGCTCCACCCGATAAGCCACGCGGCGCACGGGGGAGTAGATCGCGTCGACAGGGATGAGGCCGATCGGCGCATCCTCGGGACGGTTCTCCGCCGCGGGGACATAGCCCTTGCCCGTCGCGACCGTCAGCTCGGCGTTCAGCCGCGCGCCGTCATCGAGCGTGCAGATGACCAGCTCCGGATTCGCGATCTCGATATCACCCGTCACCTGGATCTGGCCGGCCGTCACCTCGCCCGGCCCGGTCGCGGTGAGGGAGAGGCGCTTGGAGCCCTCGCCCTGCATCCGGATGGCCAAGCGCTTGATGTTCAGGACGATGTCCGTCACGTCCTCGCGAACGCCGGGAAGGCTGCTGAACTCGTGCAGCGCGCCGTCGATCTGCACAGCCGTCACTGCCGCGCCCTGAAGCGAGGAGAGCAGGATGCGGCGCAGGGCATTGCCGAGCGTCATGCCGAAGCCGCGCTCCAGCGGCTCCGCGACGATCGTTGCAGTCCGGGAAGGGTCGTTGCCCCCCTCCACGTCCAGACGCTCGGGCTTGATGAGGGAACGCCAGTTGCGATCCATCGCGCCACTCATGGTGGGGTACCCCTCAGACGCGGCGCCGCTTGCGGGGGCGGCAGCCATTATGCGGGATCGGCGTCACGTCCTTGATCGCGGTGACGTAGAAGCCGACGGCCTGCAGGGCACGAAGCGCGCTCTCGCGGCCCGAGCCGGGACCGGAGACCATGATCTCCAGCGTCTCCATGCCGTGCTCACGCGCCTTCTTGCCCGCATCCTCCGCCGCGACCTGCGCGGCGTAGGGGGTGGACTTGCGGCTGCCCTTGAAGCCCTGGGATCCGGAGGAAGACCAGGCGATCGCGTTGCCCTGGCTGTCCGTGATCGTGACGATCGTGTTGTTGAAGGAGGCGAGGACGTGCGCCACGCCGGAAGAGATGTTCTTCCGCTCCTTCTTGCGGGGACGGGAACCCGCGTTCGGCTGACGCGCCATCTTACTTCGTCACCTTCTTCTTGCCGGCGATCGCCACGGCCTTGCCCTTGCGGGTGCGGGCATTCGTGTGAGTGCGCTGTCCGCGAACCGGCAAGCCGCGGCGATGGCGCAGGCCGCGGTAGCAGGCCATGTCCATCAGCCGCTTGATGTTCATCGCCACCTCGCGGCGAAGATCACCCTCCACGCGGTAATCGCGGTCCAGCGTCTCGCGGAGCCGGAGCAGTTCATCTTCGGAGAGCTGGTTTACCCGGCGCTCCTCGGGGATGCCCAGGGAGGAGCAGATGTCGGCCGCGTTCTTCGGGCCGATTCCATAGATGTAGCGCAGCGAGATGTGCACGCGCTTGTTGTCGGGGATGTTCACGCCGGCGATGCGCGCCACGTCTCTCTCCTGGAGCCCTGAGCTCCGTTCGGGCCGGTCGGCGAGGCCGTCCGGCGAGGTGATCCTGTCCCCGCCTGGTCGGCGAGGCCAATGCGGCCCTGGCACCTCGGCGCCAGTGCAAGCGAAATTGCGGCAGAGCGAGGCCCAGCCGCGAAGATGGGCGATTTACGGACCGGTGACCCGAGAGTCAAGTCCCATCGAGGATGGCCTCGATCTCGCCGGAGACGGTTGCCATATCGGCCATGCCGTCCACCCCCTTCAGCTTGCCCTGCGCCCCGTAGTAGGGGAGCAGCGGGGCTGTTTGCCGGTGATAGGCGTCCAGCCGGGCGGCCACGGTCTCGGCCTTGTCGTCGGCCCGCCGCGTGAAATCATGGCTACCGCAAACATCGCAAACGCCAGGGATCTGGGTCGGCTTGAAGCGGTCATGGTAGCCCGCGCCGCAAGCGGAACAAGTGAAGCGCCCGGCGATCCGCTCCACGAGCGCGGTGTCGTCCACTTTCAACTCGATCACGTGATTCAGGGCAAGCCCCATTTCCTCGAGCATGACATCCAGCGCCTCCGCCTGGGGCACCGTGCGGGGGAAGCCATCGAGGATGAAGCCCCGGGCGCAGTCGGGCTTCTGCACACGGATCGCCAGCATCGCCGTGATGATCGCATCTGGAACGAGCTCGCCCCGCTCCATGATGGCCTTCGCCTCGTTCCCGATCTCGGAGCCCGACTTTACCTCGGCCCGCAGCATGTCGCCCGTGGAGATCTGGGCGATGCCGTGGCGGTCCTGCAGGATCTTGGCCTGCGTCCCCTTCCCCGCCCCCGGCGGCCCCAGAAGAATTAGGTTCATCGACGGGAGCTCCCTCCGCGCGGGGTGACGGGCGCAGGACCGGCTCCCCGGCCACCGACCCGGGCCTTCCGAATCAGGCCTTCGTACTGATGCGCGAAGAGATGGGACTGCACCTGGGCGACCGTGTCCATGGTAACCGAGACAATGATAAGCAGGCTGGTGCCGCCGAAATAGAAGGGCACCCCGTACTGGCTGATCAGGAACTCGGGAATCAGGCACACGATGCAGAGGTAGACGGCACCGACGAGGGTGAGCCGAGTGAGCACCCGATCGAAGTATTCCGCCGTAGTCGCACCCGGCCGGATGCCCGGCACGAACCCACCGTATTTCTTCAGGTTATCTGCCGTCTCCTGGGGGTTGAAGACCACAGCCGTGTAGAAGAAGGCGAAGAAGATGATCAGTGCGACGTAGAGGCCCATATAAAGCGGTTGGCCATGGGCAAGCATGGCAGCGGCACGGGTCAACCAGGTGTCCTCCCCCTGGGTCGCGGCGAAGCCCGAGAAGGTCGCGGGCAGCAGGAGCAGCGACGAGGCGAAGATCGGCGGGATCACGCCGGCCGTGTTCAGCTTCAAGGGCAGGTGGGTCGAGTCGCCTCCGAACATCCGATTGCCGACCTGCCGCTTAGGGTACTGCACAGGGATCTTCCGCTGCGCCCGCTCCATGAACACCACGAAGGCGATCACGGCCAGAGCCATGACGAGAAAGAAGACGATGAAAAAGGCGGACAGAGCCCCGGTCCGGCCAAGCTCCAGCGTGCTCACGAGCGCGTGCGGCAGATTAGCCACGATGCCGGCAAAGATAATCAGGGAGATCCCGTTCCCAACGCCCCGGGCCGTGATCTGCTCGCCCAGCCACATCAGGAACATGGTCCCGCCCACCAGGGTCGTGACGCATGAGAGTCGGAAGAACAGGCCGGGATCCAACACGGCCGCGCCGAAGTTCCCACGCATCCCCTCCAGCCCCACGGCGATACCGTAAGCCTGGAAGAGGGCGATCAGAACGGTCAGGTAACGCGTGTACTGATTGAGCTTCTTCCGACCGGACTCGCCTTCCTTCTTCAGGGTCTCCCAGGCCGGGATGGCCGCCGACATCAGCTGGACGATGATCGAGGCCGAGATGTACGGCATGATGTTGAGGGCGAAGACCGTCATCCGTCCGAGCGCCCCGCCCGTGAACATGTCGAACATACCGAGGATACCGCCGCCATGTTGGGACAGGATCTCGGCCATGACCGCGGCATCAACGCCGGGCACGGGAATGTAAGTGCCCAGACGGTACACGATCAGCGCACCGAGGGTGAACCAGAGCCGATTCTTAAGCTCGGTCGCGCGGGAAAGCACACCGAGGTTGAGATTGGCCGCGAGCTGCTCGGCGGCGGAAGCCATGGGATGCCTCTTTCTCACGACTGCGGCGCCGAGGGAGAACCCACGGCGCCGCAGCACACTACATCATTTCAGGTCAGGGCCGCAGCAGCGCCGGTCAAGCCGCCGGCGCTTCCTCGACCGCCGCGTCCCGCACCGTGACGCTGCCGCCCGCGGCCTGGACAGCGGCGATCGCCGCCGCGGAGGCGCCAGCAACGGACACAGTCACCGCCCGCCTGATCTCGCCCTTGGCGAGAAGGCGGACACCGGCCTTGCCGTTGAGCCGGACCAAGCCCGCCTTCGACAGGGCAGCTTCGTCTACGGTCTCGCCAGCTTGCAGGACGCCAGCCTCCAGCGCCTTGTCGAGCGCGCCGAGGTTAAGCACCGCATACTCCCGGCGGAACGGGTTTTTGAAGCCGCGCTTCGGCAGGCGCCGATAGAGCGGCAGCTGGCCACCCTCGAACCCGTTCAGCGAAACGCCGGTCCGCGCCTTCTGGCCCTTGACGCCGCGCCCACCGGTCTTGCCCTTGCCGGAGCCGATGCCCCGGCCGATGCGCTTGAACTTCGGGCGGGCACCCTCGTTGTCGCGCAGCTCATTGAGCTTCATTGGATCAGCCCACCTTCACCAGATGCGCGACCTTGCGGATCATGCCCTGCACGGCAGGGGTGTCCTCCAGCTCGCGCGAGCGGTGCATCTTGTTCAGGCCCAGGCCGATCAGCGTCTCCCGCTGACCAGGCTTGCGGCCGATCGGCGACCCGATCTGGGTCACCTTTACGGTCTTCCTCATCACGTCAGACACCGGCGGCCTCCGTCGCAGGCGCCTCGCCCGCGCGCGAACTGGGCAGGAGGTCGGCCACCTTCTTGCCGCGCCGCGCCGCAACCGCCCGGGGGGAGGAGCAGCGGGCCAAGCCAGCGAAGGTCGCCTTGACCATATTGTGCGGGTTCGTGGTACCCGTGCACTTCGCGACAACGTCGCCCATGCCGAGAACTTCGAAGACGGCGCGCATCGGGCCACCCGCGATGATGCCCGTACCGGCCGGAGCCGCGCGCAGGATCACCCGGCCGGCACCGAACTCGCCGATGACGTCGTGGTGCAGCGTGCGGCCCTCACGCATCGGCACGCGGATCAGGCCACGCTTGGCCCGCTCCGTCGCCTTGCGGATCGCCTCCGGGACCTCACGTGCCTTGCCGGCACCCCAGCCGACCCGGCCCTTCTCGTCGCCCACGACCACGAGGGCCGCGAAGGAGAAGCGCCGACCGCCCTTCACGACCTTGGCGACACGGTTGATGGTGACGAGCTTGTCCTTGAACTCGTCCTGCTCGCGATCCTGGCGGGGCTCGCGGTTATCGTCGCGACGTCCGCGGCCGCGGCGGCGGTCGCCGTCGCCAGCACCCTCACCGCCCGGACGCGGCGCGTTAGAACGCGGTGCGTATGCCATTCTTATCGGCTCCTCAGAACGACAGCCCGCCCTCGCGGGCGCCGTCCGCCAGGGCCTTAACCCGGCCGTGGTAGAGATAGGGACCGCGGTCGAAAACCACCTCGGTCACGCCAGCCGCGAGCGCACGCTCGGCTACCAGCTTGCCAATGGCCGCCGCGGCATCGGTGTCGGCGCCCGTCTTGCTGCCCTCGCGGACGGCCTTCTCGAGCGTCGACGCTGCCGCCAGGGTACGACCCTGCGTGTCGTCGATGATCTGGGCGTAGATATGTCGCCCCGAGCGATGGACGGAGAGGCGTACCCGCCCCGCGCCCTTCAGCTTGATCTGGTAGCGCGTGCGCGAACGCCGGCGCTGCGTCAGTGCGAGCTTGTTCGCCATTACTTCTTCTTACCCTCCTTCCGGAGGATCGTCTCGTTGTCGTACTTGATGCCCTTGCCCTTGTAAGGCTCGGGACCACGATACGCCCGGATTTCCGCCGCGACCTGGCCGACGCGCTGCTTGTCTGCACCCTCGACCCGGATGGCCGTGGGACGCTCGGTCGTGATCCTGATGCCCTCAGGGATCGGATAGCGGATCTCGTGGGAGTAGCCGAGGTTGAGCACGAGCTCCTTCCCCTGCACCGCCGCACGGTAACCCGTGCCCGTGATCTCCATGGACTTCGAGAAGCCGGTAGAGACGCCGGTCACCATACCGCTGATGAGGGAGCGCGTGGTGCCCCACATCGTCCGAGCGGCGCGGTCATCCCCACGCGGGGCCACCGCCACCTCACCGTCGGATACGGTGACGTCGACCTTGTCGGTCAGCGGCAGGCGAAGCTCACCGAGCTTGCCCTTCGCAACGACGACATTGTCCTGAATGGTGAGGGTGACGCCGGAAGGCACCTTCACCGGATACTTGCCAACGCGAGACATCTTTCCCTGCCCTCCGTCAGAACACGCGGCAGAGAACCTCGCCGCCAACATTGGCAGCGCGGGCCTCGAGGTCGCTCATCACGCCGCGCGGCGTGGAGAGGATGGAAATGCCGAGCCCGTTGTAGAACTTCGGCAACTCCTTGATCTTGGAATACACCCGGCGGCCCGGCTTGGACACGCGAGTGATCTCCTTAATGGCGGGCTCGCCCTCCGCGTACTTCAGCTCGATGTCGAGCACGCGGATGCCCGGGCGAAGCTCCTCACCGCGGTAACCACGGATGTAGCCCTCGCGCTTGAGCACCTCGAGGACGTCCGACCGGAGGCGGGAGGCAGGGGAAACGACGCGCGCCTGACGAGCGCGCTGGCCGTTGCGGATACGGGTGAGCATATCACCCAAGGGATCGGAAAGCTGCATGGCCCCTTACCTTACCAGGAGGCCTTGACCAGCCCAGGGATCTGACCGTTTGAGGCCAGCTCCCGGAGCATGTTCCGGCTCAGCTTGAACTTGCGGTAATTGCCGCGCGGACGCCCGGTCAGCTCGCACCGCAGACGGATGCGGTTCTTCGCCCCGTTCCGCGGCAGCTGCGCCAACTTGATCGTTGCCTCGAAGCGGTCCTCGACGGGCAGCTCGCGATCCATCACCGTCTTTTTCAGGGCGGCGCGCTTCGCGGCATGCGCCTTGGCCAGGTGCATACGATGCTTATTCTTCTCGACTGACGAAGTCTTGGCCATTCGATCAGTGTCCTCCGGAACCTGCCCGGGCTGCCGGGCGGTTTTCCAAGATCAATTGATGAAGGGAAGCTGGAAGCCCTTGAGCAGGGCCTTCGCTTCCTTGTCCGTCTTCGCCGTGGTGACGAAGACGATATCCATACCGCGGATCGCATCGACCTTGTCGTAAGCGATCTCGGGGAAGATGATCTGCTCCTTCAGGCCCATGGCGTAATTGCCGCGCCCGTCGAAGCCCTTGCCGGAGACGCCGCGGAAGTCACGCACGCGGGGAAGCGCGATCGTCACCAGGCGGTCCAGGAACTCGTACATCCGGGTGCGCCGCAGCGTCACCTTCGTGCCGATCGCCTGACCCTCGCGGATCTTGAAGCCTGCGATCGCCTTCTTGGCCTTGGTCTTCACCGGCTTCTGGCCGGCGATGACCGTCAGCTCGGCGACGGCCGCATCCAGCTTCTTCTGGTCGCCCGCCGCCTCACCCACGCCCATGTTGATGACGATCTTCTCCAGCTTCGGAACCTCCATCGGGTTCTTGTAGCCGAACTCCTCGGTCAGGGCCTTGCGGACCTGCTCGAGGTACTGCTGCTGCAGGCGCGGCAGCTCCTTCGTGGTCGCGTCGCTCATGCGATCACCTCGCCGGAGGACTTCGCCACCCGGACCTTCTTGTCACCGTCGAGGCGGAAGCCGACGCGGGTCGGCTTGTCGCTCTTCGGGTCGATCAGCGCCAAGTTGGAGAGGTGGATCGGCGCCTCCTTCTCCTGGATGCCACCGGGCTGGTTCATGCCCTGCGGCTTGGCGTGGCGCTTCACCATGTTGACGCCCTGCACCACGGCCCGGTTCTCGGTCGGGGAGACCGAGAGAACCTCGCCGCGCTTGCCCTTGTCCTTGCCGGCGAGGACCTGGACGCGATCGCCCTTCTTGATCTTCGCAGCCATCACAGCACCTCCGGAGCCAGGGAGATGATCTTCATGTACTTGCGGGCGCGGAGCTCGCGCACGACCGGCCCGAAGATGCGGGTCCCGATCGGCTCGTTCTGCTTGTTGATCAGCACGGCCGCGTTGTTGTCGAAGCGGATGGCGGTGCCGTCCTGCCGGCGCACGGCATAGGCCGTCCGCACGATCACAGCGCGATGCACTTCGCCCTTCTTCACCTTGGCGCGAGGAATGGCATCCTTGACCGACACCACGATGATGTCACCGACCGACGCCGTCTTGCGCTTGGAGCCGCCCAGCACCTTGATGCACTGAACGCGACGAGCGCCAGAATTGTCAGCGACGTCGAGATTGGACTCAACCTGGATCACGCCGACACCTCGTCGCCAAGCTCGATGTTCTCGAGCAGCTCATAGGCCGCGGGACGCGCGACGGTCTCGCCGTTACGCTGGACGACCAGCCACGACTTGCGCTTGGAAATCGGCCGGCACTCCTCGATCGAAACCATGTCGCCCTCGCGGCACAGGTTCGTCTCGTCATGCGCGGCGTACTTCTTCGAGCGCCGGATGAACTTCTTATAGAGCGGGTGCATAACGCGACGCTCGACCAAGACCGTAACGGTCTTGTCCTGCTTATCGCTCGTCACCCGCCCGCTGAGGACGCGCTTCGGCATATGCCGCGGTCTCCTCTCAGGACTTCTGGGATTGGCGGGCCTGCTGGCCCAGGACGGTCTTTACACGAGCGATGTCGCGCCGAACAGCACGAATTCGCCCAACAGCCTCAAGCTGCCCGGTCGCCCGCTGGAAGCGCAGGTTGAACTGCTCCTTCCGCAGGTCGAGCAACATAGTCTTAAGCTCGTCCGCGGTCATGCCGCGGACATCCGCGATCTTCGTCATTGCCTTCAGGCCTCCGCCGCGCCCAGGCGGGCCACGACCTTCGTCTTGATCGGCAGCTTGGCGGCACCCAGGGCCAGCGCCTCACGCGCCGTCTCCTGGCTCACGCCGTCGATCTCGAACATGATGCGACCCGGCTTGATGCGGGCCACCCAGTACTCGGGGGCACCCTTACCGGAGCCCATGCGGACCTCGGCAGGCTTGGTGGAGACGGGCAGGTCCGGGAAGATCCGGATCCACACGCGGCCCTGACGCTTCATCGCGCGGGTGATCGCGCGGCGTGCCGCCTCGATCTGCCGGGCGGTCACCCGCTCCGGCTCCAGCGCCTTCAGGCCGTAGCCGCCGAAGGACAGGGTGAACCCGCCCTTGGCCACGCCCTTGATGCGGCCCTTATGGGCCTTACGATACGTCGTGCGCTTCGGCGACAACATGATACGTGTTCCTCAGCCCGTCGCTCAGCGCTGCGGCGCCTGCTCGGCGGCGCGCTTGTCCTGCGCCATCGGGTCGTGCGCCATGACCTCGCCCTTGAAGATCCACACCTTGACACCGCAGGTGCCGTAGGTCGTCTTCGCGGTCGCCACACCGAAGTCGATATCGGCGCGGAGAGTGTGCAGGGGAACGCGGCCCTCGCGATACCACTCCATGCGGGCGATCTCGGCCCCGCCGAGACGGCCGGAGCAGTTGATGCGGATTCCGCCGGCGCCGAGGCGCATGGCGGACTGCACGGCGCGCTTCATCGCGCGGCGGAAGGCCACACGACGCTCGAGCTGCTGCGCGATGCTCTCTGCCACCAGCGTGGCATCCAGCTCCGGCTTGCGGATCTCGACGATGTTCAGCGCCACCTCGGCCCCGGCCATCTTGGCCAAGTCCTTCCGCAGGACCTCGATATCGGCGCCCTTCTTTCCGATAACAACCCCCGGCCGCGCGGCGTGGATCGTGACGCGCGGCTTCTTGGCCGGACGCTCGATCACCACCTTGGCCACGCCGGCGCCCTTCAGGCGGTCGCGCAGCTTGTTCCGCAGCTTCAGGTCGTCGTGAAGCAGGCCGGAATAGTCGGCATCGCCGGCGTACCAGCGGCTGTCCCATGTACGGTTGATGCCGAGCCTAAGCCCGATCGGATTGACTTTGTGACCCATCTTACGCGGCCTCCTCGGCCACCGGCGCCGGCTGCTGCTCGGCGACGACGATCTTCAGGTGGCTGAACCACTTCTCCACGCGAGCGGCCTTGCCGCGGCCGCGGGCCTGGAAGCGCTTCATGACGATCGAACGGCCCACCTCGACCCGAGCCACCACCAGCTTGTCGACATCCAGGCTGTGGTTGTTCTCGGCGTTCGCGATGGCGCTCTCGAGCGTCTTCTTCACCGTGTCGGAAATACGGCGCTTGCTGAAGGTCAGCACGGCGACCGCGTCGGACGCAGCGCGCCCGCGGATCAGGCCGGCGGCCAAGTTCAGCTTGCGCGGTGACACCCGGATGTTTCGGGTAACCGCCTGGGCCTCGGTCTCTGCGAGACTGCGCTCGTGCTTCGGCTTGCTCATCGGATCAGCCCCGCTTGGCCTTCTTGTCCGAGGAGTGCCCGGTGAAGGTACGCGTCGGCGAGAACTCACCGAACTTGTGGCCCACCATGTTCTCGGACACCTGGACGGGGATGAACTTCTTGCCGTTGTAGACGCCGAAGGTCAGGCCCACGAACTGCGGAAGGATCGTGCTGCGGCGCGACCAGATCTTGATGATCTCGTTGCGCGTGGAGCTGCGAGCCGCCTCCGCCTTGTTGAGCAGGTAGCCGTCGACGAACGGCCCCTTCCATACGCTGCGCGACATGGCGATCAGCCCTTCTTCGCGGTGCGGCGACGGACGATGAGACGGTCCGTGCGCTTGTTGGTGCGGGTCTTGTAACCCTTGGTCGGCTTGCCCCAGGGCGTGACCGGATGACGGCCGCCCGAGGTCCGGCCCTCACCACCACCGTGCGGGTGATCGACCGGGTTCATGACGACGCCGCGGTTATGCGGGCGGAAACCCATCCAGCGCTTACGCCCGGCCTTGCCAAGTTGCTGGTTCGAGTTGTCCGGGTTGGACACGGCACCGATCGAGGCCAGGCACTCGGCGCGGAGAAGCCGCACCTCGCCCGACATGAGCTTCACCTGGGCATAGCCGGCATCCTTGCCGACCAGCTGGCAGTAGGTGCCGGCCGAACGTGCGATCTTGGCACCGGCGCCGGGCTTCATCTCCAGCGCGTGCACGATCGTGCCCACGGGGATAGCGGCCAGCGGCATGGCATTGCCCGGCTTGATGTCCACGCGGTCGCCCGCGATCACCGTATCGCCCGCCTTCAAGCGCTGCGGGGCAATGATGTAGGACAGCTCGCCGTCCTGATACTTGATCAGGGCGATCCAGGCGGTGCGGTTCGGATCGTACTCCAGCCGCTCGACCGTGGCGGGCACGTTGAACTTCGTGCGGCGCTTGAAGTCGACATATCGGTAGGACTGCTTGTGTCCGCCGCCCCGGAACCGGACGGTCGTACGGCCGTGATTGTTGCGGCCGCCCGTGTGGTTCTTGCCCTCGGTCAGCTGCTTGACGGGCTTCCCCTTCCACAGCTCCGAACGGTCCACCAGCACCGTGCCACGAAGGCTCGGCGTGACCGGATTGAATTGCTTCAGCGCCATGGCTTACGCGAGCCCCGTCGTCAGATCGATGCTCTGGCCCTCAGCCAGGCTGACGATCGCCTTCTTCCAATCGGACCGCTGGCCAGGACGACCGCGAAACCGTTTGGACTTGCCTTTCACCACGACCGTGTTCACGGCCGTGACGTTCACACCGAACAGGCCCTCGACCGCAGCCTTGATCTCAGGCTTCGTCGCGTCCGAAGCGACCTTGAAGGTCACTTGGCCCACCTCGTTCAGGACCGTCGCCTTCTCCGTGATCACGGGGGAGACGATCAGCTGGTACATCCGCTCCTGCGAGATGACCGGCTTCTTGGCCTTGGTCTCGCTCACGACAGGCGCTCCTTCAAAGCTTCGACACCGGCGCGAGTCACGACGAGCACGTCGTGGCGCACGATGTCGTAAACATTGGCACCGACCGTCGGCAGCACTTGGACCCTCGGGAGGTTTCGCGCCGCACGTACCAGCCCGGCATCGGGCGTGGCATCGAAGAACAGGGCGCTGTTCCAGCCGAACGCCTTCACCTGGGCGGCAAGGGTCTTGGTCTTGGCAGCGTCACCTGGGGCAGCGGCGTCGAGCACAACCAGCTTGCCGCTGGCAGCCTTCTCGCTCAACGCGCTGATCAGGCCGAGGCGCCGAACCTTCTTCGGAAGGCTGTACTCATGGCTGCGCACGACAGGACCGTGCACCACACCGCCGGTGCGGAACTGCGGCGCACGCAGCGAGCCCTGGCGGGCGTTACCGGTACCCTTCTGGCGATAGGGCTTCTTGGTGGTCCCGGAGACCTCCCCCATGCCCTTCACCTTGTGCGTTCCGGCGCGCCGCTTGGCCAGCTGCCAGTGCACGACCCGTGCCATGATGTCGGCGCGCGGCTCGGCACCGAACACCTCCGCGGGAAGCTCGATCTCGCCGGCCTCGGCGTTGTCGAGCGTGATGACTTTCACCTGCATCACCCGATCCTCAGGCCGTCGCTGCCGGATACGGCGCGTCGGCGTGGCGCTTCCGCTTCACAGCGTCGCGCACCATGACGTAGCTATTCGCGGCACCCGGAACAGCACCCTTCACGAAGAGCAGGCCCTTCTCCAGGTCCACGCCTGCCACTTCCAGGTTCTGGGTGGTGATGCGCTCAACGCCGAGATGGCCAGCCATCTTCTTGTTCTTGAAGGTCTTGCCCGGGTCCTGGCGGTTACCGGTCGAACCGTGCGAACGGTGGCTGATCGAGACACCGTGCGACGCCTCGAGGCCAGCGAAGTTCCAGCGCTTCATCGCACCGGCGAAGCCCTTGCCCTTGCTCACGCCGGTGACGTCGATCTTCTGTCCCTTGACGAAGTGCGCGGGGCTGAGCCTCGCACCAGCCTCAAGCACCGCATCGGAAGCGGTGCGGAATTCGACAACCCTCGCCGGCGCCTCGACGCCAGACTTGGCGAAGTGCGCCCGGTTCGGCTTGGACACGTTCTTCGCCTTCGCGTGCCCAATGCCGAGCTGCACGGCGGTGTAGCCGTCCTTTTCGGCGGAGCGCACCGCCACGACGCGAACATCATCCACGTGCAGCAGCGTCACCGGCACGGTGGAGCCGTCCTCGTTGAACAGCCGGGACATGCCCAGCTTCCGGGCGATCAGGCCAGTGCGGCCATCTTTCGCGGCCATGGTGTATGCGCCCCTCAGACCTAGATCTTGATCTCGACGTCCACGCCCGAGGCGAGGTCGAGCTTCATCAGCGCGTCCACGGTCTGCGGGGTGGGGTCGACGATGTCCAGAAGACGGCGATGCGTCCGAATCTCGAACTGTTCGCGCGACTTCTTATCGACGTGCGGGGAGCGGTTCACGGTGAACCGCTCGATGTGGGTCGGGAGCGGGATAGGACCCCGCACCCGAGCGCCGGTCCGCTTCGCGGTGTTCACGATCTCCCGCGTGCTGCCATCCAGCACGCGGTGGTCGAACGCCTTGAGGCGGATCCGGATATTCTGCGCGTCAGCGGCCATCTGAATTACTTCTCGATGCTGGCCACGACGCCGGCGCCGACGGTGCGGCCGCCCTCGCGGATGGCGAAGCGCAGGCCCTGATCCATGGCGATCGGCGCGATCAGCTCGACGTTCATCGCCACGTTGTCGCCCGGCATCACCATCTCCACGCCCTCGGGCAGCTGCACCACGCCCGTCACGTCGGTCGTGCGGAAGTAGAACTGCGGCCGGTAGTTCGTGAAGAAAGGCGTGTGGCGGCCGCCCTCCTCCTTGGTGAGGATGTAGGCCTCGGCCTTGAACTTCGTGTGCGGCGTGATCGAGCCGGGCTTGGACAGAACCTGCCCGCGCTCGACGTCCTCGCGCTTGGTGCCGCGCAGCAGCGCGCCGATGTTGTCGCCCGCCTCGCCGCTGTCGAGCAGCTTGCGGAACATCTCGACGCCCGTCACCGTCGTCTTCACAGTGTCCTTCAGGCCGACGATCTCGACTTCCTCGCCCACCTTGACGATGCCGCGCTCGACGCGCCCCGTCACCACCGTGCCGCGGCCGGAAATCGAGAACACGTCCTCGATCGGCATCAGGAACGGCAGGTCCTTCGGGCGCTCCGGCTGCGGGATGTAGGCGTCGACCGCCTCCATCAGCTTCAGGATGGCCTGCTCGCCGATCTCGGGCTGCTTGTCCTCAAGCGCCATCAGCGCCGAGCCGTGGATGATCGGGATGTCGTCGCCCGGGAACTGGTAGGAGGAGAGGAGCTCGCGCACCTCCATCTCGACCAGCTCCAGCAGGTCGGGGTCGGCCATGTCGACCTTGTTCAGGAACACCACCAGCGCCGGCACGCCGACCTGACGGGCCAGCAGGATGTGCTCGCGCGTCTGCGGCATCGGGCCATCGGCGGCCGACACCACCAGGATCGCGCCGTCCATCTGCGCCGCACCCGTGATCATGTTCTTCACGTAGTCGGCGTGGCCAGGGCAGTCCACGTGCGCGTAGTGGCGGTTGGCCGTCTCGTACTCGACGTGCGCCGTCGAGATCGTGATGCCGCGCGCCCGCTCCTCCGGCGCCTTGTCGATCTGGTCGTAGGCCGTGAAGGACGCACCGCCCGACTTCGCCAGAACCTTCGTGATCGCAGCCGTCAGCGACGTCTTGCCATGATCAACATGGCCAATCGTGCCAATGTTGCAGTGCGGCTTGGTCCGCTCGAACTTCGCCTTCGCCATTTTCGTGCCTCTGCCCGGATGGGTCTTCTATGGGTTACCAGCGGTAGTGGCTGAAGGCCTTGTTGGCTTCTGCCATCCGGTGCGTGTCTTCGCGCTTCTTCACAGCCGCGCCGCGGTTGTTGGCCGCGTCCATCAGCTCGGCCGACAGGCGATCCTCCATCGTGTGCTCGCCGCGCTTGCGGGCGGACTCGATGATCCAGCGGATCGCAAGGGCCTGGCGCCGCTCGGGGCGAACCTCGACCGGCACCTGGTAAGTGGCGCCGCCGACGCGGCGCGAACGCACCTCGACGGCCGGCTTCACGTTGTCCATGGCCTCATGGAACACGCGCAGCGGATCGCTGTTCGCGCCGCCACGACGCTTCAGCGTGTCCATGGCGCCGTACACGATACCCTCGGCGGTGCTCTTCTTCCCATCGTACATCAGCACGTTCATGAAACGGCTGAGGACGACGTCCCCGAACTTCGGATCCGGGAGAACCTCACGCTTCTCTGCGCGATGGCGACGCGACATCTCTCAGTTCCTCACTTCGGCCGCTTGGCGCCGTACAGCGAACGGCGCTGGCGGCGCTTGGCAATGCCCTGCGTATCGAGCACGCCGCGCAGGATGTGGTAGCGAACGCCCGGAAGGTCCTTCACGCGGCCACCGCGGATCAGGACAACCGAGTGCTCCTGGAGGTTATGACCCTCACCCGGAATGTAGCTCACCACCTCATAGCCGTTCGTCAGGCGCACCTTGGCGACCTTACGAAGAGCGGAATTCGGCTTCTTCGGCGTGGTGGTATAGACGCGCGTGCAAACGCCGCGCTTCTGGGGGCAGCTCTGCAGGGCCGGCACCTTGTTGCGGCTCGGCTTCGGCTCGCGCCCCTGCGCGATAAGCTGGTTGATCGTCGGCATGACGCCCCTTCGTGACCCTTCTGTGTCCGACCGCATCCAAGCGAAGGCGCCCGCAAAGCCGCGCATGCGGCCCGGCGGGCTACTCTCTCGTCCCCGGCCTGACCCGCCCACCGAACCCAGGGCAGGCCTGGCGTTCAATCAGGGGCGGAGGCGTCGGCGACGCTGAATTGGTCGTCCAAACTCGTTCGAACCCTTGGCGCTGCCGATGGGGCTCGGTGAGGGGCGGACACCTACCCCCCCTACCCCCGCGAGTCAAGCGATTTAGGCTCAATAGGTGGGGGCGACGCGGCGGAAAGCTCGCTGCGCCGCCCCCGGCTGCTCGGAGCTCCCTCTGAGGCGCTCCTACTGGAGAGACTTACTCGGCTGCCTGCTGCTCGCCGCCCGGCAGGGCGGGCTGGGAAGCGGGCAGGCGGCCCTTGTCTCGCTGTGCGGCCAGGGACCGCAGGCGGTTCATCACGGAGCCCGTGCCCGCCGGGATCAGGCGCCCGACGATCACGTTTTCCTTCAGGCCCTCAAGCCGGTCCACCTTGCCGGCCACGGCCGCCTCAGTGAGCACCCGGGTGGTCTCCTGGAAGGAGGCCGCCGAGATGAAGGAGTTGGTCTGCAGGCTCGCCTTGGTGATGCCCTGCAGCACCGGCTCGGCCCGGGCGGGCCGCTCCTTCGCCGCGATCCGCTTCTCGTTCTCGATGTCGAACTCGATGCGGTCCACCTGCTCGCCGATCAGGTAGGTCGTGTCGCCGGGCTCGAGGATCTCGACCTTCTGCAGCATCTGGCGAACGATCACCTCGATGTGCTTGTCGTTGATCTTCACGCCTTGTAGTCGGTAGACGTCCTGGATCTCGTTCACGAGGTAGTTCGCGAGGGCCTCGACACCCAGCACGCGCAAGATGTCATGCGGCACGCGCGGACCGTCCACCAGCGGATCGCCGGCGCGGACATAGTCGCCCTCCTGGACGGAGACGTGCTTGCCCTTGGGCACCAGGTACTCGCGGGAGGCCGGCTGCTCATCGCCGACAGCGTCCGGCACGACTACGATCCGGCGCTTGGCCTTGTAGTCCTTGCCGAACTCCACCCGCCCGTCGATGTCGCTGATGATGGCAGCATCCTTCGGCCGACGCGCCTCGAACAGCTCCGCCACGCGCGGCAGACCGCCCGTGATGTCGCGGGTCTTGGACGATTCGCGCGGCAGGCGGGCGATGATGTCGCCGGCATGGACCGTCGCACCATTCTCCACGTTCAGGATCGAGGCCGGCTGGAGCGCGAACTGCGCCACCACCTTCCCGCCCTCGCGGAGCACGATGCTGGGCCGCAGGTTGGCGTTCTTCGCCCGCTCGACCGGCTCGCGCACCACCTTGGAGGACAGGCCCGTCACGGGGTCCGTCTCCTCGTAGAGGGTGAAGCCCTCGATGAGGTCAGTGTACTCAACGGAACCCGCGCGGTCGATGATGATCGGCAGGGTGAACGGATCCCACTCGGCCAGCTTCTGAGTGCGCGTCACCTCCGCGGTGTCCCCGATCAGGAGCCGGGCACCGTAGGGCACGCGGTAGCGCGCGCGCTCACGGCCTTGCGCATCACTCAGCACGATCTCGCAGTTCCGGCTCATGACGATCGTGACGCCCTCGCTGTTCGTCACGACTTGCTTGTTCACCACCTTGGCCACGCCGTCGCTGGTCGCCTCGACATGCGCCTGCTCGGCCGAACGCTGCGCCGCGCCACCAATGTGGAAGGTGCGCATGGTGAGCTGCGTGCCCGGCTCGCCGATGGACTGCGCGGCGATCACGCCGACAGCCTCACCGGTGTTCACCGGCGTGCCGCGGGCGAGGTCGCGCCCGTAGCACATGCCACAGACGCCCTGCCGCGCGTCGCATGTCAGGACGGAGCGGATATAGACCTCCTCCACCCCGGCCTTCTCGGCGCGGTCGGCGACCACCTCGTCGATCAGCGTCCCGCGCGGCGCGATCAGCTCGCCCGTCTCCGGGTCGGCGACGTCGCGCTGGGACGTGCGGCCCAGGATCCGCTCGGAGAGGGAGGACACCACCTCGCCGCCGTCCATCACGGCGCGAACCGTGATGCCGCGCTCCGTTCCGCAGTCGTTGTCGACGATGATGCAGTCCTGCGCCACGTCGACGAGACGGCGGGTCAGGTAGCCCGAGTTGGCGGTCTTCAGCGCCGTGTCCGCGAGGCCCTTCCGGGCACCGTGGGTGGAGTTGAAGTACTCGAGGACCGTCAGGCCTTCCTTGAAGTTCGAGATGATCGGCTGCTCGATGATCTCGCCCGACGGCTTGGCCATCAGGCCCCGCATGCCGGCCAGCTGACGCATCTGCGCCGGCGACCCACGCGCACCGGAGTGGGACATCATCCAAACCGAGTTGGTCGGCTTGCCAGCCTCCTGCTTGGAGATCTCCTTCATCATCGCGCCGGCGACCTCCTCGGTCGCACGCGACCAGGCGTCCACCACCTTGTTGTAGCGCTCGCCCGCGGTGATCAGGCCGTCGAGATACTGCTGCTCGAACTCCTTCACCTCGTTCTTTGTACGATCGATCATCTCGGCCTTGGAGGCCGGGATCATCATGTCGTTCTTGCCGAAGGAGATGCCGGCCTTCGCCGCGTTGCGGAAGCCCAGGCCCATCAGGCGGTCAGCGAAGATCACCGACTCCTTCTGGCCGCAGTGGCGGTACACCGCGTCGATCACGTCCGAGATGCTGCGCTTGGTCAGCTGACGGTTGATAATCGAGTAGGGCACGTTGGGGTGATGCGGCAGCAGACTGCCCATCATCAGCCGGCCCGGCGTGGTGATGACTGTCTCACGCGCCGGTTGGTCGCCCTTGAAGCCCGGCACGGCCGCGAGGATCGCGGTGTGCAGGTTCACGGTGCCGGTGGCGAGCGCCTGCTCCACCTCGCCCAGCCCGTCGAACACGGTCGGGCGGAAGGAGAGCGCCGCCTTCTCCTCGGCGGAGAGCTGGTCCGCCGACTTGCCCGCCGTGCCCGCGATCAGCGTACGCGCGGCCTCGATCTTCTCCTTGTCCGCGCGGAACTCCGGCGTCTCCAGGCTCAGATAGTAGAGGCCCAGCACGATGTCCTGGCTCGGCACGATGATCGGCTTTCCATTGGCGGGGCTGAGGATGTTGTTAGTGGACATCATCAGCACGCGCGCCTCCAGCTGGGCCTCAAGGCTCAGCGGGACGTGCACGGCCATCTGGTCGCCGTCGAAGTCCGCGTTGAAGGCGGTGCAGACCAGCGGGTGCAGCTGGATTGCCTTGCCCTCGACGAGGATCGGCTCGAAAGCCTGGATGCCCAGGCGGTGCAGCGTCGGCGCCCGGTTCAGCATAACCGGGTGCTCGCGGATCACCTCCTCCAGGATGTCCCACACCTCGGGACGTTCCTTCTCCACCATCCGCTTCGCGGCCTTGATGGTGGTGGCGTGGCCGTACTTCTCGAGCTTGCTGTAGATGAAGGGTTTGAACAACTCGAGCGCCATCTTCTTCGGCAAACCGCACTGGTGCAGCTTCAGCTCGGGACCGACGACGATCACCGAACGGCCGGAGTAGTCGACGCGCTTGCCGAGCAGGTTCTGGCGGAACCGGCCCTGCTTGCCCTTCAGCATGTCGGACAGCGACTTCAGCGGGCGCTTGTTGGCGCCCGTGATCGCGCGGCCGCGGCGGCCATTGTCGAACAGCGCGTCAACGGCCTCCTGCAGCATGCGCTTCTCGTTCCGGACGATGATGTCCGGCGCGCGCAGCTCAATCAGCCGCTTGAGGCGGTTGTTGCGGTTTATGACGCGGCGGTAGAGGTCGTTCAGGTCGGAGGTCGCGAAGCGGCCACCATCCAGCGGAACCAGCGGGCGCAGCTCGGGCGGGATTACCGGGACGACGTCCAGGATCATCCACTCCGGGCGCGCGCCACCCTCAGCGAAAGCCTCGATCAGCTTCAGCCGCTTCACCAGCTTCTTGCGCTTGGCCTCGGAGGTCGTCTCCTTCAGCTCGGCACGCAGCCGGGCGCTCTCCTTGCCCAGGTCGATGCCGGTCAGCATCTGCTTTACCGCCTCGGCGCCAATGCCAACCGTGAACGCGTCCTCGCCGAACTCGTCCATCTTGGTCTGGTAGGCGTCCTCTGTCAGCAGCTGATGCAGCTTGAGGTCGGTCAGGCCGGGCTCGAGAACCACATAGCTCTCGAAGTACAGAACCTTCTCGAGCTCCTTCAGCGACATGTCGACCATCAGGCCGACGCGGCTGGGCAGCGACTTCATGAACCAGATATGCGCGACCGGCGAGGCGAGTTCGATATGGCCCATGCGCTCGCGGCGCACCTTGGCCAGCGTCACCTCAACGCCGCACTTCTCGCAGATGATGCCGCGGAACTTCATCCGCTTGTACTTACCGCACAGGCACTCGTAGTCCTTGATCGGACCGAAGATGCGTGCGCAGAAAAGCCCGTCCCGCTCCGGCTTGAAGGTGCGGTAGTTGATCGTCTCGGGCTTCTTGATCTCGCCGTAGGACCAGGAACGGATCTGCTCCGGCGAGGCGATGGTGATCTTGATCTGATCGAAGGTGACAGCTTGGCCGGTCTGGCCAAGGATCTTCATCAGCTCGTTCATGGGGCCTTCCTTCTAAGTCCAGCCTGCCGCACGCGCCCGAGGGCAACGATTTGGCGAAATCAGCGGCCGGCCCCGCTGGGAAGGGGCCGGCGCGATCCGTTTCAGTGCGTGATCAGCTGCCGCGGTTCTCGAGATCCACGTTCAGGCCAAGGCTCTTCAGCTCCTTGGTCAGCACGTTGAAGCTCTCGGGAATGCCAGCCTCGAAGCTGTCCTGGTCGCGGACGATCGCCTCGTAGACCTTGGTGCGGCCGGACACGTCGTCCGACTTCACCGTCAGCATCTCCTGCAGCGTGTAGGCGGCGCCGTAAGCCTCCAGCGCCCAGACCTCCATCTCACCGAAGCGCTGGCCACCGAACTGCGCCTTGCCACCCAGTGGCTGCTGCGTAACCAGCGAGTAAGGTCCGATGGAGCGGGCGTGGATCTTGTCGTCCACAAGGTGGTGCAGCTTGAGCATGTAGATATAGCCCACCGTCACCTTGCGCTCGAACAGGTCGCCCGTGCGGCCATCGACGAGCTGAACCTGGCCGGAGGTGTCGAGCCCCGCCTTCGTCAGCATTCCCTCGATGTCCGAGATACGCGCGCCGTCGAAGACGGGGGTCGCGATCGGCACGCCGCGCTTCAGGTTCTCGCCGAGCTCGAGCAGCTGGTCCTCGCTCATGTTGACGATGTCACGGTCGGTGATCTCGTCCCCATAGACGTCGCGCAGCTTCTCAATCAGCGCGTCCCGGGCAGCGCCGGCGCGGCGGTAGTCCTCAACCACCTCGCCGATCTGCTTCCCGAGCGTCGCACAGGCCCAGCCGAGATGCGTCTCGAGGATCTGCCCGATATTCATGCGCGAGGGCACGCCCAGCGGGTTGAGCACCAGGTCCACCGGCGTGCCGTCCTCAAGGAACGGCATGTCCTCGATGGGCACCACGCGGGAGACGACACCCTTATTGCCGTGACGGCCGGCCATCTTGTCGCCCGGCTGCAGCTTGCGCTTCACCGCCACGAAGACCTTGACCTGCTTCATCACGCCGGGCGGCAGCTCGTCGCCGCGCTGCAGCTTCTCGACCTTGCTCTCGAACCGCTTCTGCAGGCGCTCGACCGCAGCGTCGAATTCCCGCTTCAGTGCCTCGAGCTGTGCCTGGGCAGTGTCGTCCGAGACGCCGATCTGGCGCCAGGTCATGCGGTTGAACTCGTTCAGCACCTCGTCGGTGATGACCGTGCCCTGCTTGATCCCCTTGAAGCCGCCCGCGGCCTTGCGATTCAGCAGCACCTCGCGGAGGCGGCCCGTGAAGGAACGCTCCTGGATGGCCCGCTCATCGTCGCGGTCCTTGGCCAGGCGCTCGATCTCGGCGCGCTCGATCGCCATGGCGCGCTCGTCCTTGTCCACGCCGCGGCGGGAGAAGACGCGAACGTCCACGATCGTGCCGGCGACGCCGGGCGGCAGGCGCAGGGACGTGTCGCGCACGTCGGAGGCCTTCTCGCCGAAGATGGCGCGTAGAAGCTTCTCCTCCGGCGTCATCGGGCTCTCGCCCTTCGGCGTCACCTTGCCGACCAGGATATCGCCCGGCTGCACCTCGGCACCGATGTAGACGATGCCGGCCTCGTCGAGGTTCCGCAGCGCCTCCTCACCGACATTCGGGATGTCGCGGGTGATCTCCTCCTGGCCCAGCTTCGTGTCGCGGGCACTGACCTCGAACTCGTCGATATGGATGGAGGTGAAGACGTCGTCCTGGGCGATGCGCTCGCTGATCAGGATGGAGTCCTCAAAGTTGTAGCCGTTCCAGGGCATGAAGGCACAGAGCGCGTTCCGGCCCAGGGCCAGTTCGCCCAGCTCGGTAGAGGGACCGTCGGCGATGATGTCCCCGGCACGCACCTCGTCACCCACGCGGACCAGCGGGCGCTGGTTGATGCAGGTGGACTGGTTCGAGCGCTGGAACTTCCGCAGGCGGTAAATGTCCACGCCCTGGGTCGTGCCGTCCTCGCCGGTCGCGCGCACCACGATGCGCGAGCCGTCGATGCTGTCCACCACGCCGTCGCGACGGGCCACGATGGAGGCACCGGAGTCCCGCGCCACCGCGGCCTCCATCCCCGTGCCGACCAGCGGCGCATCGGACTTCACCAGCGGCACCGCCTGGCGCTGCATGTTGGAGCCCATGAGCGCGCGGTTCGCGTCGTCGTTCTCGAGGAACGGGATGAGCGCGGCGGCGACGGAGACGAGCTGCTTCGGCGATACGTCGATCGCTGTCACCTCCTCCGGCTTCACCAGGCGGAAGTCGCCGGACTGGCGGACGGAGACCAGCTCGGAGCGGAACTCGCCGGTGCCGCGGTCCACATCGGCATCTGCCTGCGCGACCACCAGACGCTCCTCCTCCATGGCGGAGAGGTAGCGCGGCTCACCGACGATCTTGCCGTCGCGCACCATCTGATACGGCGTCTCGATGAAGCCGTACTTGTTCACCTTGGCGAAGGTGGCGAGGCTGTTGATCAGGCCGATGTTCGGGCCTTCCGGCGTCTCAATCGGGCAGATGCGGCCGTAATGCGTCGGGTGAACGTCACGCACCTCGAAGCCGGCGCGCTCGCGCGTCAGGCCGCCCGGACCAAGCGCCGAGAGGCGGCGCTTGTGCGTCACCTCGGACAGCGGGTTGGTCTGGTCCATGAACTGGGACAGCTGGGACGAGCCGAAGAACTCGCGCACCGCGGCCGCCGCCGGCTTGGCGTTGATGAGGTCCGTCGGCATCACGGTGTCGATATCGACGGAGCCCATCCGCTCCTTGATGGCGCGCTCCATGCGGAGCAGGCCGACGCGGTACTGGTTCTCCATCAACTCGCCGACCGAGCGCACCCGGCGGTTGCCGAGGTTGTCGATATCGTCGATCTGACCCTTGCCGTCCTTCAGCTCGAGCAGCGTCCTCACCGTCGCCAGGATGTCCTGCTTGCGCAGGGTCCGCAGCGTGTCAGGCGCCTCGTCGAGCGTGAAGCCCAGGCGCATGTTCATCTTCACGCGGCCGACCGCCGAGAGGTCATAGCGCTCGGGATCGAAGAACAGGCCGCGGAACAGCGTCTCGGCCGTCTCCGGCGTGGGAGGCTCGCCCGGGCGCATGACACGGTAGATGTCCATCAGCGCGTCGTCGCGGTTGGCGTTCTTGTCCACCGCGAGCGTGTTGCGCATCCAGGGGCCGACCGTCGCGTCGATGGCAAGCGTCGGGAGCCGGTCGTAGCCGGCGGCCTCGACGGCGGCGAGCTTCGCCTCGGTCAGCTCCTCGCCGGCCTCGGCATGGATCTCGCCCGTGGACATGTCCACGAGATCCTCGGCCACGAAGCGGCCCAGCAGGTCGGCGCGGCCGACGAGCACCTCCTTCGTGCCCTCCTCCGCGATCTTACGGGCGGCGCGCGGGTTCAGCTTCGTGTCCTTGGCGGCCACGACCTGACCGGTCGCGGCGTCGACGAGGTCCTCGGTCAGCTTCAGGCCGCGGAAGGCCTCAGGCTCATAGGGGCGGGACCAGCCCTGCTTACCGCGGGAGAAGACGACCTGGCCGTAGAAGGTCGCCAGGATCTCCTGCGCGTCCATGCCGCGCACCTCACCCGGCTCCAGCGGCGTGTCGCGCTCGGCACGCTTCGCCTCGGTCTCGGCCGAATCAAGGGCATAGAGCAGCGTTGAGGCCGGCAGCTTGCGTTTCCGGTCGATCCGGACATAGCAGATGTCCTTGGCGTCGAACTCGAAGTCGAGCCAGGAGCCGCGATACGGGATCACGCGGGCGGCGAAGAGGTACTTGCCCGAGGAGTGCGTCTTGCCCTTGTCGTGGTCGAAGAACACGCCCGGGCTGCGATGCATCTGGGAAACGATGACGCGCTCGGTCCCGTTGACGATGAAGGTGCCGTTGTCCGTCATGAGCGGGATGTCGCCCATGTAGACGCCCTGCTCCTTGATGTCGCGGATCGAGCGGGACCCCGTGTCCTCGTCGATGTCCCAGACGATCAGGCGCAGATGGGCCTTCAGCGGGGCGGCATAGGTCAGCCCACGCTGGATGCACTCCTCCACGTCGTACTTGGCCTCCTCGAACTCGTAGCGCACGAATTCCAGGCTGCCGCGGCCGGCGAAGTCATTGATCGGGAAAACGCCCTTGAAGACCTCCTGGAGGCCGGCATTCGCCCGCATCTCGGGCGCAACCTCCATCTGCAGGAAGGCTTCGTAGGACGCGCGCTGCACGTCGATGAGGTTCGGCATCGGCGCCACCTCGGGCAGCCGTCCGAAGGACTTGCGGATGCGCTTGCGCCCGGTGAAGCCCTTGCCCTCGAAACCCTTCGAGATCGCGTTCATGCCAGCCCTGCGTCCTCTCACCACCCGGGAAGCAGGGGCACCGCCGCGTGCCCCACCCCTCCCGAAAACCCACCGGATGGCACCCGCCATCCGGCGAAAAGCGGGCGCGGGCGGAAACCCTTAGGTCTCCGCCCGGCCCTATCAAACCACTCGGTTCCCCCGGCCAACCGGGCCGGGGGAGAACTCGATCAAGGTCTTACTTGACCTCAACCTTGGCGCCGTTCTCCTCGAGGACCTTGCGGATCTTCTCCGCCTCGTCCTTGGAGACGCCTTCCTTCACGGTCTTCGGAGCGCCCTCGACCAGATCCTTGGCCTCCTTCAGGCCCAGGCCGGTGATCGTGCGGATCTCCTTGATGACGTTGATCTTCTTGTCACCGCCGGAGGCGAGGATGACGGTGAACTCCGTCTGCTCCTCGACCGGAGCGGCGGCAGCGCCACCGCCGGCAGCCGGGGCGGCGGCCACGGCGACAGGCGCCGCGGCGGAGACGCCCCACTTCTCCTCGAGCATCTTGGAGAGCTCGGCGGCCTCCAGGACGGTGAGGGAGGACAGCTCGTCAACGAGCTTCGCGAGATCAGCCATGATTATGTCCTTCGATCTAATGACTTGGCTTGATGTTTGCAACCCCGGCTGTCACCCTTTCGGGCTGTCCGGAGTCGCGGGGTTTCAGGCGGCTTCCGCGCCCTCGGCAGACCCATCCTTGTCGGCATAGGCCTTGAACACCCGCGCCAGCTGCCCGGCCGGAGCCTGCAGCACGCCCGCAATGCGCGTCGCCGGGGTCTGGATCAGACCCAGCAGCTGCGCCCGCAGCGTCTCGAGCGAAGGCAGCTCGGACAGAGCCTTGACGCCATTGGCGTCCAGGGTCTGCGTTCCGATCGCCCCGCCCAGGATCACGAACTTGTCGTTACCCCTGGCGAACTCCACGGCGGTCTTCGCCACCGCCACCGGATCCGTCGACCACGCGAGCGCGGTCGGGCCCTTCAGCAGCGGCGAGATGCCCTGGAAGCGGGTGCCGTCGAGGGCGAGATTGGCCAGCCGGTTCTTAGCGACCTTGTACGTCGCACCAGCCGCCCGCATCCGGCGACGCAGATCGCTCACATCCGCGACCGTCAGCCCCTTGTTCTGGGCGACGAGCACGAAGGAGGTCTCGGCGAACACCGAACCGAGGGTGGCGACGAACTCGCGCTTCTCCGTACGGTCCATTCCCGTCTCCTACGAATAACCGGCGCCTTGTGGAGGGGAGCCGGCCGGTTCACGCAGAGGCGGCCCTCATGGAGAGGCCACCTCGGTTCGCCTGTCAGAAATAAGCCGGAAGCCAAGCCAAGCCCGCCGAAGAACCGGCGGATCATCGTCTCTGGCACCCCGTCTCCCCGTTGCGGGCTCTCGCCCTTCAAACCCCGATCGTTACGGAGGGGCACACCAGGTCTCGGACAGGTCAGGCGGGTCTCCCCGCCCTGCCCGCCTGCCCCTGAGGGACAGGCGTATCTCATATCCCGGGCCGAGGCCCGGGGTGTCAAACTCAGGCCGTGAGGCTCGCCACGTCCACCTTGATGCCAGGGCCCATGGAAGAGGACACGGCCACCTTCTTCACGTAGGTGCCCTTGGCGCCGGCCGGGCGAGCGCGCTGGATGGCGTCCACGAAGGCGCGGGCGTTCTCGAGCAGCTTGTCGGCCTCGAAGCTCGCCTTGCCGATGCCGGCATGCACGATGCCGGCCTTCTCGGCGCGGAACTCCACCTGGCCGGCCTTGGCCGCCGTCACGGCGCCGCGGACATCCATGGTGACGGTGCCGAGCTTGGGGTTCGGCATCAGGCCGCGCGGGCCGAGAATCTTACCCAGGCGGCCGACGATGCCCATCATGTCCGGGGTCGCGATGCAGCGGTCGAAGTCGATCGTCCCGCCCTGCACGGCCTCCAGCAGGTCCTCGGCGCCCACCACGTCGGCCCCGGCAGCACGGGCCTCATCGGCCTTCGGGCCGCGGGCGAAGACGCCCACCCGGACGGTCTTGCCCGTGCCGTTCGGCAGGCCAACCACGCCGCGGACCATCTGGTCGGCGTGGCGGGGATCGATGCCGAGATTCATCGAGATCTCGATCGTCTCGTCGAACTTGGCATTTGCGCTGGACTTGGCCGTCGCGATGGCCTCGGCCAGCGGAAGGTTCTTCTCGAGGTCCAGGCCCTCGGCGATCTTGCGGAGACGCTTGCCCTGCTTAGCCATCGATCAGCCCTCCACCACGCTCATGCCCATGGCGCGGGCGGAGCCGGCCAGCATGCGAACCGCGGCCTCTTCGGTGTCGCAGTTCATGTCCTTCATCTTCACCTTGGCGATCTCGGCGAGCTGCGACTTCGTCACGCGCCCGACCACGCCGCCCTTGCCCGGGGTCTGGCTGCCCTTCTCGAGCTTGGCCGCCTTGAGCAGGAAGTAGGTGTTGGGCGGGGTCTTGGTGATGAAGGAGAAGGTGCGGTCCGAATAGGCGGTGATGACCACCGGCGTCGGGGTTCCGGGCTCCATGCCCTGGGTGGCCGCGTTGAACTCCTTGACGAACTGCATGATGTTCAGGCCGCGCTGACCCAGCGCGGGGCCAACCGGCGGCGAGGGATTCGCCTTGCCGGCCGGGATCTGCAGCTTGATGTAGCCGACGATCTTCTTCGCCATGCTCTGTTGCTCTCCTGACTTCGGAGGCCCGCGGTGGTGGCGGCCCGGCATCCCCGATGGTCTGGGGCCGGACCTCCCGCGTTCCTGAAACGCGCGGCGGCCGGGCGGGGAAGCCCCCTGCCCGGCCGGCGCGGGGGCGGCATATAGAGGGCGCCGGGCTCGGAGTCCAGCGGAATAGGACCAACCTCACCCGGGACGGGGAAACCGTTGCCCCTGCCCCACCGGCGCCCTGGATGGTCAGATCACGTCGCGGTTCACGTCCTTGTAGAGCAGGTACTCGCAAGTCTCGCTGCCCGTCGCGTAGATCTGCTGGGGAACATAGGGCCCCATCCAGACAAAATCGTCGGTCCAGAGCTCGTGCCAGTCGCGCCCGAGAAGCTGCAGCGCCTGGCCCTGCAGCATGACCATCCCGTGCTCCATCACATGCGTCTCGATGCACCAGAAATGGGCGCCGGGCGCGTAGCACATGATGTTCATCTCGAAATCCATCGGCATCTCGCGGAGGCCGAGGAGGCAGAAGCGCCAGCGAGGGCCGCTGTCCTCCCGCATCGCCGTGTCGCGATGCCCCACGATCACCTGCGGGGCCGGCACGCCCGCGGCGGGCTGGTAAGGCTTTCGCACCCAGATGGCCCGCGCCTCCTCGGACCCGGCATTGCGCACAGCGTAGGGGGCACCCTGGGGGACATAGGCATAGCCGCCGGGCGGCAGGACGTGGGTTTCCCCCCCTACCGTCACCTCCAGCGTTCCGGACCGGACATAGAAAAAGGCCTGTACCCCGTCATCGACCGGCCCTGCGCTCCCGGTCCCGGCGGGGAGGATGAGCAGGGCCTGGGCGAAGCTCGCGCCCATCTGTCGGCTCGTCTGGAATCGCACGACGCAGCCCGGCCAGTTCGGCAGCAGGCTGTCCATGATCCCCTCGGCCGGAAAGACGCAGTAGTTGGGCGTCAGCATCGTCCTGTTGTGGCCGATGATGCCGGGCGGTGGATTCGGGGTGGGGACGCGCATGGGCCTGCCTTGGTGCGGAAGCGGCGTCCGCACCACGGCCCTGGGGGATAGTCAAGCTGGCCCCGGGCCACCCTCGCCGGCGGAGGGCAGCCCCGCCGGGCTCAGGCCTTCTCGACCTGCCCGTATTCCAGCTCCACAGGCGTCGCGCGGCCGAAGATGGAGACGGAGACCTTCACCCGGCCCTTCTCCTCGTCCACTTCCTCGATCACGCCGTTGAAGGAGGTGAAGGGGCCGTCGGCCACACGGACGTTCTCGCCCACCTCGAAGGTGATGGAGGGGCGGCGGGGCTTCTCGGCGTTGTCCTGGACCTGCTGGAGCATCCGCATTGCCTCGCGCTCCGGAATTGGGCTGGGCTTGTTGCGGGCGCCGAGGAAGCCGGTGACCTTCGGCGTGTCCTTCACGAGGTGCCAAGCGTCGTCGGTCATCTCCATCTTCACGAGCACATAGCCCGGGAAGAACTTGCGCTCGGAGTTCACCTTCTGGCCGCGGCGCACCTCGACCACCTCCTCGGAGGGGACGAGCACGTCCTCGATCTTGTCGGCTAGGCCCTTCTGGGCAGCCTGCTCCTTGATCTGGCCGGCGATCTTCTTCTCGAAGCCGGAATAGACGTGGACAACGTACCACTTCTTGTCGGCCATGGCCGCGAAGCTCCCGATCTATGGCGCCCCGCCTCCGGCCCGGACGTTTCGCCCGGCCTCCGGCGGCGCGCCGAATAACCCTCTGTCTTCAGACGAATCCGAAGAGGAGGCGCATGAGGAGCTGGATCACCCAGTCCGTCACCAGAAAGAAGACCGCCGCCAGCGCCGAGAGCGCCAACACCAGCCCGGTGGTGATCAGGGTTTCCTTGCGGCTGGGCCAGGTGACCCGGCCGATCTCCTGCCGAACGTCTCGCAGATAGCCTGCGGGGTTGAAACCGGCCACGTCAGGCCCCTCCCGGCTGCCCAGGGCCCAGTTACGCCCCGCTGCGGGACCGCCCTGGACCACCCGGGCGCGTTGCCCGTGAAAATGGTCATGCGCGGCCCGCCCTGGCAGGGGCGGAGGGTCTCGAACCCCCAACCTCCGGTTTTGGAGACCGGCGCTCTAGCCAATTGAGCTACGCCCCTAGCGGGCCGCGCAGGGGCCGTGCCTTACGGCAAGGCGCGGCGGCTGTCGAGAGGCCGCGCGCGGCGAGGTCGCGCCTCCTCGCCGGAAATATCGCGCAAGGGTGCCTCAGCCCCCCTGGGGAGGGTCCTGGACGACCAGGGTACGGGCGATCCGGTCGTGCCAGCACTGCTTCTGGGGGTCCCAGAGCATCCAGAGATAGCCCAAGCCCAGGGGCAGGCCCGAGACGATATAACCGAGATAGCGGGCCACCAGCCGCGGCCAGGGCGGGGTCAGCCCGTTCTCGGCGTCCACGACGCGGAGCCGCAGCAGGATCTTGCCCGGCGTGGCCTGCCGCGCGGCCCAGAAGATGAGGATAATCAGGGCGGAGATGAACTGGAGAAGGACGTCCGCCCCGGGCGAGAGGCCCCGCCCGCCCTGGACGAACTCGCCGACCAGGACGAAGCCGATTCCCAGGGGCAGCATCCAGGCCGCGTCCAGCAGTTGCGCGGCCAGCCGCGTCCAGAAGCCGGCCAGTCGAATCCTATCCCGCTCGGCCATGCCGCGTCTCATTGGGGCTGTGACAGGCCGGTTGTCCTTTCCGCGGCCCCGCTTGTCCAGCCCGGCGAAGCCGGCGGCGAGGGATCAGGCCGCGGCGCTCAGGCCCTGCCCCTCCAGGAGATCGCGATAGAGGCCGGGCTGGGATGCCAGCTCGGCCGGGGAGCCCTGCTCGCGCACCTGCCCCTCTCCCACCACCACGATGCGGTCGAAGCCCCTCAGGGTGCCCAGGCGATGGGCGATGGCGATGACGGTGCGGCCGCGCATCAGCTGCTCCAGCGCCGCCTGCACGGCCATCTCCGATTCCGTGTCCAGCGCCGAGGTGGCCTCGTCCAGCAGCAGGATCGGGGCGTCCTTCAGCAGGGCGCGGGCGATGGCCAGGCGCTGCCGCTGCCCGCCGGAGAGGCGGGCGCCGCGCTGGCCGACCTCGGTGTCGAAGCCCTGCGGCAGGGCCTCGATAAATTCGCGGCAATGGGCGGCCTCGGCGGCGCGCATCACCTCGGCGTCGGTCGCATCCGGGCGGCCGTAGCGGATGTTCTCAATCACCGAGCGCTGGAAGAGCGACACGTCCTGCGGGACCACCGCCATCATCGCGGCGAGGCTCGCCTGGGTGGCGCCGGCAATGTCCTGCCCGTCGATCAGGATTCGGCCGGACTGTGGCGAGGCGAGGCGCTGGAGTAGGGCGAGAGCCGTGGACTTACCGGAGCCGGAGCGCCCGACCAGCCCCACCCGCTCTCCCGGCGCGATGGACAGGTCGAAGTGGCGCAGGACATGGCCGGTGCCGGGATAGGCGAAGGAGACGTTCTGGAAGGCCACCGCGCCGCCGCGGGGCCGGAGGGGGGCCGCATCCGCCCGGTCCGGCAGGGCGTGCGGCACGAGCAGCGCCCGCACGGCCTCGGAGAGCCGGGCGACGTGCTGGATCAGGTCCACCAGTGCCACGGCGAGGTCGCGCGTGCCGTGCAGGATGGTGAAGCCCAGGCCGCAGGTCATCACGATGTCGCCCGTGGTGGCCCGCCCGGCCTGCCAGAGCGTCAGCGCCCAGCAGAGCAGCCCGACCGTCAGCAGCGCAGTCATTACCGCATGGGCGAGGCGCAGCTTCTCCAGGTAGCGCAGGCTCCGCCGGCGGGAGGCGACCTCGCTGCCCACGGTGGCGCCGAAGCGCTGCCTCTCCCGAATGGTCGCGCCAAAGGCGCGGACGAGGCCGATGTTCTGGACGACGTCCACCAGCTCGCCATCCACTGCGGCGGCCCTGGCTGCGTAGTCCTGGTGCAGGTCGCGCCCGCGCCCGGCCATCCAGGTCAGGAGGACCGCCATGGAGCTCGCGATGGCGAAGAGCACCCCCGCCATCACCGGGTCCACCGTGGCCAGGAAGGTGATAGCGACGAGCACCGCGACCGTCGGGGGAAGCGCGTTCCACGTCATCGTGGAGAGCACGGTCCAGGCCGCGTTCGAGGTCGCGCTGATGCGGCCGGCCATGAGGCCGGGCGAGCGGTCCGCGAAATAGTCGGGCGAGTGGCCGGAAAGGTGGTGGAACAGGTCGGCCCGGAGGTCCCCCGTGACGCGGGTGAAGCTGTCCGCCGCGATCCAGCCGGCCACGCGCCAGAGCAGGTTGTCACCGGCGATGATGGCGGCGAGCAGCGCGAGCGCCACCCAGGCCGCGCCTCCGCTCCCCGGCCCGGCCGAGAGCACGTCCACGAGGTGCTTCACGGCATATTGCGAGCCGACGGAGCATCCCACCGCCGCCAGGACCGCCAGCAGCACCACCGCATGGGCCAGGCGGTGCAGCAGCACGTAGCGGAGGAGGAAGGCGACGGGGCGCTCGGCGTAACGGACGAGGTCCTCGCGCCCCTCCCCCGGAACGCCGGTCGGAGGGCTAGAAAGCAGCACGGGGCTGGGACGCGGATCGCGCGAAACGCCGAAAACAGTTGCCGACATGAACCTTCCTTCTCGCCCGGACCAGCGGCCCGATCGTTCGCGCGTCGGTGTGGTCCCCCCTGCCGCGGCGAGGCGTGCCGCGGGGCCGTGCGGGCCTCGGCGGACCACGTCACAGCAGCAGAACGCATGGGATCGCCCGGGTTTCTGGCCAAATCTGGGTGCCGCTGCCCCTTTGCTGCCCCAATCACCGCGTTGCTTGCGGGGAAATGACGCCGGGAGGAAAGGCGCTGAAGGAGAAACCGATGCGAATCGCGCAGGTCGCGCCGCTCTACGAGGCGGTGCCCCCGAAGCTTTATGGCGGAACGGAGCGGATCGTCTCCTTCCTCACCGAAGCCCTGGTGGAGCGGGGCCACGACGTCACCCTCTTCGCGACGGGCGATGCCGAGACGAGGGCGAAGCTCGTGCCGGTGCGGGAACGCGCCCTGCGGCTCGACCCCAGGGTGCGCGACCCCGGAGCACCCCACACCCTCCTGCTGGAGACGGTGCTGCGGCGGGCGCACGAGTTCGACGTGATCCACCTTCATCTGGACTACCTGCCCTTCCCCTCCTTCAGCCGGCAGTCGGTCCCCTGGGTGACCACCCTGCACGGGCGGCTGGACCTGCCGGAGCTGGAGCCGGTCTTCGACGCCTTCCCCGAGGCGAAGGTGATCTCCATCTCCGACGCCCAACGCCGGCCCCTGCCCCGCGCCAACTGGGCTGCGACCATCCATCACGGCCTGCCGCGCGACCTCCTGACGCCGCAGGCCAACGGATCGCAGGGCTACCTCGCCTTCCTCGGGCGCATCGCGCCGGAGAAGCGCCCCGACCGCGCGATCAAAATCGCCGGCATGGCGGGCGTGCCGCTGAAGATCGCCGCCAAGGTGGACCGGGCGGATGCGGAGTACTTCGCCCAGGAGATCCAGCCCCTGCTCGGCGGGGCGCATGTCGATTTCATCGGCGAGATCTGCGACCGGCAGAAGCCCGGCTTCCTCTCCAACGCCCGCGCCCTGCTGGTGCCGATCGACTGGCCCGAGCCCTTCGGCCTCGTGATGATCGAGGCGATGGCCTGCGGCACGCCCGTGATCGCCTACCCAGCCGGCTCCGTGCCGGAGGTGGTGGAGGACGGGCTGACCGGCTTCATCGTCCGCAATGAGGAGGAGGCCGCGGCGGCGGTGGCGCGGCTGGGCGAACTGGACCGTGCCCGCATCCGGGCGCGCTTCGAGGAGCGCTTCACGGCGGACCGCATGGCGGCCGACTACGAGGCGCTCTTCGCCCACATGGCCGCGTCTGCCCGGCCGAGGCTTCGCCTCGCGGCGGGAGACTAGGAACCGCAGGCAGGCCGCTGCCCCGGCCAGCAGGCCGGGCCGGCTAGGGGAGGCGGCACACCGGCCGGCCCGCCTCCCGGCTCAACCCGGCCGGGATGGGGCGGGGCGCTCCGTCCCGGCCCTGCGCACAAACGAAAAAGCCCGGCTGCCGCCCCTCTTGGGCAGCAGCCGGGCCTTCGGTCATCCGCCCCTCCCGGAAAGGAGGGGCGAGCGGCCTCTTACTTCTCGATGCTGGCCACGACGCCGGCGCCGACGGTGCGGCCGCCCTCGCGGATGGCGAAGCGCAGGCCCTGATCCATGGCGATCGGCGCGATCAGCTCGACGTTCATCGCCACGTTGTCGCCCGGCATCACCATCTCCACGCCCTCGGGCAGCTGCACCACGCCCGTCACGTCGGTCGTGCGGAAGTAGAACTGCGGCCGGTAGTTCGTGAAGAAAGGCGTGTGGCGGCCGCCCTCCTCCTTGGTGAGGATGTAGGCCTCGGCCTTGAACTTCGTGTGCGGCGTGATCGAGCCGGGCTTGGACAGAACCTGCCCGCGCTCGACGTCCTCGCGCTTGGTGCCGCGCAGCAGCGCGCCGATGTTGTCGCCCGCCTCGCCGCTGTCGAGCAGCTTGCGGAACATCTCGACGCCCGTCACCGTCGTCTTCACAGTGTCCTTCAGGCCGACGATCTCGACTTCCTCGCCCACCTTGACGATGCCGCGCTCGACGCGCCCCGTCACCACCGTGCCGCGGCCGGAAATCGAGAACACGTCCTCGATCGGCATCAGGAACGGCAGGTCCTTCGGGCGCTCCGGCTGCGGGATGTAGGCGTCGACCGCCTCCATCAGCTTCAGGATGGCCTGCTCGCCGATCTCGGGCTGCTTGTCCTCAAGCGCCATCAGCGCCGAGCCGTGGATGATCGGGATGTCGTCGCCCGGGAACTGGTAGGAGGAGAGGAGCTCGCGCACCTCCATCTCGACCAGCTCCAGCAGGTCGGGGTCGGCCATGTCGACCTTGTTCAGGAACACCACCAGCGCCGGCACGCCGACCTGACGGGCCAGCAGGATGTGCTCGCGCGTCTGCGGCATCGGGCCATCGGCGGCCGACACCACCAGGATCGCGCCGTCCATCTGCGCCGCACCCGTGATCATGTTCTTCACGTAGTCGGCGTGGCCAGGGCAGTCCACGTGCGCGTAGTGGCGGTTGGCCGTCTCGTACTCGACGTGCGCCGTCGAGATCGTGATGCCGCGCGCCCGCTCCTCCGGCGCCTTGTCGATCTGGTCGTAGGCCGTGAAGGACGCACCGCCCGACTTCGCCAGAACCTTCGTGATCGCAGCCGTCAGCGACGTCTTGCCATGATCAACATGGCCAATCGTGCCAATGTTGCAGTGCGGCTTGGTCCGCTCGAACTTCGCCTTCGCCATTCGCGTCCAGTCCTGTCCCATCCAGGGGCCATGGGCCCCCTGCCCGTCCGTGCAGGCTTTGTTGATCGCTATACGGTGTCGGAAATAGCAGGTTTCAGGGTGCGAAACCGCTTGGCGCGGCTGGAGCGGGTGACGGGAATCGAACCCGCACAGCCAGCTTGGAAGGCTGGAACTCTACCATTGAGCTACACCCGCCCACTGGACCCGCGATTCGGGATGAACCGCCGCGCGCACCGCGCCAGTCGGGGGAATGGGACACATGGAGGGGGTTGGATTCGAACCAACGTAGGCGCGAGCCAACGGATTTACAGTCCGTCCCCTTTAGCCACTCGGGCACCCCTCCACAGGGTGTCCCCAACCCTGACGGGCGGGAGCCGGCGGACTATCCGAGAAGTGGTGGGGCTGTCAACGTGATGAGTGCCGATCGGCGAGCGCGGGGCGCTTGCCGTGGGCGCCGCGATTTGCAGGATGCCGCCATGTCACCGCCCCGCAGGCCGCAAGGCCCCCGCTCCTTTCAGCCCCATGGTGGCCCGTCCCTTGGCGGCGCCTCTCCTGGCGGCCCCAGCGGCCAGCCCCCGCGTTCGCGCGCCTTCGACGGCAAGCGAGGCTGGAAGGGCGCCGCTCCCCCGGCCGATGAGGCCCCGCGCGGCGGTCAGCCCGGCTTCCGCGCGCCCGGCAAGTCGCCGGTGGCCCCGCACAAGGCCCGGTTCGGCGCCAAGCCCGGGGAGGAGCGCGGCCCGCGCCAGGGCGCCCCGCGTCGCGAGGGCCCGGACTCGCCGCGCCCCCGCCCAGATCCGGCTGCGCGCCGGGAGGAAGACCGCGCGCCCGCCAACACCATCTGGCTGCACGGGCTGCACGCCGTGGCCGCCGCGATCCTGAACCCGCGCCGCCGTCTGCGCCGCCTGCTGCTCACCCCCGATGCCGAGGCGGCGCTGACCGCCCGCCTGCCACCCGGCAGCTTCGCTGCCCGCAAGCTCCAGCCCGAGCGGGTGGAGGACCGGGCCCGGTTCCACACGTTCCTGCCCGAGGATTCCGTCCACCAGGGCGCGGCGCTGCTGGCCGAGCCCCTGCCCGGGGTGGCGCTGGACGACGCGCTGGCGGCTTCCCCTGGCCCGGTGCTGCTGCTGGACCAGGTGACCGACCCCCGGAACGTGGGCGCCATCCTCCGATCCGCCGCCGCCTTCGGGGCCGCGGCCGTGGTGGTGCAGGACCGGCACGCGCCGCCGGAGACGGGCGCGCTGGCCCGCGCCGCCTCGGGGGCGCTGGAGATCGTGCCCATGGTCCGGGAGGTGAACCTCGCCCGCGCCATCCGGCACCTCCAGGACGGCGGCGCCTGGGTGATGGGGCTGGCCGGCGAGGCGGCGCGGACCCTGGCAGAGGCCAAACCGTCGGATCGCCGGGTCGGGCTGGTGCTGGGCGCCGAGGGCGGCGGGCTGCGCCGCCTCCAGCGCGAAACCTGCGACGAGCTGGTGCGGCTGCCGATCAGCGAGGCGATGGAGAGCCTGAACGTGGCCGCCGCCGCCGCGGTGGCCCTCTACGAGATCGGGCGAGCCTGATGGGTGCGCCGGGAGATCGGCCGGGCGCGACGGACCCGCTCGCCGCGCGCATCCTGGCGGACCGCCGCGCGCGCCGGGGCTTCCCCGACCTCGGGGCGGAGGCGCCGGCCGATGTGGCGGCGGGCTACGCGCTTCAGTTCCGGCTCGCGCAGGCCATGGGCGCGGTGCCCCCGGCCGGCTTCAAGATCGGCGCGACGGCGAAGGGGATGCAGGCCTATCTCGGCCTGGAGCATCCCTGCGCCGGCTTCTGCCCAGCCGAGGGTATCGTGGCGGACTCCGGCCGCTTCCGCCTCGCCGATCTTCATCAGCCCGGGGTCGAGTGCGAGATCGGCCTCCGCCTCGGCCGTGACATCGCCCACGGCACCCACACCCGCAAATCGGTCGAGGACGCGGTGGAGCACGTCTTCGCCGCCATCGAGGTGGTGGACCAGCGCTACGGCGATTTCATCGCGCTCGGCGCGCCCGGGCTCATCGCGGACAGCGTGTTCCATGCCGGCGGGGTGACCGGCGCTCCCGCCTCGGGCTGGCCGGGCCTGGACTTGTCAGCGGCGCGCGGCCGGTTGCTGGTGGACGGTGTGGAACGCGCGGCGGGCACGGGCGCCGAGCTGCTGGGCCACCCGATGGAGGCGCTCGCCTGGCTCGCCTCCTCCCCGGCGGCGGAGATGTTCGGCGGACTCCAGGCGGGGCAGGTCGTGTTCCTCGGCTCGGTCACCCCGGTCATCTGGCTGAACGGCCCGTGCGAGGTGACGGCCACTTTCGACCTGCTGGGCGAGGCCACCGCGCAATTCGTGTGAATCGGGCCGGGCGTGCCCGGCCGAATGCCCCGGCGCTCACCAAGGGTTAACCTATCGGGCGGAGAGTACGGACCTGCACCCGAGAGGGGCGACACCGTGCCAGGAGGGCTCCGGAAAAGGAAAATCACCCGTGCACTCCGTCCAAAACTCCGGCGAGAGCGGGCATGTTCCGAGTGCGTGGCACGCCCTGCCCGACGAGCTGCAGCTGACGCTGTCGCGTGAGGCGCTGCGCCGGGCGGCGGAAACACTGGCCGAGCATGCCGAACTGCTGGCCGCCGAGATGGAGTCCGGCACCCTGCTGGACCAGGGCGGACCAGAGGCGCTGCGCCTCTTCGCCGCGGTCGTTCGCGCCACCAACCGGGACGGCTTCGCGACGGTCGGCACTGCCTGAACTCTCAGCCGGACGCGGCTGCATCCCCGCATGCAGCCCATCCTCCCAGGAAAGGGTCGGCACCCGCGGATGCACCACAACGCCACCCCGTCGCACGGGATGAGGGGGCCGACCGGAAGGACTGCTTCCCATGTTGATCTTGTTCCCGACCATCCTCGGGGCGCTCATCGCCGCCCATCTGGCCGCTCGCATCGCGCAGACTCGCTTCGACGGGTTCGAGGGCCTGCCCAGCCTTCTCAAGGGGAGCTAGGGCTCCAGCAGGACGCACCCAGCCCGGGCCCGGAGGCAGGGCGGTGCCGGGTGAGGGGATCGAACCCCCGACCTTCGGTTTACAAAACCGCTGCACTACCGCTGTGCTAACCCGGCATGGCCGAGCCCGTCTTCTAGACCATACCGCGCGCCAAGCGAAGCCCGCCACGGCGAGGTGCAACAGCGACGGAGTCTGGAACGAAGCTCGAACAGCAACTATATTGGCCGGGATCATCACCGACAACCAGGAAGAGTCGACCATGGCCTCCAAGCCAGCCCAGGCCGCGCAGCGTCGCGTGCCCTCTCCCCCGCGCGCGGCCTTCAACCGGCTCGGCGCCGTGATGCAGCGCGGCGCGAGCCCGGATCGCATGGCACGGGAGGTGGACGCCGTGGTCGCCCAGCTGCGCGAAGCCGGTGATGACGAGGAGGTGCAGGCTTGGCTGGAGGAGCTGCGCGACGGATTCGCCGAGAGCGCGGAGGCGGCGGCCGAGGCCGTCGATGAGGTTGACAGCCAGGAGAAGGCCGCCCGCCGGCACGCGGAGAACGCGGCCCAAGCCATGGCCGCGACGCGCGACGCCTTCGCCCGCCACCTAGCCGAGCCCGCCGCGGCTTGAGGCGCCGGCAGCCGGGGTCCAGGTAACCCGGCGCGCGCGGGCCGAGGATGCACTCAGCTCGCCTCCCACCCTGCGCGATGGTCCCGTGAGCGAAGACGCCCACCCCGTTCCCCGCATGTCCGAGGCTGAGTTCCGGCTGTTCGAGAATGTCGTTCGCTGTGCCCGCAGCTATGTGGAATTCGGCGAGGGGGGGCAGCACTTGCCTCGCCGCCTCCCTGGTTGAGGGACCGGCCGTCTCGGTCGACTCATCGACCGAATGGTTGGACGAGGTGGCGCGGGCCTGTGCCTCGCGGCCGGGCTGGACCCAACCGTGCCTGCTTCACGCCGACATCGGCCCGACCGGCGACTGGGGCCGCCCGACAGACCCCACCACCCGGGACCGCTGGCCGGGCTATCATGAGGCGCCCTGGACGATACCGGGCACCGAAGCCGCCGACCTCTACATGGTGGATGGCCGCTTCCGCGCGGCCTGCGCCATGCAGGTCCTGCTCCGCTGCCGGTGGGACGCAGTGCTGGTGATGCACTAATTCAGCTCCCGCCGTGGCTATCACGTCGTGCGCGGCTTCGCGCGGGAGCTGGCCGTCGCGGAGGACATCTCCGTCTTGCAGCGCCGCCCCGACTTCGACTTGGAGAAGGCCCGGCAGATCCTCGTCCGCCACGCCTTCGACCCCGGCTAAGCTCTTCCCCGGCCCGGCCGAAAAGGGCTGAAAACCCGCCCCGTCCCCCCTATGTTCCGGGGACCATGGACACCCTCCCGCCGATCCTGTTCCAGCCGATCCGCCGGCCCGCGCCGGCGGGAGGCAAGGCCCTGAAGGTCGTCTCCCCCTACGAGCCCGCCGGCGACCAGCCGCGGGCCATTGGGGAGCTGGTGGAGGGGTTGCAGCGGCAAGAGCGGGACCAGGTGCTGCTCGGCGTCACCGGCTCGGGCAAGACCTTCACCATGGCAAAGGTGATCGAGGCGGTGCAGCGCCCGACCCTCATCCTCGCGCCGAACAAGACGCTCGCCGCCCAACTCTACGGGGAGATGAAGTCTTTCTTCCCCGAGAACGCGGTCGAGTACTTCGTTTCCTACTACGACTACTACCAGCCCGAGGCCTATGTGGCGCGGACGGACACCTATATCGAGAAAGACGCTCAGATCAACGAGCAGATCGACCGGATGCGCCACTCCGCCACGCAGGCGCTGCTGGAGCGGCGCGACGTGGTGATCGTCGCCTCGGTTTCCTGCATCTACGGCATCGGCTCGGTCGAGACCTACGGCAACATGACCGTGAAGCTCGAGCTCGGCGGCCGGATCGACCGGGACGTGCTGGTGAAGGCGCTGGTGGAGCTGCAGTACCGCCGCAACGACACCGCCTTCCAGCGCGGCACCTTCCGCCTGCGCGGGGAGACGGTAGATGTCTGGCCCTCCCACTTAGAGGATCGCGCCTGGCGCATCAGCCTGTTCGGGGACGAGGTGGACGGGCTGCGGGAGTTCGACCCGCTGACGGGCGAGGTGGCGGGCGAGATGGAGCGCGTCGCGATCTACGCGAACAGCCACTACGTCACCCCGCGCCCGACGCTCATCCAGGCCATCCGCGACATCAAGCAGGAGCTGCGCGAGACGCTCGCCCGCCTGCAATCCGAGGGCAAGCTGCTGGAGGCCCAGCGGCTGGAGCAGCGCACCACCTTCGACATCGAGATGATGGAGACGACCGGCGCCTGCAAAGGCATCGAGAACTACTCCCGCTACCTCTCCGGCCGCGGCCCCGGGCAGCCGCCGCCGACCCTCTTCGAGTACCTGCCGGAGAACGCGCTCCTGATCGTGGACGAGAGTCACGTCACCGTCGGGCAGATCGGCGGCATGGCACGGGGCGACTTCGCGCGGAAGTCCGTGCTGGCCGATTTCGGCTTCCGCCTGCCCTCCTGCCTGGACAACCGCCCCCTCAAGTTCGAGGAGTGGGACCAGTTCCGCCCGGCGACGCTCTTCGTCTCTGCTACCCCCGGCGCCTGGGAGATGGAGCGCACCGGCGGCAGCTTCGCCGAGCAGGTCATCCGCCCCACCGGCCTCGTCGATCCCACCACCGAGATCCGGCCCGTCGAAGGCCAGGTGGACGACCTCCTGGCCGAGTGCCGGGACGTGATCGGCAAGGGCGGCCGCGTCCTCGTCACCACGCTGACCAAGCGCATGGCCGAGGACCTGACGGAGTACATGACGGAGACGGGCATCAAGGTCCGCTACCTTCACTCCGACGTGGACACTCTCGAGCGCATCGAAATCATCCGAGATCTCCGACGCGGCGTCTTCGACGTGCTGGTGGGCATCAACCTGCTGCGTGAGGGCCTCGACATCCCGGAATGCCGGCTTGTGGCGATCCTAGACGCGGATAAGGAGGGCTTCCTCCGCTCCACCACCTCCCTCATCCAGACCATCGGCCGCGCCGCTCGCAACGCCGAGGGCCGCGTGGTGCTCTATGCCGACAAGATGACGGACAGCCTGCGCCGCGCGCTGGAAGAGACCGAGCGCCGCCGCGCGAAGCAGATCGCCTGGAACGAGGCGCACGGCATTACGCCCCAGACCATCCGGCGCGACATCGCCGACGTGCTGCAATCCGTCTACGAGCAGGACTACGTCACGGTCGAGGCGGTGGAGGGCGATGCCACGGCCGAGTTCGTAGGCAAGGACCTCCGCGCCTCCATCGCGGAGCTGGAGCGCCGGATGCGCGCCGCCGCCGCCGACCTGGAATTCGAGACGGCGGCCCGGCTGCGCGACGAGATCAAGCGGCTGGAGAACCTGGAGCTCGGGCTGGACGCCCCTCCCCCCTCCGGCCACGAAGCCCGGGGCAAGGCGGAATGGAGGCCCAAGCCTCTGGGGCCGGGGGGCGGCGGCTATGACCCGGACAAGCGTGCCACCCGCACGGCCTCGCGCGGGGCGCCGCGGCGGAAGAAGGCGGGCTAGCGCCGCCCTTCCCGCGCCCGGCGGCGGCTTGGCTGCCACACCGGCGCGAAGCTTCCTCCGGCCCTGCAACCGGCGCCACGCTCTCCGCTTCTCACCCTGACGTAGCAGGGAGCCTTCGAGGCGGAGATGTTCGGCAGGGCGTGGAGGCTCATCAAGGACGCGCTCTCAGGCTTCGTCGAGCATGAGGCGATGACGCGGGGCGCCGCCATCGCCTGCTACACCCTCTTCTCCATCGCGCCGCTCCTCGTCGTCTCCGTCGCCATCGCCGGTTTCTTCTTCGGCCAGACAATGGTGAACGAGGCCGTCTCCGCCCAGCTCACAGGCCTCGTCGGCAAGGAGGGGGGCCAGGCGATCGTGGAGGTGATGAAGGGCAGCTCCAGCGAAACCGGCGGCAAGGGCCTCGCCGCGCTGATCGGCTTCGGCATTCTCTTCGTCACGGCCTCCGGCGTCTTCGCCGAGCTTCAGGGCGCGCTGAACGTCATCTGGCAGGCCGAGGCGCGACCCGTTTCCGTCACCGCCCTTGTCAGGGCCCGCGCTCTCTCGATCGGGCTGGTGGGGGCCACGGGCTTCCTCCTGCTCGTCTCGCTGCTCGCCTCCGCCCTCCTCTCGGCCTTTGGGGGCTGGATTACCGGCTTCCTGCCGGCGCTGGAAGTCCTGCTCAAGGTGCTGAACTTCCTTGTCAGCCTCGCCATGGTCTCGCTGCTCTTCGCCGCCATCTACAAGATCCTGCCAGACCGGGAGCTGGCTTGGCGGGACGTGGCGGTGGGCGCGGTCATCACCGCCTTCCTCTTCAGCGTGGGGAAGCAGCTCATTGGCTGGTATATCGGCGGCAGCGGCATGGCCGAGAGCTACGGTGCGGCAGGGGCGCTGATCGTCGTCCTCGTCTGGGTCTACTACTCCGCCCAGGTCTTTCTGCTCGGCGCGGAGTTCACCCGGGCCTGGGCGGCGCGGGAGGGGGCCTGGAAGGGCAGCATCCCGCGCAAGGTGGCCGAGCCGATCGGCGCCGACGCGCCCTGAACCGCCCCGCCCCGGCGGATCAGGCGGGCCAGACGAACATCAGCTCGTGTTTGTTGTAGCCGCCGTGGAACACCCGTCCGCCGGGGACGGCGGCGAAGGCGGCGGCGGTGTCATGGTCCGTCGCGCCCTGGAACTTGATGGTAACAACGATGTTCCGCGCCGCCCCTGCCTCCATCCAGCGCTGCACAAGGCCGAGCAGGCGGACAGGGTAGCAGATGACGTCGCTGAACAGCCAATCGACGGGAAAGGGATCAAGGCCGAAGGCGCTCTCCTTCCGCACGGTCACGTTCGGCAGGGCGGCGACCCCGGGGTCCATCTCGGCCTTGTCCACGGCCGTGATCTGGGCACCGAGCCGGGCCAGCGCCCAGCTCCACCCGCCCGGCACGGCGCCGAGGTCGAGGCAGTGCTCCCCCGCCCCGGGCCAGCGGCCAAGGCGGGTCAGCGCCTCCCACAGCTTGAGGTAGGCCCGGCTGGGCGGCCCCTCCCGGTCCTCAACGAAGACCGGCGCGCCGTTCACGAAGGGGCTGCTCTTCGTCGGGCTGGCGAGGAGCCGGTCCTGCGCGAGCAGCGTCCAGGCCCCGAGATGGGAGGTCGGCGGCCTCTGGGGGAAGGCGACCGGCTTCGGGCGCAGCGGCGGCAGCGCGTCGCGGATGAGGGCGGCGCGGCGGTGGTGCAGCACGTCCAGCAGTGCCCAGTTGCGCTGGATCGCGCGCAACGCATCGGCCGCGGCGCGGATGGAGGGCACCGGAATCTCCCGCGGCGCGTCCCAGACATCCAGGGCCCAGGGTGTTGCGTTCGGGCCTTCGGGGGCAGGATCGGGGGAGAGGGCGAGCGGCCCGTGCCAACCGCCGAGGCGCCGCCCGGCGCGGCGCAGGTCCTCCGCCAGATCCGCCTCGAACCCTTCCGCCGCCAGGTAGGCGGAGCGGATCATGCGCGGTTGGTCAGGGCCGAGACGGCCAGCAGCAGCCAGCCCAGCATTAGCAGCATCCCGCCCGTGGGCGCGACGGAGCCGAGGCTGCGGCCGGTGATCGCCACGGTCCAGACGGCCCCGCAGAAGAGCAGCATCCCCGCCAGGAAGGCCGCCCCGGCGCCGTTCACCAGCCAGCCGCCCCAGCGATCCGCCAGAATGCCGGTGGCGATGAGGGCCAGGGCGTGCCAGCCCTGCTGGGTCAGCGCGTTGTCCACCATGCGCGTGCGCGCGGGGTCTAGCGCCAGCCCGTGGGCGGCGTAGGCCGAAAGGCCGACGGCCAGGAGGCCGGCGAGCGCGCCGGCGGCGATCCAGATGCGGAACATGGGGGGGAGTTAGCAGAACGGCCCGGCGCGGGGGAGGCTTACCCCCTCCCCGCGCCGGGCCGCCCTGTCAGGCGTCGTCTTCCAGCGTCAGCGCCACATCGGCATTGGCCGAGAGGCGCACGCGGCCTTCCTCGATCCCGGCGACCAGGCCGGCGGAGACGTAGTGGTGCTTGCTGTCATGCGAGTCGTTCTTGGTGAGCTTGATGCGGTTGCCCTCCACATGGTCGACCGTGCCGACATGAACGCCGTCGGCGCCGATCACCTCGGCATGCTCCTGGATCTGACTGATATCGGTCATGACCTGTCTGTCCTGTGAGATCGCTGCACAAACGCGGGGGCGCGGCGGCGGTCAGGCACCGGGGACTATCACAAGGCCTTCAGAAGCGGGCTTGCCAGCCCAGCACGGCGATGACCGCGTCGGCCTTGTCCTCGCGGCTCTCGCCGCCAACCGTGCGCTGGTAGCCGAAATCGAGGCGGAAGTTCAGGGGCAGGTCGCGCCCGATCGAGGCCTCGAAGTAGCTCGCGCGGGGCACGGGGTTCTCCGTCCGCTTCCGCTCGTCCCGCTGGAAGCCGACCGTGGCCCGCCAGGGGCCGTGCTGGGTCCGCGCCCCGACCGTCGTGAAGCGTCGCCGCTCGCTCGACGTGACCTCGGTGAACTCGCCCGTGCTCCCGCCGAACTCGTCCAGGATCTCCGGCCCGGCCTCGCGCGGGTTGCCGCTGGCGCCGCGGAACTGCACGAACTCCCCGAAGAGAAGGGTGCGCGTGTCCTGCGCCCAGCGGATCTCGTGGCGCAGCCCGGCGGCGAAGCCCGTCTCCCGCTTCGTCCCGTCCACCCCTGGCCCGCGCGAGAGAAGCGCGAGGTGGTAGGAGGTGTTTGGCAGGAAGGGCATGTTGTCGCCGTCCAGGGCGATAGCGACGTTGTCCATCTGCCCCGTGTTCCCCGGCCCGCCCTGCCGGCGGGAGTTGCGGGAGAAGCGCTCAAAGTCGCCCTCGCAGCAGCGCTTGCGGGTGAAGGCGGTCTCGCTGAGCGGGCTTGTGTCGAAGCCGAAAACGGCCACGGAGATGTCGTGGTCCCCGTAGCGGGAATCGGAGACATAGGTCGCCGTGCCGCCAAAGCCGACGCTCTCGCGGATGAGATAGACCTCATGCGCCCGGACATCGAGCAACAGGCCGGGGAAGTCGTGGTGCCCGCGGCCGAAGGGGGCGGAGAACTTGCCGCCATAGACCGTCAGGCGGTCCGTCGGCCGCCAGTCCAGGCGGAGCTGCTCGATATAGGCCGCTTGGTAGCGGAAGGCGGCGGTGCCGCCGTTCGGCTCCGTCTCGCCCACCGGCTCGATATGGATGACGTTCTGGATCGACCATTCGGGCGAGAGGAAAAGGCCGGTCGCGATCTCGCCCCGGGCGAAGATGTTCGTGCCCCTCTGGCGCCGGTCCGTGGCGGAGGTTGTGGAGAGGGAGAAGAGGCGCAGGTCGGCCTCCCCAGCGATCTGGGGATAGAGGTTCACCCCGGCCTCGGGCGAGGCCGCTACCTGCGCCGCGGCGGGTAGCGCGGCGGCGGCGAGGGCCGCCGTGAGAAAGAGGGCGCGCATCAGCCATCCCCCCGCATGGCCGGGACGATCAGGCCGGTATTGTGCCGGATCAGCGCCTCATAGGTCGGGGCCGGGCCGTCGGGCAGGGAGAGCGCGTCGGAATAAAGGCGGCCGCGCGGGCGCAGCCCGGCCTCCCGCGCCAAGCGGTCGAGTGTGGTGGTGGCGTGCATGTTCTCGATGAAAACGGCCGTGATCCCCTCCGCCCGGATCTGGCGGATGAGGGCCGCCATATCGGAGGCGGAGGGCTCGGAATGCGTGCTGATGCCTTGCGGGGCGAGGAAGCGGATGCCGTAGGCGGCGCCGTAATAACCGAAGGCGTCGTGGCTGGTGACCACATTGCGCCGGGCCTCGGGCACCGCGCCGACGGCGGCGCGCACCTCGGCATCGAGCGTCGCCAGCCGGGCGGTATAGGCGGAGGCGTTGCGGGCGTAGAGGGCCGCGTTGCCGGGATCGGCCGAGGAGAGCCCGGCCGCGATGGCGCGGATATAGAGCTGGACGTTGCGCGGGTCCCCCCAGGCATGGGGATCCGGCGTTCGAAAGGGTTCCACGGCATGGGTACGGCGGCGCGAGGCGCCGCTGCCATGTGAGTGGCCGTGCTCGTGACCGCCCTCGGAGGCCCGGATCGCGACGCCCCCGCTGGCCGTCACCGTCTGGCCGCGGAAGCCCGCGGCATTGGTGAGGCGCCCGAGCCAGTCGTCATAGCCCAAGCCGTTGCGGACGAGCACGGCGGCGCCACGCAACTTCTCGGCGTCCGAGGGGCGAGGCTGGAAGTCGTGCGCGTCGCCGTCCGGCCCGACGAGGGTGACAAGGGCGAGCGGCCGCTCCCCCACCACCTGGCGGACAAGGTCGCCGAGAATGGAGAAGCTCGCCACGACGGGCAGCGCGGCCTGGGCAAAAGCGGGGCGTATTGCGGGAAGCGACAGGACGGCGAGCAGGGCACGGCGCTGCATGGGTGGACTCCGAACGTTATAACGTAACTTAGTCTACCCGGCATGACGTCGGCAAGGCTGCCCTAGCCATCTCAGGCCATTCAGCCGCGCCGCCAAAAGCGCTTGATGCGGTCCCAGAGGCTCGTCCCGCGCCGCGCGATGCTCGTCTGGCTGGCATGGGGCCGGCGGGAGGGGGGAGGCAGGGCGCTGGCCACGGTGTGGCGGCCGGCATCCCGCATCGCGATCAGCCGTTGCTCCAGCGCGATCACGCCCGCGACCGCATCCGGTGGGTGGGTGGCGGCGAGATGATCGGCCGTGGAGCCGGCATCCTCAAAGGCCTCGGCGCGGCGGAGCGCATCGACCACGCGCACGGTCTGCTCGGCATCCAGCGGCGGGCCGGCGCGCCAGAGGGCGACCGCCTCCCCCCTCCAGGCACGGGCAAGGTCGGGCTTGCGCGCGTCATCGGCCGCCCAGGCCGCCTGGAGCGTGGCCTCCGCCGCCGCGTGCAGCGCGCCCGTCTCCTCCAGCACATAGGCATAGGCGAGGAAGCGCCGCGCGAGCGGCGGGTGGGTCGCATCCGCGATCAGCGCGCGGAAGGGCGCCGTCCCCACGGCTTCGATCGCGCCGGGATGGGCATGGGCGATCTCCGGCGCGACATAGCCGCAATGCGGGCACTGCTGCAGCCAGGAGGCCATGGTCCCCCGCAGCGGCTCCCCCGGGCGCAGGTCGAGGTCCGGCGCACCCTCGGGCGGGACGGGGCGGAAGCGGGACTGCCGGCTCTCCGTGCCGCAGACGGCGCAGCGCACCTCGGCCGGGCGCGCGGCGCCGGCTCGTGGGCCCAGTTGGGGACCATTTCGGGCGGCGTGGAACGGGCCGGGCGTGGGGCGTGACATCACGCGGTAAACTTAGGTGCGCGCGGGCCCTGCGCGAAGGGCCGATGATCCGTCAAAACGCGGCTTCGCGACGATCGCACCCGTTGCGCCACCGCCATCCCTTGCGCCAAACAGAGGCCATGCCGCGCGGCGACCTTTTCCCCGATATCGCACCCTATGAAACCGGGCTGCTCCCGCTGTCTCACACCGGGTCGGGCGGGCCAGGGCACGTGATGTACTGGGAGCAGGTGGGCAATCCCCGTGGCCAGCCCGTGCTGTTCCTGCATGGCGGGCCGGGCGCCGGCGCGGGCGCCGTTCACCGCCGCTTTTTCGACCCCCAGCACTGGCGCGTCGTGATCTTCGACCAGCGCGGCGCTGGCCGCTCCCGCCCGCTGGGTGAACTGCGGGAGAATACGACCCCGCTGCTGGTGCAGGACATCGAGACGCTGCGCCGCTTCCTCGGCATCGACCGCTGGCTGCTCTTCGGCGGCTCCTGGGGCTCCACCCTCGCCCTCGCCTATGCCCAGTCCTTCCCCGAGCGCGTGGCGGGCTGCGTGCTGCGCGGCGTGTTCCTTGGCCGCGCGGACGAGGTGGAGTGGTTCCTCTACGGCCTGCGCCGCGTCTTCCCCGACGCCTGGGCCGCCTTCGCCGAGCACGTGCCGGCCGCCGAGCGCCATGATCTTCTCGGCGCCTATCTCCGGCGGCTGACCGATCCAGACCCGACCGTCCACCTCGCCGCCGCCCGGGCCTGGAGCAACTACGAGGGGCTGTGCAGCACCCTGCTGCCGAGCCCGGAGATCGTCGCCTCCTTCGCCCAGGACCGCTCGGCCCTCGGCCTCGCGCGGATTGAGGCGCACTACTTCGCCCATGACCTCTTCCTCCCGCCCGAGGGGCTGCTCGCCCGGATGGACCGGCTGGCCCATGTGCCGGCCGAAATCGTGCAGGGCCGCTACGACATGGTCTGTCCGCCCACCTCCGCCTTCGAGCTAGCCGAGGCCTGGCCCATGGCCCGCCTCACCGTCGTGCCCGATGCAGGCCATTCCGCCCTGGAACCAGGAGTGCGGACGGCGCTCGTCTCGGCGGTGGAGCGCTTCCGGCGGCGCTGAGGCGGCTCGTGGGCCTTTGCCGCCGGCCGCGGGGGCGCTACTGTGCGCCCGCGTGTCTCCGTAGCTCAGCAGGATAGAGCACGGGATTCCTAATCCCGGGGCCGTGGGTTCGAATCCCGCCGGGGACACCATACCTGCAAGGCGCTGTTTTTGCTCGGCTTTTTTCTGTGATGTCCCCGCTTGTGGCACCCGGCTGTGCTACACGCGGAGGTTAATATTCCTATTCCGTTTCTCGTGCGCCGCCGCGCGACCTGGTACTTCCGGGCTCGCATCCCGGCACCCCTCCGGCCGTTGCTCGGCACCCACGTCGTCCGCTCGACCCGTACAGGCCGGCTCGCCGAGGCACGTCTGATGATCCCGACCCTCCTCGCGAGGTACAATGCGATCTGGAAGGTGATTCGGGACATGACGGAACAGGCGAAGGGCGACCCTGAGGTGGGTTCGCCCGGTTTCCACGAGATCAAGGTCGGGCACTGGCGCGAGCGTATGCGCTCTATGGACGAACTCTGCGAGGCGGGGGACAGCGCCATGGTGACGCTGACCCACGGCGAGCTCTCGGAGTTCCTTCTGGAGTGCGACCCCGCCGAACAGGGCATGCGCCGCCAGGCCGACCTGATCGCGGATGCACTCCTTCGAGCCGCCAGACGATTCATACAGATCCAGGGCGCCTCGTCGGAGGACAAGGTGCGTGAGATCCTCGCCGCCCCGACCGCCCCGCCCGAGCGGGAACCAGCAACCGGCACCCGCTCGAAACATCCCGAGGCCGAGGATCGGCGGCGCTGGATGCGGATCACCGAACTGGAAGAGGCCTACTTTAAGGACCGGGGATTTGGGGACAGCACGCGAGCGAGCCACCGAACCGCATTTCGTGAGTTCGAGGAACTCACGAAGGGCAAAGTCGTCTGCGACATCACATCGGCCGATGTCGCGTCCTACAAGGACTGGCTGGCTGACAAGCCCGGCCGCCGCGGGCGGGAGCGCGCCGCCCACGCGTCGGTTGAGAAGTCCTTGAACCACGTTCGCGCCTTCCTGCGCTGGACGGTTGATGACGCGGGTATTCTCACCCACAACTCGGGCGAGAAGGTCCGGCCGCCGCGGAAACCCAAGGGGGAGAAACTTGTCCCCGACCGGCTCGCCTTCTCGCCCGACGCATTGACGACGATCTTCTCCTCGCCGCTCTACACCGGGTGCAAAGGACCGCGGGGTTGGCACATCCCGGGCCCGACCGTCCACCAAGGACCGCGGTATTACTTTCTGCTCTGTATGCTGCTTACCGGCGCACGAACGGAGGAGCTTCCTGGCTGCCACGTGATCGAGCACGGCGGCACTTTCTGTCTCGACCTCCGTCCAACCGCGACGAAGACGCTTGCAGCCCCGCGTCTCGTGCCGATCATCCCGGCGCTCGAGCGCACGGGCTTCGTCGTGTGGGCCCTTCGGTCTTTGCAGGACGGGGAGCGCCTATTCATTGACGGTGACGTGCCATCCCACTGGTCGAATTGGACAAACCGTTACCTCGCCCATCTGCAGGTGACGGATCGTCATCACGTCGCCTACTCCTTGCGCCACAACTTCCGACAGATGCTGCGCTCCGCGAACCTGACGCAGGAACTCGCTGATAGGGTGTTCGGACACGAAGGTGAGAGTGTAGGGGGACGGTATGGGCGCGAGCCGGTCTCACCAACGGATGCAGCTCTCGTCGCGCGCATGGTCAAGCCCCCCATTCCGTTAGATCATCTCTTCAGGAAGATGCAGTCCTGACGGTGCAACGACGCGCGTTGCGGATCTCTGATGTGATTATCGTAAGCCTCACCCTCCGCCGTGTAGCTCACCGTGCCGGCCAGGCCGTAGACCGTCTCCTCCCAGGCTTCATGGTAGTGCGGCACGGGCATGCGCCCCTCGGGCTGGAGGACCAG
>JBHTFH010000011.1:0-116411 GCA_042666135.1 Roseomonas sp. GCM10028921 | reverse complement strand
ATCCCGAACTCGGCCGTGAAACCCCTCAGCGCCCATGGTACTGCGTCTCAAGACGTGGGAGAGTCGGTCGGCGCCAGGCCACCAGACCGGATCAAACGACGGATATGGCACCCACGCGGGGTGGAGCAGCCCGGTAGCTCGTCAGGCTCATAACCTGAAGGTCACAGGTTCAAATCCTGTCCCCGCATCCAACCCGACACGCACCGCAAACGCCCCGGCAACATCGCCAGGGCGTTTTGCTGTTTGCAGTCTCACCGTGGGCGGTTTGCTGGCGCGGGGAGCGGTTCAAGTTTCTCCAGCGAATCGCCGAGTTGGTCAGCATCGATAGCCCTGCCACGATTAGGCACTGCGGCTCCACGGCCCGATGCTGCGAGTGCCCGCCCGATATTCAGCTTATCCGCTAGCGCGACGGCAACACCTGTAGGTAGTCGAACAACGACGCCCTCATCGAGAACGACCCCGATGACATCACCTTGCGGCGTGTAAAGTGGTGCGCGTACGACACCTGCGACCTGGAGCCGCTCATCGGCGGCCCGGTATTCCGGGAAAGTCCAGCTCGGGCGATCCACGAAGTGGGGTTGGTTCTCCCCTTCTCTCGCCCAGGCGAGGAGGGTGATGACTGGGGCGCGTCGCGCACGGATACCATACACCACGATCGGCTGCCCTGTTGGCACAGCCGCCATGATCTCTTCCGCAACGTGCTCCGGGAAAAGAACCTGCGGTCCCTCGCGGAACAGGAGCCGATCGGTCTTGCCCTCCGGCGTCAGGAGGTAGCGTTCGACCACGCCATTGAAGGAAGGCAGCTGGGTTGGATCGAACCAGAAGCGCGACGTCGGGGTACTGCCCTGAGGAAAAGCCGGCCCCGCCACGAATGACGCGAGACCGGCCAGCACCGCGGTGCGGCGCCGCATCTGGGCGTCAGATCCAGCCACGGCCCGCCACTAGCGACACGAGAAAGAGCACGAGGAAAATAACGAACAGCACCTTGGCGATCCCGCTGGCCGCGGAGGCCACACCACCGAAACCGAGCACGCCGGCGACGAGCGCGATGATCAGGAATATGACGGTCCAGTAGAGCATCTCTGGATTCCTTCAGCGAACAGATGGTCCCTGAACGTGGGATCGAAGGGCAGGTTGCCCGTCCGCAACGCCGCGTGTCCCTTATGCTACACTGCTCGTTCTGCTCCTTTTCTGGAGTAGGAAGCCTCGCGGCGTTCTCGGTGCTCCTCCTGTGCGCGGTAGAACCGTTCTTAGGGCATCGCCGGATATGCTTGAGCACCATTGACCAGCTCGCTGCGATCTTATCCGGCTCGCTCCAGTGCCCGCTTGCGCCAGGTACCCGCCCAGAGGCGGGACCTGGTTCAGGACAGGCGAGCCCAGATCCAACTGAGATGCCTCAATCGATCGAGACGCCGCCGGAAACGGCTTGGTAAGTTGCGATCGCGAGCGCCACAGGTTCGAAGGGCTTGCTGATGATGAAGGCAGGCTCGAGCCGCTCGGCCGTCAGCAGCCGCTCAGGATAGGCTGTGACGAAGATCACCGGCGTGTTCTGCTCCTGCAGGATGCGCTGCACGGCCGAGATGCCGTCGCCGCCAGGGCCGAGATTGACGTCGGCGAGAATCAGGCCGGGCCTCAACTCGCGAGCCATTCCAACCGCCTCGGCCTCACCGCTCGCGATGCCGACAACATTATGGCCGCAGCTCTCCACGAGCTGACAAATGTCCATGGCGATGATGGGCTCATCCTCGATCACCATGATGTCCGTGGCAGCCACCGCCCGCAGGGCATCGCGCGCCGTCTCGAGCCTCTCGCGCGCTTCGGCCAGCGAAAGGCCGACCGCGAGAGCCGCATCCGTGAGCGACAGGTCCTCGAGCGAGGTCAGGAGGAGCAACTGGCGCTGCTTCGCGGAGATGTGCTCCCCCGGGCTGTCGGGAACGAGGCGGCTGACGCCGGCGAACAAGGCGAGCGGCCCCGGAACATCGGTCGGCAATCCCGTGCGAAGGGCCTGTGCCACCAAGGCGTCGCCGCGCTCCTGGCCACCGGTCAGGGCCCGGGCATAGCGCCGGGCGAAGGGCAGGGTACGAAGCAACTCCCCCTGCGTCGCAGCATTCATCCGTGATATTCCTCCGCCGCCCCGGAAGACGCTGCCGTCGTGACAGTATCGTCCGGGGCTCTTACATGGGTCCGCCGCGCGCCGCGTCGATACGGGGCGCGGCTCTTTCTCAGCCGGGTGCATGACGAACGACCAGGATTTCCGCCCGGCCCTGACACGGCTTCTCCCCGATCTACGGGCCTTCGCCCGTTTTCTCTCGCGTGATCCGGCCGCAGCCGATGATCTCGTGCAAGACACATTATTGCGTGCGCTCCGCAACGAGGCGCAGTGGCAGCCGGGCACCAGCCTGAAGGCCTGGACGTTCTCCATCCTGCGCAACGCGTGGTTCGAGAACCGACGCCGCGCCGCGGCGCGCCAACGCGCGCTGGTCAGGGTGTCGGTGGAGGAAGGGATCCCGGCGGGCCAGGAGCACCGCATGGAGGTGATGGGCCTTGCGCGCGCCATGGCCCACCTGCCGCGCGAGCAGCAGGAGGCGCTCGTCCTTGTCGGTGCCCTCGGCTTCTCGAGCGAGGATGCGGCGCGCGTCGCAGGCATCCAAGTCGGAACCCTTAAGGCACGTGTCTCCCGCGCGCGAAAGGCGCTCGCGGCTCGCTACAGCAGTGACAATGCGGAGGGCGGGGAGGGCGGGGATGCATCCTGATCGCCTCCGTGCGGCCTCTGCCGTTTTCGTGATCCCGGAGGCGGTAACCGGATTCCGGGGCGGCGCATTGGTCGGGTGAAGTTCGAGAAGAGGGGATTGCTCAGATGACCCAGACCGTTGAGACGCCGGTTGCCGCCCGCCCGACCCACAACATGGCCGATTTCCACAGGTTGCTCGTCACCACCCTTCCGCGTCTCCGCGTCCAGGCTCTCGCGCTGACTCGCAACCGCGCCGATGCGGATGACCTCGTGCAGGCCGCGGTCACCTCTGCCCTCGCCGCGAAGGACAGCTTCACGCCGGGCACGAACTTCGGCGCATGGATGTTCCGCATCCTCCGCAATCGCTTCATCTCCGACGTGCGTCGCAAGCGCGAGACCACGGATATCGACGACGTACCGAGCAGCGCCTTTGCCCGCCCCGGCGCGCAGGAGGACAGCCTCGTGATGCGCGAGCTGCGCGGCCACCTCTCCCGCTTGCCGGCCGAGCAGCGCACCGCGCTCGTGATGGTCACGGTCCAGGGCATGTCCTACGAGGAAGTGGCTGCCGCGATGGACTGCGCCGTGGGCACCGCCAAGTGCCGCGTGTTCCGTGCCCGCCAGACCCTGCAGCGCTGGCTGACCGGCGAGGAGCGAGGCGTGGAGGCTCCGGCCAGCACCCGCAAGTCCGCCCCTTCCCCTCGCGCGTCGCGTCGCTCTACTCTGGCGAGTGATTCGGGAATGGGGCACGCGAACCCTGTCTGAGAATGGACGAAGGTAAGCCCAAGGGGAAATCAGGGCCGATGGCGAAGCCCGGACAGGGCGTTGTGAACGGGCGCGGCCAGGCCGCGCCCGAAAGCGCCTTCGATCTCTGGCTGCAGCGTGGCCTGCACGACCTGTTCGACGACGTGATGCGCGAGCCCATTCCCGAGGAGCTTCTGCGGTTGATCGAGCAGGATCGCGGCCAGGGCTGAGGGGCGGTGCCGGACGACTCGGTGCTGCCCAGCGCGCGACCGACGGAAGGTTCCGCATCCGTGGTGCAGGAGGAGGCGCAGGAGGTGCGGGGGTCTTTGAGGCTCCGGCTCGCCTCGGTCCTCGGTGGCATCCGCGGCCGGATGATCGTGCTCCTGATGGTGGCCGGCATCCCTGTCGCCTCCATCGCGATCGGCAACTCGGTCCAAGACTATAAGGGCGCACTCGAGGACGGCCGGCGGGAGGTGGAGACGCTCCGCACGCTGGTAGCCTCGCGCTACGGCGTGGCTCTCGGCATTTCGGAATCCGTCCTCGCGACCCTGGCTCGCCAGGATCCTCGGCTTAGCGCCGAGGGGCGGTGCACCGCCGCCTTCAGCCAGACCATCGAGCTACACTCGAACGAGATCTCCCATCTTGCGGTGATCCGGCCGGGGCAGCCCCCTCTTTGCGGCACCCTGCCGGCCGGGGCGGATGCGGAAGCCCTCGCGCACGAGGCGATTCTGGGCCGCCGCACGGTCTATGGCGCCCTTCTCCCGGCCACGGCGGGGCGGCCACCCGGCATGCCCATCGCCTTGCCGGCTGGTGGCGAAGCGGGCGATTGGGCCATCATCGGCGTCCTGCTCCTCCGCGACTACGCCGCCTTGCCTGGCGAGGGGAGCATCCCGGACCACCTGGTCTGGCTGATCGACCGCACCAACCAAATTGTATCGCCCGGCCGTGCCGACGGGCGCCCCACCCCCGTGCTGGACAGCGCCGTCCTTACGCGGATCGAGGAGGGAGGGCCGGGCATCGAGGGGCGAGACGGAGCGGTCGCATTCGCCGGGGCGCGCCTCAATTCAGGCCTGAGCCTCGTGGTCGGCCGCCCCGTCGCGGCGGTGCGAGAGGCGGCCCGCGCCACCCTCCTTCAGCGGATCATGGAGCTGGCGACCTTTCTGATCGCCTGCCTCGCCGCGATCGTGGTCGGTGCCGATCTCGCCATGGTGCGTCCGCTGCGCCTCCTCTCCGCCAGGGTGCGCGGATGGCGGCCGGGCAACCCCTTCCGCGTCAGCCCGGCTGGGACGGAGCCGCGGGAGGTGAGGGCGGTGGAGCAGGCCTTCAGCGAGGCGGCCGCCGCGCTGACCCGGCGAGAAGCTGATCTCCGGGCCGCGCTCGAGCAGCGCGATGCCCTGATGGGCGAGATCCATCACCGCGTGAAGAACAACCTCCAGATCGTCTCCTCGCTGCTCAACCTGCAGGCCGGGCGCATCGCCGACCCGGCCGCTGCCGAGGAGTTCCTGGCCGCCCGAAACCGGGTTCGCGCGCTGGCCACGCTCCACCGCCATCTCTACATGCAGCACAGCTTCGAGGCAGTCTCGCTCCAGCCCTTCCTGACTGAGCTGGCGAACCAGCAATTCGCCTCCCACAACGAGGCGCCGGGCGAACGGCTTGCCCTCAAACTGGACGTGGCGGACATCGCGATCTCGACCGACCAGGCCGTCTCGCTCTCCCTTCTCGTCACCGAGGCCGTCGGCAACGCGGTGGAGCACGCCTTTCCGGACGAAGGCCGCGGCACCGTCTGGGTCAGCATCTCGGCTGAGGGCGAGGAGGTCACGCTCCTTGTCCGGGATGACGGGATCGGGCTTCCCGACCGGAAGGAGCGGCCGCGGGGATTGGGCCTTCAACTCATGGAGGGCTTCGCCAAGCAACTGGGCGGCACGCTGGCCGGCGGGCGCGTGAAGGGCGAACCCGGCGGGACGAGCTGGATGGTTCGCTTCCCCGTCCGCGAAAATCCGGCTCCGCGCCCATTGGGAGGCTAGCGGGGCCGCATTCCTGCAGGTCCCTCGTAGACGGGCGGGATCAGCGGGCGATGGAGGCCATCTCGGTTTCCCCAGGGCCGAAGGCGGCCATGAGCAGTTCCGCGCCGTCCAGGACGCCACTGAACTGGGCGTAAGCGACCGGCGCCGCCATCAGCGCCGCGAGGAGGACCATCATCGCAATCCGGCCGAACTGCATCTCCCGTCCCTCCTGAAGGCCAGCAAGACCGGCCTGTACCACCAGAACGCGAGTGCCGATGGCTGGTTTCGCCCTGTAGAAGCCCGGCTCGAAGCCGCTGTCATAGCGCCGCAACCGGCCCGCCGGGGCGGCGTTGCCGTGAGGACAGAGACGTTCCTAAGGAGGAATCCATGGCTGCGAACACTGAAGTAGGCAAGACCGTCGATGATGCGGCGACCGCCGTGAACGATGCCGCGGCGAGCGCCAGCGAGCAGATCGCCGCGCTTCGCAAGCAGGTCGAGGAACTCTATGCCGACCGGCAGAAGTACCTGTCCCAGGCGATGAATGTCGCTGAGGGCTATGCTGCCCGTGCCGCGGATACTGCACAGGTCCAGTACGAGCAGGTGACGGACCGCGTGCGCGAGCGCCCGGCCCAGTCGATTCTCATCGCCGCTGCAGTGGGCTATATCCTCGCGCGCATCCTTGGGCGCTGAGAGGGGGGCGGGGGATGCTGCGGACCTTCAGCCTGGTCGGAATGGCGGCGCAGGCGGAAGGCCGCCGCCTCAAGGCGCGTGCGAATGCCACCGCGACGCGCATGGCCTTTTATGCGGCGGCCGGGCTTATGGGCCTGGCCGCCTTCGTGATGCTGCACGTGCTCGGCTGGTACGTTGCCCGCAACAGCTTTGGCCCGATCGCCTCGGCGCTCATCGTCCTGGTGGTGGATCTCATCCTTGCCGGCATCTGCGTCCTCCTCGCATCCCGCCACACCACGGCGCGGGAGGAGATGGAGGCACAGGCGGTGCGCAACGTGGCTCTGACCGGCGCGGCACAGTCTGCCATCAGCGGATTTACCACGAAGGCGGGACCGCTGATGGCACTGGGCGGGATCGTGCTCGCAGCACTCTGGCCGAAGCTGCGGGGCAGCCGGCGCGCCTGACCGGGGTTGAATTGAGGCTACCAGGGGCACCTCCGAAGGGAGGTGCCCTTTTTCGTGAGGTAGACCGGTCATCGATCTGTCATAAAACCGCAATCGGGATGACGCCGTACCCTCCTAGAAGGCCGGCGCCGGCCGAAGGGTCCGGCCGAATTTGCGGAGACTCTCAGTGATCCATCGTCGCCTCGCTCTCGGGGGCCTTGTCGCTCTCGCCGTCGCCCCGACCCTGGCGCTCGCTCAGACTGCCACGATCACGGGCGCCGGCGCGTCCTTCCCGAATCCGGTGTACCAGCGCTGGGGCGAAGGCGCGAAGGCGGCCGGGCTGCAGCTGAACTACCAGTCCGTCGGCTCGGGCGCGGGCGTGAACCAGATCCGCAACCGCACGGTCGATTTCGGTGCCTCCGACGCCCCCCTCTCGCAGCAGCAGCTTACCGAGGGGAACCTGATGCAGTTCCCGACGGTGATGGGCGCGGTGGTTCCCATCGTGAACATCCCTGGCGTTGCCGACGGCCAGCTCCGCCTCACCGGCGAGCTGCTCGCCGACATCTATCTCGGCAAGGTCACGAAGTGGAACGATCCTCGGATCGTCGAGATGAACAGCGGGGTCACCCTCCCGAACCTGGCGATCGCGCCGGTCTACCGCGCGGATTCCTCGGGCACGAGCTTCGTCTTCACCTCCTACCTCGCCGCCGTCTCGAGCGAGTGGAAGGACAAGGTCGGCGCCGGGACCTCGGTGCGCTGGGGCACGGGCGCGGGCGCCCGTGGCAATGAGGGCGTGGCGGGCACCGTGCGGAACACCCGCGGCGGCATCGGCTATGTCGAGAACGCCTACGCCTCGCACAACAAGCTCGCCGCGGCGCAGCTGCGCAACAAGGCCGGCCAGTTTGTCCGCCCGAGCATGGAGAGCTTCCAGGCCGCCGCATCGAGCGCGAACTGGAGCGTGCCGGGCTTCGCGGCCAGCATCATCGACCAGGGGGGCGAGGCCTCCTGGCCGATCGTCTCGCCCACCTTCATCCTGCTGCCGACCAACCCGACGGATGCCGATCGCACCCGCGCGGTGATGCGCTTCTTCGACTGGGCCTACACCAATGGCGCCGCCGCGGCGCGTGAGCTGGAATACATCCCGCTGCCTGAGGCCGTGCAGACCGCGGTCCGCGCCGCCTGGGCCGGGGTCCAGGTGAACGGCCAGCCGGCCTGGCCCGCGCGCTGATCCGAACCGCCCGGCGGCACGCCGCCGGGCGACCCACTGCCCGAGGAGGAATGCTTGGCCCAGGTTGCCATCCCCGAAGCCCTTCTTTCCGCCCCGGCGCGCCCGGCGACGCGGCGTGGCAGCGGGGCGGGTGACGCGGTCTTCGCCGCGCTCTGCCGCGCCGCGGCGGCGCTGGTGCTCGTGCTGCTCGGCGCCATCATCATTGAGCTGTTCCTCGGGGGGCTGCCCGCCTTCCGGGCCTTCGGCGCCGCCTTCCTGGCCTCCACCGAATGGGATCCGGTGCAGGACGTCTACGGAGCGGGGGTCCCGGTCTATGGCACGCTCCTGACAGCCGTGCTCGCCCTGCTCATGGCCGTGCCGCTCGCCTTCGGCATCGCCTTCTTCCTGACGGAGCTGGCGCCGGAATGGATGCGGGGCCCGGTCGGCACCGCGATCGAGCTGCTGGCCGCCGTTCCCTCGATCATCTTCGGCATGTGGGGCTTTTTCGTCATCGTCCCGCTGATGGCGGGCACGATCCAGCCGGCCATCATCGACACGGTGGGCGAGCTGCCCGTGATCGGCGACCTCTTCCAGGGGCCTCCCTTCGGCACGGGGCTTTTCACCGCGGCGCTCATCCTCGCGATCATGGTGCTGCCCTTCATCGCCGCCACGATGCGGGACGTCTTCCTGCAGGTTCCCGGCGTCTTCAAGGAGAGCGCCTATGGCCTGGGCTCCACGCGCTGGGAGGTGATGCGGCGCGTCGTGCTGCCCTACACCCGGGTCTCCGTCGTAGGTGGTATCATGCTCGGCCTCGGCCGCGCGCTGGGCGAGACGATGGCCGTCACCTTCGTAATCGGCAACGCGAACCGGATCACCGCCTCCCTCTTCGGGCCGGGCAACACCATCGCCTCCATCGTCGCGCTGGAGTTCGGGGAGAGCGCGGCGGGTGGCCTGAAACTCTCCTCGCTGCTCGCGCTCGGCTTCCTCCTCTTCGTCATCTCCTTCGGCGTGCTCGCCCTCTCGCGCTGGCTGCTGCGCTCGCGGCTGAAGGGCTGAAACCCGTGTCCGCCACCACCACCTCCTCCGTCCCCGGCCGCCCGAAGGACGAGCGCGCCTCCATCGCCCTCGGGCGCCGCCGCGCGCGGACCGATGCGGCCGTCCGCTTCCTCTGCACGGCGGCGACCATCCTCGGGCTGGTCTTCCTCGCCTCCATTCTCGCGACGCTGGTGATGAAGGGCGCGAGCGGGATCTCGTTACGCGTCTTCACCGATGTCACGCGCCCGCCGGGCTCGGGGGGAGGGCTGCTGAACCCAATCATCGGCAGCCTCATCCAGGTCGGGCTCGCCACCCTCGTCGGCACGCCGATCGGGCTGCTCGTCGGCACCTATCTCGCGGAATACGCGGGCGGCTCGCGCTTCGGCTCCGTTGTCCGCTTCGTCTCGGACGTGCTGCTCTCCGCACCCTCGATCCTGATCGGCCTCTTCGTCTACCAGATCCTTGTCCTGCCCTTTGGCGGCTTCTCCGGCTGGGCGGGGGTGGTGGCGCTGGCCATCATCGTGATCCCCGTGGTGGTCCGCACCACCGAGGACATGCTGCGCCTCATCCCGAACACGCTGCGGGAGGCAGTGATTGGGCTGGGCGCGCCGAAGTGGAAGATGATCGTGCTCGTCTGCTGGCGCGCGGCCCTGTCCGGCATCATCACCGGCGTGTTGCTGGCGGTAGCCCGCGTGGCCGGGGAGACGGCGCCGCTCCTCTTCACCTCGCTCGGCAACCTCAACTGGTCCCTGAGCCTCGCCCAGCCCATGTCGAGCCTGCCCATCACCATCTACTCCTATGCCGGCTCCCCCTATGAGGATTGGATCACCCTTGCCTGGACCGGTGCCCTGATCATCACCCTCGGCGTGCTCGGCCTGAACGTACTGGCCCGCGCCGTCCTGCGCGCGCGCCGATAGGGAACATCATGAGCCAGAACATCCCAGCCGCCGCTTCCGCCCAGGCGCCCTCCGTCCCGCCGCCCGCGCAGCAGGCCTCGCCGTCGCAGGGCGTGGTGCAGGGGAGCTTTGGCGGCATGGCGGCACGCTCCGGGGCGCGGATCAACCCCGCCCGGATCGCGATCCGCGACCTGAATTTCTACTACGGCACGAACAAGGCCCTGAAGGGCATCGGCCTCGACCTCCCGGACCGGCAGGTGACGGGGATGATAGGGCCCTCGGGCTGCGGCAAGTCCACGCTGCTACGCGTGCTGAACCGCATGTACAGCCTCTATCCCGGCCAGCGCGCTGAGGGCGAGGTGATGCTGGACGGGCAGAACATCATCCGTCCCGACCAAGACCTGAACGCGCTACGCGCGAAGGTGGGCATGGTCTTCCAGAAGCCCACGCCATTCCCGATGACTATCCACGAGAACATCGCCTTCGGCATCCGCCTGCACGAGAAGCTCTCCCGTGCCGAGATCGAGGAGCGGGTGGAGTGGGCGCTGACCCGCGCTGCCCTCTGGCCCGAGGTGAAGGACCGGCTGCACACCTCGGCGATGGGCCTCTCGGGCGGGCAGCAGCAGCGGCTCTGCATCGCGCGCACGATCGCCGTGCGCCCGGACGTGATCCTGTTCGACGAGCCGACCTCCGCGCTCGACCCCATCAGCACCCTCAAGATCGAGGAGCTGATCGACGAGCTGAAGCGCGACTTCACCATCGCGATCGTCACGCACAACATGCAGCAGGCCGCGCGCTGCGCCGACCAGGTCGCCTTCTTCTACCTCGGCGAGCTGGTGGAGGTGGCTCCGGCGGCCGAGCTGTTCACCGCGCCGCGGCAGAAGCGCACGCAGGAATACATCACTGGCCGCTTCGGCTGAGCGGGAGGCGAGAAGGATGGACCATATCGTGAAGTCCTATGAGGAAGAGCTCAGGCGCCTGCGGGAGCTGATCGCCCGCATGGGCGGCCTGGCCGAGCGGCAGGTGGCCGACTGCGCCTATGCCCTGGTACGGCGCGACGCCGAGATGGCCGGGGAGGTGGTCGGCCGCGATGCCCCGATCGACGCGCTGGAGCGCGAGGTCGACTCCTTCTGCGTGCGCCTCCTCGCGCTGCGCCAGCCCATGGCGAGCGATCTCCGCTTCATCGTGGCCGCGCTGAAGATCAGCCAGGACATCGAACGGATCGGCGACTACGCCCGCAACGTCGCCAAGCGCGCCATCATCGTCTCCGGCCAGCCTTTCATGGGGGGCGTGAACGGCTTCCAGTGGCTCGCCCAGCTCGTGCAGCGCAACCTCAAGGACAGCATCGACGCCTTCGTGCGGGATGATGCCGACCTAGCCGAGCGCGTCTGGGCCGCCGATGCGCCGGTGGACGACATCTACACCGGCATCTTCCGCGAGATGCTGACGCACATGATGGAGGATCCCCGCAACATCACAGCCTGCACACACATGCTCTTCATCGCGAAGAACTTCGAGCGGATCGGTGACCACGCGACGAACATCGCAGAGACCGTGCATTACGCCGTGCGCGGCGCGGTGCTGCCGGAGGACCGGCCCAAGGCCGACATCTCGGCCGAGGTGCCCCCCTATCTCGGGCCCACCGCATGAGGATCGGCAGCCTCCCCGACAACCAGCGCCCGACCATCCTGGTGGTGGAGGACGAGGCGCCGCTGCTCACGCTGCTCCGCTACAACCTGGAGAAGCAGGGCTTCCGGGTTGAGGAGGCGACGGACGGTCCCGAGGCGCTGATCCGGGTGGCGGAGTCCAAGCCCGACCTCATGCTGCTGGACTGGATGCTGCCCGCCATGTCCGGCCTTGAGGTCTGCCGCCAGCTCCGCCGCCGGGCCGACACCCGCGACCTGCCCATCATCATGGTCACCGCCCGCACCGAGGAGGCGGACGCCGTCCGTGCCCTGGACACCGGGGCGGACGACCATATCGGCAAGCCCTTCACCATCGAGGCGCTCCTGGCCCGGATCCGCGCCGTGATGCGCCGCGCGACCGGGCCGGCGCCGAAAGGGGTGCTGTCCTGGCAGGACATCGCCATGGACCAGGACGCGCACCGCGTGACGCGCGGCGGGCGCACCCTCCATCTCGGGCCGACGGAGTACCGCCTGCTGGAGTTCTTTCTCCAGCATCCCGGCCGCGTCTTCTCGCGCGAGCAACTGCTGGACGCCGTCTGGGGCCGCGACATCCATGTGGAATTGCGCACCGTGGACGTGCATATCCGCCGCCTCCGGAAGGCGGTGAACGGCGACCACGACACGGACGTGATTCGCACGGTCCGCAGCGCCGGCTACGCGCTGGACACGGAGAGCTAGCCCCGCCGCCTTACGCTCCGCGCCTCTGATACCGCCCCGCATAGGTACTGACCCACTCCCTCCATCGAAAGCGGTGCAGGCCGGAAAACCAAGCTCCGAAAGCAGGTCAGCTGCTACGCGGACCGGTATGACAGGGAGGTGGCTGCCAGCTCCCGGGCAGTCCGGCTCGCGCCGAGGACGAGCCCGGCGCACGCATCAGCACCGCGTCGCCCACGGCGCCTCCGGTGCCGCCGGTGGTCGGGAAAGGCCTTGCCGCTAGGAAGCGGGACGAGTGGCCGCGCTCCATTGGCAACCCGCGGAGAGCCTTACAGGCATTTCCTCCTCGCCAGAGATCTGGAAAGGAACGATGCTTCCCACCCCGGCGGGTCGTTCGGCTTGACAAACTGCACCTTTCGGAACGTAACCCTTATTTTTGAGGATGCCAGAGATCGCGATCTCGTGAATAATCGCGGAGAAACCTCGTAGGGTGACCCCCGTCATGCCCGATCGACTTTCCTCCCTCGTGACAGCGATTTGCGCGAAGGAAGGCGTGGGCGTACCCCAGGGCATCGCGGGTTCCAACGATAACTTCCTCCAGATGGAGGAAACCGGGCACATCCTCGCCTTCCCGCCGGAGCCGTGCTGGGGGGGACCTGGGGCGATCCTCACCCTCAGCATGCAGGATGGGCGGCACGGGCTGGGGGCGGTCCGTGCCGTCTCGGCCGTGGATGGCACGGGCGGCACGGCCGAGGACCTCGAGGTCGTCCTGCGCCTGCTCGCCCATTACGGCCTCTGGCTCGGATTCCAGGGGAGGGCGGAAGCCGTGCGGCCCGGGCGGCTGCGGCGCATGCTGGTGGCCGTCGGCGAGACCGGACGGATCGAGTACCGCCTCGACCTCCGGCGAATCGCCCGCGGGGGGCAGCGCCTCTCGGCCGATGCCACAATCCTGCTCGACGGCCGCCCCGTCGCCCTGCTGGACAATCTCTGCATCGTCTTTCGCCCCCCTCACGGGGGAGGCACGGGGCGGCGGCGCCTGGGGGGGTAGCCCGTCGGGTTTGCCCTCCGCCGTGCGCGCGGCGATGCTGGGGCCTCGCGCCGAGCCCGGAGGGGCTTCCCGCGGGAGGAGCCAGGAGTAAGCATGCCCGAATACCCCTTCACCGCCGCGGATCTCGAGGCCCTTCGCGCCTGGGACACGCCGACGATCTGCAACGCCCTGGAGATGGTCGCCCCTCATCGGCGTGGGCACGGCTTCACCGTCCGCCCGCTCGTGCCGGCCTCCACCGCCCTGCCGCCGATCTGCGGCCTCGCGCGCACGGGCACCATCCGGGCCGCCGCGCCCTCGGGCCGGGCGAAGGAGGTGGATCGCGCCGCCCGCATCGGCTGGTACGAATACGTCGCTGACGCCGCCATGCCGAGCGTGGTGGTGCTTCAGGACCTCGACGACACGCCCGGCACCGGCGCCTTCTGGGGCGAGGTGAACACGAACGTCCACAAGGCGATCGGCGCGCTGGGCTGCGTGACCAACGGCTCGATCCGCGACCTCGACATGCTGGCGACGGGGTTCCAGCTCATCGCCGGCGCGGTGAACCCCTCCCACGCCTATGTCCACATCGTGCAGTACGGGCAGGAGGTCTCGGTGCACGGCATGGCCTGCCACCATGACGCGGTGGTGCATGCGGACCGCCACGGAGCGGTGGTGATCCCGCACGACGCGGTCACGAAGATCCCGGCGGCGATCGAGCTCCTCTCCCGCCGGGAGAAGGTGATCCTCGACCTCTGCGCCTCCCGAGACTTCACGGTGGCCGCGCTGCGCGAGGCGCTCGCCCGGGCGGACGAGATCCATTGAGCGAGGTCGCCTCCCCGTTCTCACCCGGGCCGCCGCCCGTCTCATGGAGGCGGTGCACGGGACCGACATCTATGCCGGCCTCACTCCGGTCCGCGCCCTGGACCTGCAGGGCTGGAACGGCACGCTCTCCGCGCTGGTCCGCGCCGTGGAGGAGGTACGGCCAGCGTTGCCTTCGACATCGGCGTCCGGAAGGGGCAATCCGTGGCCCGGCTGGCCGATACGATGCGGCGCGTGAGGCCGGATTCGGCGCTGCTGTCCATTGACACCTTCCTCGGCAGGCCGGGGCATTGGGACCGCAGCCGGGCCGACCGGATCGTGGGCAGCCTCGGCCTCGTGCATGGGTGGCCGAGCCTCCACTGTCAGCTCCTCTCCAACATGGTCCTGTCCGGCCATGCCGAGCGGATCGTCCCCCTGCCGCAGACGAGCGACAACGCGGCCGTCATCTTCACGCAGCTCCGGCTGCGGCCCGAGCTGATCCATATCGACGCCGCGCATGAGTACGAGCCGGTGAAGCGCGACATCGAGAACTACTGGGCGCTGCTGATGCCCGGCGGGCTCATGGTTGGGGACGACAATCCCTGGCCGGGGGTGAAGAAGGCCGCGGACGAGTTCGCCGCCGCCCGCAGGCTGTATTTGCAGGTGGAGGTCCGAAGTGGATCCTCTGCAAGCGGGCCTGACCGGCCGGGAAAGGGGACGGCGCCCGGCCGCCGGGCCGCACCCCATGGGTCGGGTGCGCCCAATCCGGTGGCAGGCTGCGCACCGGACGGGCCGCGCGCGTTCCCGGCCACGCCTCGGGCTGGCGGGGATATACGATATCCGGGTTGACGGCCTGCCGTGCCGGAGGAACCATCCCCGGGCACGGAGGACCCCGCGATGAACATTTCCACAAGGCCGGGCCTGGGCGGGGCCGGCGATGCGCCCGCCGGCATGAGCGCTGAGGAATGGTCGATCCGCTGCGACCTCGCGGCGCTCTACCGGCTGGTGGCCCACCACCGGATGACGGACCTCATCTACACCCACATCTCGGCGCGCATCCCGGGGCCGGAGCACCACTTCCTCATCAACCGCTACGGCGTGCTCTTCCACGACATGCGCGCGAGCGACCTGGTGAAAATCGACCTCGACGGCAACGTGCTCGAGGACGAGCCCGCCTCCCGCAAGGTGAACGCGGCCGGCTTCACCATCCACTCCGCCATCCATATGGCGCGGGAGGATCTGAGCTGCGTGGTCCACACCCACACCGCAGCGGGCATCGCGGTGTCCTGCCAGAAACACGGGCTGCTGCCGATCAGCCAGCACGCGCTGAAGTTCCACGGCCACCTCTCCTATCACGGCTACGAGGGCATCGCCCTCGACCTGGATGAGCGGGAGCGGCTGATCGCGGATCTCGGCCCCACTAACAAGGCGATGATCCTCCTGAACCACGGGCTGCTGGTAGGCGGTCGCACCATCCCCGAGGCCTGGAATGGCATCTACTACCTCGAGCGCGCCTGCCAGGCGCAGGTGGCCGCCCTGGCCGGCGGTGCCGAGCTGGTCTTCCCACCCGAAGAGGTCAGGCTTAAGACCGCGGCCCAGTTCAGCAGCCCGACAAGCCTCGCTCATGCCCAGTTCTCCTGGGAATCCTCCCTCGCGCTGATCGAGGGGCAGGGAAGGGACTGGAGGTCTTGAGCGAGCCCTTTCTGATCACCGGCGGCCGCATCTTCCGCGGCCTCTCCGGCGGCTTCGCCGAGGCCCTGCTGCTCCAGGACGGGCGCGTGGCTGCGGTCGGCCCGGCGGAGGAGGTGGAGAGGGCCGCGCCGAGCGGTGCGCGGCGGGTGGACCTCGCGGGGCGGGTGGCGATCCCGGCCTTCAACGAGGCCCATATGCACCTCCTCCCCTACGGCCTCGCCCTCTCGCAGGTGAACCTGCGCGCCGAGCAGGTGACGACGCTGGACGAGCTGCTGCGCCGCGTGGGCGAGGCGGCGCGGAAGGCCCCGAAGGGCGCCTGGGTGCTCGGCCGCGGCTACGACCATGGCGCGCTCGATGTCGGCCGCCACCCAACCGCGGAGGAGCTGGACCGGGTCTCGCCGGACAATCCTGTCCATATTGTCCGCACATGCGGCCACATGTCCGTTGCCAACACCGCCGCCATGCGGGCCGCGGGCGTCGGCCACAACACGCCGGACCCCGAGGGCGGGGCGATCGAGCGCCGCGACGGGAAACTCTCCGGCCTGTTTCAGGAACGGGCCATGCGGCTGGTTGTGGATTCCATCCCGCTGCCGAGCGAGGACGCGATGGTGGCCGCAATCGAGGCGGCGGGGCACGACCTCGCAGCCCGCGGCTTCGCCAGCGCCTCCGACATGAATGTCGGCATGACCGCGGGGCTGAACGAGATCGCTGCCTATCGCCGCGCGCTGGCCGAAGGGCGTCTCATGCAGCGCATGTGGCAGGTGCTGGCCGGCAATCCCGAGGGCATCGCCGAATCCGCCTGGAACGAGGGGCTTCGCCCGGACCACACGCATGACATGCTCGCCTGGGGCGCCGTGAAGGTCTTCGGGGACGGGTCGGCCGGCGGCCTGACCGCCGCCTTCTTCGAGCCTTATCTGGAGAGCGCCGGGGGCGGGACAGGCATGTTCATGTTCCCCGACGAGACGATCCATCGCCTCCTCGTCCTCTATCACCGCCAGGGCTGGCAGCTCGACATCCACGCCATCGGCGATGCCGCGATCGAGCAGGTGCTGGTGGGGATGGAGAAGGCGGACACGGAGGACGCGCCGCTCGCCGGCCGCCGCCACCGGATCGAGCATTGCGGCTTCCTCAACGCGGGCCAGCGCGCGCGCATGGGGGCCCACGGCATCATCCCCGTGCCGCAGCCCTCCTTCATATACGAGTTCGGCGACCTCTACGTCCGCAATCTCGGCCAGACGCGGGCCGAGGCTGCTTATCCCATGCGGACCTGGCTGGAGGAGGGGCACAATCCCGCCGCCTCCACCGACTGCCCCGTCTGCTCGGTGGACCCCTTCGCGAATCTCTTCACCATGGTCACGCGACGGACGAACAAGGGGACGGTGCTGGGGCCGGAGGAAGCGCTGACGATGGAGCAGGCCGTTCACTGCTACACTTGGTGCGGCGCGCACTCGCAGTTCGCCGAGGGGCGGCGCGGCACGCTGGAGCCGGGGATGCAGGCCGATATCGCCGTGCTGTCCCGGGACATCTTCGCCATCCCGCCCGAGGAACTGCTGGCGGTCGAGGCCGACCTCACCCTGCGCGGCGGCGAGCCGATCTTCGACCGGCACGGCGCCCTGCGCGCTGCGGCGGCCTGACGGGATGGGCCGCCACGCCGTCCAGCGCTTGCTGATGGCCATCCCCGTCCTGTTCGGGGTGGTGCTGGTGGGCTTCTTGCTGATGCAGGTGGTGCCGAACGACCCGGCGCTGGTGCGCGCCGGCCCTTCCGCCACGCCCGACGTGATCGCGGCCATCCGCCGCGACATGGGGCTGGACCGGCCGCTCTACGAGCAGTTCGGCCTCTATCTCTGGCGGCTGGCGCACGGGGATCTCGGTGTCTCCATCATCAACAACGTGCCGGTGGTGCAGGAGCTGGCGAACACGGTCGGCCCGACGCTGGAGCTGATGTTCGCCAGCCTGATCTGGTCCATCCCGATCGGGGTCGCGCTCGGCACGGCCGGGGCCTACTGGCGCGGGCGGCTGGTGGACCGGATCATCACCGCCTTCGCTGTGGCGGGCGGCTCCATTCCGGTCTTCTTCCTCGGCCTGCTGCTGATATGGTATGTCGGCTTCAAGCTGCAGCTGCTGCCCTTCACCGGGCGCAGCGGCCCGCTCTGGAGCGAGGAGGGGCTGAAGGGCATCCTCCTGCCCGCCCTCACCCTCGGCGGCACCTTCATCGGCCCCGTCGCGCGCATGACGCGCACGGCCGTGCTCGACGTGCTGGGCGTGGAGCACGTCCGCACCGCGCGGGCGAAGGGGCTGGGCGAGTTCCGTGTCGTCACGCGCCACGCGCTGCGCAACGCGCTAATCCCCGTCGTGACGCTGATCGGCTTGCAGATCGGCTTCCTCCTCGGCGGCGCGGTGGTGACCGAGACGGTGTTCTCCTGGCCCGGCGTGGGGCGGCTGGCCGTGGGTGCGATCCTGTCGGCCGATTTCCCGATGGCGCAGGGCACGATCATTGTCCTCTCCCTCGGCTTCATCCTTATCAACCTGATGGTGGACGTCCTCTACGCCGCCCTCGATCCCCGGATGCGGAGCTGATGAGCGCGGCGCTGGAAACCCCGACCCTCCCCGCCGAAGCCGCGCCGCCGAAGCGGCCGGGAACGCTGGCGCGGTTGCTGCGGGAGCCGGCGGCGGCCATCTCGCTGCTGCTCGTCCTGCTGCTGCTCGGGGCGGCCGCCCTCGCACCGGTGCTGGCGCCGACCGACCCGTATGACAACGACCTCGCCGTTGCCATGCAGGCGCCCGGCTCGCCCGGGCTGCCCCTGGGCGCGGACGCGCAGGGGCGGAACCTCGTCACGCGCCTGCTCTATGGCCTCAGGATCACCCTGCTGATGGGGCTCGCCTCGGTGGTGCTGGGCGGAGGCATCGGGGCGCTGCTCGGCTTCACGGCGGCGTTCTACCGGCAGGTGGACGGGCTGATTATGCGACTGATGGACGTGATGCTCTCATTCCCCGCCATCCTGTTCGGCCTGGCGCTGGCGGCGATCTTCGGCCCCGGCATTCCGGCGGTGGTGCTGGCGCTCTCCGTCGCCACCGTGCCGCTGATGGCGCGCATCGTGCGCGGCTCCGCGCTGGCCGTGATGGGGCTGGACTACATTGAGGCGGCGCGGGCGACCGGCATGTCGGATACGCGGATCATCCTCCGCCACGTCGCGCCGAACTGCCTTTCCTCCATCTTCGTCTTCGCCACGTTGCGCTTCGGGCAGGTGATCCTGCTGGGCTCCGCGCTCTCCTTCCTCGGCCTCGGCGCGCAGCCGCCGACGCCGGAACTGGGCGCTATGGCGAGCGACGGGCGCAACTTCCTGTTCTTCGCGCCGCATATCGCGGTGATCCCGTGCGTCGCCATCTTCGTGGTGGTGCTCGCCTTCAACGTGCTGGGGGACGCGCTGCGGGACGCGCTCGACCCCCGGCTCCGCGCGTGACAGAGAGGGACAGGACGATGAAGAAGTGGCTTCTCGCCGGCATGGTGGCCATGGGCGCCGCGGCGCCCGCCGCCGAGGCGCTGGCCCAGGCGGCGCCGCGCAACACCCTCGTTGTGCTGCGCGAAATTGACGCCGACAACTACGATCCACCCCGCTCCACCGCGCGCGGCGCGGGCGAGGTCGTGTACATGATGAGCGACACGCTCGTCTCGCTCGACTGGGACCAGAAGACGGTCCGCCCGGGGCTGGCAGAGTCCTGGACCGTCTCCGAGGATGGCAAGACCTACACCTTCAAGCTCCGCCGGGACGTTACTTTCTGCGACGGCAAGCCCTTCACCGCGCGCGACGTCGCCTACACCATCAAGCGCTGGGTCGATCCGGCTACCCGGTCCCCCGTGCGCTGGCGCGCGGGCCCGGTGGACGACGTGGTGGCGGCGGACGACTACACCGTCGAGTACAAGCTGAAGGAGCCCTATGGCGAGTTGCTCTACCAGCTCACCCTCTTCTTCGCCTCCATCGTAGACCAAGCCACGGTCGAGAAGCTGGGCGCGAATTTCGGCGTGCAGGGCTTCAACGGCACCGGGCCCTATTGCTGGGTCTCCTGGTCACCGCGCCAGGACTTCGTGCTGCAGCGTCACCCGAACTACCGCTGGGCCCCGCCCATCTACCAGAACCCCTCGCCGCAGGTGGAGCGGGTGATCTGGCGCGTCATTCCCGAGGCGAACACGCGGCTGGCGGCGATGCAGTCCGGCCAGGGCGACGTGACGCAGTACATCCCGCAATTCGCGATCCAGGGCCTGCGCAACGTCCCGACCGTGAGGCTGGCGCGCCAGGAGAACTACTTCTGGGACTTCTTCATGGGCTTCAAGGTGGACAAGCCCGTGGTGAGCGACCCCGCGGTGCGCCGCGCGATCAACCTGGCCGTGAACCGCAGCGCCGTGGTGCAGGCCACCTTCTTCGGCGCGGCAGATCCGGCCGATGCCTATCTTAACCCCCGCGTCACTGGCTACGACGCCGAGGCCGCGAAGATGGTGCCGCAGTTCAACGCCGATGAGGCCCGCCGCGTGCTCGACGAGGCCGGCTGGAAGCCCGGTGCGGACGGCGTACGCGAGAAGGACGGGCAGCGCGCCTCCTTCCTCCTCTACGGCCTGCAGACGGCCGAGTGGCGCCGCATGGCCGAGGCGATGCAGGCGGACCTCCGCCGCGTGGGCGTGGAGATGCGCGTACAGCTCTGGGACGCCACGGTGGGCTGGGGCAAGCTGGCGACGCAGGAATTCGACGCTTTCGTCATGTCCTATCCCTATATCTCCGCGACGGACGGCTTCGCCCTCTACTTCGACAGCGCCAACAAGCCGACGCCGAACCGCATGAACTGGACGGACGCTGAGACCGACCGCCTGCTGCGCCAGGCCAAGACGGCGCTGACGGAGGGCGAGCGGGCGCAGGCCATCGCCGAGGCGCAGCGCCGCATCGTGAGCCAGAATGTCTGGGTGCCGCTGGCGCGCGAGCAGCTCTGGCTCGCCTCATCCCAGCGGACGGAGGGCGCGCGACCGCACGGCATCTACGGCGTCGGGCTCTACAAGGGCCTCGACATTCGCCTGACACGCTGAGAACGGGCAGGGGCGGCGGTGCCGCCGCCCACCCATTCGGGGGACGAGCCATGACCACCACCGTTATCCGCGACGCCGACGTCGTCGTTGCCTGGGACGCCTCGGCGAAGCGCCACGTCTATCTCACAGGCGCTGACATCGCCTTCGAGGCCGGCATCATCACCTATGTCGGCCGCGGCTATACCGGCCCGGCGGACGAGGAGGTCGCCGGCCGCGGGCTGATGGTCATGCCGGGGCTGGTGAACATCCACTCCCATCCCTCCAGCGAGCCCATGAACAAGGGGCTGCTGGACGAGATCGGCTCGCCCGGGCTCTACAACTCGTCTCTCTACGAGTACATGCCGATCTTCCGCGCGGACGCGGGCGCCGTGCCGAGCTGCGTGCGCGTGGCGCTGAGCGAGCTGCTGCTCTCTGGCGTCACCACCGTCGCGGATCTCTCCATGGCGCATCCGGGCTGGCTGGACCTGCTGGCGGAATCCGGCATGCGCGTCTGCGTGGCGCCCATGTTCCGCTCCGCCCGCTGGTACACGAAGAACGGCCATGTGGTGGAGTACGAGTGGGACGAGGCCGCCGGCGAGAAGGCGATGGCCGAGGCGCTGCAACTCGTCGACCGCGCGCAGCAGCACGAGTGCGGCCGCCTCTTCGGCATGGTGGTGCCCGCGCAGATCGACACCTGCGCCCCCGGCCTGCTGCGCGAGAGCAGCCAGGAGGCGGCGGCGCGCGGCCTCTCCTGGCAGATCCACGCGGCGCAGTCGGTGGTGGAGTTCCACGAGATCACCCGCCGGCACGGCTACACCCCCGTCGGCTGGCTCGACAGCATGGGGCTGCTGAACGAGCGCGCCATCATCGGCCACGGCATCTTCCTCGACGACCATCCCTCCACGCCCTGGCACACGGGCACCGATCTCTCCCGACTGGCGGAGACGGGAACGACGGTCGCGCACTGTCCCACCGTCTTCGCGCGCCGCGGCATCACCATGAAGAACTTCGGCCGCTACAAGCGCGCGGGCGTGAATATGGGGCTGGGTACCGACACCTATCCCCACAACATGCTCGATGAGATGCGGCTGGTCGGCTATCTCGCCCGCACCCAGGCCACCGATCCGCGGGCGGTCACGACGACCGAGATTTTCGATGCCGCGACGATCGGCGGGGCCCGCGCGCTCGGGCGCGACGACATCGGCCGCCTCGCCGCGGGATGCCGCGCCGACATGGTGCTGGTGAATGCGGAGCACCCCATGATGCGCCCGGGCCGCGACCCCGTGCGCAGCCTCGTCTATGCGGCGGGGGACCGCGCGCTGCGGGACGTGTATGTGGACGGGCAGCTCGTCGTGAAGGACGGGATGGTGCTGACCATGGACTACGAGGCCGCGGCGGCGGAGCTGCACGAGGCGCAGAAGCGCGTGCTCGACAGCGCCCCCTCGCAGGACTGGGCGCATCGCCCGGTGGAGGCCATCAGCCCGCCGAGCTTTCCATGGGCGTGAGCAACGCGCCGCTCCTCCGGGTCGAGGGCCTTCGCACCATCTTCTCCACCAGCGTCGGGGACATCGCGGCGGTGGACGGCGTGAGCCTGGAGGTGCCGCGCGGCAAGACACTCGGCATCGTCGGGGAGAGTGGCTGCGGCAAGTCGATGCTCTCCCTCTCGATCATGGGGCTGGTGCCTCGCCCCGGCCGGGTGGGCGCGGGACGTGTCATGCTGGAGGACATCAACCTCACCGGCCTCACCCCTGCCGGGATGCGGGCTGTGCGCGGCGCCGGGATCGCGATGATCTTCCAGGAGCCCATGACCTCGCTGAACCCCGTCCACACCGTCGGAGACCAGATCGTCGAGGCCATGCGCGCTCATGACGCCGGGGCGAGCGAGGCGGAACTGCGCAAGCGCGCCATCGACGCGCTGCGCCGCGTGCGAATTCCCTCGCCCGAGCGCCGCTTCGGGGAGTATCCGCACCAGCTCTCGGGCGGCATGCGCCAGCGCGTGATGATCGCCATGGCGCTCGCCTGCAGCCCGCGCCTGCTCATCGCGGACGAGCCCACCACCGCGCTCGACGTGACCGTGCAGGCCCAGATCCTCGACCTCCTGCGCGACCTCCAGGCGGAGACGGGCATGTCCGTCATCCTCATCACCCACGACCTCGGCGTGGTGGCGGAAATGGCCGACGAGGTGGCGGTAATGTATGCCGGCCGCGTGGTGGAGCGCGGCACCGCGCGCGACATCTTCGAGGACCCGCAGCACCCCTACACGATCGGCCTGCTCGGCAGCATCCCGCGTATCGAGGAGGACCGCGAGCGCCTGCTCTCCATCGACGGCAGCGTGCCGCCGCCCTTCGCCCTGCCGCAGGGCTGCCGCTTCCATCCCCGCTGCCCCTTCGCCATCCGCGCCTGCACGGAGAAGGATCCCCCATTGCGAGAGCTCTCCCCCGGACACCAAGCGGCCTGCATCCGTGCCCCGGTCGAGGCGGTGGTGGAGTGCCTCGCATGACCGAGGCGCCGCTTCTCGAGGCCGTGGGCGTCGCCAAGCACTACCCCGTCAAGAAGGGGCTGATCGTCGCGCGCCAGGTGGGCGCTGTGCGCGCGGTGGACGGCGTCTCCTTCACGCTGAACCGTGGTGAAACCCTCGCCCTCGTGGGGGAGAGCGGCTGCGGCAAGTCCACCACCGCGCGCGTCGTCATGCGGCTGATCCAGCCCACGGCAGGCGACATCCTCTTCAAGGGCCAGAACGTCACCGAGGTGGGCGGCGCGCGGCTGCGCGCCTTGCGGCGGCACCTGCAGATCGTCTTTCAGGACCCCTATGCCAGCCTCAACCCGCGGCTGACGGTCGCGGATGCGGTCACCGAGCCCATGGCGGTTCATGGCATCGGCAGCGCCGCATCCCGCCGGGAGCGTGTGATCGAGTTGCTGAGGCTGACGGGGCTGCGCCCGTTCCATGCGGATCGGTATCCCCATGAATTCTCCGGCGGCCAGCGCCAGCGGATCGGCATCGCGCGCGCCCTGGCGGTAGAGCCGGAGGTGGTGGTGCTGGACGAGCCCGTCTCGGCGCTCGACGTCTCGATCCAGGCGCAGGTGGTGAACCTGCTGGGGGACCTGCAGCAGCGCCTCGGCCTGTCCTACCTCTTCATCGCTCACGACCTCGCCGTGGTGAAGCACGTGGCGGACCGGGTCGCCGTCATGTATCTCGGCCGCATCGTGGAGGTGGCGCCGAAGCGCGCGCTCTTCTCCGATCCTCGGCACCCCTATACGCGCGCGCTGCTGGCCGCCATCCCGCGCCCGGATCCCTCACGGCGGGGAACGGTCACGCCGCTGGGCGGGGACCTGCCGAGCCCCCTCGCCATTCCTAGCGGCTGCCGCTTCCACACGCGCTGCCCCCTGGCCCAGCCTCTCTGCAAGGAGAGCGACCCGCCGCTGCGGGAGATCGCGCCCGGGCACACCAGCGCCTGCCACTTCGCAGAGGACCTGCCGCGCTTCGATGCCGAGGCTGGGGCGGGGCTGGCCCCCGTCGCCGCGCGGCGCCTCGCGGCCTTCGCCGCGGCGCGGAAGGCCCGGACGGCCGCGCCGGCCCCGGCCCCCGTGCCTGCCGCCTGAGGACCCATTGCCGGGCCGCCGGCCCGGCCGCAGGATGCGCGCAAACAGATGGGGGAAGCGCATCCGTGATCGTCACTCTCCTCGCGCCGCGGCTCATCCTCTCGGGCGGCGGCTCGGTTTCCAAGGTGGCGGAGGTGCTGGCACAGCTCGGCCTCTCCCGCCCGCTAGTCGTCACCGATCCCTGGATGGCCTCGTCGGGCACGGTCGAGCGGTGCCTGGAGCCGCTGCGCGCCGCCGGCCTCACCCCCGGCCTGTTCCACGAGACCGTGCCGGACCCGACGGACGAGGTGGTGGAGGCGGGCGTGCGCGCCTTCCGCGCCGGGGCCTACGACTGCCTCATCGGCTTCGGCGGGGGCAGCCCGATGGACACGGCCAAGGCCATGGCCATCCTCGCAGCCGCGCCGGAGGGGGTGCATATCCGTACCTTCAAGGTTCCGGCCCAGGCGAATAACGGCGCGGTGCCCGTGATCTGCATTCCCACCACCGCCGGCACGGGCAGCGAGGCCACGCGCTTCACCGTCATCACCGATACCGCGAATGACGAGAAGATGCTCATCGCGGGGCTCGGCGCCCTGCCGCTGGCCGCCATCGTGGACCACCAGCTCACCTGGACCGTCCCGCCCCGCACCGTGGCCGATACGGGGGTGGACAGCCTCACTCACGCGCTGGAGGCCTTCGTGAGCAGGAAGGCCAACCCCTTCAGCGACGACTACGCCCGCCTCGCCATGCGCCTGATCGCGCCGAATCTCCGCCGCGCCTACGCCGATGCCCGGAACGGCGGGGGCGGCGCGCGGGACGAGGAGGCGCGGGAGGCGATGATGCGGGGGGCCATGCTCGCGGGCCTCGCCTTTTCCAATGCCTCCGTCGCGCTGGTCCACGGCATGTCCCGCCCGATCGGGGCGCATTTCCACGTGCCGCACGGGCTCTCCAACGCCATGCTGCTGCCGGCCGTGACCCGCTTCGGCCTGCAATCCGCCCTGCCGCGCTATGCCGAGGCCGCGCGCATCATGGGGGTCGCCGGGGAGGGGGAGGGAGACCAGTCCGCTGCCGCCCGGCTGGTGGAGGAGCTGGAAGCGCTGAACTGCGACCTCTCCGTGCCCAGCCCGGCATCCCACGGCATCGCGGCGGACCGATGGGACGGGCTGCTGGAGACCATGGCCGCCCAGGCCCTCGCTTCCGGCAGCCCCGCGAACAACCCGCGCGTGCCCGATGCCCGGGAGATCGTTGCGCTCTACCGCGAGGTCTATGCCTGAACCGGCCGAGCCCTAACCGCCGCTGAGCGGCCAGGGAGAGGTCTCCCAGCGGCTGCGGAGGTCGCCGAGGTCCCGCATGGCCAGGGCGGCCCAGGCCTCGGCGTCGAGATGGTTCGGCAGGACGCCGCGCGCCTCCGCCTGGGCCAGGTATTCCGGGTCGGTCACGGCAGCGGCCAGGGCGCGGGCGAGGCGCGCCGCCGCCTCGGGCTCGATCCCCGCCGGCGCCGCAAACCCGCGCCGGAGTGCGACCTCCACCGGCAGATCCACCTCCCGCAGGGTCGACACCTCGGGCAGCAGCGGGTGGCGGGTGGCGGAGCCGATGCCGAGCACGGCGAGCTTGCCGTCCCGCACCGCCCCGATCGCCTCCGGCAGGGTGAGAAGGGCGGCGCCGACATTTCCGGCGATGGCGGCCTGCCGTGCGGCGGCGGCGGAGGGGAAGTGAAGCTGCTCCATCGGCAGCAGCGGCGCTAGTTCCGCCGCAGCGATGGAGGCCGCGCTGACCGGCGGCGGAAGGCCAAGGGGGCGGTTCGCCCCCTGCGCGCGAAGCGCCTCCAGCTCCGTCCCCGGCGGCGCGAGCAGGGCGACCGGCTCCTCCGTCACCGTGCCAAGGAGCCGGATCCGGCCGAGCAGCGGCGCGGCATTCCGCTCGACCACGCGCGCGACGAGGAAGGGCGTGACGGCGTAGGCCAGGACGGACCCGTCCCCCTTCGCTTCCGCGAGGTCACGGATCGCGCCTAGCCCGCCCTCGCCGGCGCGGTTCACCACGCCCACCTGCACTCGCTTGAGATGCCGCTCGAGGAAAGGGGCGAAGCCGCGGACCCAGAGGTCGGCCGCGCTCCCCCCGGCCGCGCCGACCAGCAGCGTCACGGCGCGCGGCCTAGCGACGGCCGGGGTGTAGGGGATGGAGAACTGCGCCGCCGCCCCGCGTGCGCCGGCCGCGGCCAGGGGCAGCGCGCCGAGCAGCGCACGCCGGGTGGTCACCCCCGGCGCTCCGCGACCGTGCCGCCGGGGCTGGCCGGTTGCGGCGCAGCGGGCCTGGCCGCCGCCTCCGTGCCGCGCCGCAGCCTGTTCTCCCCGAGGAAGAGGAGGATGGGCGCTGCGATGAAGATGGAGGATGAGGCGGAGACGACGATGCCGAAGAGCATCACCCAGGCGAAGCCCGCCAGCGCGTCCCCGCCAAAGAGCGCCAGCGGCAGGGCGGAGAGGAACAGCGTCATGGAGGTGCCGAGCGTGCGGTTCAAAGTCTCGTTGATCGAGCGGTCGATCAGCTCGCGTAGCGGCATCGTCTTGAACTTCCGCAGGTTCTCCCGCATCCGGTCATAGACCACGACCTTGTCGTTGGCCGAGAAGCCGATGATCGTCAGGATCGCCGCGATGGTGGTGAGATTGAACTCGATCCGCGTGACCGCGAGGAAGCCCACCACCTTCGTCGTGTCGAGGATCAGCGTGACGATGGCGCCGACCGCGAACTGCCACTCGAAGCGGAACCAGATGTAGATCAGCATCGCGCCGAGCGAGATGCCCAGCGCGATCAGCCCGCCCGTGAACAGTTCGTCCGAGACGCGGTTGCCCACGGCCTCTGTGCGCAGGATGCGCGTGCCCGGCGCCGCCGCCTCGAGCGCGGCCCGCACGCGGGACACGGCCTGCTGCGTCGCCGCCTCCTCACCCTGCACGGGCAGGCGGATGAGGACGGTCGAGGCGTCGCCAAATTCCTGAATGCCGACATCGCCGAGGTTCAGGCCGGAGACGGCGCTGCGTAGACCGCCGAGATCGGCCGGGCCCGACGTGCGCGCCTCCATGATGATGCCACCCCGGAAGTCGATCCCCTGCTCCAGACCGGGATGGAAGGCGAGGATCACCGAGCCGATGGAAAGGATTGCCGAGACGACGAGGCCCGCGATCCGGCCGCGCATGAACTGGATGCGCGTGTCGTCCGGGACCAGCCGGAAAAGGGGGCGGTAGAAGCCGAGCATGGTTCTTCCCTCTCAGACCGGCAACTCGCGCGGGCGGCGCGCGCGGTACCACCAGGAGACGAGCAGGCGGACGAGGGTGGTAGCGGTCCACATCTGCACGATCGTGCCGATGGCGACCGTGACGGCGAATCCCTTCACCGGGCCGGAGCCGAAGGCGTAGAGGCAGACCATGGCGATCAGGTTGGTCAGGTTGCTGTCCATGATCGTGCCCGAGGCCTTTGTGAAGCCGGCCTCCAGCGCCTGGATCGGCGTGCGGCCCGCCCTGGTCTCCTCGCGGATGCGCTCGTTGATCAGGATGTTGGCGTCGAGCGCCGTGCCGAGGGTGAGCACGATGCCAGCGATGCCGGGCAGGGTCAGCGTCGCCTGCAGGAGCGAGAGGGCGCCCATCATCAGGAGAATGTTCACGAGCAGCGCGACATTGGCGAACCAGCCGAGCAGCCCGTAGGCGAGGCCCATGTAGAGAAAGACGAAGACCGCTCCGGCGGCGAGGGAGAGCATCCCCGCCCGGATGGCGTCCGCGCCCAGCTCGGGCCCGACGGTCCGCTCCTCCACTACCGTGAGCGGCGCGGGAAGAGCGCCGGCGCGCAGCAGCACGGCCACGTCATTCGCCGTGCGGGCGTTGAAGCTGCCAGAGATCTGCCCGCGCCCGCCCGTGATGGGCTCACGGATGACAGGGGCGGTGATCACCTTGTCGTCCAGCACGATGGCGAAGGGCCGGCCGACATTCTGCCGAGTCACCTCGGCGAAGCGGCGGGTGCCGACGGAATCGAAGGTGAAGTTCACCACCCACTCGCCGTTCCGGCTGTCCTGCCCCGCGCGGGCGTCGGAGAGGTTGGCGCCGTCCACCTCCACGCGGCGGCGCACGGCGTAGCGGCCGGGGAGCTGCCCGCCGCGCTCCTCGCCGGCCAGGAACTGCACCCCCGGGGGCGGGGCGCCGCCGGCATTCGGGTTCGCGTTCTCGTCGAGCAGGTGGAAGGTCATGCGGGCGGTGCGGCCCAGCAGGTCCTTGATGCGGTTGGGATCCTCGATGCCGGGGAGCTGGACGAGGATTCGGTTCTGCCCCTGGCGGGCGATCAGCGCCTCGGCCACGCCAGTCTCGTCGATGCGGCGGCGGACGATCTCGATGGACTGCTCCACCGCCCCACCCGCCCGCGCGACGAGCGCGGCGTCGGACAGGGTGGCGGTCACGGTGCCGTCGGGGGCCGTGGCCACGGCGATGTCAGGCTCGGTCGCGCCGGTGGCGGAGCCGCGCACGGGGACGGGGATGGCCAGCTCGCGCAGCTGCGCCGCCGCGGCCTCGGCCTGGGCGGGATCGCGCACGCGGAGCGACAGGCGCCGGTTGTTCGGGTCCCCGGCCAGGTTGAGGTAGCCTATATTGCCCTGCCGCAGACGTGTCCGGGCGGCGTCCGTGAGGCTTTCCACCCGCTCCCGCACCACCGCGTTCATGTCCACCTCCAGCAGGAGGTAGGACCCGCCGCGGAGGTCGAGGCCGAGGGAGATCTGCCGCGCCGCCCATCCCGGCAGGGCCGAGCGGGGGAGGAGGTTCGGGACGCAGAGAAGCAGGCCCAGGGCGATGACGCCGAGGATCGCGGCGACCTTCCACCGCGCGAAGTACAGCATGGCCTTTTCGGCCCCCCGTCAATTAACTGGCGTTATGCCCTGGAAACAGGGCCGGAACATGCGGCCCGGCCGCCCCCGATGCAACCCTTGCGCTTCTTTGCTACAGGCCGCGCGGTTACGAAGGGATCAACGCCACCATGCGGCTCCGTCTTGGCATCCTGGGCGCCGGGCATTTCGGCCGGTTCCACGCGCTGAAGGCCGCCAGGGGGCCGCGCTTCGAGTTCATCGGCCTGCACGACGCCAACCCCGAGCGCGCCGCCCTGGTGGCCGGGGAGGCCGGCTGCCCCGCCCTCTCGGCCGAGGAGGTGATCGGCCGCGCGGATGCCGTAATCGTCGCTGCCCCCACCGCCTTCCACCACGGCCTCGCCCACGCGGCCCTGTCCGCGGGCCGGCACGTGCTGGTGGAGAAGCCCATCGCCGCAACGCTGGAGCAGGCGGACGACCTCGTCGCCCTCGCCCGCGCCAAGGGGGTGGTGCTCCAGGTCGGGCAGCTCGAGCGCTTCTCCGGCGGGATGCGCGCCCTGCGGCAGGAGGGCGGGCTCGCGGCCCGGATCGGGCGGCCGCTCTACATGGAGGCAATCCGCATCGCCCCCTTCCGCCCGCGCAGCCTGGATGTCTCGGTGGTGCTGGACCTCATGATCCACGACCTCGACCTCGCCCTCGCCCTGGCGGGCAGCCCGCTGGTCGGGGTGGACGCGGTGGGGGCCAGCATCGCCTCGCCCACCATTGATATCGCCAATGCCCGGCTGCGCTTCGGCAACGGCGCTGCCGCCACCATCACCGCCAGCCGCGTCTCGCTGCACATGGAGCGCCGGCTGCGCCTGTTCGGGACCGAGGGCTACCTCAACCTCGATCACCTGAAGCGCGAGATGATCCTCGTCCGGAAGGGGGAGGGTGAGGCGCTGGAGGAGGTTCCCGGCCACGGCCTTTCCCGCACCGCCTGGGCCGAGAGCGACAGCCTAGAGGCCGAGCACGCCTCCTTCGCCGCGGCCTGCCTCGACGGCGCGCCGGTGGGGGCGGACGGCGCTGCCGGCCGCGCCGCCCTGGACGCCGCGTTGCGGGTGGAGGCGGCGGTGCGCGCCTCGCTGGAGGCGGCGCTCCCGGGCTGAGGCCGCCTCAGCGCACTCCCGCCAGCTCCTCCAAGATCGGGCAGTCGGGCCGCGCGTCGCCGTGGCAGTGGGCGGCGAGGTGGCGCAGCGTGGCGGCCATGGCCGAGAGGTCCCGCGCCTTCGCCTCCAGCGCCTCGACATGGGCGAGCGCCAGGCGCTTCACCTCCGCGCTGGCCCTGTTGCGGTCGCCCCAGAGGGCGAGCAGCCCCGCGATCTCGGTCAGGGAGAAGCCGAGGTCCCGCGCGCGGCGGATGAAGCGGAGGGCGTGCACGTCGCCCTCCCCGTAATCGCGATACCCCGATTCCCGCCGGACGGCGGCGGGCAGCAGCCCCACCGCCTCGTAGTGCCGGATCATCTTGGCCGAGACTCCGGAGGCCTCGGCCGCCTCCCCGATCCTCATGCCTCGAAGCCCCCCTGGAAGCCCCTGAGCCGCAGGGCGTTGCCCACGACGAAGACGCTCGACAGCCCCATCGCCGCCGCGGCCAGCATCGGGGAGAGCAGCCCGACCATGGCCACGGGGATCAGGACCACGTTGTAAGCGAAGGCCCAGAACAGGTTCTGCCGGATATTGGCCAGCGTCGCGCGGCTGAGGGCGACCGCAGTCGGCACCCCGCGCGGGTCGCCGGAGATGAGCACGATATCGGCGCTCTCGATCGCCACATCCGTCCCCGTACCGATGGCGATGCCAACATCGGCGGCGGCCAGGGCCGGGGCATCGTTGATGCCGTCCCCGACGAAGGCCAGGCGCCCGGCGCCACGCAGGCCGCGCACCGCCCCGACCTTGCCCTCGGGCAGCACCTCCGCCTGCACCTCGCCGATCCCGAGGGGGCGAGCGATCGCCTCGGCCGTGCGACGGTTGTCGCCGCTCACCATGGACAGGCGCAGCCCCATGGCACGGAGGGCCGCCAGGGCAGGGGCCGCGGTCGGGCGCACGGGGTCGGCGACCGCGAGGATCGCGGCGAGTCGGCCATCCACGGCCGCATAGACCGGCGTGCGCCCGGCATCGGCCAGCCGCGCCGCCTCGGCCGCGAAGGGCGCCACGTCCAGGCCGAGCGCCGCCATGAAGCGGTCCGCCCCGACCTCCACGCGGTGCCCGCCCACACCTGCGCGCAGCCCCATGCCGGGCAGGGCCTGGAAGCCGCTCGACGCCGGCACGGAGAGGCCGCGCTCCGTCGCCGCCTCCCGGATCGCACGCCCTACGGGGTGCTCGCTGCCGGATTCGGCACCGGCGATGAGAGGGAGGAGGGTGGCCTCGTCGAAGCCGGGGGCGGGGATCAGGTCGGTCAGGGCCGGGCGGCCCTCGGTCAGCGTGCCGGTCTTGTCCATGGCGACCACCGTCACGTCCCGCAGCGCCTGCAGCGCGGCGCCCCGGCGGAACAGCACGCCCAGCTCTGCCCCGCGCCCGGTGCCGACCATGACGGCGACCGGCGTCGCCAGCCCCATCGCGCAGGGGCATGCGATGATGAGCACGGCCACCGCCGCGACCAGCGCTTCCGCCACCCCGCCCGTGAGCAGCAGCCAGCCGAGGAAGGTGAGGGCCGCGAGCGCCATCACCGCCGGCACGAACCAGCGCGTCACCCGGTCCGCCAGGACCTGGATAGGCAACTTGCCGCCCTGCGCTTCCTCGACCAGCCGCGTGATCCGGGCCAGCACCGTGGCCGAGCCCACGGCCGTGGCCCGCAGGCGGAGGGAGCCCGCGCCGTTCACCGTGCCGCCGACCACGGCCTCGCCGGGGCCGCGCCGCACGGGGATGGACTCGCCCGTGACCATGGACTCATCGACATGACTCTCGCCCTCCAGCACGAGCGCGTCGGTTGGCACGCGCTCGCCCGGGCGCAGGCGCAGCACGTCGCCCACCCGCAGGGCGGCTGCGGGAATCTCCTCCTCCCCTCCGCCGCGCTCCACCCGCGCGGTCGGGGGCTGGAGGTCCAGTAGGCGGCGGATGGCGGCCGAGGCCCGACCGCGGGAGCGCGCCTCCAGCCAGCGGCCAAGGAGCACGAGCGCGACGATCACCGCTGCCGCCTCGAAATAGAGGTGCCGCTGCGTCTCCGGCACGAGGCGGGGCGCGAGGAGAACCACCGCCGAGTAGCCCCAGGCCGCGAGGGTTCCGAGGGCGACGAGGCTGTTCATCTCCGGCCCGCCGCGGAACAGGGCCGGCCAGCCCGTGCGGTGGAAGCGCAGGCCAGGGCCGAACATCGCTGCCGTGGCCAGGGCGAATTGCGCCCAGTTCCAGGCCGGCCCGCCGACGGCGTGGTGAAGCGCGGGCAGGAGATGCCCACCCATCTCCACGAGGAAGAGCGGCGCGGCGAGAAGGAGCGCGACGATCGCATCGCGCCGCAGCCCCGTCTCTTCGCCGCGCGCGGGCGGGGCCGCATGATGGTCGGGCGACGCGGCAGAGGGGGTGTCGTCGCCGGGCGAGGGCTCCGTAGCCGCCTCGGGCGCGGGCTGGTAGCCAGCGGCGCGGACCGCCGCTTCCAGCGCGGCCCGGTCCACCGCCCCGAGCGCGTGGCGCACCGTGGCGCGGCGTGTGGCGAGGTTCACCGCCGCCACGTTCACCCCGGGCAGGGCGGCGAGCGCGCGCTCCACACGGCCGGCGCAGGAGGCGCAGCTCATCCCCTCGACGCCGATCTCCGTTGCCTCCTCGGGCGAGGCGAAGCCGGCGCGGGAGATGGCGTTCCGCAGCGCCTCGGGATCCAGCGCCTCTCCCTCCACCGTCACGCGGTGGGTGGCGAGGTTCGCGGCCGCGCCGGAAACGCCGGGCAGGGCGGCGAGGGCGCGCTCCACCTTCCCGGCGCATCCGGCGCAATGCATGCCCTCGACGGGCAGGGTCAGGCAGTTGGCTTCGGCAACGGGCATCGCGGATTTCCTTCGCTGCCCGTCCAGATGGAGCTTCCCATCATGGGAACGTCAAGGGGCGAGGAGGTGCTTTCCCGTGCCACCGCCAGGACAGCGCAGCCGGCAGGGAGCGGGGGGGCGGATGCCGCGCGGCATCAGCCCTCCTGCGACACGCCCGCCCGGTTCTCCACCATAGCCATCAGGGTCTCCAGCGCGTCCGCCTCCTCCGCCGGCTTGTCCTGGCGGAGCCGCGCGATGCGGGGGAAGCGCATGGCCACCCCCGAGCGGTGGCGGGAGGAGAGCTGCGCGGCATCGAAGATCACCTCCACCACGAAGCTCTTCTCTACCTCCCGCACCGGGCCGAACCGCCCGGTGGTGTGGTTGCGGACCCAGCGGTCGAGGAAGATCAGCTCCTGGTCCGTGAAGCCGGAATAGGCCTTGCCGACGGGCACCAACTCCCGCGCGCCGTCGGGGTTCGTGCGCCAGAGGCCGAAGGTGTAGTCGCTGTAGTAGCTGCTGCGCTTGCCGTGGCCGCGCTGGGCGTACATCAGCACCGCGTCCACCGAGAGCGGAGCGCGCTTCCACTTCCACCACAGCCCCTTCACCCGGCCGGGCAGGTAGGGGCTGTCCGCGCGCTTGATCATCAGCCCCTCGATCGAGGCCGCCCGCGCCGTGTCGCGCAGGGTGGAGAGGTCGTCGAGGCTCGCGAAGCGGATCATCTCCGAGAGGTCCATCCGCGCGGGGGCGTGGCGGGCGACCCAGGCCTCCAGCCGCGCGCGCCTGGCATCGAAGGGCAGGGAGCGCAGGTCCTCCTCCCCGTCCAGCAGGAGGTCGTAGAGGCGGACGGCGACGGGGTAGTCCCGCATCAGCTTCGGGCCGATCACCTTGCGGTTCAGCCGCTGCTGCAGGTCGGAGAAGGGGGCCACCACCCCGTCCCTGATCACCAGCAGCTCGCCGTCGAGCACGGCGTGGAAGTCCATCGCCTCCGCGATCTCGGGGAAGGCGCCGGAAATATCCTCCCCCGTGCGGGACCAGAGCCGCCGCCCGCCGGGGCCGGCGGTGAGCTGGACGCGGATGCCGTCCCACTTCCACTCCGCCCGCCAGTCGTTCGGCGCCGCCTCCACCGCCGCGATGTCGGCCGGCGCCTCCAGCGGATGGGCGAGCATGAGCGGGCGGAAGACGGGGGCGCCGCCGGCGTCCGGCCGCGGCCCCGTGCCCTCCAGCCAGCGGAAGAGCGGGAGGTAGGGCGGCGCGACGCCGTGCCAGACCTCTTCGATCTCTCCCACATCCTGCCCCGCCCACTCGGCCAGTGCCGTCTTTGCCAGCCGCGCGGAGGCGCCGACGCGCAACCCACCGGTGACGAGCTTGATGAGAGCGAGGCGGCCGCCCGCGTCCAGCGTGTCCAGCCACCCCTCCAGCAGCGCCGGCACCTCGGTGCGCGAGGCCAGCTCCAGCCCCTCCACTACCTCGGAGAGGGTGGGCGGGGGGGCGTTCACCCCCTCCCGCGCGGGCCAGATGAGGGCGACGGTTTCGGCAAGGTCGCCGACATAGTCGTGGGAGAGGGCGAGCAACACGGGGTCCACCCGGCTCGCCACGAGGTCGCGCACGATACCCGGCTTGGCGGCGGTGAAGGCCAGCTCCCCCGTCAGCGCGGCGAGGCCGACGCCCCGGTCCGGGTCCGGCTGCTCGGCGAACCAGCGGCGGATGAGGGCGATCTTGGCATTGCGCCCGGGGGTGAAGACCAGCCGCTCCAGCAGGTCGGCGAAGGCCTGGACGCTCATCGGCGTGGTCCCGGCGAAACCGGGCTGCGCATTTCCGATGCAGCGCTCACTGCACGCTCCGGGCCTTGTCGGCCTCCTCCTCGGTGGTGTGTGCCTCGGGGGCGCCCTCGTCCTCCTCGTCCCCGCGGCCGACGAGGTGCAGGGCGCGCCCGCGGATGCTGCGGAGGGAGAGCGCGTGGACCAGCGCGTCGTCCCGCCCATGCGTCACCCAGATCTCGGGGGCGCGGACCTCCTCGATCGTCTCCAGCAGCTCGTCCCAGTCGGCGTGGTCGGAGACGATAAGGGGCAGCTCCACCCCGCGCAGCTTCGCTCGCTGGCGCACCGTCATCCAGCCCGAGGCGGCGCAGGTGACGGGATCGGCCAAGCGCCGCGCCCAGGGGGTGGCCTCGGCCGAGGGGGGCGCGAGCACGATCTCTCCCGCTAGGATCGGCGGATGGCCGCGCTTCAGCCCCTTCGGCACGGGGCGAAGATCACCCAGAGGCACACCGAGTGCTTCGTAGAGGGTGCAGAGCTTCTCGACCGCGCCATGGAGGTAGACCGGCCGGTCCCACCCGGCCTCCCGCAGCAGGGCGATGATCCGCTGCGTCTTCCCCAGCGCATAGGCGCCGACGACATGCGCGCGTTCGGGGAAAAGAGCCACGCTGTCCAGCAGCCGCCGGATCTCGTGCGCGTCTGGGGGATGGCGGAAGACGGGGAGGGCGAAGGTCGCCTCGGTAACGAAGACGTCGCATTCCATCACCTCGAACCCCGCGCAGGTTGGGTCCCGCCGGCGCTTGTAGTCGCCGGAGATCACGATCCGGCTCCCACTCCACTCCAGCGCGATCTGGGCCGAGCCGAGGACGTGCCCGGCCGGGAGGAGGGTGATGCGGACCCCGTTCACCTTGACGCTCTCCCCGTAACCCAGGGGCTGCTGCACATCGCCGGCGCGGTCCTCGCCGAAGCGGGCGCGCATGATGGCCAGCGTGTCTGGCGTGGCCAGGACGGCGCGGTGGCCGGGCCGGGCATGGTCGGCATGGCCGTGGCTGATGACGGCCCGGTCCACGGGGCGGGAGGGGTCGATGTAGAAGCCCCCCGGCTCGCAGAAGAGGCCGAGGGGCGTCACGGTCATCCAGGTCTCGGGATGGGGCATGGCCGGGAGATGGCCGCGCCGGCCGGATCTGAAAAGGATCGGGGCGAGTCCGACCCCATCCGCCATCCGGAAGAGGGAGCGCTACTCCGCCGCCTCGGCGATCTCCAGCAAGGCCTCGCCGTCGCGCCGCTCGCGGTCGCCGCCGCTGCACCGCGCATTGCCGAGCGCGCCGCTGCCCGGATTCGTCACCTGCAGCTTCGCCTGGACGCGGCAGGCCAGCCGGTCCCCGGAGGCGCCGCCGCCATTCCACCGGCGGATCGCGTCCGCCCAGTTGCCCAGCCTCTCGAAATGGCCCCGCAGGTAGGAGGCGCCCCAATCCGCCGCCCGCCAGGGGTCCAGCGGCCAGTCGGAGTTGTGCGCATGGACACGGGCATTCACCTGCACGCAGCCCGCCATGACGTACTGGTTCGACCGGGCGGCGCGGTAGATCCGCCGCGCCTCCTCCGTGCTCTCGGGGAAGACGGCCCGGCCGCCGATGTTCATCGCATGGGCGTGCAGGCCGGATTCGGCCAGGGCCACGGCCACCATCAGCCCATCCGGGATGTTATGGGCGCGCTCGGCTTGGCGAACGGCGTCGAGGCATGCCGCGCGGGGGCTGTCGATGTCCCGGCGCTCGACCGCGGGGCGGGTCGCCTTGCGGTTGGGCTGGGCGGTGCTGGCCAGGATGGTGCCGGGCGCCAGCCTGTCACCGGCGCGGTCCGGCATCGCCGGATCGGGCGAGGGGTTGGAAAGGCCGCCCGCCTCGGCGGCGAGCTGGGAACCATCCTCGGCCGTCGCGCAACCTGCGGCGAGGAAGCCGAGGCTGAGGACGAGGGTCGAGGCGAGCACGGCCCGGACGGCGCCACGAGGGCATCGAGGGGCAGGGCTCCCGGCTCGGGTCGGAGGGGCGCTCCGCGGCATCGCGCACGGGAACACCGCGTTGAGCTGCCGGCCGGTGAGAGCCGACATTCGGGGCGCGGACGTCATGGCAAGTGCGCTACCAGCAAGACGCAGGTCAGCGCAACCCAAAAGGCGGATGTGTTGTTCCGCCCGATGATAACGCGGTGACGAAACGAAGGTTGCCGGCCGCTATGGCGCCAGTAATTCCATAACGTTTCATCACCTGATGACGCCGAAGTATTCGACATGCATCGAATACTTGCGGTGCGCCCGGAAAGAGAAAAACAATACTGTAGAATACAGTAATCGCATGCAGAGGGCGCGCATGCGCGAGCGCGCCGGCGAGGCACGGGTGGTGGGGCGAACTGTTCAGGGAGAGGGAAACTAGGGGTGGAAAAAAGATGACGGCGCTACCCGCAGTCCCGGGATGCATTGCATCCTGCGGAACCCATGGCGGGTAACGCCGTCTCTTCGTTTCCTTCCCCAAACCCGGCCCGTCTTTGACGGCGGCGGGGGAGTGTGTTGCACGGTCTTGTATAAGACACAAGACCCTCCCGGAAAAACAGCCGCCCGGACGTGCATCACCCCACGCGCCCCCGCAGGAGAGGTGCCGGCGCGCTCTCGCCCTGACTTGGCGCGCGGTGATAAGCTCGCCCGAGCCACCACCTTCGGAAACGTCCCTTGAACGAGTTGCGTCGGCCCGACGCCCGCCCCCTCTATATCCAGGTCGAGGCTATCCTGAACGAGCGGATCGTGTCGGGCGAGTGGAAGTCCGGCCAAGCCATCCCCGCGGAGCCGGAACTGGCGGCCGAACTCGGCGTCTCCGCCGGCACGTTGCGACGCGCGCTGGCCCGGCTGGAGCAGCGGCACCTGATCGAGCGTCGTCAGGGGCGCGGCACCTACGTCACGCAGCAGACGAGCCAGCAGGCGCTCGGCCTCTTCTTCCGCGTGCGCAACTTGGCGGGCAAGCCGGTGCGGCCGGAGAGCCTTATCACGGGCGTGACCACCGGCTCCGCGACGCCGGAGGAGGCCGCGCGTCTCCGCTTGTCCCTCGGGGAGAAGGTCCACCGCATCGACCGCAGCCGCCGCCTGGAGGGCGAGGCCCGGATCGCGGAGCGGATCACCCTGCCGGCGGCGCTGTTCCCCGGCCTCTCGCTGCCGCTCGCGCCGAAGCAGCTCGGCGCCGAGATCTATGTTCATTACCGCAACGCCCACGGGATCATCGTGGTGAGGGCCGATGAGGATCTCTCCGCCGCCTCGGCGACCGAGGAGGAGGCGGCCGTGCTCGGCTGCCCCGTCGGCACGCCGCTGCTGCTGATCGAGCGCGTGACCTTCGATGCCGCCGGCCGCCCGGTGGAGCTGCGCGTGTCCCGCCTCGACACGCGCGCGCACCGCTACGCCGTAGAGATCGTCTGAAGCCGCCCCGCGGCCCATCGCGCGCTGTCCGCCACCACGGGATCCTCGTCCTCCGACAGGCGTAGCGCGACCGGCAGCAGGGAGGTGTCGCCCGAATTGCCGATGGCGTTCAGCACGTTCCGCACGAAGCGCCCGCGCCCCACGCGCTTGATGGGCGAGCCGGAGAAGCGCGCGCGGAAGGCGGCGTCGTCCAGCGCCGCCAGCTCCGCGAGGCGGGGCGCGACAAGGTCTTCCCGCGCGACCAGCCCGGGCACCGTGGTCGGCGTCGCGAAGCGGTTCCAGGGGCAGACGGCGAGGCAGTCGTCGCAGCCGTAGATCCGGTTGCCCATGCGCGCGCGCAGCTCCTCCGGGATCGGGCCGCGATGCTCGATGGTGAGGTAGGAGACGCAGCGCCGGGGATCGAGGCGGTAGGGCGCCGGGAAGGCGTCGGTCGGGCAGGCGGCCTGGCAGCGCGTGCAGGAGCCGCAGCGGTCGGCATGCGGCGCGTCGGGCTCCAGGGCGAGGGTGGTGTAGACCTCGCCGAGGAAGAGCCAGGAACCCTGCGCGCGGGAGACGAGGTTCGTGTGCTTGCCCTGCCAGCCGAGACCCGCCTGTTGCGCGAGCGGCTTCTCCGAGACCGGCGCGGTATCCACGAAGACCTTCACGTCGCTCCCGGCGAAGCGCGCCACCATCCAGCGCGCCAGCGCCTTCAGCCGCGACTTCACGAGGTCATGGTAGTCGCGGTGGCGGGCATAGACGCTGATCGCGCCGCGGTCGGGCATCTCGAGATAGCGGAGCGGGTCGTCCTCCGGCGCGTAGGAGAGGCCGAGGGAGACGACCGACAGCGCCTCCGGCCACAGCGCCCGGGGATGGGCGCGCTGCTCGGCGCGGCCCTCCATCCATCCCATCTCGCCATGCATGCCGGCGGCGAGAAAATCGGCAAGGCGGTCGCGCACCTCCGGGCCGAGCTCCGCCCGCGCGAAGCCCACCGCGTCGAAGCCCAGGCGAAGGGCCTCGTCGCGGATGAGCGCGCGCGGGTCGGCGGTGCTCATGGAAGGGGGCTCACCCCCGGCCGCGATAGGGCGGCACGCCCTGATCGGGGATCCAGGCACCGGCGGGCGGCGCGCCCGTCTGCCAGAAGACGTCGATGGGGATGCCGCCGCGCGGGTACCAGTAGCCGCCGATGCGGAGCCAGACGGGCTGCAGCAGTTCCACCAGCTGCTTGGCGATATCCACCGTGCAGGCCTCGTGGAAGGCGCCGTGATTGCGGAAGGAGGTGAGATAGAGCTTCAGGCTCTTGCTCTCCACCAGCCAGTCCCCGGGGATGTAGTCGATCACGAGATGCGCGAAGTCCGGCTGCGCCGTGATGGGGCAGAGGCTGGTGAATTCCGGCGCGGTGAAGCGAGCGACGTAGTGGGTGCCGGGATGCGGGTTGGGCACGCGCTCCAGCACCGCCTCCTCGGGCGAGCGCGGCTGGGCGGTGCTGCGGCCGAGCATGGTCAAGCCGGATACGTCGTGGTTCATGATGTCGTCTCCTCCGGCGAGGGCGGCTCGGGCGGCGGGGCGTTCTCCCAACGCGCGGCGATGGCGGCGGCCTCGGCCTCGAAGCGACCCTCCAGGATGGCGGCGCGGAGCCGTGCCGTGAGGGTCTGGTAGTAGCGGATGTTGTGCCAGGTCAGCAGCATCGGGCCGAGCATCTCCTCGGCCCTGATGAGGTGATGGATATAGGCGCGCGAGTGCCGTGTGCAGGCGGGGCAATCGCATTCCGGATCCAAGGTGGACGCATCGTCGGCGTGGCGCGCGTTGCGCATGTTCAGCACGCCGCGACTGGTATAGGCGCGGCCGGTGCGGCCCGACCGCGTGGGGATCACGCAGTCGAACATGTCCACTCCGCGCGCGACGGCGCCGATGATGTCGGACGGCGTGCCGACGCCCATGAGGTAGCGCGGCTTGTCCTGGGGCAGCATGGGGACGGAGAAGTCGAGGGTTCGGAACATCTCCGCCTGGCCCTCGCCCACGGCGAGGCCGCCGATAGCGTAGCCCTCGAAGCCGATATCCGTGAGGGCCTTTGCGCTCTCCATCCGCAGATCCTCGAAGATGCTGCCCTGCTGGATGCCGAAAAGGCCGTAGCCGCCGCGCGGCGTGAAGGCCTCGCGCGAGCGGGCCGCCCACTTCATCGAAAGGCGCATGCTCTTCGCCGCCTCCTCGTGCGTGGCGGGGAAGGGCGTGCACTCGTCGAAGCACATGGTAACATCGGCATCGAGCAGGTGCTGGATCTCGATGCTGCGCTCGGGCGTGAGCCGGTGCCTGCTGCCGTCGATATGGCTCTGGAAGGTCACTCCGTCGGCGTCCATTTTCCGCAGCCCGGCGAGCGACATGACCTGGAAGCCGCCGGAGTCCGTCAGGATGGGGCCGTGCCAGTCCATCAGCCGGTGCAGCCCGCCCAGCCGGCCGACGCGCTCGGCCCCGGGACGCAGCATGAGGTGATAGGTGTTGCCGAGCACCATGCGCGCCCCGGTGGCGCGCACGGCGTCCGCAGTCATGGCCTTTACCGTGCCCGCGGTGCCCACAGGCATGAAAACGGGGGTGGGCACCTCGCCATGCGCGGTGTGCAGCGTGCCGGCGCGGGCACCGCCGTCCCGGGCCTGGAGGGTAAAATCCAGCGGGCCGTTCACGCGCCCCCCTCCGCGTCGTTGCGCTCGATAAGGCAGGCGTCGCCGTAGGAGTAGAAGCGGTAGCCGGCCCCGACAGCGTGGGCATAGGCCGCACGCATCCGTTCGGTGCCGCCGAAGGCGCAGACGAGCATGAACAGGGTGCTCCGCGGCAGGTGGAAATTGGTGAGGAGGAGGTCGGCGCCGTGGAAACGGTGCCCGGGCAGGAGGAAGATGTCGGTCAGCCCCCGGAAGGGACGGGTGATGTTGTCGCTCCCCGTCGCGGTTTCCAGCAGGCGCAGCGCCGTGGTGCCGATCGCGACGACGCGGCCGCCCCTGGCGCGGGTCTCGTTGATCGCGCGGGCGGCTTCCTCCGTCACCTCGCCCCATTCGGCGTGGAGGCGCTGCGCGCGCGGATCCTCGCCGCGGAGGGGGAGGAAGGTGCCGGCGCCGACATGCAGTGTGAGGGTGGCGCGCCCGACCCCGCGCCCCTGAAGCGCCTCCAGCAGGGCCGGCGTGAAGTGAAGGCTGGCGGTGGGGGCGGCGACGGCACCCGGTACGCGGGCGAAGATCGGCTGGTAGTCCTCCCGGTCCTCAGGGCGCGGACCCTCCGGGCGGGCGATGTAGGGAGGGAGGGGGATCTCCCCGGCACGCTCCAACGCCGCGGCCAGCGCCGCCCCGTCCGGCCCGAAGTCGAGCCGCACGGCGCCGCCCTCGGGCGCCTCCACCACGCGGGGGGCGAGCTCCGGCGCGCCCTCAATGCTCAGAACGTCGCCCGCGCGCAGCCGCCGGGCGTTGCGGACCAGCGCGTGCCAGGTGCCGTCGGCCTCGGCGCGGTTGAGCATGATCTCCACCCGCGCCTCGCCGCGCCGGGCGCGCAGCCGTGCGGGGATCACCCGGGTGTCGTTGACCACCATCAGGTCGCCCGGGCCCATCAGCGCGGGCAGGTCGCGGACGGAGAGGTCTTCCCGCGCGGCGCCGATCCGCAGAAGGCGCGCGGAATCTCTGGGGCGGGCGGGGGACTGGGCGATCAGCGCCTCGGGCAGGTCGAAGGCGAAGTCGGACGTGGCCAGGGGACGTTGGGAGAGGGGAGGCAAGGGGGCTGGGCCGTCGGATGGGGCGGGGGCGGGTAGCCGCTCCGGGCCGCGAGAGCAAGCTTGAGGAACAGAAGATTTCAAAATAACCAATGCCGATTCGTATCGAAGCCCGGCGGCGAATGTCTCAGGAAAGAGATCGTTAACGATTGCTGAACGAATCGCGCCGACCGGTCCCTTCCTGCTGCCTCCCCTCGGCCCGCGGCCCCCCGCAGGGCCCCTGGCCGAGCCCCTGGCCGTGATCGCGGTGGCCGCCGCCACGGCGGAGAGCGGCCTCGAGCCGGATGGCCGCGTCCCGCACCACCTCATGCTCCTCGCGCAGCCCTTCGCGGCCGGGCAGGGCACGGCGCCGCTGGCGGATGCCGCGCCGGACGTGGTTCCGTTCCTCCCGGCCATGTCCCATGGCCCCGCCCCCGGTGGCACCGGAGGGGGGACCGAGCCCGTCATGGCCAGAAGAGCGGAACCTGTCCCGGAAGGGGGGTAGAGCAGGCCACAGCGGGAACCATGGAGCCGGCCCCGGACTGGGTTTCAGAGCAGGCCAAGGCCGGAACCGCGGAGCCGGTCCCGGAACGGGGGCCGGAGCAGGCTACGGCCCCTGAGGTATTGCCGGTCGCGGTCCCGGCCACCCCGCCGGTCGTTGGAACCGGTCCCGTGTCCGCTCCCCTGCCGAACCCGTGCAGCCGGTCACCACCCCCGCGCCGCCCTCGCCCGATACGGCGCTGAACGTCCCGCCTCCCGCGCCGCCCCGGCCGAGCGCTTCCTGCGCGGCGGCGCCGGGGACGACCTGCTGGCCGGCGGCGTTGGCGACGACCGGATCGATGGCGGTGAGGGCGCGAATTGGCTGAGCGGCGTTAGCGGGGCCGATTCGATTACCGCGGGCGCCGGGGCCGACATGATCCTCGGCGGCGCCGGGAACGATGCGATCAATGCGGGTGACGGCGACAACCGGATCGAGGGCGGCGCCGGGCATGACATGATCCATGCCGGAGCTGGCAGCGACCTCATCCTCGGCCGCGCGGGCATGGACCTCATCCTCGGCCGCGCGGGCATGGACCTCATCTCCGCAGCGGCCGGGGACGATACCGTTCTCGGGGGCGAGGGCGACGACTTCCTCCTCCTCGGCGCCGGGAACGACCTCGCCGAGGGCGGGGCGGGCGATGACCTCCTCATCCTCGCGTTCGCCGATCGCGACCCGGAAGAGGACATCCCCATCGGCAGCGCGGGCTGGGATAGACTGCGGATCGAGATCGATTCGGCCGACTGGGCCGGTGCCGGGACACGCTCGGCCGCCGCCTCGCTCGCCCGCTGGGTCGCGGGCGGCCTGGCGGGGGGTGCATCCTTCACCGATGCGTGGCTGGGGCTCACTCTCTCGGGCGTGGAGGCGCTGGAGATCCTGGTGAACGGCGCCGCGCCACCGCCCTCCGACTGGCAACTCTGACGCCGGGGCCCCCGCCGATTTGTGCGGTGCGACGGGGCGCCCCTAACCTGCGCGCGGCATCGAGAACGAGGCGTCGCGCATGAGGGTTGATACGGATCGCTTCCTGGCGGACTTGCAGGCGCTCAGGCGCTTCGGCGAGTTCCGGACGGGCGTCCACCGCCCGACCTTCTCCCCCGAGGACATGGAGGCCCGCCACTGGTTCATCTCCCGCCTGCGCGAGGAGGGGCTGGAGGCGGAGATCGACGGGATCGGCAATATCCTCGGCCGCAGCCCGAAGCCCGGGCCCCATCTTCTCGCGGGCAGCCATCTGGAGAGCCAGAACGAGGCGGGATGGCTGGACGGCGCGCTCGGCTGCGTGGCCGCGCTGCATCTAGCCGCCGCCGGCCTGCCCGTGGACGTGGCCGTCTTCTCCGACGAGGAGGGGCATTATGGCAGCTTCATCGGCAGCCGCTCCTTCGCGGGGCTGCTCGAGGAGGCGGAGATCGACCGCCTCGCCAACCGCTACCACGGCAAGCCGCTGCGTCAGGCGCTGCGCGAGGCTGGGCTGGAGGGGCGCCCGCGCCTGGCCGTAGAGCGGGACCGCTACAAGGCTTTCCTGGAGATGCATATCGAGCAGGGGCGGCAGCTCGAGAAGGGCGGGCTCGGCATCGGCGTCGTGACCGGCATCGTCGCCATCTGGCAGTGGAAGATCACCATCGAGGGCCAGCAGAACCACGCCGGCACCACCACCATGGCCGAGCGGCGGGATGCTGGGCTGGCCGCCGTGCGCCTGCTCGCCATGATCGACGAGGAGTTCCCGCGCCACTGCGCCGAGCGCACGGTCTGGACCGCCGGGCGAATCGCCCTCACCCCCGGCGCGCCGTCGATCATCCCCGGCCGTGCTGAGATCCTGTTCCAGTACCGGGACGTGGACATCGATGTGCTGCGCCGGCTGGAGGAGGTGCTGCGCCGCTGCGTCGCTGAGAGCAACCGGTGGGAGCGCTGCACGGCGACGCTCGATGCCCTCTCCCTTTCCACCCCCGCCGTCAGCGACCCTGCATTGCAGGATGCGCTGGCGGATGCGGCGGAGGCGCTGGCGCCCGGGCGCTGGCAGCGCATGCCGTCGGGCGCGGGGCATGACGCGCAGTACCTCGCCCGGGTCATGCCAGCCGCTATGCTCTTCGTGCCTTCGATCAACGGGATCAGCCATCACTGGACCGAGGACACGAAGGAGGAGGACCTGGCTCTCGGGATGCGCGTGCTGGCCGAGGGGGCGCGCCGGATCCTCGCGGGGTAGCGCCGGCCGCCCTCGGCCTGGTCGCGCATTCTAACCTGGGAAACGGGCGCGTTCGTTTCGCGACTTCGACGAAGCGTGATGGCTGCGGCCGTTCCCCAGACGCCGCGCGCCGCGCCATCTTGCGCGCATGAACCATGCTGCGCCGCCCCATGCCCGCCGTGGCCCTCCCCGCCGGGTCGCGCGGCGCGGCGCCGCATTCCCTGGCCTTATCGCGCCGCGGCGGCAGGCCCGCGGCACGGCGGCGCCGCGAAGCGCGGCAGGCGCCGCCGGCAGCCCATGGCCCGGAGCCACGACCCGAGTCTGACATGCCCACGCAATCCGAGGACGCGCCTCGCGCCCCCACGCGACGCCGGCTGTTGCGCGCGGCCGGCGCCCTTACGTTCGGACCCGCTCTCCCGGCCCTGGCGCAGATGGGGGAGGCCCCCGCCTTCCTCACCCAGACCTCTGACACCGTCGCGCCCGGCTACCGGCGGGACCTGCTCGTGCGCTGGGGGGACCGGGTGAGGCCCGACGCCCGCCCCTGGATCCCGCACGAGCCGACCGTGGACGCCGCCGAGACCCAGTTCGGCTGGGACGGGCGGATCATCGGGCTCTGGGTGCCGCCCGCCGGGGCGGACGGGGTGCCGCGCGGCGTGCTGGCGGTGGCGCATCCGACCGTCGATCCCGCCATGGCCTTCCCCGGCGGCCTCGACCAGCCCGATGTCGCGGCCGTCATGCAGGGCGCCTCGCTGCTCAACGTTGAGAAGCAGCGGGACCGCTGGGCCGTGGTGGATGGCGGGTACCAGTCCCGCCGTCTCACGGCGAACACCCTCTGCCGCATCTCGGGCGGCGCGGCGGGGCCGCTGGGCGGGACGGTGCGGGGGCTGCTCGCCGTCTCCGGCGGGTGCTGGACCCCTTGGGGAAGCCTTCTGCTCACCGAGGGCAATCCGGGAAGCTGGATAGCCCGCCTTCGCGGGCTGGAGCCGCGCTTCGAGGACCCGCGCGGCTTCGGCTGGGTGGTGGAGCTGGACGGGACGGAGCCGGGCTCCGTGCCGGTGAAGCGCAGCTCGCTCGGCCGCTTCGGGCATGGCGACGCCGCCGCCGCCCTCACGCGGGACGGGCGCGCGGTGGTCTACATGTCCGACCGCCGCCCCGGCGGCTTCCTCCTCCGCTTCATCTCCCGCGGCCCGGCGCGGGTGCCGGACGCCCTGGATACCGGCACCCTCGCCGTCGCGTGGATCGAGGGGGAGCGGCTGCGCTGGGTCGACCTGCCGCGCGAGCCCGCCGCGCTGACCGACACGATCGGCCTCGCCGCCCGCATGGGCGGCACGGGGCTGGTCCAGCCATCCGGCCTCGCGCTGGACGCCGACGGCGCGCTGTTCCTCACCTGTCGCGGCAGCCCGGGCGCGGTGCCGCCCATGCCGGGCGGGGTGATGCAGATCCTCCCCACTGGCAGCGATCACGGGGCGGACACGGCCGCGGTGGCGACGTTGCTCTCCGGCGGTTCCCCCGGCCGCCCCGCGCCGGGCGGGCCGGAGCACCCCGACACCGTCACGGCCGACGGCGCGGGCCGCGTCTGGATCGGAACGGACAGGGGAGGGCGCGTGGGGCCCGAGCCGGACATGCTGCTCTGCTGCCAGACGCGCGGCCCCCGCCGTGGCGCGCTCTTCCCGCTCTACGGCGCCCCCCGAGCCGCGGCGGTCGGCGGCGCGGCCGTGGCGCCGGACGGGGAGGCGCTCTTCGCCATGGTGCGCACCCCGGGCGCGGAGCCCGGTGCCTCCTGGGACAGGCCCGGCACCCTGTGGCCGGCTTTCGACAGCAAGGTCCCGCCCCGCAGCGCGCTCGTCACCTTCACCCGCATCCGCGGCGGCCGGGTGGGCGGATAGGGCGTGCCGGCGCCGGTCCCGACCGTCGCCGGGGCACCGCGCGGCGAGGGTGCGGATCCGGCGGCACGACTGCCCCGGAAGGGTCCATGTTTCGCCAGAGTCGTGCGGCATCATTGCAGCATGGTCCCCTCCCCACGCCTCCTGCCGCTGCTTCTCGCCATCCTCCTGGGCGCCTGCGTTGCCGCCCCGACGCCCGGGGTGAGCCCGGACCTGCTCGCCGCGCGGGAGAGGGCTGCGCCGGGCGGGAGCATCGATCTCATCCGCCAGCAGGGTGAGCGATTCGCGGGAATGCCCTTCGTGCCCGGCAATCGCGTGGACCTCCTGGTGGACGGCCCGGCCATCCTTCCCGCCATGGCCGAGGCCGTCCGCTCCGCAAGGAGGCGGATCGACATCGAGAGCTACGAGTTCGACGAGGAGGCCGGCGGGCGCTTCGCCGACCTGCTTCTCGCCGCGCGCGCCAGGGGCGTGGAGGTGAACCTCGTCTACGACGCCTGGGGCGCGATCGGCACGCCGGAGTCCCTGTTCGAGCGGCTCCGCGCCGGCGGCGTACGCGTTCTAGAGTTCAACCCGCTCGTTCCGAACGAGCGGGTCCCTGTGGACCTGAACCGGCGGGACCACCGCAAGCTGCTCATCTCCGATGGCCGCGTCGCCATTACCGGCGGGGCGAATATCAGCAAGGTCTACCGGAACACGCCGAAGCCGCCGGGCACGGATTCCGCTGAGCAGGCCTGGCGGGACACGAGCGTCCGCATCGAGGGGCCGGTGGTCTCCCAGTTCAGCCGCTACTTCATGGAGACCTGGCGCCAGCAGAAGGGACCGCCCATAGCGGACCCGCCGCCGGCCCCCTCGGCGCCGGTGGGACCGACCACCGTGCAGGCGATCGACGGCTCGCCGGACAGCGACCAGCCGCTGATCTACCGCACCCTGCTCGCGGCCATCGTTCTCGCGCAGAAGTCGGTCCACCTGACGACGGGCTATTTCGTGCCGACCCCGGACCTCGCCCGCGCCCTCATGTCCGCCGCGCGGCGCGGGGTGGACGTGCAGGTTGTGCTTCCCGGGGAGAGCGACAGCAGCCTCGCCATCGCCGCGGGGCGCGCTTCCTACGATGAGCTGCTCCGGGCGGGCGTCCGGATCCACGAGCGCCAGGAAAGGGTGCTGCACGCCAAGACAGCCGTGGTGGACGGCGCCTGGTCCGCGGTGGGTTCCTCCAATCTCGACTGGCGCAGCACGGTCTGGAACAACGAGATCGACGCGATCATCCTCGGCGAGGAGTTCGGCGGGAAGATGGAAGCGCTGTTCCGGCGGGACGTCGCCGCCTCCCACGAGATCACCCTCGCGGCCTGGCGTCGGCGCGGCCTGGGCAGCCGGGTGCAGGAATGGCATGCGAAGCTCCTGGAGGTGCTGCTCTAGGCCCGGGCGGCCGCCCGGGATCGTCATGTTTTCGTCATCCGGCTGTCATGCGGCCTTCGCCGCCCTGTCCTATGAGCGCGCCCGTCAGTTCGGGGGATCAGGGGCATGACCGGGATGGGGGTGGAAGGTTTTCCGCCGGACCAGCAGGCGCTGGAGGATATCGGCAGCAATCCATCGGCCGCCGATTCCATCGGCTCGGTTATCGGGCGGCGCCTCACCCGGCGCTCCGCCCTTCGCGGATTGTTCGGCGCGGCGGCAGCAGGGGCGCTTCCCCTCGCCGGCGCCATGCGGGCCGCGGCCGAGGAGGCCCATTCCCCCTCCTCCAGCCTCGGCTTCCGCGGCCTGCCGCAGGGGACGGGAGCGGGCGAGGCGTTGGCCGAGGGCTATGAGGTGCAGGTGCTGATGCGTTGGGGCGACCCGGTGCTGCCCGGCGCCCCCGCCTTCGACCCCGCGAAGCAGAGCGCCGAGGCCCAGGCGCTGCAGTTCGGCTACAACAACGACTATCTCGATTTCTTCCCGCTGCCCAAGGGCGCGGCCGGCGGCGAGCACGGCCTGCTCGTCGTGAACCACGAGTACACGAATCCCGAGCTGATGTTCCCCGGCCTCGGCGGCGCCCGCGAGGCGCGGCAGCGCACGAGCGAGGCGCAGATGCGCGTGGAGCAGATGGCGCATGGCGCGAGCGTCGTAGAGATCCGGCGCGAGAACGGGCGCTGGGTGCCGGTGCAAGGCGGCGCGTTGAACCGCCGCATCACGGCGGAGACCGAGATGCGGGTCAGCGGCCCCGCCGCCGGGCATGAACGGCTGCGGACCTCGGCGGACCCCACGGGCACGCGCGTGCGCGGCACGCTGAACAATTGCGCCGGCGGCAACACGCCCTGGGGCACGGTCCTGATCGCCGAGGAGAACTTCAACTACTACTTCGGCGGCCCGGGCGTGGAGGCGGGGCCGCAGGCGGCGGCCTTCAAACGCTACGGCTTCGTGTGGGACGCGCAGTATACCTGGCACCGCTTCGACCCCCGCTTCGACGTGGCGCGGGAGCCGAACGAGCCGAACCGCTTCGGCTGGGTGGTGGAGTTCGATCCCTACGATCCCGGGAGCGTGCCGGTGAAGCGCACCGCCCTCGGCCGCTTCAAGCACGAGGGCTGCACCCATGCGATCTCGGCCGACGGGCGTGTGGTGATCTACATGGGCGACGATGAGCGCTTCGACTACGTCTACAAGTTCGTCACCGCACGTCCCTGGAACAGCGACGAGCCCGGGCTGAACCGCGACCTGCTCGACGACGGCACGCTCCATGTCGCACGCTTCAACGACGATGGCAGCCTCGACTGGATGCCTCTGGTGCATGGCCAGGGGCCGCTGATCGAGGCGAACGGCTTCCGCTCCCAGGGCGACGTGGTGATCGAGGCGCGGCGCGCCGCCGACCTGCTCGGCGCGACGCCGATGGACCGGCCGGAGGATGTGGAGGTGAACCCCGTCACCGGCCGCGTCTACGTGATGCTGACGAACAACACGTCCCGCCGGGACAACGGGACCGGCGCCGCGAACCCACGCCCTAACAACGCGCACGGCCACGTCATCGAGATCCTGCCCCCCGCCATGAGCGGCGCCAATGAGGGGCGCGGGCGAATGGACCACGCCGCGACCTCCGCGCGCTGGGAGGTGTTCCTGATGGCGGGCCAGCCCGGCACCCATGCCGGCGCGGCCTACCACGCGGGTGTGGACGCGGAGGGCGGCTGGCTCTCCTGCCCCGACAACTGCGCCTTCGACAGCAAGGGCCGCATCTGGATCTCGACTGACGGCGCCCCAGCGGCGGCGAAGATCGCGGACGGCCTCTTCGCCGCCGATACGGAGGGCGAGGGACGCGCGCTGACCCGCCGCTTCTACGCCGCGCCGACGGGTGCCGAGGTCTGCGGGCCGCTGCTTGGGCCGGACGACCGGACGGTGTTCCTCGCCATCCAGCACCCCGGCGAGGATGCGGGCAGCACCTTCGACAAGCCCTCGACGCGCTGGCCGGACAACCGGGCGGGAATGCCGCCGCGCCCCTCCGTGATCGCCATCGTGAAGAGGAACGGGGGCGAGATCGGGAGCTGAGCGGCGACGTCAGCTGCTCCGCGCACGCAGCCCGTCCGCCACCAGCATCGCCCCCGCCACGGCGAGGGCGATCGCCAGCCCCGGCCACAGCGCCGCCATCGGCGCGCTGAAGACGAGATCCTGCGCGTTGGCCAGCATGTTGCCCCAGGAGGAGGCCGGGGGCTGGATGCCAAGGCCGAGGAAGGAGAGCGTGCTCTCCGCCAGGATCGCCCCCGCCACGGCGAGCGAGGCCGCCACCGCCAGCGGCGCGCCGAGCGCCGGCACGACGTGCCGCCGCAGCAACCGGGCCTCGCTTACGCCCAAAGCCCGCGCGGCCCGCACATGGTCCCGCGCGAGGACGGAGATCGCCGCCGCCCGCGCCAGCCGCGCGACGCCGACCCAGCCGAAGAGGGCGAGGATCAGCACGATCCGCAGCACGTCCGACAGCGCGCCGCCGCGCGGCAGGCCGAGCGCCGCCGGGTCCATCGCGGCCAGCAGGACGAGCAGGGGCAGGGCGGGCAGGGCGAGCAGCCCGTCCGCCAGCCGCATCAGCACGGCATCCACCCAGCCCCCGCGCCAGGCCGCCAGCAGCCCCGCCGCCAGCCCGAAGACGGTGGAGGCCAGTGCCGCCGCGATTCCGACCGCGAGCGAGACCCGCGCCCCCACCAGCAGCCGCACGAGGATGTCCCGCCCCAGCTCGTCCGTGCCGAGGGGATGCGCGGCGGAGGGACCAGCCTGCCTAGCCAGCAGGTCCGGCACCTCCGGATCGACGCCGAGCAGCGCCGCCACCTCCGGCGCCGCGAGCGCGGCGAGGGCGAGGAGGAGCAGGATCGCGAGGCCGGTGCGGAGCCTCCAAGCATCGCCGCCCATCACCCCTCCCGTCCCAGCCTGGGGTCGAGTCCGCGCTGGGCGAGATCGGCGGCGAGGGTGGCCAGAAGCGTGGTGCCGGCCACGAGCAGCAGCGCGAGCAGGGCGAGGTTGTGGTCGTTGCCCATCACCGCATCCGTCAGCAGCTTGCCCATCCCGGGGCGCGCGAAGACCGTCTCGGTGATGAGCGCCCCGGAGACGAGGGCCCCGGCATCGAGCGCGAGGATGGAGAGCAGGGGCACGGCGGCGTTGGGCAGGGCATGGCGGAAGGCGATGCGGGACTCCGGCGCCCCGCGCGCGCGGGCGGCGGTGATCCAGGGCGCGCGCAGCACCTCCACCATGGCGGCAGCGGTGTGCCGGGCATAGGCGGCGAGATGGCTGATGGCCAGCGTCGCCACGGGCAGGACGAGGAAGCGCGCCGCCTCCGCCGCGCCGCCCGCATCCGGCGCGCCGCCCGCCGGCAGCCAGCCCAGGGTAACAGCGAAGAGGATGACGAGGAGGATGCCGAGCCAGAAGGCCGGCACGGCCTGGGAGAGCAGCGCCACCGCATCCACCGCCCCGCGCCAGCGCGGCCGGAGCGCGGCGAGCATCCCCGCCCCGACGCCCAACCCCGCCGCCAGCGCGAGCGCCGTGCCGAGCAGGACGAGGCTGCCGCGCAGCGCCGGCCACAGCACCTCCGCCGCAGGGCGGGCGAAGAGGCGGGAATAGCCGAATTCCCCGCGCAGCACCCCCGTCGCCCAGGCCCACCAGCGCAGCAGCAGCGGCTTGTCCAGCCCGTGCAGCGCGCGCATCCGCTCCACATCCGCCGGGCCGAGCCGCGGATCGGCCATCATGGCGAGGGAGATCGGGTCGCCCGGCATCGCCCCGATAGCCAGGAAGGCGGCCAGGGAGAGGATTGCGAGCGTCGCCGCGATCTGCGGCACGCGCCAGGCGGTCAGGCGAAGCAAGGTCGGCGCACCGGAGTTCGGATCGGATCAGCCGAATACACGAAACGACGAGACGGCCAGTGCCAGGAGGATGAGCGGCAGCAACAGGATATCCATCGAAAGGAGTGAGAGGCGAAGCGCGCGGCGCTGCTGCTTCCAGGTCGTGTGGAATTCCTCAAGGAGGTCATTCGTGAGACGTCCCGAGACGCGGATCCGCATCCAGGCGCGGACAACCTCGTCGTTGCTTTCACCTGCCGCTCCGGCATTATGAGCGCCTTTGCGAAGATGTACTGTGCCATCAGGTGGAAGAGGTCGGCGTATCGCGCTTCCAAAGTCAGGCGTTTGACGACGAGCGCGGCCCGGCCACCCTCTCGCACTTTCCGCCACTCGCCCGCATGGGTCAGGGCCGCTCTCGATAGGCCCGCGACACCGTACCGAAAACCCGCCTGCTCCGCTCCTGAGCAGATGGCCTCCTCAGCGCCGTCAAGAGCGTCCCTCAACGTGACGAGATCCTCGCGGATGCGCGAGAAGAACCAGCGGTAGAGATCGTCACCGATAGGCTGTTCGAGTATTTCCAGACAGTCTCCGGGTGTCGAAAACGATGCCATCGTGCGATCAGGTTCACACAGACACGACCAGAACGGCTAGGGCGGCACCCATGATTACCTGATCCAGCGGCGCAGTCGCGACCCATTTCCATCCCTCTACTCGCGCGACCGCCGCCTTATCAACGACGCCCAGGCCAATCAGCAGCAGCACCACAATTGGAAGATGCGCTTTCGTCCAGGTGTCCAGGCCGGGGATGGGTAGGGGCTCCGGCTTTGCCCGCACAGCGCGCTGGTTGAGGCTGGCGAGGGTGTCCTCGTCGTCCTGAGAATACTCGGGCTCGACGAGAACCCGGCCACCCGTGACGAGGTCGCCCGACATCAGCGCACCCGCCAGTCCGTTATCCAAAGGGAGGACGGCGACATGTTCCCCGTCGGGCGCACGCCCTCCAGCCATTGCGGCCAGACATGCGCGTCCGCCCGGTGCCAGAGGGGGAGGGCGGGCAGGTCCCGGTGCACCATCGCCTGCAGGCGGGACCACATCGGGCGGCGCTTCTCCGCATCCAGCTCCTGCGGCAGCGCCTCGATCAGCGCGTCCATGTCGGGATTCGCGTAGCCGGGATAGTTCTGGCCGGACCAGTTACGCGCGGCCGTCGGAATCTCGTCGGAGTGCAGCGTGCTGCGCGGCACGTTCTCCGGGCTGCTGATCCAGGCGTAGAGGACGGCACCCTGGAAGCGCCGTTGCGACAGCGTATCCCCGAAGAGCACGCGCGGCGGCTGGTTGGCGATGCGGCCCTCGATTCCCGCCGCGCGCCACATGCCCTGGATCGCCTGCAGCACCGTCTCGCGGGAGCGGTTGCCGGCGGTGGTCTGGAGATCGACGGTCAGCCGGGCCCCCTCGGCATTGCGCCGGACGCCGTCCGGGCCGGGCCGCCAGCCCGCTTCCTCCAGCAGCGCTTGCGCCCGGAGGGGGTCAAAGGGCCAGGGGGCGAGGGCCTTGTCAATCATGGGGTCGTCGGGATGGATCGAGGTCGCCGCCACGGGCTGCCGGCCATCGAACAGGCCCGCGACGATGCGCGGCCGGTCGATCGCGAGCATCAGCGCCTGCCGCACGCGGAGATCGGACAGGATCGGGTTGTCGAGTCGCAGGTCCAAATGTTCCCAGACCAGCCCCGCGCGGTACTCAAAGCGGAAGCGCCCGCGCGCGCGGCGCTCCAGCGCGATCGCCTGGTCGAGGGAGAGGCCCAGCTCGCCCGCGATCATGTCCACCTGCCCCGCGAGGAGCTGCGCCTCCAGCGCCGCGGAGCTCTCCACCACGCGGATATTGACCCGACGGAAAGCGGGGGCGGGGCCGGTCCAGGCTTCGTTCCGCTCCAGCGTCACCCCCGCGCCGGGCTGGACGGCGGTGACGCGGTAGGGGCCGTTCCAAAGGCCGCGATTGGTCGTGTCCGTGTCATAGGCGGTGCGGGAGCGGTAGTTGCGGCGGTCCGCCTCCCAGATCGCGCGGTCGATATGGGCGGGCAGGGGCTCGAAGCTTCCCGCGCTGCCGGCATCGAAGGAGACCTTGTCCAGGCGCAGCGTCACGGTGCGCGGATCGGGCGAGATGAACTCGTAGGCCTGGCGGTAGAACTCGGCCCCGCCGAAGCCCGTCTCGAAGGCGCGCCCGGCCTCCCAGGCGAAGCGCAGGTCCTCGGCCGTCACGGGACGCCCGTCGCCCCAGCGCAGGTCCTCCCGGAGGCGCCAGGTCACGCGCATCCCTGGCTTCCCTTCCGGTGTGTTCTCCAGCACGACCTGCCCGTTCTCCAGCGTGGGGAAGGCATCGCAGGCGAGGCAGAGGGGGCGCCAGTCCGGGCCGTGGCCGGTGAGGGGGCGGCGCGCAAAGCCCAGGATGTAGGACTTCGCGGCCATGCTCTCGATATTCGGGTGGAAGGTGCCCGTCGCCTGGGACAAGCCGATGGCGAGCGTGTCCCGCCCCTGGGCCGCGGCCGGCGCGGCGGCCAGGAGGGGGAGGAGGGCCAGGGCGGCCGCGCGAAGGGGCTCTGCTTCTGTCATGCCCGGGATCATGCGGCGGGACGCGGGCGGCCGGTAGCCCCGGCCCGCCCGGCGCGCGGCTAATCCCCGAGGAAGAAGTCCACCAGCAGCTTCACGTTGAGCACCACGATCAGCGCCGCCGAGGCCCAGCCGAGCAGGAGTTGCCAGCCCGGTGCCCGCAGGGTCCCCAGCCGCGCGCGGTCCCCGGCGAAGATCATCAGCGGGATCACCGCGAAGGGAAGCTGGAGGGAGAGGACCACCTGGGAGAGCACGAGCAGCTGCGCCGTCCCGCTCTCCCCGTAGAGGGCCGTGACGATCACCGCCGGCACGATCGCCACCAGCCGCGTGATCAGCCGTCGCATCACGGGCGAGAGGCGGAGGCGCAGGAAGCCCTCCATAACCACCTGCCCCGCCAGCGTCGCCGTGACGGTGGAGTTCAGCCCGCAGGCGAGCAGCGCGACGGCGAAGAGTGTCGGCGCCGCCGCACCGAGCAACGGGGCGAGCAGCGCGTGCGCCTCCCCGATCTCGGCCACCTCCGTCCGCCCGTTCGCGTGGAAGGCAGCGGCGCCAAGGATGAGGATGGAGGAATTGATCAGCAGGGCGAGGCCAAGCGCCACCGTGCTGTCCACGGTGGCGAAGCGGATCGCCTCCCGCTTCCCCGCCTCGTCCCGCGCCACGTCGCGCGACTGGATGACGGCGGTGTGGAGGTAGAGGTTGTGCGGCATCACCGTGGCGCCGAGGATGCCGAGGGCGATGTAGAGCTGCGCTTGGTCCGTCACGACCGAGGTCGAGGGCAGGTAGCCCCGCAGCACCTCACCCCAGTTTGGGTCCGCCAGGATGAGCTGCGCGACGAAGCAGCCGGCGATGAGGGCGATCATCCCCATGATGAAGGCCTCTAGCCAGCGCATGCCCTTGTTCTGCAGCCAGAGGATGAGGAAGGCGTCGAGCGCCGTCAGCAGCACGCCCATGATGAGTGGGATGCCGAAGAGGAGTTGCAGCGCGATGGCCGTGCCGATCAGCTCCGCGAGGTCCGTCGCGCAGATCGCGATCTCGGCGAGGAACCAGAGCGGCACGCCTACCCAAGGCGGGAACCGCTCGCGGCAGAGCTGGGCGAGGTCGCGGCCCGTGGCCAGCCCGATCCGCGCGCAGAGCGCCTGGAGGAGGATCGCCATGAGCGAGGAGAGCAGCGCGACGCTCAGCAGCGTGTAGCCGAAGGCCGAGCCGCCGGCGAGGGCGGTGGCCCAGTTGCCAGGGTCCATGTAGCCGACGGCGACGAGGTAGCCCGGCCCGATGAAGGCCATCAGGCGCCGCAGCCAGCCCCCTGCATTCGGAACGGCGATGCTGCGGTTCACCTCGGGAAGGCTGGGTGTCTGGTCGAGCAGGTGGGCAGGTCCCTCGTCTCGCGGCATCGGCATCCTTCCGGGCCGACACGATGCACGTATGAACATCTGTTCAGGTCGTGATGTGTCGAGTTATTGCATTGGAAATCAACGCTTTATCCGGTCGTAGCCGAGGCGCCGAGTGCCCGCAAGCGGCATCGGTGCCCGCTGGCGACGGTTTCAGCCCGCGGTGATGCCCTTCGAGACCGCCTCCTCCGCGCTGCCGATCCCGCCGCGCGCCTTGGACCAGGCCATCGGGTCCTCGAGGAAGCGGCGCACCTCGCGCAGCGCCTCCTCGGAGAAGTAGGGGCGCTCGCGGCAGACCTCGAGCACGTCCCACCAGGTGCAGAGGTGGAGGAGGTTGAGGTTCATCGCCTTCATCGTGTCGAAGGCGCCGGGGAAGACGCCGTAGAAGAAGACAACGAAGGTGTCGTTGCAGATAGCGCCGGCGTCGCGCAGCGCCTGGGCGAAGCGGATCTTGCTGCCGCCGTCGGTGGTCAGGTCCTCCACGAGGATGGTGCGCTTGCCCTCGGGCACGTCGCCCTCGATCTGGGCGTTACGGCCGAAGCCCTTGGGCCTCTTCCTCACATAGGCCATGGGCGTCATCATCCGGTCCGCGATCCAGGCGGCGAAGGGGATGCCGGCCGTCTCGCCGCCCGCCACCGCCTCGATCGTCTCGTAGCCGATGTGCCGCCCGATCTTCTCGGCGGCCAGGTCGCAGATCGTCTTGCGCGCGCGCGGGAAGTAGATGATGCGGCGGCAGTCGATATAGACCGGGCTCTTCCAGCCCGAGGTGAAGGTGTAGGGCTCTTCCGGCCGGAAGTTGACCGCCTTGATCTCGAGAAGGATGCGGGCCGTCGTGAGGGCCGCGTCGCGGTCCCATTCGGAGGCGTGCTGGATGGCCATGGCTGCTTTCCCTCTCCTGTCCCCGGGGCGGGCGATGGGGTTCCCTAGCGGCCCGGCGCGGCGCCGTCCATGCGCCCGGGCCGCGGGCGGGGCACGGCGATGAGCGGGACGGCGCGGGAGGAGGTCTGGGTGCTCGCCGACCCGCGCGCGGGAACCGCGGCACAGGCGCTCGGAATCGCGGAGCGGCTGGGCTGGCCCTTCCGCACGGTCCCGCTGGAATGGTCCGCGCTCGCCGCCTTCCCCCTGGCCTGGCCGAGTCTCGCCGGGTTGGCGCCGGCGGCGCGGGGGATGGTCGCGCCACCCTGGCCCGGGCTGGTGATCTCGGCCGGGCGGCGCTCCGCGCCCGTCTCGCGCTGGCTCCGCCGCCGCGGCGCGCGGACGGTGCACTGCATGCGGCCAGGGGTGGCCGCGGAGGACTTCGACCTCCTCGTCATCGGCCGGCACGACGGTCCCACCCCCGCGCCGAACGTCCTTCCCATCCTCGGCGCGACGCACCGCGTCTCGCCCGCCGTGCTGGCGGCGGCCCGCGCGGAGTGGCCGGCGCTGGAGGCGCTGCCCCGCCCGCGCGTGGCCGTGCTGCTGGGCGGGGCCGTCCGGGGCGAGGGGCTCGACCCAGCCGAGGCCCTGGCCATCGTCGAGCGGGTGATCCCGGCCGCGGGCAGCATCCTCGCCACGACTAGCCGGCGCAGCGGCGCCGCGGTCGGGGAGGCGTTGGTAAGGCGGCTTGAGGGCGTGCCGGGGCATCTCCACCGCTGGGGGATGCCGGGGCCGAACCCCTATGCCGCCTTCCTGGCCCTCGCTGACGCGGTGGTGGTGACCGGCGATTCCGTTTCGATGCTGTCCGAGGCGCTGGCCACTACCGCGCCCGTCTTCATCGCCGGGGCGCCGCCCGGCGCGCGCCGCCACCGGGCGCTGCACGCCTCCCTCATCGCCGTGGGGCAGGCCGTTTCGCTCGACCGCTTCCCCCAGGCGCCGCCACGCACCCCCCTGGACGAGAGCGGTCGGGTAGCCGCTGTCCTCCATGAGGGCCTCCTGAGGGGCGGCGCGGCCGGGGGTTGAGCCCGCCGGCTCCTCATCGCAGCCCCGGCCGGGGCCGTGCGCAGGTTCCCGGGCCTGCCGAACCGGTGCGCGAGGGGTGTAGCGGGACTCGCGTCGCGGTTGTTTTTTTCGCGTAGCAGATCGGATAGGGTTGCCGGCGAGGGTGCAAGAGGTGGCCGATCGGCCCACTTGCCGGGGGGCCGGAGTAGGAGCGTGGCACCGTTGCTGAATCTTTGCCGGCTCGTCTGGCGTGGCGCCCGGGCCCTGGCCGGCTCCCTTGCTACCGCTGCCCTCCTCCTGCCCACCCCGTCCCGCTCCGAGGGGCCGGAGAGGATTCGCCTGCAGGTTGTCGGCGGCCTCGCCGGGGTGAACCAGTACACCCGGCTTGAGGAGCCCTTCTGGACGAGGCGGCTGCCCGAGGTGACGGGCGGCCGGCTGGTCGCCGACATCTCCCCCTTCGATCGCAGCGGCATCCGCGGCCAGGAGGCACTGCGCCTTCTCAGGCTTGGCGTCACGCCCTTCAGCACCGCCCTTCTCGGCCTCGTGGCCGCCGACGAGCCCGAGCTCTCCTCGGTGGAGCTCCCGGGCGTCGCGCCCGACATGGCGACGCTGCGGAGCGTGATCTCCCTCAACCGGCCCTGGCTCGAGGCGATGCTGCGCGAGCGGCACGAGACGGAGCTCCTGGCCGTCTATGTCTATCCCGCCCAGGTCTTCTTCTGCGCCCGGCCCTTCTCCGGGCTGCTGGACCTCCGAGGCCGGCGCATCCGCACCTCCTCCGCCGCCCAGTCCGAATGGGTTTCGGCGATCGGTGCGGTGCCGGTGGTGATCCCCTTTGCCGAGATCATTCCTTCCATCCGCACCGGCGTGGTGGAATGCGCGATCACCGGCACGCTCTCGGGCTGGCAGATCGGGCTGAACGAGGTCACCAGCCACGTCCATGCCATGGCGCTGACCTGGGGTGTCTCGCTCTTCGGCGCCAACCACAACGCCTGGGCCGCCCTGCCGGCCGAGATGCGCGATGTGCTGAAGCGCGAGCTGGGGGAGCTGGAGGGGCGTATCTGGGAGGCCTCGGAGACCGAAACCGGCCTCGGCATCGCCTGCAACACCGGACAGCCCGAATGCCCGGCCGAGCAGATGGCGGGATACCGGGCGCGGGGCCGCATGACGCGCGTGGAAGTGACGCCCCAGGACGACGAGCTGCGCCGCCGCCTCGTGCGGGAGGTGATCCTGCCGCGCTGGGTGGACCGCTGCGGTCCCGGCTGCGCCGAGGAGTGGAACGAGCGCTCCGGCAGTGCCCTCGGCATCTCCGCCCTCGGCCCGCGCTAGCCCCGATGCCCGCCCGCCACCTCTTCCGATCCCTCCAGACCCGCTCGGCCGGGCTGTGGATCATCCTCGGCACGCTCATCCTGCTGGGCATCCAATTTACCGTGGCTCGGATGATCGTGCGGCACGGCCGCACGGCCGCGATCGCGAATGCGGAGGCGATGGTGGGAACGACGGCAGAGAGCGCCGCGGCTTCCATGAACCGCGCCTTCCTCGCCGTGGACAGCGCGCTCGCAGGGCTGCCTAACCTTCTCGCCCCGGCCCTGACCGATCTCTCCCCCGGCACCTCGCGGAGCGAGCGCTCGGCAGCCCTTTCGCGGGTGCTCATGGGGCTGAGCGACAGCAGCCTCGGCTTCCGGGACCTCATCCTTCTCCCCATGGAGGGCGGGACGCCAATCGCCGCCGCCCTGGCCGGGTCGCGCCGCCGACCGCCGGCCGTGCCGCACGAGGCCCTGCTGGCGCCGCCCCAGGCGGCCACGCCGAGCCGGGGCGGGGTGACCGTCGCCGGCCCCGTTCCGAACCCGACGACGGGCGAATGGGCGCTGTTCCTCGCCCGGCCCGTCACCCTGCAGGGCATGGCCCCGATACTGGCCGTCGCCGAGGTGCCGGTGCCGGTGATCGCCGCGGGGCTGGCGGGCTACGGCGGGCGCCGCGAGCCCGACGGGCGCCGCGTCCTGCTGATCCGCAGCGAGGACCGCGTCCTGCTGGCCAGCGCGCCTCATGACGAGGCACGGATCGGCCGGCCCGTCGCCCGGCCTCTCTCGGAAGGGCTGGAGCCCGGGCGTTTCACCGCCCTCCGGCGCACCCTCTACCCCTCGCTGCACGTGGTGGCGGTGCAGGAGACCGCCCCGGCCCTGAGAGCCTGGGAGGAGAACGAGGACCGCATCCTCTATGCCGCCGGCGGACTGGCGGCCCTCACCATCGCCATCGCCGCGCTGCTCCTGGCCATGCTGCGCCAGCGCGACCTGGCCGAGGCGGAGCGGGCGCGGGGCCGGCAGCTGCTTGAATCCTCGATCGAGGCGATGTCGGACGGCTTCGTCATGTGGGACGAGGAGGACCGGCTTATCGTCTGCAACGAGCGCTACCGGGACTTCTACCGCGCCAGCGCCCCTATGATTCGCCCCGGCGTGACCCTCACCGAAATCATGCGCTACGGCGCCGCCCACGGGCAGTACCCGCAGGCCGGTACCGACAAGGAGGCCTTCGTGGCCGAGGCGATAGCGCATTACCGCCATCCCTGGAACACGGCCCCGGTGGAGCGCCTGCTGCCCGATGGCCGCTGGATCCTGGTGACGGAGCGGCGGGTGCCGGGCGGCGGCTCGGTCGGCATCCGGACCGACATCACCCAGCAGAAGCGCGCCGCCGCCGACCTGGCCGAGGCGCGCGACCAGGCCGCCGCCGCGGGGGCCGCCAAGTCCCGCTTCCTCGCCCGGATGAGCCACGAGCTGCGCACGCCGCTGAACGGGGTGCTCGGCATGGCCCAGGCGCTATCGAGCGACCCCGCCCTCACCCCCGAGCAGCGCGGGCGCGCCGGGATGCTGGAGGCGGCGGGGCGGCACCTGCTGGACGTCGCGAACGACGTGCTGGACCTCGCCCATGTCGAGGCGGGGCGGATGCCGCTGCGGCGGGAGCCGACCGCGATCCGCCCGCTGCTCGGCGCCTGCACGGACCTCATCCGCCCGGCGGCGGCGGCGCGCGACATCGCCGTGCTCTCCGAGAACGACCCGGCCCTGCCGCCCGGCCTCCTGCTGGACGCAATGCGCCTGCGCCAGCTCGTGCTCAACCTGCTCTCCAACGCTGTGAAGTTCACCCCCGCCGGCGGCCAGGTCACGCTGAGGAGCGTCTTCGTGAGCGATGCCTCGGGCGACCGGCTGCGGCTGGAGGTGCTGGACACCGGGCCGGGCATCCCGCCGGACCAGCGCGCCAACATCTTCCGGGACTTTGTCCGGCTGGAGCGCAGCGGGCCGGACGCGCCGGTGGCGGAAGGCTTCGGTCTTGGCCTCGCCATCTCGACAGGCATCGTGGAGGCCATGGGTGGGCGCATCGGGGTGGACGACAACCCCGATGCCGTGACCCAGGGGGCGACGGGCTCACGCTTCTGGGTCGAGGCGCCGATCCAGGCGGCCGCGCTGCTCCAGCCCGCGGCCCCGGCTCCCGTTGCGGGGGAGGCGGGCACTCACAGCCTTCGCGTCCTCGTTGTTGACGACGTCGCCACGAACCGGCTGGTCGCCCGCGCCCTGCTGGAGCGCGGCGGCCACCGGGCGGAGCTGGCCCCGGGCGGGCGGGAGGCCGTGGAGGCCGTGTCCGCCGCCGCCCGTGCCGGCGAGCCGTTCGACCTCGTCCTGATGGATCTCGCCATGCCGGGCATGGACGGGCTGGAGGCGACGCGCCAGCTGCGCGCTCTGCCGGAGGGGGAGGGACGCGACGTGCCCGTGGTGGCCCTGACCGCCGGCGTGTTCGACCGGGACAACGCCGCCTGCCGAGCGGCGGGGATGACCGGCTACCTCGCCAAGCCCGTCACGCGCGAGGCGCTCGCTGCCGAGCTCTCGCGCATCGTTCCCGCCGCCGCGGCGACGCCGGCGGAGTAGGGGGCGGTTAGAACCCTTCCGCCGCCACCCGCTCCGCCCGCCGCCAGACGCGGAGGAAGTTCCCGGCCCAGAGGAGCCCGATCGCCGCTCGGTCGTAGCCGCGGCGGTGCAGCGCCTCGGTCAGCGCGCCCGTCTCGCCCGCATGCATCCATCCCGTGACGCCCCCGCCGCCGTCGAAGTCGGAGGAGAGGCCGACATGGGCGATGCCGATGCGGCGCACGGCGTGGTCCACATGGGCGGCGATGTCGTCCACCGTCGCGGTGCTGTGCCCGCCCGGCCCTGGGTCGCGCAGGAAGGCGGGGACAGCGGTGATCTGGATCAGCCCGTCGGAATCGCGCAGCGCGTCCAGCTGCTCGTCGTCGAGGTTGCGGGGATGGGCGCGCAGCGCGGCGCAGCAGGCATGGGTGGCGACGATCGGCGCGCGGGAGGCCTCCACCGCCTGCATCATCGAGGCCTTGGAGGCGTGGGAGACGTCCACCAGCATCCCGAGCCGGTTCATCTCCTCCACCGCGCGCCGGCCGAGCGCCGAGAGGCCGTCGTGCAGCGTGGCGGGCTCGGGCCGGTCGCGGCGCGGGCGGGCGGCATCGGCCAGGTCGTTGTGCCCGTCATGGGTGAGGGTGAGATAGATCGCCCCCAGCCCGCGCCAGAGGGCGAGGCGGGAGAGGTCGTGCCCCATGGCGTTGCCGTTCTCGACCGCCAGCAGCACGGAGGTCGCGCCCTCGGCATGGGCGGCCTCCAACTCCGCCACCCGGGTGACGAGGCGGCGGCCCTCCCCGTTGGCGGTGTCGCGGATGTGGCGGAGCATGGCCTCGGCGCGGGCGCCGGCCTCGGCATGGTCCTCCGGCGTGCGCGGGCCCTGGGGGGTGTAGGCAATGAAGACCACCGCCTTCAGCCCGCCGGCCTTCATTCGGGCGAAATCAACGTTCCGCTGGGTCACCCCGCGGGGGTCGATCATCTCCGGCCATGGGATGTCGACATGGGTGTCGAGGGTGAGGGTCTCGGCGTGGATCTCTGCGTGCATATCTGTCTCAGGCGGTGCGGGCGTCCGCGATGCGGGCGATGAGTTGCGGCAGGGCGTCGGGATGCAGCCAGCGGAAGACGGCGACGAGGCGGGTGGCGGGCTCGATCCAGATCGTGTTCCCCCCGGCCCCCACGGCGAAGAGGCTGTCGCGGTCCGCCTTCGGAAAGCGCCCGCTGCGGTTGAGCCACCAGAGCAGCCCGTAATCCGGATGGAGCGCGACGGGCTTGCCCGATTCAGCGACCCAGCCCTCGGGCAGGATGCGGCGGCCCTCCCACACGCCGTCGTTCAGCATGAGCAGGCCGAGCCGCGCCTGGTCCTCGGCATGGGTGACGATGCCGCCGCCCCAGTGGCCGCCGCCGGGGACGGAGGTGACCGGCTCCCCGCCGACATCCACCACGGAGGTCCGGTAGCCCTCCCACCGCCAGTCCGGCGAGGCGCCGATGGGGTTCATCACCCGCTCCCGCCACACATCGGGAAGCGCGCGGCCGAAGCGGCGCAGCAGGGCGAGGGAGAGGACGTTCACGCGGACGTCGTTGTACTCCCAGTGCTCGCCGGGGGCGGCGAGGGGGCGGGGCCAGCCCTTGAGCTTCTTTCCCTCGCTGGCGAGGTCGCGGCCGCGGTCGATCCGGTCCTCCTTGCCGAAGAGGGTTCCCTCCCATTCGCTCGTCTGCTGCAGCAGCATCCGCCAGGTGATCGCCCCGTTGCGCGGCCCGTCGAAGGCGGGGTCGTCGACGCTCGCCGAGACGGGGACGTCGAGGTTGGGGATCAGCCCATCCCCATGGGCGATGCCGGCGAGGAGGGAGAGGCAGGACTTGGCGACCGAGAAGGTCATGTCCGCCCGCCACGTGTCGCCCCAGCGCGCGGCCACGACCCCGTCCCGCAGGACCAGCCCGTTTGGGGAGCCGCGGGACTGGACGGGGCCGAGCACCTCGTTGTCGGGGGCGGGCTCGAAATGCCCGGCCTCCAGATGAGCGAGGAGGTCGCGGGGGAAGGGCGGCTCGCGGGAGAGGGCGAACTCCGCCGCCTCGACTAGGCGGGCGGGGTCGAAGCCCAGCGTCCCGGGCGGGGCCTCGGGCAGGGGGGAGGGGTAGGGGGCAGGGAAGCTCATCGCCGCACAGGGTGGACCCGCGCCGGGCCGGGGCAAAGGGGGGCAGGGGCGGAAACCCCGGGCCGTGCTTGGTGTTCCGGCACCGAATCACCACATAGCGGCCATGACCCAATTCCCCGAGAATCCCGGTTCCGGCACCCAGGTCGCGCTCCTCGGCGGCGGCTGCTTCTGGTGCCTGGACGCCGTCTACCGCAACCTGAGCGGCGTCGCCGAGGCGGTGTCCGGCTATGCCGGCGGACATGTCGAGAACCCGTCCTACGAGCAGGTCTGCGGCAAGCGCACCGGCCATGCCGAGGTGGTGCGCGTGGCCTTCGACCCCTCAGTCGTCTCCTACGCCGACATCCTCCGGGTCTTCTTCACCATCCATGACCCCACGACAAAGGACCGGCAGGGCGCCGATGTCGGGCCGCAGTACCGCAGCGTCATCTTCTTCGACGGGCCAGAGCAGGAGGCGACCGCGCGCGAGGTGATGGCCGAGGTGGAGCGCGAAGGGCTGTACAACGGCCCGGTCGTGACCGAGCTGGCCCCCGCGCCCGTCTTCTACGCCGCCGAGCAGGAGCATCAGGACTACTTCGCCCGCAACCCCTGGTCCGGCTACTGCCGGGCGGTGGTGGCGCCGAAGGTGGCCAAGTTCCGCAAGGGCTTCGCCCACCGGCTGAAGGAGCGCGCGGCGTGAGCGAGGAGAAGGGCCACACGATCGAGCGCAGCGACGCGGAGTGGCGGGAGAGCCTCTCGCCCGACGCCTATCGCGTCCTGCGCCACCACGGCACGGAGCGGCCGGGCACCAGCCCGTTGAATGTCGAGAAGCGGGACGGCGTGTTCCACTGCGCCGGCTGCCAATCGCCCCTCTTCACCAGCGACACGAAGTACGAGAGCGGCTCGGGCTGGCCCTCTTTCTGGAAGCCGATCGAGGGCGCGGTCAGCACCACCACCGACCGCTCGCACTTCATGACCCGCACCGAGGTCCGCTGCGCTGCGTGCGGCGGGCATCTCGGCCATGTCTTCCCGGATGGTCCCCGCCCGACCGGCCTGCGCTACTGCATGAATGGGGTGGCGCTCGACTTCCACCCGACGAACGAGGACGGTCCGGCCGTCGAATAGGGGTCGCGCCCGGCCGCGCCGTGATGCAAATCGAGGCGCGGTCGGCAACGATTCACCAGAATCGCAGATCATCGACCGACAGGCTTCCCGGAGTTCCCCATGCGCCGCCTCGCCCTCGCGCTTCCGCTCCTCGCCGGCCTCCTGCCCGGCGCGGGGCAGGCGGACGTGGTCTTCGTCATCAACTCCCTGGATCCTGGGATCCAGGTGGTTGATGCCGCTACCCGCGCCGAGCTGCGGCAAATACCGGCGCTGCGCGAGCCGCACCACATCGCGCTCTCCCCGGCGAAGGACCTGCTCCTCGTCGGCGACGCGGCGGGTAACGAGATTCTCTTCCTCGATCCCTCCAGCGGTGAGGTAAAGAAGCGCGAGCGGATCGCCAACCCCTATAACCTGGAGTTCAGCCCAAACGGCAAGCTGCTGGTCGTCACCGGCCTGCGCCGGGACCAAGTGGACATCTATGAGTGGGACGCGGCCTCGATGGGGCTGAACCTGCTCTCCCGCGTGAAGCCGGGCGACATGCCCAGCCACATCGCCTACAGGCCGGACAGCAGCACGGTCTACGTGACCCTCCAGGGCAGCCGCTCCATCGCCGCGATCGACCTTGGGACCCGCCAGATCGCCTGGACCCTCCAGGTCGGGCGGGAGCCGGCGGGGATCATATGGCACAACGGGCGCCTGCTGGTGGGCGTCATGGGCTCCGACCACGTGGCCGTCGTCGATCCCGAGGCGCGGAAGGTGGAGCGCACCATCCGGATCGGCCGCGGCACCCACGCGCTGTTCCCCGCGCCCGGCGGGGGGCCGATTTACGTGACCAGCCGCGTGGACAGCCGCATCGCCGCCCTCGACCCCGTCACGCTGGACGTGATGCGGGTCTATGAGGTGCCGGGCGGCCCGGACTGCATCTCCTTCGACGGGCAGGGGCGGATCTGGACCACCCTGCGCTGGACTCGCCAGCTCGCCCTGTTAGACCCGGAGACGGGGGAGGTGGCGACCTCGCCGGTCGGCCGCTCGCCGCATGGCATCTTCTTTCGTAACCGCGATCTCGTTCAGGCCCGCAACGAGGTCTCGGTCGCGCCGGCGACGCGCTGAGACCGTGCCTGCCCCCCTCCTCGCGCTGCGCCGTCCGGCGATGCGGGCGCTTCGCCGTCCGGCGATGCAGGCGTTTCGCCGGGCGGTGCTGGGTGGCCTTGCCGCGCTGATGGCAGTGCCGGCCTTCGCGCAGGGAGTCGGCCCGGCCTGCCACGGCAGGCTCTATCTCACCATCGACACCGGCTGGTCGCGCGAGGCGGAGGAGATCGCCGCTGTCCTGCGCCGCCGCGGGGTGCGCGCGACCCTCTTCCTGGCCGACGAGCCGAGCTTCCGGGGCGACCGCACTCTCTCCCCGGAATGGGCCGCCTTCTGGCGCGCCCGCGCGGCCGAGGGGCATGTCTTTGCCAGCCATACCTGGCGCCACTGGTACTTCGCCGGGGATCCCGGCCCCGGGCGCGTCCGCTACGCCTCCCGCCGCGCGGGGGAGGGGGCGGAGGTGCTCGACACCGCGGCTCTCTGCGCCGAGCTGGAGCGGCCGATCCAGGCCCTCCGCGCCATGGTGCCGGAGGCTGTGGTTCTGCCGCTCTGGCGCGCGCCGGGGGGGCGGACCACGCCGGGGGCGCTGGCCATGGCCGAGCGCTGCGGGCTTAGGCACCAGGGCTGGACCGCCAATGGGTTCCTCGGGGACGAGCTGGACTCCGCCGCTCATCCCAACGAGACCTTGCTCCGGCGTAACCTGGCCGCTATCCGCGACGGCGAGGTGCTGGTGATGCACTGGGGCGTCCGCAGTCGCCGGGAGCCCTTCGCGGGGATCCTGGAGCCGCTCATCGCGGGGCTGCAGGAGCGCGGCTTCTGCTTCGAAACCCTCCCTCCCGACGGGCGGCGCTGATGTTCGATCCGGTCATCCGTCTCTACGACGCCTTCACGAGCTGGCTCTTCCAGAACGCCGTGCAGCCGGCTCTCTACGCCGCCGGGATGATGGAATGGGCGGATGACGCCTTCTCCTGGATGGACTTTTTCATCTTCGGGCTGCTGCAGGTGTTCGTCGTCTACGCCGTCTGCCGCCCGCTGGAGGCCTGGCGTCCGGTGGAGCGCTGGGACGACCGGCGCGTCGTATGGACCGACGTGGCCTACACCCTGCTCGCTCGGCTCGGCCTGCTGCCGCTGATGGCCTTCGTCATCCTCGCCGGAGTGCAGGCGCAGGTCGCCGGATGGATCGCCGATGCCGGCTGGGTGGCGCCGAACCTGGAGACGCTGATCCCCGCGCTGGAGACCCGGCCGCTGCTGGCCTTCGGGCTCTACATCCTCATCCTCGATTTCGGCGAGTACTGGCGGCACAGGCTGCAGCACAGCATCCCCTGGTGGTGGGCCCTGCACTCCATCCACCACGCTCAGGAGAAGATGACCTTCTGGACGGATGACCGGAACCATGTGATCGACGACATGATTGCGGCCCTCTGGTTCGGCGGCCTCGCCTTGCTGATCGGGGTGCCCCCGGGGCAGTTTCCGCTAATCGTCGTGATCCTGCGCGTGGCCGAGAGCCTGTCCCACGCGAATGTCCGCCTCTCCTTCGGGCTGGTGGGGGAGCGGCTGCTCGTTTCCCCCCGCTTCCACCGGCTGCATCACGGCGTGCTCTCGGCGGGGGAGGAGGGGCGGAACTTCGCCGTGCTCTTCCCTGTCTGGGACATGCTCTTCCGCACCGGCGACTTCCGGCGCGACGTCTTCCCCCGCACGGGCGATCCCGAGGCATCTGCGGACCTCGTGCGCGGTGGCTGGTGGCGCCAGCAGGTGGAGGGGACCCGGCGCCTCTGGCGCGCGCTGCGCGGCGCGGGCGCGGCCTGAGGATCAGGGGACGGCCGGTGCAGGTTTGCGTGCCCCTTCGGCGCGGTTCCGTGGCATGATGCGGTGAGGACGAGGCGTGTGGAGCAAGGCTCCCGCCGAGGAATCCTGACAAGCATCTCTCATCAGAGAGCAGGAATGCGCTTTCTGGTTGACTTCACGGTTCCGTGATGTGACGAGTCGTGTGTGCGGGAAGGCTGCTTGCCCAGAGCCGCACACAAGAGTTGCCCGGGAACTCACCGTGTCCGCCATCATCCTGCCCTTCGCACGCCGCGCCCCTGTCCACCCCACGATCACGCGGGAAGAACGAGCACGGGCTGCGGCCTGGGCCGCAAGCCTCGTCTCCAGTTGGGGAGGCGATTGGTGGGTGGAGGCCCATGCGGGCGAGGAAGGCGAGTTGTGGCTCGGCGTCGTCACGCCTTCGAGCGGGGGCGCGGCGCAGGAGGACCGGACACTATCATGGCTCCTCTCACGGACAGCGCGTGGCGTCGTGCTCACGAGCATGCCTTCGGGCCGGGAAGCCGGGCTGTTCCCGCGCGTGTCTGATGCCCTGGCCGCCATCGAGCAGGCCGAGAAAGCACCGCGCCGGATCGCCTATGGCGGCTGAGGGCTGCCTCAGCACCAGCCAGTAGCCCGGGGCAGTGACGATCTTGCGTCGCCAACCTCCGGTCGATGCAACCGCTCTATCCAGCAGAATGTTGTTGCGAGGACCAGCGCCGTCTGTCATGAAGATCACGACCTTGTGATGATATCGTGAGGTCAGCTTCTCAGCGTTTCCTCCCAGACTCAGGCGGCGCCCTCCGGGTTGCCGCCTTCTTTTTTGCTGGTGCGCGGCCTGGGGCGGAGGGCGGCCTGGTCCCCCTCGCTACCGAACCATCCGGCGGCGGAGCGCCTTGATCCTCTCCGCCACAAGGGTGGATGCCCTGAAGAAGGGCGTCTCGCGGGATATGACGTATCGCGGCCGGATCTCCCCCCCGAAGCCGGTGAAGAAGACCCGGCTACCGTGGGAAGCGACGCCGTCAAAATCGAAGATCAGGCCGAGCGAGGTGGTGTGCCGAATCGCTTCCCACAGGAGCAGGCTGACGGCGCTGTTGTCAGAATCGCAGACCCGCGTGCTGAGCAGGTAATAGGCGCTGCGGGCATCCCAGACATAGAAGATGGCGGCAATGGGCGCGCCGTCTCCGGCGCGGGCAACAAGGACACGGCCCTGGTTCCGGATCGCCGTCTCGTAGCAGAGGCGGGTGATGTCGGAAGTGCGGTAATAAAACTCTGCGCCTCGCTCCTGTATATTGCGCTGGTAAAGGTCGGCGAAGACCTCGGGGTCGTCGAGATTGGCGACGGTGAAGCGCTCCCTGGCGCGCCGGATCATGTTCCGCGTCTTGTCGCGCATGCCCTTCCAGATCACGCCCTCCTCGGCGGGGGCGATCTCGAAGGTGAAGTCGGCCAGGGATTGAAACCCGTTCTCCTGGAAGACCATGGTTTCTTGAATACCGCGGTGCATGCGTTGCCGGAAGGCGCCGACGGGTGGCAGCTGTTCCAGGAGCTCGCGGATGATCTGCGCCCGCTTCAGCGCACGATTCGGAACGCTGCCTCCGCCTTCGTCGATGGCCGGCCCGAGGAAATGCGTGAGCGGCGGCATCTCGCACGAGCGTCGTCCGCCAGGGCGATTCTGGACGATAAAGGGGAGCCGCCCGATCACGCGTCCGTCCGCCGAGACGGTGACCTCCTCGTAGCCTGGGCCAGCCATGGCGCTCAGCCACCAGGATTCGTGGAAGATCGTGGGAACCAGAGGATCGTGACCGACCGGCAGGGCTCTGCCGATCTTCGCTCCAATGGGGGAGAGCTCGGCCGGTGGCTTGGTTGCTTGTGGGGCGGAGGTGCCCGGAACGAGTCCAAGCCCAGTGCGATCAATTTGAGAGATTGCGGACAAAATAGTGCTCCGGCGTCGCAGGATGGCAATGCGGCGATACTAATCGCGTGAGCAGCGAGACTGTAGCAGCACGACGCAAGCTCACGTTGATGTGTCAAAAAAGCGAGGAAAGATCAGAAAATAGATCATGAGTGCCGCGCAGGATACGCCGCACGGGCGTCCTTCTCCGGGACAACCTTCCGGAACCGACCTCCGCGCCTTTCTTTCATGCCGGAACGATTCGCGGCAAATGGTCCGCTTCAGCCCTGAATTGCCTGCGCTCTCGGCGGATAAGGGCTCATGCTTTCGTGTCAGAACAGCAATCCGCTTGCGTCCCTTGTGCCACCCGGCCATGTTTCCCGGGCAGCCGCGAAGACGGCGTCTAGGGAAATGGGACGGACTGGGTGCAGGATCACATCCTTGAGACAGAAGGCCTGACGAAGGAGTTCCGCGGCTTCGTGGCGGTATCCGGCGTGGACCTGCGCATCCGGCGCGGCACGATCCACGGGCTGATCGGGCCGAACGGGGCGGGGAAGACGACCTGCTTCAATCTCCTGACGAAGTTCATGCAGCCTTCGCGCGGGACGATCCGGTACGATGGGCGCGACATCACGCGGATGAAGCCGGCCGAGGTGGCGCGGCTCGGACTCGTCCGCTCCTTCCAGATCTCCGCCGTGTTCCCGCACCTCTCTGTGCTGGAGAACGTGCGGGTGGCGCTCCAGCGCCAGCGGGGGGGGAGCTACGACTTCTGGCGCAGCGATTCGGTGCTGCGCCGCTACGACGACCGCGCGATGGAACTGCTGGCCGATGTTGGCCTGACCACCTATGCCCCGGTGCCCGCGGGGACGCTGCCCTACGGCCGGAAGCGGGCGCTGGAGATCGCGACCACCCTTGCCCTCGACCCTACGCTGATGCTGCTGGACGAGCCCACCGCCGGCATGACGCATGAGGACGTGGAGCGGATCGTCGCCCTCGTGCGGCGGGTCGCCCAGGGCCGGACCGTGCTGATGGTCGAGCACAACCTGAAGGTGGTGGAGGGGCTCTGCGACGCCATCACGGTGCTGACCCGTGGGAAGGTGCTGGCCGAGGGGCCCTATGCCGAGGTCTCGCGCAACCCCGACGTGATTGCGGCCTATCTCGGCAGCGATCCCACCGTTTCCGGCGCAGCCGAGGTGGCCCATGCCTGACGCGCTGCCGCCCCGCGCGGAGACCGTGACCGACGCCATGCTCACCGTGCGCGACCTCAATGCTTGGTACGGCGAGAGCCATGTGCTGCACGGCGTGAACATCGACATCCGCAAGGGTGAGGTCGTCACACTGCTCGGCCGCAACGGCGCGGGCAAGACGAGCACGCTGCGCGCCATCATGGGACTCACCGGGCGCCGCACGGGCTCGGTGGTTTTCGAGGGGCGCGAGACCATCCGCATGCCCCCCGATGGCATCGGTCGTGCCGGCATCGGCTACTGCCCGGAGGAGCGCGGCATCTTCGCCAGCCTCGACGTGACGGAAAACCTGATGCTGCCGCCCAAGGTGCGGGACGGCGGGCTGGACGTGCCGACCATCCACAGCCTCTTCCCCAACCTGAAGGAGCGAGCGCGCAGCCAGGGGACGAAGCTCTCGGGCGGCGAGCAGCAAATGCTCGCCATCGCGCGCATCCTGCGCACCGGCGCGCCGCTGCTGCTGCTCGACGAGCCGACCGAGGGACTTGCCCCCGTCATCGTGCAGCAGATCGGCGCCATGATCCGGGAGATCAAGGCGCGCGGCTTCACCGTGCTGCTGGTGGAGCAGAACTTCCGCTTCGCCCAGACCGTCGCGGACCGTCACTACGTGATGGAGCACGGGCGCGTGGTGGACAGCGTGGCGAACCACGAGATGGCCAGCAGCATGGAAAGGCTGCACGAGTATCTCGGAGTCTAGGCGGGCCAGTCGGCACCGCCGCCAAGAAGAACTACAGGGAGACGATAGGGAATGACCATTGACCGCCGCACCCTCCTGGGTGGCGCCGCAGCCCTTCCGGCGCTCGGCGCGCTGCCCTGGAGCAGTGCCCGCGCGCAGGCGAGCAACACGCTGAAGATCGGGGTGCTGACCGACATGTCCGGCACCTATCGCGACGGTTGCGGCCCGGGCTCGGTCGCCGCCGTGCGCCAGGCCGTGCAGGATAGCGGGGTCACCGGGCGGAACATCCAGGTTGAGGTGCTGCAGGGCGACCACCAGAACAAGCCCGACGTCGCCTCCACCATCGCGCGCCAGTGGATCGACCGCGACGGCGTGGACGTGATCATCGACGTCGCCACCTCCTCCTGCGCCCTCGCGGTGCACGGGGTGGTGCGCGAGAAGAACAAGATCATGCTCAACTCCACGGGCGCGACGGCCGACCTCACTGGCTCCGCCTGCACGCCGAATACCATCCATTGGACCTACGACACCTGGATGCTCGCCAACTCCACGGGCGGCGCCATGGTGAAGGCGGGCGGCGACACCTGGTACTTCATCACCGCCGACTACGCCTTCGGCCACGCGCTGGAGCGCGACACCACCAACCTCATCCAGAAGCAGGGCGGTCGCGTGCTCGGCTCCGTGCGCCATCCCTTCCCGGGGACGACGGACTTCTCCTCCTTCCTGCTGCAGGCGCAGCAGTCGCGGGCGAAGGTCGTCGGCCTGGCCAATGCGGGCGTGGACACGATCAACAGCGTGAAGCAGGCAGCCGAGTTCGGGCTGACGCGCCGGCAGAAACTCGCCGTGCTGCTGATGATCGTCAGCGACGTGCACAGCCTTGGCCTCAACACCGCCCAGGGCCTCGTCCTGTCCGAGACCTATTACTGGGACCTGAACGACCGCACGCGGAATCTCGCCAACAAGATCAAGGGGCAGCTGAACGGCGCCATGCCCACGATGTGGCAGGCGGGCTGCTACAGCGCGGCGCTGCACTACCTAAAGGCCGCGGCCGATATGGGTGTGACCCAGGCCAAGGCGAGCGGCGCGGAGACCGTGGTGCGGATGAAGGCCATGCCGACGGATGACGATGCCTTTGGCCCCGGCTCCATCCGCCAGGACGGCCGGAAGCTGCATCCCTCCTACCTCTTCGAGGTAAAGGCGCCGGGCGAGAGCAAGGGGCCGTGGGACTACTACAAGCTCGTCCGCACCGTGCCGGCGGAGGAGGCTTTCCGGCCCATGGCGGAGGGCGGCTGCTCCCTCGTCCGCACCTGATCCGAAACGCGGGGGGCCGCACGCCCCCCGCCCATGACGGGTAACACGTCCTTGCTCGAGGAACTTCTCTTCCAGTTGGAGATGTCGGCGCCGCAGATCGCGCTCGGCCTGGTGAACGGCGCCTTCTACGCGCTGCTCTCGCTCGGCCTCGCCGTGATCTTCGGCATGCTGAACGTCATCAACTTCGCCCATGGCGCGCAGTTCATGATGGGCGCCTTCGTCGCCTGGATGCTGCTCAACTGGGCCGGCATCCCTTACTGGGGGGCGCTCATCCTCTCGCCGCTCATCGTGGGCGCCTTCGGCGTGGTCCTCGAGAAAACGATGATCTCAAGGCTCTACAAGCTGGACCACCTCTACGGGCTGCTGCTGACCTTCGGCCTGGCGCTGATCATCGAAGGGTTGTTCCGCAACAGCTTCGGCGCCTCCGGCCTGCCCTATGCGCCGCCCGCGGCGCTGAGCGGCGCACCCGTCGATCTCGGCTTCATGCTCATGCCGAAATACCGTCTCTGGGTCGTGGTCGCGGCCCTCGCCGTCTGCATCGCCACCTGGCTGGTGATCGAGAAGACGCGGCTCGGGGCCTATCTACGCGCGGCCACCGAGAACGCGCCCTTGGTCCAGGCCTTCGGCGTGAACGTGCCGCGCATGGTCACGCTCACCTACGCCGCGGGCGTGGCGCTGGCGGCGCTGGCCGGGGTGCTGGCCGCGCCGATCTACTCGGTGAACCCGGGCATGGGCTCGAACTTCATCATCGTGGTCTTCGCGGTGGTGGTGATCGGCGGCATGGGCTCGATCCTGGGCTCCGTCATCACGGGCTTCGCCCTCGGGCTGGTCGAGGGGCTGACGCGCGTGGTCTATCCCGAGGCCTCGGCCACCGTGATCTTCGTCATCATGGCGATCGTGCTGCTCGCACGCCCCGCCGGCCTGTTCGGAAGGGCCTGATCCATGGCTTCCGCCACCACCCTCTCTCCCGACCTCTCGCCGGGCGCCTCGCAGGGCGGGGCGCCGGCGGCCATGCCGCCCGCGGCGCCGGGCGTCTTCGGCTTCACGCGGGCCCAGGCGGTCGCGCTGCTGCTGCTGATCGCGGCGCTGATCGCCTGCCCCTTCTTCCTCTACCCGCAGTTCCTGATGAAGCTGCTCTGCTTCGCCCTCTTCGCCTGCGCCTTCAACCTGCTGATCGGCTATGTCGGCCTGCTCTCCTTCGGCCATGCCGCCTATTTCGGCATGGGCAGCTATGTCGCGGCCCATGCGGCCAAGGTCTGGGGGCTGACGCCTGAGGTCTCCATCCTGCTCGGGGGCGTCGTGGGGGCGGTGCTCGGCCTCGTCTTCGGCTGGATCGCGATCCGGCGGGCGGGCATCTACTTCGCCATGATCACCCTGGCGCTGGCCCAAATGGTCTACTTCTTCTGTCTCCAGGCGCCCTTCACCCATGGCGAGGACGGCATCCAGTCCATCCCGCGCGGCATGCTCTTCGGCGTGATCGACCTTCGGGCGGACATGTCGATGTACTGGTTCGTCGCAGGTCTCTTCCTCATCGGCTTCCTGCTGATCCACCGCATCATCCACTCGCCCTTCGGGCAGGTGCTGACGGCCATCCGGGAGAACGAGCCGCGCGCTACCTCGCTCGGCTACCGGACGGACGACTACAAGCTGGTCGCCTTCGTCCTCTCGGCCGGGATCGCGGCCATCGCGGGTGGGGCCAAGGCGATCACGGTCGGCATCGCGACCCTGACCGACGTCCACTGGTCTATGTCCGGCGAGGTCGTGCTCATGACCCTGCTTGGTGGCCTGGGTACCCTGTTCGGGCCGGTGATCGGCGCGGCGGCGGTGGTTTCCATGCAGACTTACCTCGCCCCCTTCGGCGCCTGGGTCACCATTATCCAGGGCGGCATCTTCGTCCTGTGCGTGCTCGCTTTCCGCGCGGGCATCGTCGGAGAGATCGCCCGGATGCTGAGGGTGAAACTGTAGGCGCTGGAGGCGCTTGAAGCGGGGGCATCGCGGGGCGATCTCCCTTCCGCGATGAACCCTGATTCCCTTCCTGCCCCTGTCCGCCGGCTCGCCGGCCTCGCCCTTCTCTCGGCCGGAGTCGGCTTCACCGGGCTGCTCGCCTTCATCCACGTCCTCGTGGAGTTGTTCGATTGAGCGCGCCCCGTGGGCCCTTCGGGGGACCTGCCGCAAGCCCCTATCGCGGGAACGACCGGCTACCGCGCTGGTGGACGGGCCTGCGCGGCGTCCCCATCGCTCTTCTCGCGACGCCCTTCGTGCCGGCCTTCTTTCTCGCCCTGGCGAGCGGTGACGGGAAGCTGATCGGGGGCTGCATCGCGGCCTTCGCTGGGGTCGGCCTTGCCATGTCCCGCCTCGCCCGGGCGAGGCGCGGAGACGCGCGCCGGGCCGGGGTGCTGCTGGGCGTTGCCATGGGGCTGGCCGCGGGCTTTGCCGGGGGCACGGGCGGGATCGGCGCCTTCGTGCTCGGCCTCATGGCCTGGGCGGGCGCGCGCCTGCTCTATGACGGGGTGAAGGAGGCGGCCCCGCCGCCCGCCCCGCGTCCCGCGCCGGCTCCGGACACGCTGGACCCCATGCGCGCGCGGATCGCGGCCCTGGAGGAAGGGGACCGGCGTCTCCTGCCCGCTGCCCGGGAGATGCGCGGCTTGCTCGACGAGCTCGCCCTCCGCCCCGATGCCGCGGGCCAGGCGCGCCGGGTCTTGTCGGTAGGGGTGGACGGGCTGGAGCGCATCGGCCTCCGGCTGGCGCAGGGAGCGACGCCGCCGGACACGCTACCGGTGTTGGTGCACGACCTCGCCCGCGCCGCGCGGCAATCGGCCGAGGATCTCCGCGCGGCGGAAACCGAAGCTTTGGAAATCCAGGTGAAGGTCCTGCAGGACCGTCTGCATCGGGAGGGCATCGCTTGAGCGGCGAACGCGTGAGCCAGGACCGGCTACAGCCCGCGCCGGAGCGCGTGGCCGAGCTCGCCGAGCGGATCGACCTGAGCGACCACGCCAGTATCGCCCGCTTCGGCCAGGAGGCACAGTCCCGCGCGGCCGCGGCTGCCGATTCCATGCTCGGCGCCGCCCGTAACGACGCGATGGGCGAGGCGGGCGACTCACTCTCTCGCCTTCTCACCACGCTGCGCGGCTTCGACGTGACGAAGCTGGACAACAAGCCCGGCCTGATCGCGCGGCTCTTCACCCGGGCGGGTGCCGAGACCACCGCCATTCTCCAGCGCTACGAGGGCGTGCGGAGCCAGGTGGAGACGATCGGGGAGCGGCTGGACGGCCACCGCACCCGGCTACTGGAGGATGTGGAGCGGCTTGAACGCCTCTACGAGGCCACGCTCCAGTGGTTCCATGCGCTGGCCGAGCACATCGCGGCCGGCGAGACCGTGCTCGCCCGGACGGACAAGGAGGCGCTGCCCGCGGCCGAGTGGGAGGCGGAGGTCGGGCGGGACCCGCTGGCCCCGCAGCGCCTGCGCGACCTGCGCGCCGCGCGCGAGGAGCTGGACAGGCGCGTCCACGACCTCCGCCTCACCCGCCAGATCGCCATGCAGGCATTGCCCTCGATCCGGCTGATCCAGGAGAACGACAAGGCGCTGGCCGGCCGCATCCACTCTGTACTGGCCAACACCGTGCCGCTCTGGCGCACCCAGCTCGCCCAGGCCCTGGCCCTGCACCGCATGCGCGAGGCTGGGCAGGCCGTGCGTGCCGCGACGGACCTGACGAACGAGCTGCTGACCGCCAATGCCGAGGGGCTGCGCCGCGCCAATGCCGAGGTGCGGACGGAGATGGAGCGCGGCGTGGTGGACCTGGAATCCGTCCAGAAGGCGAATGCAGCCCTGGTCGCCACCATCGAGGACTCGCTCCGCATCGCCCAGGAGGGCCGGGAGCGGCGGGTGGCGGCCACGAAGGCATTGGGCGAGGCGGAGGCGGAGATCCGCCGCGCCCTCACGGCCGCCCGCGCGCCCGCGCAGCCAAGGGGCTGAACCGGCGCCCGCGATGGCGCGCGCCGGTCCCGGTGGTCAGCGCCTCGCGCCGGCCTGGGCGACGTAGTTGTCGAAGGACAGCTCGGACACGCGGTGCCAGAGCCGCATGTCGTCGCGGTGCTTCGACCAGCTCTCGTGAACCTTCGCGAAGTCCGGGTTCTTCGCGACGAGATCCTTCTCGATATCGAGCCAGGCGCGGAGGCACGTGTCCATCAGATCCCGCGAGAAGGGGGTGAGCTTTGCGCCCTGGGCCACGAGGCGGCGCAGGCTGTCGGGGTTGCGAATGTCGTAGCGCGCGACCATCCAGTGCGTCGCCTCGGCGCAGCCCGCGCGGATCGCGGCTTGGTATGACTTGGGCAGGGCGTTCCACTGGTCGAGGTTGACGTAGAAATAGGTCGAGGCGCCGCCCTCCCACCAAGCGGGGTAGTGATAGAAGGGCGCAACGCGCACGAAGCCGAGCTTCTCGTCGTCATAGGGGCCGAGCCACTCAGCCGCGTCGATCGTGCCGCGCTCCAGCGAGGGGTAGAGGTCGCCAGCGCCGAGCTGCTGCGGCACGCCGCCGAGGCGCGACAACACCTGCCCGGCGAGTCCGCCGATCCGCATCTTCAGCCCGTTCAGGTCGGAGGCCGGGCCGAGCGCCTTGCGGAACCAGCCGCCCATCTGGGCGCCCGTCGCGCCCAGCGGCATGCCGTACACGTTGAACTTGCGGTGGACCTCGTTCAGCAGGTCGATGCCGCCGCCCTCGTACATCCAGGCATTCTGCTGACGCGTGTTGAGGCCGAAGGGCAGGCCGGTGGCGAAGGCGAGCGCCTCGTTCTTGCCGCTGTAGAGAAAGCTCGTGGTGTGGCAGCACTCGACGCTGCCGGACTGCACGGCGTCCAGCGCCTGGAGCGGGGGCGCGATCTCGCCGGCGGAGAAGACGCGGATCTGGAAGCGGTCGTCGGTCAGCTCCGAGACGACGCGGGAGAAGACCTCGCCCGCGCCGTAGATGCAGTCGAGCGAGCGCGGATAGGAGGAGGTGAGGCGCCAGCGCAGGGTGGGCTGCGCGGTCTGCGCGATCGCGGGGGCGGCGAGGCCCGCGGACAGGGAGGCGGCGCCGGCGGCCAGCGTCGCCGCCCCCCTGGCGCGGCCCAAGAGGGCGCGGCGGTCCATGACGTTCTCCTCCAAGAGACAGGGCCGGAGGTAACGCCTCCGCGCTCGTCACGCCAGGGGGATCCGTGCTTGACCCCGCCGACCGCCAGGTGTGCCATCGCACCGAAGAGAACGGAGGGAACGGATGCGTGCCTGGGCCGTGGTTGAGACGGGCAAGCCCTTGCAGGCCTTGGACCTGCCGACGCCGGAGCCGAAGGGCTCGGAAGTGCTGATCGAGGTGACGCATTGCGGCGTCTGCCATTCCGACCTGCATATCTGGGAAGGCGGCTACGACCTCGGCAGCCGCGGCACCCTCTCCCTCAAGGATCGCGGCGTGGTGCTGCCGCTGGCCATGGGGCACGAGATCGCCGGGCGCGTGGCGGCGGTGGGGCCAGAGGCGACGGGCGTGGCGGTCGGGGAGGAGAAGGTCGTCTTCCCCTGGATCGGCTGCGGCAAGTGCGAGCGCTGCGCGTCGGGGGAGGACAACATGTGCCCCAACGCCGCGCGGACGCTGGGCATCTACCGCAACGGCGGCTACGCGACGCACGTCCTGGTGCCCGATGCGCGCTACCTCGTGCCGCTGGACGGGCTCGATCCCGCGGTGGCGGCCACCTATGCCTGCTCCGGCATCACCGTCCACTCGGCCATCCGCAAGCTCGGCCCGATCCCGCCCGAGCGGCCGGTCGTGCTGGTCGGGGCGGGCGGGCTCGGGCTGAACGCGATCCACATGCTGCGCGCCCTCGGGCACCGCCGGATCGTCTCGGTCGATGTCTCCCCGGCCAAGCTGGAGGCCGCGAAGGCCGCCGGCGCCACCGACACGGTGCTGGCCGAGGGCGACGTGACCGCGGCCATCGTTGCGGCCTGCGGCGGCCCGGCGCTCGCGGTGATCGACCTCGTGAACGGCAGCCCGACCGCCCGCTTCGCCTTCGACGCGCTGGGTAAGGGCGGGACCCTCGTCCAGGTCGGGCTGTTCGGCGGGGAGATGACGGTGCCCCTGCCGCTCATGGCGATCCGTGCCCTGACGCTGCAGGGGTCTTATGTCGGCTCCCTCGACGACCTCAAGGCCGTGATGGGCCTGGCCAGGGAAGGCAAGCTGGCCGCCCTGCCGGTCACGACCGAGCCGATGTCCGAGGCGGACACGGTGCTGCGCCGCCTGCGGGCCGGGAAGGTGACGGGCCGCGTCGTCCTGCGGGCCGAGGCCGCCTGACGTTCCAACATAAAGCGCCCGGGAACCCTGGGGTCCTCGGGCGGCCATGTCCGGATGGGGCGCGAGGGCGCCCCGCGGCGATTACTTGATCTTGGCCTCGCGGAAGACGACGTGCTTGCGGGCGACGGGGTCGTACTTCTTCTTCTCCATCTTCCCGGTGGCGTTCCGCGTGTTCTTCTTGGTCACGTAGAAGTAGCCGGTGTCGGCGGAGCTGACGAGGCGGATCTGAATGGTGTTGGACTTGGCCATGTTCTGACTCTGGGACTCGATTCCACAGGGGCGAGTGCCGGCCAGGGCCGGGTCGCGGAGGGGCCGCAAATTAGCGCCGGACGCGCCCGCGTCAAGCTTTTACCGCGCCAGCGCGCCCGCATAGACTTCCGGCCGCTCCAGCACGGCGCGCGCGGCCGCCAGATCCGCCTCCCGCCCCTCGGCCGGCGGGCAGGCGCCGCGGAGCGCGGCGATCTCGCTCGCGGGCACGGGCGCGCGGGCGGCGCGGGCGCGGGCGAGGGGAACCGCCATCGGGCTATCGGCCGTGCCGAGCGTGGCGAGGTTGCGCGCCGTCTCCTCCGCGCCCCCACCGGTGCAGAGCGCCGGCAGCACGCCCAGCATCTGCAGCGGCCAGCCGCGGGGGGCGAGGATGCGGGACCAGGAGAGGGCCAGCTCTCCCCCGTCGGGCAGCGGCACGAGCACCTGGATCAGCCCCTTGCCCATAGTGGCGCTGCCCACCACCACGCCGCGCCCGAGATCGGCCATGGCGGCCGCCACCACCTCGGCCGAGGAGGCCGTGCGCCCGTCCACCAGCACGACGAGGCGCCGCCCCGCCGCGAGGTCGCGCCCCGTGGCCTCGAAGCGGCGGAGGGAGGCGGGGTGGCGGCCCTCGGTCGAGGCGATGGTGCCGGCGGGCAGGAAGGAATCCGCCACGCGGAGCGCCTGCTGCAGCAGCCCGCCCCGGTTGCCCCGGAGGTCCAGCACCACACCGAGCGGCGCCTCCGCCTCGGGGAAGTCGGCCAGGGCGCGGTCGAGCTGCTCCGGAGTGGCTGCGGAGAAGATCGGGATCTGGAGCCAGAGCACCCCTTCCCGTACACGGGCGGAGAGGGAGAGGAGGGGCGCGGCGCCGCGCGTGAGCAGGAGATCGACCCGCCGCCGCCCGCGCCGGATAGAGAGGAGCACGCTGCTCCCGGGAGGACCCTCCAGCGCCCGGTGGGCATCGTCCAGGTGCTCGGCATCGAGGGTGATCCCGTCCGCAGCCGCCACGATGTCGCCGGGGCGAAGGCCTGCCCGCTCCGCCGCGCTGCCGGGCGCCACGGCGGCGATGGTTACCGCCCGGCGCGGCGCGGGGCCGAGGCTGAGGCCGAGATCGGCCGCGCCGAGCCGCCGCTCGCGCCCCTGCCGAGCCTCCTCCGCGCCGAGATAGCGGCTGTAGGGATCGAGGTGGTTGAACACCTCGTCGAAGGCGGCCTGGATCATCGCCCGGCGTCCTGCCTGGCGAAGGGCAGGGGACTGGCGCTCCGCCTCCGTGAAGAGGGTGGCCACGGCATCCGCGACCGAGAGCGGGTTGTTCTCCGCCAGCTGGTCCGCGGCGAGCCGGCCGGAGAAGCCGAGGGCGAGGGCTGGGCCGCGCCGGGCTGCGGATAGGTAGGGGTCGATCGCCTCCAGCCCGCGCAGGGCCCAGAGCCCGACGAGAAGGGGCTCCGTCGCCTCCAGATGGCGCTCGGCGATGGCGGCGAAGCCCGTACGGAGCGTTGGGCCGAAGTCCTGCCCCATGCCGGGGCGGGAGAGGAGCAGCGCGGCGAGGAAGGCCAGGGCACCGCTAAGGCTGATCGCGCCGCGCCGGGTCACCCCTATCGGGGACGCTTCTCCCGCTGGCGCTCGCTGCCGGCCTTTCCGCTCCGCCCTGCCAGCTTCTGCCTTCCGCGCGGGGGCACCGACTTGCGCGGCGCGGCGGCGCGGGGATCGCCCAACACCATCCCGAAGGTCAGGCTGCCCGTGCGCGGCACCGCCTCGGCCAGCCGCACCTCCACCTCCTGGCCGAGGGTAAAGGTCAATCCCGTGCGGCGGCCGATCAGGCGCATCGCCGCGTCCTCGTGGAACCATTGGTCGTCCGGAAGGGCGGCCATCGGAACGATTCCGCTGGCGCCGTTCTCCTCCAGTGTCACGAAGAGGCCGAAGCGTGTCACCCCCGAAACGCGCGCCGCGAAATGCGCGCCCACCCGGTCCGCCATAAAGGCCGCGAAATAGCGGTCCACCGCGTCGCGCTCGGCCAGGGCGGCGCGGCGCTCGGTTTTAGTGATGTGCTCGCCCGTATCGGGCAACTCGGCGGCCTCGGCATCGGTCAGCCCGTCCTCGCCCTGCTTCAGCCCGCGGATAAGGGCGCGGTGGACCAGCAGGTCGGCATAGCGGCGGATCGGGCTGGTGAAATGGGCGTAGCGCGGCAGGGCGAGGCCGAAATGGCCGATATTCTCCGGATTGTACTCCGCCTGAGACTGGCCGCGCAGGATCGTCTCACTGACGAGGCGGGCTTCCGGGGCGTCCTTCATCCGCTCGAGGATGTGGGCGAAGTCGCGCGGCTTCACGAGGTTGGACGGCGGCAAGGAGATGCCGAAGCCGGAGAGGAAGCCGCGCAGCGTCTCCATCTTCTCGTCCGAGGGACGGTCGTGGACGCGGTACATGCAGGGCTGGTGCAGCCGCTCCAGCTCCTCGGCCGCGCAGACATTGGCGGCGACCATGAATTCCTCGATCAGCCGGTGGCTGTCGAGACGCGGGCGGGGCGCGACGGAGAGGACCTTCCCGTCGGGGCCGAGGATCACCCGGCGCTCGGCGATGTCGAGGTCGAGCGTGCCGCGGCGTAGGCGGGCGGCGAGCAGCGCCTCGAAGGCGCCGTAGAGCCGGGCGATGTGGCCCTCGGCCAGCCCCGCATCCTCGCCGGCGTCCCGCGCGGCCTGGACCTTCTCGTAGGTGAGGCGGGCGGCGGAGCGCATGAGGCCGCGGCCGAAGCGGTGAGCGGTCTTCGTACCCGCCGCGTCGAAGCGCATCTCGACATAGAGGCAGCCCCGGTCCTCCCCGGGCTTGAGGCTGCACCAGCCGTTGGACAGCGCTTCCGGCAGCATCGGCACGACACGGTCGGGGAAGTAGACGGAGTTGCCGCGCAGCCGGGCCTCGCGGTCCAGCGGGGCGTCGGGGCGGACGTAATGGGCCACGTCCGCGATGGCGACGAGGATGCGCCAGCCATCGCCCTCGGGCTCGGAATGGACGGCGTCGTCGAAGTCGCGGGCGTCCTCGCCGTCGATCGTGACGAGGGGGATGCCGCGCAGGTCGTCCCTCGTGCCGAGCGGCACGGCCTCGGCGCGCTCGGCCGCGGCGACCACCTCCGCCGGGAAGTTGTCGGGGATGCGGTGCGCCGCGATGCAGAGCCGGGAGACGGCGCGCGGGTCGTCCATCGGCCCCAGGCGCTCGATGATCCGCGCCGGGCTCGGCCCCATGTAGCGCTCGCGCGATCCGCCCGGGATCGGCTCCGCCTGGACCAGCTCGCCCTCCTGCGCGCCGTTCTCCTGGCCGGGCGGGATCACCCAGGCCGAGCGCGCGCGGCGGTCAACGGGCTCGACCAGCCCGTTGGTGTAGATGCCGAGGATGCGGGAGGGCGATCCCGTGCCGATCCGCTTGAAGGTGCGCCCCTCATACTTGCCGGGGCCGAGGCGGGTGATGCGGGCCAGTACCCGATCCCCCGGGGCGAGGGCGGGCTGGCCCGGGCGCTCCGGGCGCATGTAGACGACCGGCCGCTCCGCCCCTTCCCAGGTGATGGGGCGGGCCATGGGCTCGCCATCCGCATCCGTGCCGAAGACCTCCAGCGCCGCCATGTCCGGCAGGCTGGCGGCGTGGCGGATGGTGCGGCGGCCGACGGGGGCGATGCTGCCCTCCTCCTTCAGCGCGGCCATCAGCGCGCGCAGCGCCGGGCGCTGCTCGGTCGAGAGGCCGAAATGGCGGGAGATCTCGGTCTTGCCCACCCGGCCGGTGGCGGTGAGCAGAAAGGCCCGCAGCTCCTCCCGGCTGGGCAGCGGGTTGACCGTGCCCGGCTCGCGACGCCGGACCACCGGCCCCGTGCGGGAAAGGCGCCCGGAGCCATCGCGGCCTCGGGTGCCACCCGGGGGCGGGCGCCTGGCCAACTCAGCCCGTTCCCTTGGCGCGGGGGGCGGGCTTGGCCGCGGCCCCAGCCTTGGCGGCGGGCTTCTTCGCCGGGGCCTTCTTCGCGACGGCGGACTTCGCGGCAGCCGATTTCGAGGCCCGGGCCGCGGCGGCCTTCGGCGCCGCCTTGGCGGGCTTCGGCGCATCCTCCTTCGCGCTGGCCGCCTTGCGGGCCGGGGCCTTGCGGGCGGCGCCCTTCTTCGCCGGGAGGACCTTCCCCTTCTCGGCCAGCAACGCGACGGCCTGGTCGAGGGTGAAGCTCTCCATCTCCACCCCGCGCGGCAGGGAGGCGACGGTCTGGCCGTGCTGGGCGAAGGGGCCGAAGCGGCCGCGCTTCACCTCCACCGCGGCGCCGTCCTTCGGATGCACCCCGAGGGTGATGCCGCGCGGCTTCGCATTGGCCAGCAGCTCCATCGCGCGGTTCATGCCGACGGAGAGGATGTCGTCCCCCGGCGTGAGGCTCTGCGAGAGGGCGCCCATCTTCAGATAGGGGCCGAAGCGGCCGAGATTGGCGGTGATCTCCTCGCCCGTCTCGGGGTGCAGGCCGATGACGCGGGGCATGTTCAGCAGCGCCAGCGCCCGCTCCAGCGTCAGCGTCTCCGGGTCCATGCCGCGGGGGAGGGAGGCGCGGCGGGGCTTCGTGGGCTTGCCCCTCTCATCCGTGCCGGGCTCGCCGAGCTGGACATAGAGGCCGTAGGGCCCGCGGCGCATCGAGACCTCCTGGTCTGTAGCAGGATCGGTGCCGAGGCTGCGCGGCCCCTCGTTCCCCGCGTCCTCGCCATCGGCGCTCGGCACGGCGAGGGGGCGGGTGTAGCGGCATTCCGGGTAGTTCGAGCAGCCGATAAAGGCCCCCGTGCGCCCGAGCCGCAGGCCAAGCCGGCCGGCATGGCAGTTCGGGCAGAGGCGCGGGTCGGTGCCGCCCTCATTCGCCGGGAAGAAGTGCGGGCCGAGATCCTCGTCCAACGCGTCGATTACGTCGCTGATTTTTAGGTCCTTCGTCGCGTCCACCGCGGCGCGGAACTGGTCCCAGAACTCGTGCATCACCTGCCGCCAGTCGGCGCGGCCGCCGGAGATGTCGTCGAGCTTCTCCTCCAGCGCCGCAGTGAAGCCGGTGTCCACGTAGCGCTCGAAGAAGGAGATGAGGAAGGCCGTAACGAGGCGCCCGCGATCCTCGGGCACAAATCGGCGCTGCTCCAGCCGGACATACTCGCGGTCCTGCAGAGTCTGGAGGATGGAGGCGTAGGTGGAGGGGCGGCCGATACCCAACTCCTCCATCTTCTTCACCAACGACGCCTCGGAGTAGCGGGGCGGAGGTTGGGTGAAGTGCTGGCTCGCCGTCACCTCCCCGCGCTTGGGAGCGTCGCCCTCCGCCATCGGGGGGAGGGTGCGGCCGTCCTCGCCCTCAGCGCCGGCCGCCGCGTCCGCGGTTTCGTCGGCGCGGCGGTCGTCGGAGCCCTCGCGGTAGAGCTTGAGATAGCCGTCGAAAGCGACGACCTGGCCGGTCGCGCGAAGCCTCGCCTTGCCCGCAGCGTCGTCGATGTCCACCGCCGTCTGGTCCATCTCGGCCGATTGCATCTGGGAGGCGACGGCGCGCTTCCAGACGAGGTCGTAGAGGCGCCGCTGGTCCGGGTTGAGATAGCGCGCCACCTCCTGCGGGGTGCGCGTCACGTCCGTCGGACGGACGGCCTCGTGCGCCTCCTGGGCGTTCTTCGCCTTGGAGGAGTACTCGCGCGGCGCGGCGGGCAGGTATTCCGGGCCGAAAGCGGACTTCACATGGTCGCGGATGCCTATGATGGCCTCCCGCGCCATCTGGACGCCGTCCGTCCGCATATAGGTGATGAGGCCGACCGTCTCGCCGCCGATGTCCACGCCTTCATAGAGCTGCTGGGCCAGGCGCATCGTGGCCTGGGCCCCGAAGCCGAGCTTGCGGCTGCTCTCCTGCTGGAGGGTGGAGGTGGTGAAGGGCGGCGGCGGATTGCGCTTGGTGCGCTTCTTCTCGACGGCCGAGACGGTGAAGCTGCCGCCCTCGACCAGCGCCTTTGCGCGCGCGGCCGCCGCCTCGTTCGGCAGGTCGAACTGGTCGAGCTTCTTGCCCTCCAGATGCGTCAGCCGCGCGGTGAAGGGCGCGCCCGTCGGGGTGCGGAAGGCGGCCTCGACACTCCAGTACTCGCGCGGCTTGAAGACCTCGATCTCCGCCTCGCGGTCGGTGATGAGGCGCAGCGCGACGGACTGGACGCGCCCGGCCGAGCGAGAGCCGGGAAGCTTGCGCCAGAGCACGGGGGAGAGGGTGAAGCCGACGAGATAGTCCAGCGCCCGCCGGGCGAGATAGGCGTCGATCAGCGGCACGTCGAGGTCGCGAGGATGCTCGATCGCGTGCTGGATGGCGCGCTTGGTGATCTCGTTGAAGGTGATGCGGTGGACCTCGACGCCCTTCAACGCCTTCCGCCCCTCCAGCATCTGCCGGACGTGCCAGGAGATAGCCTCACCCTCCCGGTCGGGGTCGGTGGCGAGGTAGAGGCGCTTGGCGTGCCCGGCCTTCAGCGCCTGGGCGATTTCGCGGACCTGCTTCTCCCCCCGGTCCTCGGAGGACCAGTCCATGGCGAAGTCCTCCTCCGGCCGGACGGAACCGTCCTTGGCGGGGAGGTCGCGGACATGGCCGAAGGAGGCCAGGACCGTGTAGTCCGAACCGAGATACTTGTTGATGGTCTTCGCCTTGGCGGGCGATTCGACGACGACGACGTCAGTCATGTGGGGCCTAGAGCCCTCCGGATCTCTCTGTTCGCTGAATGCCGGACCGCACGACGCGGTTTCCGGGCAGCGCCTCGATGAACCCCTCCAGCTCCAGTTCCAGGAGCGCGGCGCGGGCCTCAGGCGGCGAGAGGTGGCAGTGGCGAAGCACCTCGTCAACCGGAACGGGTGTCGGGCCGGTCAGGGAGAGGAGGTCCGGGGGACCGGAAGGGGTTGGCTCATCCGGGATTTCCGCCTCCCGCCGTGCGCGCGCGAGCGGGGCGGCGGAAGACCGGCACGGCCTTGGCGGTGGCAGGGGGGGTGGCCCGCACGTCCGCCGCCGTCTCGCAGAAATGGGCGCCGTTGCGGAGCAGGTCGTTAGACCCGGCGCAGCGCGGGTCGAGCGCGAGCCGGGGACGGCATGGATCTCCCGCCCGGCCTCGGCGCCCGGGCGGGCGGTGATGAGGGTGCCTGAGCAATGCCCCGCCTCCACCACCACCACGGCGAGGGAGAGGCCGGCCACGATCCGGTTCCGCCGGGGGAAGCGCCGGGCGAGCGGGACGGTGCCGAGGGGGGACTCGGCTAGGAGCAGCCCTCCCTCCGCGATTCGGGACTGAAGGCCCCGGTTCTCCGGCGGGTAGGCCACGTCGAGCCCGCCGGGAATGACGGCGACCGTGTGGCGGTGGCGAGGAGCGCCGAGATGGGCGGCAGTGTCGCCCGAGCGCCGCGAGCACGGGCGGGTCGTCGTCCAGCGCGGCGAGGAGGGGCAGGTAGTCCGGTGCGCCGAGATGCAGCCAGGTGCCGCCCATGCTGAGGACCGCCTCGTATTCCCGCTCCACCGCGCCCGCATCGGCGACCCGCCGGGGATTGTCCGCGGCCAGGGCGCGGAGGGCGCGGGCGGCATCGCCGTGATGGTGAAGGGCGCGGCGGAAACCCTGCGGGCCGATCCCCTCGCTCCAGGCGAGGCGCAGCCGGGCGAGGGAGGCGGCGGGGGTCACTTGCCCTGGCCGATCCGGGGCTCGGTGCCGTCGATCAGCCGGGCGATGTTCGCGTGGTGGCGCAGGAAGACATAGGCCACGATGAGCGCCACCGGCCAGAAGAGCGCCCATCCCCCCCAGAGGAAGGCTGCGACCGCCGCGACGGTCATCCCTGTGAGGGCGCTGGCGGAGGAGATCTTCACCAGCTTCGCCAGGACCAGCCAGGTGAGGGCGGCAGCCAGGAAGACCGGCCAGGCGAGGGCGAGGAAGACGCCCAGCGCCGTCGCCACCCCCTTGCCTCCGCGAAACGCGAGCCAGGGGGGATGGCAGTGGCCGAGCACCGCGGCGACGGCGGCGATCCCCGCCGCCTCCGGGCCGAAAAGGGCGGCCGCGAGCCACACCGCGACGGTGCCCTTGAGGAAGTCCAGCGCCAGCGTGGCCGCGGCCAGCTTCTTGTTCCCGGTCCGCAGCACGTTGGTCGCGCCGATATTACCGGAGCCGATGGAGCGGATGTCGCCCAGCCCGGCCGCGCGGGTGAGGATCAGGCCGAAGGGGATCGAGCCGAGGAGGAGGCCGATGGCGGCCGCGATGACGAGATTCATCCGAAAACGCGCCGCCCCGCCTTCCAGGTGCCGGTCACGCGCCCCTCCAGCGCCCGCCCGTCGAAGGGCGAGTTCTGCGCTTTGCCCGGCAGCCTGCCCGCCTCGACTTTCCAGCCGCGCTCGGGGTTGAAGAGCACGAGGTCGGCCGGGGCGCCGGGGGCGAGGCGCCCGGCCTCCAGGCCCAGTAACCTGGCCGGGGCTGAGGTCAGCAGTTCGAGCGCCCGCATCAGGCCGAGGTCCCCGGCATGAAAACGGGCGAGGGTCACGCCGAGCAGCGTGGCCAGCCCCGCGCCCCCCGCCTCGGCCTGGGCGAAGGGGACGCGCTTGTCGTCGGCATCCCGGGGCTGGTGGTCAGAGGCGACGGCGTCGATCGTGCCGTCGCGCAGCCCTTCTACCACGGCCAGCCGATCCGTGTCCCGCCGCAGCGGCGGGGAGAGCTTCGCATAGGTGCGGAAGTCGCCGATCGCCGTCTCGTTCAGGTCGAAATAGGGGGGCGCGGTGTCGCAGGTCACGCGCAGCCCCTCTGCCTTGGCGGCGCGGATGAGGTCAAGCGCGGCGCCGGTGGAGACATGGGCGAAGTGCACATGCCCCCGGGTGAGGCGGGCGAGGGCGATGTCACGCGCGACCATCATCGCCTCCGCCGCGGCCGGGGCGGCGGGGAGGCCCATGCGGGTCGCCATCTCGCCCTCGGTGGCCGAGGCGTTGCGGGTCAGCGACGGCTCCTCGGGGTGCTGCACCACGAAGCGGCCGAAGCCGCGGGCGTAGGAGAGCGCGAGGCGCATCATCCGGGCGTCCGCGATCGCCCGGGCACCATCGGTGAAGCCGACGGCCCCGGCCTCGCAGAGCAGGCCGAACTCGGTCATCTCCTTGCCCTCGCAGCCGCGCGTGGCGGCGCCGTAGGGCATGACGGTGAGGCTGCCCGTCGCCTCTCCCTTGCGGAGAACGAACTGCAGCAGGGCGGGGTCGTCCAGCGCGGGGTCGCTGTCCGGTAGGGCGCAGAGGGTGGTGATGCCGCCGGCCGCCGCGGCCTCTGCGGCGGATTCGATTGTCTCGCGGTGCTCCTGGCCGGGCTCGCCGAGCGAGGCGCGGAGGTCGATCAGCCCGGGGGCGAGGATCGCGCCGCCGCAATCCACCACCTCGGCCCCCTCGGGCGCCCCGGTTCGGTCCCCCGTGCCGCCGATGGAGGCGATGCGGCCATCCTGGATCAGGAGGCTGCCGGGGGCGTCGCGGCCGGTCGCGGGGCAGACCAGGCGGGCGTTCTGGAGGATGAGGCTCATCGGGCGTTGCGCCGCTGGTTCTGGGAAAGGATGTCGAGCACGGCCATGCGGACGGCGACGCCCATCTCCACCTGCTCCCCGATCACGCTGCGGGCAGGGTCGTCGGCGACCGCGCTGTCGATCTCCACGCCGCGGTTCATCGGGCCGGGATGCATGACGATGGCGTCGGGCTTGGCGTGCTTCAGCTTCGCCGCGTCCAGCCCGTAGAAGCGGAAGAACTCGCGGGCGGAGGGGACGAGCCCGCCCTGCATCCGCTCCTTCTGCAGGCGCAGCATCATCACCACGTCAGCGTCGCGTAGCCCGGCCTTCATGTCGTGGAACACCTCTACCCCCAGCGCCTCCGCCTCGGAGGGGATAAGGGTCGGCGGGCCGACGATGCGGACGCGGCAGTTCATCGCCAGCAGGAGGTGGATGTTGCTGCGGGCCACGCGGCTGTGCAGCACGTCGCCGCAGATGGCGACCGTCAGGTTCTCCAGCGTCCCCTTGCGGCGGCGGATGGTGAGGGCATCGAGCAGGGCCTGGGTCGGGTGCTCATGCGTGCCGTCGCCCGCATTGATCACGGCGGCGTCCACCTTCTGGGAGAGCAGGGCGGGGGCGCCGGACTGGGCGTGGCGGATCACCAGCAGGTCCGTCTTCATCGCGTTCAGCGTGGAGGCCGTGTCCAGCAGTGTCTCCCCCTTGTTCACGGAGGAGGTGGAGACGGACATGTTGATCACGTCGGCCCCCAGGCGCTTGCCGGCCAACTCGAAGGAGGTGCGGGTGCGCGTGCTGTCCTCGAAGAAGAGGTTGATGAGCGTCCGGCCGCGCAGCACGTCCCGCCCGGTCTTCCCGCCCCGGTTCAGCAGGGCATAGGATTCGGCGAGGTCCAGCAACTCCGCGATGTAAGGCGGCTCCAGCCCTTGCAGCGCGAGAAGGTGCCGGTGCGGGTAGAGGGGCATGGGGCCTCGTGGCAGCGGGTGGCGCGACAGCGCGTGTGTAGGGGAGGCGGGGTTGCGGGGGAAGGCGGGGAGGTGGCGGCCGTTGGCGGAGGCCGACCTGCCGCCCGTTTCCGCCATCGCCGGCGCAGTCCATCCCAGGCATCCCGAATCGGACGAGGTCTTCGCCGAGCGCCTGCGCCTCTCGCCGGAGGGCTGCCTCCTCCTCGAGGTCCAAGGGGAGGCGGCCGGCTACGCCCTGGCACATCCCTGGACCCGCCGGCCGCCGGCGCTGAACACCCTCCTGGGCGCGCTGCCGGCCAGGCCCGAGGTCTTCCTCCTCCATGACCTCGCGATCCTGCCGGCGGCCCGGGGCGCCGGGGCGGGGGAGGGGGCGATTTCGCGGCTGGTCGCTCTGGCGGGGCGCTTGCCCCTGGCGCTCGTCGCCATCGGCGGGACGGAGGGCTTCTGGCGCTGCCACGGCTTCGGGACGGTGCCCGATCCCTCGCTCGACGCGATGCTGCGGCGCTACGATCCCGGCGCCCGCTACATGGAGCGCCCGCCAGGCTGACCGGCATCGGGGCGGGTCGCGTCCAGCGCGCCCTGTAGCATGTAGGCGGCGGCGGCGGCGTCCACGGCGCGGGCGCGCTTCGCTCGGCTGAGATCGGCCTCGATCATCATCCGGTTCACCGCGGAGGATGAGAGGCGCTCGTCCCAGAGGGCCACGGGCAGTCCGGTGGCATCCGAGACGGCCATGGCCCAGTCCTTCGCAGCCTGGGCAGCGGGGCCGAAGGAGCCGTCCATGCCGAGCGGCAGGCCGCAGACGAGCCCGCCGGCCCCCTCCTTCTCCGCGATTCGGCGGATCTCGGCCGCCGTGGGGGCCAGCTTGCCGCGCGGCAGGGCGGCATAGGGGGAGGCGAGCATCAGGAGAACGTCCGACAGGGCGATCCCGATGATCCTGCTGCCGGGGTCCAGCCCGATCAGCCGGGCATGGCGGGGCAGGGCGGCGCGGAGGGCGGGGAGGGGCGTGGCGGGCATGGTCTCGGGGTATTGCCTCAGGGGCGTCCGGTAGGTGCGAGCCAGAGCTGCCGCGCGGCGTAGGAGAGCCAGAGCCGGCGCGTGCCGAGCACGTCCTGGCCGAGGACAAGGTCCACCGGCAGGGAGGCGGGCAGGGGGGCGATGACGATGGGCATCGCCGCCACCATGCCCTCCCCGATGCGGAGCGTCGCGCCCTCATGGATATGGAAGGCGGCGGCCTCCCCGCCCGTGCCGAAGACGGTCCCGGCGGGCGGCGCCCGCAGCGCCGCGGGCGGAATGCCGAAGTTGGCGATGCGGTCCTGGCGCAGCACCGTCCGCTCCGCGCCCGTGTCCAACAGGGCGCGCGCCGGCTGGCCGTTCAGCCGGAGGGGGAGGATGACCAGCCCTGCGGGCGTCACCTCCACCGCAATCCCCTCGGCGGGCCAGGGAGGCGGGGCGGCGAGGCAGGCGGGCGAATCGTGCAGCACGGCGCGGCCCGTGGGCAAATCCAGCTCCAGCGCGCCCGCCTGCAGCAGGTCGGCTCCGATGATGCCGGCCAGGCGCCCCTCATCCTCGCTGCTGCCCGGCGCCACGGGCAGGGAGAGATTCCGGAAGGCGCGGCGGCCGATCTGGAAATGCCGCAGCAGGGCGTTCGGCATGCGCGAGGTGCCGCCGACCCCCGTGATCGGCGTCGCCCGCACGGGATCGAAGGGGAGGTTGAGCGCCGCGGCGGCACCGGGGCGCAGCATGGTGAGATTGGAGCCCGTATCGAGCGCGAAGGGCAGGGCGGCGCCATTGGCCTGGGCCAGGACGACCGGCACGGGGCCGGGGCCCGAGCCGAGGAGGGAGAGCGTGGCCGGGGCAGCCGGGGCGGCGAGAACCAGGCGGTCCCCCTCGCCCGGAGGGCAGGCCGCCCCGGCGGCGCCCGCGGCAAGGAGGACGCCGAGCAGCGGCAGGAGGGAGAACGGGCGGGGCATCATCCCCGGCGATATGCGCCCGGGGAGGCGATGCGGGAAGGCGAGGCCCCTTGACTTGAGGGGGGCTGAGGGCTTCCTGCACCACCGTACCTCAGTCCCAGTTCCGGATTTCCCATGTCGCTCGACCTGAAGACCGTGAGGCGCGTCGCGTCCCTCGCCCGGCTCCGTCTGGAGGAGGGGGAAGATCAGCGGCTGCAAGCGGAGCTGAATGGGATCCTCGGCTGGATCGAGCAGCTCCAGGCCGTGGACACGAGCGACGTGGAGCCACTCTCCGGCGCGGGCGGCACCGCCATGCCGATGCGCGAGGACGTGGTGAATGATGGCGGGCGCGCGGAGGCGGTGCTCGCCAACGCGCCGGACCGCGCGGGCGATTTCTTCGCCGTTCCGAAGGTTGTCGAGTGATGCACCCTACCGATTTCACCATCCGCGGCGCGCTCGAGGCGCTGTCCGAGGGCATCGTCACCTCCGAGGCGCTGACGGCGGCCCATCTCCAGGCGATCGAGGCGCTGAATCCCCGGCTGAACGCCTTCATCACCGTCACCGCCGAGCGCGCGATGGAGGCGGCCCGCGCCTCCGACGACAGGCGCGCCAACGGCGTGGCCGGGAAGCTCGAGGGCATTCCGCTCGCCATCAAGGACCTCTTCTGCACCCAGGGCGTGCGGACCACGGCGGCGTCCCGCATCCTCGGCGAGTTCACGCCGCCTTACGAGAGCACGGTCACGGCCAATCTCCTGCGGGACGGGGCGGTGTTCCTGGGCAAGGTGAACCTCGACGAGTTCGCTATGGGCTCATCCAACGCCACCTCCGCCTTCGGCGAGGTGGAGAACCCTTGGAAGCGCGGCAACGACGACGGCACGACGCTCGTCCCTGGCGGCTCCTCCGGCGGCTCGGCAGCGGCGGTGGCGGCGCGGCTGGCCATGGGCGCGACGGCAACGGATACGGGCGGCTCCATCCGCCAGCCCGCGGCCTTCTGCGGCATCGCCGGCATCAAGCCGACCTATGGGCGCTGCTCGCGCTGGGGTGTGGTGGCCTTCGCCTCCTCGCTCGACACGCCGGGCCCGGTCGCGCGCACGGTAGAGGATTGCGCGATCCTGCTGGAGAGCATGTCCGGCCACGACCCGAAGGACAGCACCTCCGCCAACGCCCCCGTGCCCGACTTCGCCGCCGCCTGCGCCCGCGGAGTGAAGGGGCTGCGGATCGGCGTGCCGCGCGAGTACCGGCTGGAGGGAATGCCCGAGGAAATCGAGGCGCTCTGGCAGCAGGGGCTCGCCTGGCTGCGCGCGGAGGGCGCGGAGATCGTGCACATCTCCCTGCCGCACACGAAATACGCGCTGCCGACCTACTACATCGTGGCGCCGGCGGAGGCTTCCTCCAACCTCGCGCGCTACGATGGCGTGCGCTACGGACTGCGCCGGGACGGCGAGGACCTGAAGGACCTGTACGAGCGCACGCGCGCCGCGGGCTTCGGCGACGAGGTGAAGCGGCGCATCATGATCGGCACCTATGTGCTGAGCGCCGGCTATTACGATGCCTACTACCTCAAGGCCCAGAAGGTCCGCACGCTGATCAAGCGCGATTTCGACGAGGCCTTCCGCGGCGTGGACGCGATCGTGACGCCCGCCACGCCCTCCGCCGCCTTCGCGGCCGGCGAGAAGCAGGACGATCCCGTGGCGATGTACCTGAACGACGTGTTCACGGTGACGGCCAACCTTGCGGGCATCCCCGGCATGACGGTGCCGGCCGGCTATGACCGCCAAGGCTTGCCGCTCGGGCTGCAGGTGCTCGGCCGCGCCTTCGACGAGGAAACGGTTTTCGCGGTGAGCGCCGCCATCGAGCACGCCGCGGGTCTGACGAAGCTGCCGCAGATGAGGGCCTTCGCATGAGCTACACGATCGAGGGCGAGACGGGCCCGTGGGAGCTGGTGATCGGGCTGGAGGTCCACGCCCAGGTGACCAGCAACGCCAAGCTGTTCAGCGGCGCCGCCGCCGAGTTCGGAGCCGAGCCGAACAGCCAGGTAAGCTTCGTGGATGCGGGCTTCCCCGGCATGCTGCCGGTGATCAACCGGGAATGCGTGGCCCAGGCCGTGCGCACGGGGCTCGGGCTGAACGCGCAGGTGAACCCCTGGTCGCGCTTCGACCGGAAGAACTACTTCTACGCGGACCTGCCGCAGGGCTATCAGATCAGCCAGTATCAGTTCCCGATCGTGGGCGAGGGAAAGATCGCCATCGAGCTGTCGGACGGCAGCACGCGCGGGATCGGCATCACCCGCCTGCACCTGGAGCAGGATGCCGGCAAATCGCTGCACGACCAGCACCCCAGTAAGTCCTATATCGACCTGAACCGGTCGGGCGTGGCGCTGATGGAAATCGTGTCGGAGCCCGACATGCGCTCGCCCGAGGAGGCCGGCGCCTATCTCACCAAGCTGCGGCAGATCCTGCGCTATCTCGGCACCTGCGACGGGAACATGGAGCAGGGCTCGCTGCGCGCCGACGTGAACGTCTCTGTCCGCAAGGCGGGCGAGGGCTTCCGCACGCGCTGCGAAGTTAAGAACGTCAACTCTATCCGCTTCGTCATGCAGGCGGTGGAAGCCGAGGCGCGGCGGCAGATCGAGGTCTGGGAGTCCGGCGGCACGGTCGACCAGGAGACGCGGCTCTTCGACACTTCGCGCGGCGTCACCCGCTCCATGCGGAGCAAGGAGGACGCGCATGACTACCGCTACTTCCCCGATCCCGACCTCCCGCCCCTGGTGATCGAGCCCGGCTGGATCGAGGAGCTGAAGGCGGGCCTGCCCGAGCTGCCCGATGCCCGGCGCGCGCGCTACGTCAACGAATTCGGCCTCTCGGCCTATGACGCCTCGGTGCTGGTGGCGGAGAAGGAGACCGCCGCCTTCTACGAGGAGGTCGCGGCCGGGCGGGACCCCAAGGTCGCCGCGAACTGGGTGATGGGCGACTTCTTCGCCATGCTGAACCGCATGGGGAAGGGGATCGAGGACAGCCCGGTGACCGCTCAGCATCTGGGCGCGTTGCTGGACCTCATCTCCGACAGGACGCTGTCCGGAAAAATGGCCAAGGAGGTGCTGGAGGCGATGGGCGAGACGGGCAAGCCGCCCGGCACCATCGTCGAGGAGCGCGGGCTACGGCAGGTGACGGATACCGGCGCGATCGAGGCGGCGGTGGATGCTATCCTGGCCGCCAACCCCGACAAGATCGCCCAGTACCGGGAGAAGCCGACCCTGTTCGGCTGGTTCGTCGGCCAGGTGATGAAGGTGATGAAGGGGCAGGGAAACCCGGCCCTTGTGAACGAGGTGCTGAAGGCCAGGTTGCACGGCTGAGGCGTTCCCAGCCGCCGCGCCGTCAGAAGGCGGATGGGATCAGGGCGTCGAGCTCGTCGAAGGAGGCGATGACCGCCTCCGCCCCGGCATCAAGGAGGTGCTGGCGGTGGCCGGGGCCGCAATGGCGGCCGCCGGTGAAGCCGAAGGCGCGCATGCCCGCCGCGCGGGCCGCGCGCACCCCGGGGATGCTGTCCTCGATCACCAGGCAATCGGCAACGGGGGCCCGCATCCAGCCGGCGGCGTAGATGAAGACGTCCGGGGCGGGCTTGCCCTGGGCGACCAGCGAGGCGCTGACCACATTGGGCGCGAAGCGGTCCAGCAGGCCGACATTCTCCAGGCCCAGGCGGAGCTTGGCGGGATAGGCGCTGGAGGCGACGCAGCTTCTCACGCGCAACCGGTCGAGCAGGCCGGCGATGCCGGGCATGATCCGCAGCTCGGTCGAATAGGCTTGGTCGATCCGCGCCTTGATGCGGGTGAAGAACTCCGGCGGGACGGGGCGGCCCCAATCAGCCGCAACATCGGCGATCATCTCGCGCTCCGGGCGGCCGGCGAAGCGGCGGATGACCTCCTCCGTGCTCACCGCGTAGCCCAGGGCCGTGAACTCCTCGGCGGTGAGGCGGCAAACGACGATCTCGCTGTCGATCAGGACCCCGTCGCAATCGAAGACGATGAGGCCGGGCCAGGGCGGCGCCTCGGTGGTGAGGCGGGCGAGGGTGGCGGTCAGTGGCTCAGGCGGCATTGATGTAGGTTCCCGATGCGATGAGCCGGGCCAGGCTCTCCAGAGAATGGGTAGCGGCCGGGGGAGGGGCGCCCCTCGTCTCGGCATAGGCGGCGATCGGCCCGTCCACGCGGTCGGCGAAGCGCTGGCGAAAGGCCTCGACGGTGTCCGGCCGCTCCGGCGTCGGCGCCTGGAAGCGAGCGAGGATACGGCTCATCGGGTCGTCATTGCCGAGGAAGCGCGACAGGATCGCGTCGGTTGCGCCCTTGAGATAGATGTCGGGATCGACCTCGGCGACGAAGCGGTCGAATTCCGGCTCACGCCGCAGGATGACGGCGATGCCCTCATGCATCTCCCGCATCACCTCCTCGGCGAAGCGGCGGTTCTCAGCGCTGCGGTTGAGGAAGTCGTTCAGCCGCAGCTCACGGTCGCCCTGGCTTTCCTGGAAGGCGGCGAGGGCGAGCAGCCAGTGGCTTCCGTTGAGGAGCCAGTTCTTGATCCTCTTCTCGATGGCGACGTAGCGCGTGAACTCGACCCCGCTGCCCTCGAGGTGACGCGCGAGGATCTCGGTGGCATGGGAGAGTTCGAGCTTGAGCGAGCCGTACTCCTCCGTGCTGACGACGACGGCGGGATGCGCGCCCTCGCGCCCCTCCTCGAGCCCGATGCAGACGCGGTCCACAAGGGCCGGCACAGGGGTGACGTGGCGGCGCATGTCGTCCGAGATTGCGTCCGCGAGGTCCGGGTCCTCGAAGAGTTCGGGCGCGTTGAGGGTGTTCTCGCAGGTCACGAGGAAGATCGGGCCGAGCCCGCCCCGCGCCCGCATGCTCGCCAGGATGCCCAACGCCTCGAGCACGGGGGGGTAGTTGGCGGCGCTGATCAGGGACGCGGTCACGAGTACCGGTTCCTCCGCCCCGCCCGGAGCCTGGAGGATGGCGCGGAGGATCGTCCCGATCTCCTTGCCTCCCTGCCCGAACTCAAAGAAGCCGTCGTAGCGCACGACACTGCGATGCCCGCCGCGCGTGTCGCGCTGCTGCAGCACGTAGAGCCGGTCGGGGGATTCGCGCAGAAGGTCGTTGCGGCGTCGTGGCGAAAGCGCCGTGTTGCCCGTCGGGCTGACCGAGGAGATAGCCCGGTTGACGATGAATGATCTCGTGTTCCCGATCTGGAAGAACGGCACGATCAGACCGAGGCCAAGCCGGCCTGCGCCGAAATGGATGTGGAGCATCGGTATTCCTGCATGGAAGCCGGGGCTTCGCATGGTTGCGTGACGGAGGAGGTTCGCCCGGGCGCTGCGCCGGGATCATATCCACCGGTTTCTGGGGTCGCCGGGAGATACGGGCGGGAGGTTCCGTCTGCTCGAACATAAGTTGAGCGCCACAGGCTTTGGCGCTCCCCTGGCCGATCACTTTTTCCTGTTTGCGTCGACGGCGGGGTTAGGTTTCCCTGGCGGCGGAGCCGGAAGGGAGCGGGGCGCACGCCCCGCCGGCCTCAGCTCCCGCCCGGCTCGTCCTCGGTCGGCAGCTCGCAGCGGTTGTGGATGTCGGTCGCGGCGATGGCCGCGTGGCCCATCGCCACCACGATCTGGTTGAGGCCGCGCACCACGTCCCCGGCGGCGTAGAGGCCGGGGATGGTAGTGCGGCAGTGGTCGTCCACGATAAGGGAGCCGCTATCGTCGTGCTCGGCGCCGAGGCGGGTGGCGAGGTCGGAGCGCACGGTCAGTCCGAGGGCGGAGTAGAGCGTTTCGAAGCGATGCTCCTGCCCGCCCGCGCGGACCGCGCTGATGCGGTCCCCCTCAACATCCAGCGCGTCGATAGGGGCGGTGATGACGCGGATTCCGTACTCCTCCGCGCGTCTGGCGTCTTCCTCGGAGATCGGGTCACCGAGGGTTAGAAGCGTGACGTCCGGGCTGTAGCTGCGGGCCACGAAGACCGCCTCGCCCAATCCCCGTGCCCCGTGGCCGATGACGGCCACCTTGCGCCCGCGCGCCTCGTAGCCGTCGCAGATCGGGCAGTAGCGGACGAGGCCGCGGCGGAGCGCGTCGGCATGATCGGGGAGGCTGGGCTCGACGTCGTGCGAGCCGGTGGCCAGCAGCACGCGCCGGGCCTCGATCGGGGGGCTGCCGTCCTCGAGCAGGGCGACAAAGCGGCCCTCCCGCTTCTCCAGAGCCGTGACCTGGCCCTTACGGGGCTCAATGCCGTACTGTGCCAGGTTCTCGCGCTGCCGGGACAGCATCTCGCGGCCACCGATCCCCTCGGCGAAGAGGGGGAAGTTATGGCTGGTTGGAATCCAGGCCGCGCGGCTGTCACCGCCATCGACGAGGACGAGGCGGCGGTTGAAGCGGGCGAGGTAGAGGGCGGCGGTCAGCCCTGCCGGGCCGCCGCCGATGATGAGGCAATCGAGACAGCCATCCTGTTCCATGAGCAACCTCCGCGCGGTGTAACGACGCGCGGGGCTCGCCGACGTTGCATCACCTTAGCGGCTCAGCGCCCGAGGGAGGCGATGATCTCGCGGTTGTAGGACCGGATCATGCCGGGGATCAGGAAGAGATCCAGCAGCAGCCAGAGGCCGATCAGACCGAGGCCGAGATAGCCGATCGCCACCGCCGTCAGCGCCCAGGAGACGAGGCTGACCGCCAGCATCACCAACCCGCTCACCGGCCGCCCGGCATAGAAGCGGTGCACGGCGAACCAGCCCAGGAAGAACCAGAGGATGTAGGCGACGAGGACGGAGCGCTTGTTCGCGTCGAAATGCATCATCGCGGCGGTGTCGCTCATGCCGGGACGGGGGGCGGAGCCGGACATGTCAGGCGATTCCTTCTTGGGCGGGTGCCGCAGCCTGCCCGGTATGGGCGGCGCGGGCCAGGAGGGGACCCCGTGGCATTGCAACGGATCGAGGGCCGGGGGGCAAGAAGCCGTCCGAGCCCGGTGATCGGCCTGGAGCGGGGCGATGTGCCCTGAGCGGTGTTCGGCCCGTGGGTACTTCCTCATGCCCGACATAGATCGGCTCGCGCAGGGCGGAGTTCCAGCCGGGCTTCCCCCGGGGCACGCGGGGCGCAATGCTGGGCCCGAGGAGACCTGCCGATGATCACGCTGCACAGCTGGAACACGCCCAACGGCCGCAAGATCAGCGTTGCGCTCGAGGAGATGGGGCTGCCCTACCGGGTGAAAACCGTCAACATCGGTGCGGACGAGCAGTTCCGGCCAGAGTTCCTGGCCATCAGCCCGAACAACCGCATCCCGGCGATCGAGGACGACGAGGGGCCGGGTGGGCAGCCGATCAGTGTCTTCGAATCGGGTGCGATCCTCCTGTACCTCGGCGAGAAGACAGGACGTTTCCTTCCAACTGACGTGCGTGCGCGGGTGCCGGTGCTGGAATGGCTGATGTGGCAGATGGGCGGGTTTGGCCCCATGCCGGGCCAAGTGCATCACTTCCTCATGCAGCCGGACGGCTCGGCGAAGGACTACGGCTTGGCGCGCTATGGGAAGGAGACGAAACGTCTCTATGGGGTGCTGGAAAAGCGCTTGGCCGGGCGGGACTTCGTGGCGACCGAGGGCGAGCCGAGTATTGCGGATTTCGCCATCATCGGCTGGGCTTGGCGGCACGAGCGCCATCTCGTCCCTTTTGACGACCTTCCGAATGTGGGTGCCTGGTACGACCGGATGATGGCGCGGCCCGGGGTGAAGCAGGGTTTCGAGGTAGCGCTGTCCTGAGCATTTGACGGCGAGGCCGGGGGCGGGTAGAAGCAGCGCCTGCAACGCCGTGTGACTTCCACTCCTGCGGAGGGGTGGCCGAGTGGCCGAAGGCGGCGGTTTGCTAAACCGTTATAGGATGTCAAGTCCTATCGTGGGTTCGAATCCCATCCCCTCCGCCATCTCAATGATTTGGGTGAACAGTCCACTGGACTTGCTGCAGTTTAGTGGAGCGGCGTTGCCTCAGTTGATGGCCATCTTCTCGAACTTGATTGGGCTTGTGAGGCCGAGCGCGGAGTGGCGTCGGACGGGGTTGTAGAAGCCGTCGATGTAGCGGCCGATGGCCCGCTCAGCATCCTGGCGGGTCTCGAACATGGTGCGCCAGACAGGTTCCGACTTCAGCGTCTTGAAGAACGTCTCGACCATCGAGTTATCATAACAGTTCCCCTTGCCCGACATCGAGATCAGGAGGCCGTGCTTTCGGAGTTCGGCCTGGTAGTCCGTCGAGCAATATTGACTACCGCGGTCGGCATGGTGGATCAGCCCTGGCGCCGGACGGCGCATGGTGAGGGCCTTGCGCAGGGCGGTCAGCGCCAGGTCCTGGTGCAGCCGATCCGCCACGGCCCAGCCGACGACCCGCCGCGCGAACAGGTCGATGACCACGGCCAGATACAGCCAACCTTCACGGGTCCAGATGGTGGAGATGTCACTGCCCCACTTCTGATCTGGGCCCTCCGCCGAGAAGTCCTGGTCGAGCAGGTTAGGTGCGACGGGCAAGTTGTGGTTGCTGTCGGTGGTCCGCTTGAACCGCCGCTTCTGCCGGGCACGGAGCCCGTTCTCCCGCATCAGGCGGGCCGTCCTGCGGCGCCCGACCGCCAGGCCGCTGTCCTGCAGTTCCCGCGTCATCCGCGGGCTACCATAGGTGCCATGGGAGAGCGCGAAGGCCGACCGGACATGCGCCAGCAGCACCATGTCCTCGTGCTGGCGGCGACAGGCCGGGCGGCCCTTCCAGGCGAAGTAGCCGCTCTGGCTGACGCCGAGCACGCGGCAGAGACGGTGCACGGGGAACCTCTCTTTCGCCCCATCGATGAGCGCGAACCTCACCGTCCGGCCCTTCGCTCGGACCATTGGCGCTCAGGGCCTCACCCCGTCCCGAGTGAGAAAAGCCGTGGCCCGCTTGAGAATGTCCCGTTCCTGACGAAGGATCTCGTTCTCCCGCCGCAGCCGCTTCAACTCGGCCACGACGTCTCCCTGCTCGGGCCGCCCGGGCTCACCAATTTGCCGGTCCCGGCTCCGGCTGATCCACCGGACCAGCGTCGACAGACCAATCCCGAGATCCTCCGCAATCTCGCGCTGGCTCCGCCCGCTCGTCCGGACCAGCCGGACCGCCTCCTCCTCGAATTCCTTCGTGAACCGTCTCTGCTGCGTCATGGAGTTCCTTTTGCCTCATCAGGAACCCTCCACCTTTCCGGGGCAAGCCGAGTCCGTCGCGAGTTCATCACGCTCGCGAAGGGTAAGACGGCGCCGATCGCGGCCGAGACCCTGCGGCGCATCGCCGCCCTCTACGCCGTCGAGGCGGAGGTCAGGGGCAGGCCCCCAGAGGTCCGGCAGACTGCCCGCCAGGCCAGGAGCCGTCCTCTCGTCGAGGAGCTGTTCGCCTGGCTACGGGAGCCCCTCGCGCGCCTGTCCGGCAGCAGCCCGACCGCGGAGGCGATCCGCTACGCGCTGAACCACCAAGACGGCCTCGTGCGGTTCCTCGACGACGGCCGGATCGAGATGGACTCCAACACCGTCGAGCGTGCCATCCGGCCCCTCTGCCTCTCCCGAAAGAACGCGCTGTTCGCCTCCGGCGACGACGGGGCGCGAGATGGGCTGCGGTCGCGTCCCTCGTGCAGACGTGCAAGCTCAACGGCGTCGACCCGCAGCGCTATTTCACTGATCTGCTCACCCGCCTCGTCGGCGGCTGGCCCGAGAGCCGCATCGACGAACTCATGCTATGGCGCTGGACCGCCGCCGCCTCGGGCTGACCGTCAGCCCAAAGTGCCAAAGGCCTCGTGGCCACGCTTACGGTTCAACGGACAGGTCGGCAGCGAGGTGCTCGGCATCACCATCCCGTCCCACGCCCAGCTCGAGGGGCTGCTCCGAGGCTTCAACGCCGCCTACAACGCCCGCCGCCAGCGCGTCCTCGACGGCAAGACACCCGATCAGGTCATCAAGGAACGCCTTCGAGCCCGACGAAAGCTCGCTCGTCCCAAACCCGAAACACCTGAGGGTCGTGCCGGGCCAGAGGACATCGCCCGCGCCCGCCTCATTACTGAGGACGCCAAGGAGGTCTCACAACCGGACAGCTACGTGCGCATTCCGCCCCGAAACGACCACCGGCAGCACGGAAAGTGCGGGAGAACCCAGTTCTCAGCGGCAGTTGAGGCTGACGGCAACACGGGCTGCTGCCTCCCCTGCCGAGGCGCGCTCCTCGACAGCCTGGACCAGGCGCCTGTGCAGGCCCTGCGACAGAGGTGCCGTCATCACCAGCCTCGCTGCTCCACCAACAGCGTCGCGTCAGAACCCGCGAGTCCGTGAAAAATTGAAGCGCTCTAGCAGTGTCTGGTGCGCCCGAGCCGGTATTCCTGCCATTGCAGGTAAGCGACCCGGCTTCTTCGGGGCTACCGATATCCGTCACGGCCGCGAATCCCCGGATGAGATTGCGCTGCCGAACGGCACCCTTGTTCGAATGGGGGCTGACGTGGACCCGGCGGCGCTGCGACGCATGCTATCGGTGCTGCGCAGTGATCCCCATCGCCTCCGGTATGCGGGTCCGGCTGGCGGAGGGCCACACGGACAAGCGCCGCGGCATGACGGCCTAGTGCTGTAGGTGCAGCAGGCGCTCGGGCGCGACCCGCACGCGGGAGCCTATACCGGGCCCGCGGCAAGCGCGGCCGACCCGTGAACATGATCCCGTCTGACCCCGTCCAGCATAAGTATCTGATGGACCGATCAGAAACCGCCGCTGATCCAAGGCCGGAGCGGTGAGCACAACATCTCCGGAAGGTTCGTTCGGTCGTATTTTTTTTAAGATTAATTGTGAAGGAATATGCATTCCGGGGTGCAGAATTAATTTCAATATCGATGTAGCTGAAACCGACATCCAAGGAGTACATTGATCGCGAAAAGGTGATGCTGTATCCGATCACAATATCGAGATGAATTGCAGTTCAGTCGCGAGGGCTCGCCACCAGACGGGCAACAAATGGGGGACGTTGATGGCCTATATCGGACCTATCGCTGCGGAAACGACACGCTTCTCGCAGCGCGAGTCGACGCCTGTCAGGGCCGCTCCGCCCATCCCGGTTTCCCTGAACTACGAGAACCTTCGGGTTGAGCTGGACGCGGAGAGGGCAATTTGGTGGGCGCGCATGGCCCCGCTCGGCCGACCCAGCTTCACCAATGGCCTGCTGCGCGACATCGACAGGATGCATGCCGACCTGACGAACGTCATGCGGGCCGCGCCGGATACTGTGCGGCACGTCGTGCTCGGCTCCTCCGTCCCCAGCATCTATAATCTCGGGGGCGACCTCGCCCTATTCGCCCAACTGATCCGTGGTGGAGACCTCGATGGGCTGCGACGCTACGGGCACATCGCTGTCGAGGCAATTCACCGCAATCACACCGCCTTTGGTCTGCCCGTGACCACCATCGCCCTCGTTCAGGGCGACGCCCTCGGCGGGGGCTTCGAGTGCGCGCTTGCCCATGACGTGATCGTCGCCGAGCGAAGCGCGAAGTTCGGCCTGCCGGAGGTGCTGTTCAACCTCTTCCCCGGCATGGGCGCGTATTCGTTCCTCTCCCGCCGGATCGGCCGTGTGGCGGCCGAGCGCATGATCCTCTCGGGCAAGATGTACGGCGCCGCAGAACTGCACGGGATGGGGCTCGTCGACGTGCTGGCCGAGGACGGCGAGGGGGAAGAGGCTGTGCGAGAGTATGTCGAGCGCACGGGGCGCCGCTTCAACGCCCATCGCGCGCTCTTCGAGACCCGCCGGCGCGTAGAGCCCGTGACCCTCGATGAGTTGCGCCACGTCGTGGATGGCTGGGCTGAGGCGGCGCTGAACCTCGGCGAGGCCGATCTCCGCAAGATGCTGCGCCTCGCCGGCGCGCAGGACCGCCGCGTGGCGGGCTCCACGGCCGGCTGAGGCAGCCCTACCCGGCCCGCGCCTCCTCGAGTGCCGCCCGGACACGATCGAACTCGTCGGCGATGGCGGTTGCGTCCCCCCGCGCCCTTGTCCGCAGATCCACGCCGGAGAGGCGCTGCGCCTCGCTGCAGAGTGCATGGAGGCGCACCGCGCCGATATTGGCAGAGATGCTGCAAAGCGCGTGCGCCTGGCGGCGGAAGGCCACGCCGTCGAGGGAGCTGGCCGCAGCCGACAGCTCCTCCACGATGTGCTCGCCCTCCGAGAGAAAATCCCCGGCCACCTCCGCCACGAAGGTCTCGCCGCCGAGGCTTATGAGGCGCGCGGTCACCTCGGGGTCCAGGACCGGAGAGGGCGGCGGCTCGGCCGGCGCGGTTCCGTCGGGGGAGGCGGGCGCCTCCGAGAGAAGGCGGTGGATCGCCTCCAGCAGCGCCTCGGGCTCGACCGGCTTCGTGATGACCCCGTCCATCCCGACCTCGAGGCAGCGCGCGCGCGTCTCCGGCGTCGCATCCGCCGTGAGGCCGAGGATCGGTAGCCGAGGCCCGTTGCCGACCTCGCTGAAGCGGTGAAGTTTTGTGGCTTCGATCCCGTCCATCACCGGCATGTTCACATCGATCAAAACGAGGTCGTAGGGGGGCTCGGCATCCGCCAGTGCGTCCAGCGCCGCCTCTCCGTCATTCGCCAGCACAGCGTCGTGACCGGCGCGCTCGAGGATGCGCGCGACGACCTTGCGGTTCACTTGGTTGTCGTCGGCGACTAGGAGGCGCAGCCGGGGCCCCGCCGCCTCGCGCACGGGTTCCGGCCGCGCGGTCTCCGGCATCGCGCCGGCCATGCGAAGGGTTCGGGCCAAGTCCTGCGCCGTGCCATCCACCGGCACGACCCCGCCGGCCCAGCGCGCGGCGCCGCGCGGCAGGCCGGTGTCCCCTGGCGGACCGATCAGCACGACCGGGCGCTTCCCCCATGCGGGCGGCGTCAGGCCGGGCCCGTCCGGCGCGGGCTCCAAGGGCAGGAGTGCGGCCTCCGCCAGCAGGGGGAGGGACTCCGCCTGGGCCGGCTGCGTCACGCGGATCGTGGTGATGCCGGCCTGCTCCAGCGCCGGGGCGAGGCGCGCCGCGACCGCCTCCGAGGCCAGCAGCGCCACCCGGCCGCCCGGGGCGGCGCTGCCGGCGGGGGCATCGAGGGGCACGGCGTCGATCGTGAACCAGAAGGTCGAGCCCTGGCCGGGCGCGCTCTCGACCCCCAACTCGCCGCCGAGCAGCGTGACCAGCCGCCGGCAGATTGCAAGGCCCAGCCCCGTCCCGCCAAAGCGGTTGACGATGCTCGCGTCGGCCTGGGTGAAGCTCTCGAAAATTCGGCCCTGGGCTTCCGGGGCGATGCCGATGCCCGTGTCGGACACATCGAAGCGCAGCCGCACCTGCCCTGACCCGACAGGGTCGCCCCGGATGCCGACCGAGACGCCGCCCACCTCGGTGAATTTGAGCGCGTTGGCGCTAAGATTGATGAGGATCTCGCGCAGGTGCCGGCGGTCCGCGCGAACCATCTCGGGCGTGCCTGCCGCCCAGTGCAGCCCGAAGGCGAGGCCGCGCTCCTCGGCCTGCGGGGCGAAGAGCCGCCTGAGGTCGAGCAGCAGCTCCGACATGCTGAAGGGCTCCAGATCGACCCTCATTCGCCCGGTTTCAATGCGCGAGAGGTCGAGCAGGTCGTCGACGAGGGCGAGCTGCGCGCGCGCGGCAGCGAGGATCGTGGCCGCCATGTCGCGCTGGTCCGTGTCCAGCCGGGACTGATGCAGGAGGTCGCCCATCCCGACAATCGCGTTCAGGGGCGTGCGGAGCTCGTGACTGACGGAGGCGAGGAACAGGCTCTTTGCCCGATTCGCCGCCTCCGCCGCGCTGCGCGCGTCCGACAGCTTGCGAATGAGTGAGCCCGCATAGAGCGGCAAGACCACAAAGCCACCGAGCAGGCCGGCCGCGAGATGTGGCTGGCTCCGCCAGAAGGGTGTCAGGACGGTAACGGCGGCGAAGCCCGCCACCCCAACCGCCGTCGCCGCCCGGAGCCAAGGGAGGCCGAAGCGGAAGCCGTTGCCGAAGATAATCCATAGATAGATGGCCACGAAGGCCGAGTGATCCTCCCCGCCGATTTGTAGGTAGCAGGAGAGGCAGCCGACATCGAGCAGGAGCGCCGCCCCGCGTCGGGGCGTGGAGATTCCGGGGAAGGCGAGGATGTGGGCGAAGACAGCAGCGGCGGCCGCGCACCAGACACCGACCGCCAGCAGCGCTGCCTGTGGGTCAGGGCTGGGGAAGAAGTACTGGCAGATCAGCAGGAGGACAGCGAAGCCGAGCCGGTTGAGGCTCATCTCGTGCTCGGAGTCCGGGCGGCCCCGCAGGCGGGCCAAGCCCTCCCGCAGGTTGAGCATGCGCGCTAGTCCCCGGAACCGCCAAGATTGGGCATCTCGCAGCAGGGATCGACCTCGATCGAGGTGCTAAGAACGCCCACCACCGTGCCGTCGGCCGCGCGGAGCGGCGCCTTCGCAGTCAGCAGAACCGACCGGTCCTCGGCCACTTCCCAGAAGGAGGCGGTGCCCTGGCCAGCATTGAGCACCGCGCGGTCCTTGGCGAGGCTGAGCGCCGCCCGCCTCGCGCCCAGGATCTGGAAGACGCCCTGTCCCACCAAGTCGGCCGCGGGCCGCCCGAGGTGCTGCGCCATGCGGGCGTTCACGAAGAGGAAGCGCCCGTCGCGATCCGTCGCGGCGATGAGCGCAGGCAGGTCGTCGATAAGCGGGGCCGGCGTGGGCTGCGGGAGCGCGGCGGGCTGCAGGGCCAGCAGGTTGCGCGAGCGGGCCACGAACTCGAAATGGTCCACCGGGCTCTGCAGGAAGTCGGTCGCGCCGGCCTCCATCGCCGCCTGGCGGAAGCCGCGGTCGTCATGGGCAGTGACGACCAGCACCGGCACGGTGGCGCCGGTGCGCAGGGCGCGGAGCCGTCGCGTGAACTCCGCTGCGTTCATCTCCGGCATCGAGTAGTCGGTGACGATGAGGTCGACGCTGTTGCTCTCAAGCCATTCAAGCGCGTCGAGCGGGTTGGCGAAGCTCTCCACCATTACATCCTCAGCGATGAGCGCCGCCAGCCTTGCGAAGATCGCACGGTTGGTCGCTCGGTCGTCGAGGATGAGGATTAGGGGCATGGCGCTCGCTTCTGTGCCATAACTAGGGCTGCGCCGTTCTGGGTAGCGGGATGTCGATGCGGCAGTCGAGCCCCGTTTCCAGCCATTGCTGGGCGAGACTGCCGCCGAGCTGGCTCCGCACCGTGGTCTGGAGGACTCGCGTGCCGAAGCCGGAGTGAGCGGGATTGGCGAGCGGGGAGGGGCCGCCCGTCTCCTGCCAGTGCAGAGCCAACCTGCGCCCGTTGCCGTAGGTCACCGCCCATTCGATGCGCACCACCCCGCCCAGCACGGACAGGGCGCCATGCTTCACCGCATTGGTCGCCAGCTCATGCACTGCCATCGAGAGGGGCTGGGCGACGACGGGCGGCACCATTACCGTCGGGCCGGAGATCACCGCCGTGGGGCCCAAGCCCTCGGCCGCGAAGAAGGGGGCCAGCTCGCCCTCGAGCAGCGCGCGGAGATCGGCGCCAGACCAACCACTCTGGGTCAGCAGGGTCTGCGCGCGGGCCAGGGCAGCGACCCTACCCTCCACCGTCCGCACATAGGTTTCCTGGTCGGGCGCGCGCGTCAGGCGGAGGATAGCCTGCACGACGGTCAGGGCGTTCTTCGCGCGATGGTCGACCTCGCGGATCAGGAGCGTCTGGCGTATCTCGGAATCCTTGCGGGCCGTGGTGTCCACATGCATCCCGACGATGGCGCCGCGGCTGCCCACGTAGCCCGGCATTCGCCGGCCGCGGCCATAGAGCCAGCGCGTTTCCTCCCCGGCATCGCGGCCACGGCGGCGGATTCGGAACTCGGCCTCGTACTCGCCGGTCTCCTCCGCGCGGGCGAGGGCGGCGCGGAGCGAGGCCTGGTCCTCGGGCACGGCCAGGGCGACGAGGCTCTCCACCGTGGGGCGCTTCCCGGCATCCGGGCTCGTGCCGAAGAGGGCGTGCTGCTCGGGTGACCAGTCCTGCTCCTCCGTGCCCGGGGGCCACTCGAAGGTCCCGATCTCCGCTACTTCCTGCGCGAGGCGCAGCCGCCCCTCCGAAGCGCGCAGCTCCTCCTCTGCGGTCTTCAGGGCCGATGCCTCGGTGCTCGCCTCCACGACAAGGATTTCGGCGCCGTCGCTGCGCAGGTCCCAGCTCGTGGCAACAGTGGCCTGCACCCCATCGGGCCGGCGGTGGCGCAGCTCGCCGTGCCAGTGCCCGGCCTGCATCAGCTCGGCCATCGCGGTCCGGCGGCCGCCATCCATGAACCGCGTGCCGAGCAGCTCGTGGGACACGCGGCCTACGGCCTCGGCTGCCGAGTAGCCGAACAGGCGCTCGGCTCCCGGCGACCAGTAACGGATCACGCCCTCCGGCGTGCGGACGAGGACGGCGGCGAGGTCGAGCGCCATGCGCTCGGAGGGGCTGGGCTGCGCCTGCCCCCCCTTGATGTGCGCGCCGCCGAAGAGGCTGGTGCCCAGAACTAGGCCGGCTGCGAGGCCGAGCAGGGCAGCGGGGACCAGTACGGCGGAGACGAGGAAGCCGAGCGCTGCCAGGACCAGGCCAAGGAGTAGGACCATGAGCGCTTGGTGGCGCGGTGACGGCAGGAGCTTGCGGCCGCGTACCAGGCAGGGCTGAGGAGCTGCCAGTGACATACCCTTAACTGCCTGGTGCATACGAGGGATAAGCCCCCACAGCAGCCCCGCATGCCGCCAGGGAGGCGTGGCGACGAGCGATGCTGGTTGCAGGAAGGAACGCGCCTCGCATGCCAATGTCCTCCTTGCACGAAGCCGCCGAGAAAATGTTCACATCACGTACAAGTAGACAGGCTTCCGTGTTAAAGATCACAAAATCGTGCATAGAATGCAAGAAAATCTGCCGCTGTTTTCAGTAAAACCCCGGATCGCCGCATCCCTGTAGCCAGGGTGACCTTCCCCCGTAGAAGCGGTCCGCCGGTAGGGTGAGACCGGTGGAGCCGTGGAGGGTGTCGGGACGGCAAGGAAGCAACACAAGTCGGAGGAGATGGTGGCCAAGCTGCGCCAGGTGAGGTGCTGCTGAGGCAGGGAAGGCCCCCTGCCGAGGCGGTGCGCACGATCGGGGTGACGGAGCAAAGCTACTTTCGTTGGCGGAGCGAGTATGGCGGCCTGAAGTTGGATCAGGTGAGGCGCCTTAAGCAGCTTAAGTGTGAGAACGGCAGGCAGCGAAAAGCGGTAGCTGACCTGACTTCGAGAAATTGGTGTTGAAGGGTCAGACACACTGCGTCTGGCGCCGCGGGAAACCCGAAAGCGCTGCCCGTCGTCGGGCCTGCGTCGAGCACGTCACAAAGGAACTGGACGTCTCGGAGCGGTTTGCCTGCCGGGTTCTGGGCCAGCACCGCTCAGCGCAGCGCAGAGCGCCGCGGATGGCCGAAGACGAGGCGGCGCTCACCAGGAGCATCATCGACCTGATCCGGCAGTAGGCGCGGTATGACTACCGGCGGATCACGGCCCTGCTGCGGGCCGGGGGCTGGTCCTGCAATCACATGCGAGTCAAATTCCGCGCAGGCCGATAATACTCTTGGTTCCGCGTTCATGGCGCATCGTGGCGGACAATTCAGTTAGTAATCTTGCGGTGCCCGACCGTTGACGTGGGCGAGGATTTTTGGGCCCAAGGGAAGACGGTGCTGAGCGTGAGGTCGGCACAACGGCCGACGAGCATCAGCGCGGTACGCGGTAGCTGACCGGGAACATGAGGCACCAGCGAACCGCCCGGGGGAACACCCCGGCAGTGAACTGCCGTGTCTCGGACCGATGGTTCTGCCGGATTCGGGCAGCCTGATGGTATCTCGCCATGCAGAGGTTTGTGCCTGCCGAGTGGGAGGCTCCGAGTTCGCAGCAGAATGGGCGCCGGTTTTCGCCGGCGCCTGATCTGCGGTGGTCGAGGTGATGCTAGAACAGGAAGTCGTCACTGTTGAGTCGCGGTAGGATGTTCTGACCCGCGGGAACGGTGACTGAGAAATCCTCTGCACCATCCTGGCCGGTATTGATGCTCAGTCTGCCATTTCAAGCATCGTAGTACAGGGCGTCCTCCAGCATCTGACCGGCAACCGGAGCTTGGTTGAACAGCTGGAAGCCACCGGTCGGACCTTGGCGTCCCGCCTCATTGGGGTCGAAGTCGAACTCGCGGAAGTCGAACACATCGTTTGCCGCCAGCTGTCCCTGTATCGTGACGGTGTCGCCCCGGTCGAAGATGCTGAGATAGACAAACCTGTCGTCACCAGCCCCCCCCCGGTCAGGATGTCCGCACCATGCCCGCCGACGATGACGTCATTACCGTCCCCGCCCAGGATGGTTTCGTTGCCGTCCCCACCGTAGAGCAGATCGCCCCCAGGAGCTCCGGCATTGCGGGCATCCAGTAGGGGGTCCGGACCGCCGTCACCGATAACTTCGTCGTTCCCGGACCCGCCGTGGACGGTGTCGTTGCCGTTGCCGCCGACGAGCCGGTCGTCCCCGTCACGACCGTAAATGGTGTGGTTGCCTCCATAGCCCTGGATGGTTGAGGGGAGCCCGGCACCGTCATTGATGACGTTGTCACCCGCCGTCCGCTGTCCCGCTGCACCGCCGTTGCCCAGGTCGTAGTTGTACGGGTCTGCTCGCAGCCACGCGCCGAGCGGGGTCTCGCCCTTGGAGAGCGTCGGCAGAGCGGCACGGGCGCCATGGATCAGCATCTTGCGCAGGTACCCGTTGCCTCGCTTGCTGATCCCCAGCAGCCTCGGCTTGCCTCCCGTGGTCATCTGCCGCGGCACCAGCCCCAACCAGGCGGCAAGATCCCGTCCCCGCCCGAAGGTCTCGGCCCTGCCGATCGCCGCGACCAGCGCCGTCGCGTTCAGCGGCCCGATGCCGGGGATGGTGGTCAGCAGCCGGGCGGCCTCGTCGCTCCGAGCCTCGGCCGCGAACTCCTCGTCGAAGGCCTCGATGCGCCGGTCCAGCTCGCGCCACTCGGCCCGCTGGTCCTCGACCAGCAGCCGTGTCCGTGGGCTGAGCGGGACCCGCTCCTCGGCCAGCAGGGTCTCGAGATAGACTTCCAGCTTGCGCCGCCCCTGGGGCACGGTGATGCCGCGCTCGAGCAGAAAGGCGCGCAGCTGGTTGATCAGCGCCGTCCGCTCACCCACCAGCCGGTCGCGGGCACGATGAAGGCTCTGCATGTCGAGCTGCGTCTCGCTCTTGAGCTCGACAAAGCGCATGGTCGGCCGGGTCGCCGCCTCGGCGATCGCCTCCGCGTCCCGCTCGTCGTTCTTCTGCGCCTTCACGTAAGGCCGCACGTACTCGGGCGACATCAGGCGCACCTCGTGCCCCGCCTCGCGCAGCCGCCGGCCCAGGTGGTGTGCCCCGCTAGCCAAGCCTCCATCGCCACGACGCAGCCCGGCGACCCGGCCGCCAGCTTGACCACCCCATCCCGATGCAGGCGCCGTCGCAGGACCACCAGACCGGCTCTGTCCAGACCCACCACGCTGCAGCTGTTCTTGCCCAGATCCACCCCGAGAACCGCAATCTCCGTCATGGGTCAGCTCCCTTGCCCTCCAGTTGGCCGGCCAGCTTACGCCAGCGGGAAAGAGGGGCGGGCCATCCCATAAAGCCTGACGCCTGGCCGCCGGTGCGAGCTCGTCCGCCATGTGCAGGATGTGTTCGGGGTGAGCGAGCGGCGGGGCTGCGCGTGGGGTGCGGCACGGTTCGATGAGACAGCCGACTGCGGTAGAGGTCACCGCAACCGGAGGTCAGACCGATGGACCAGAACCACAGCGACAAGCCCGTGGGGGCGCCGGCGGGCGCCCAGAACGCTGATGCTGGCGCCCCCACGGGCGGTGCCGGGCCGGAGCGTCGCAACTCCGCCCGGCGCAAGCTGGCGGCCGTCACCCGCCTGCTGCGCGGTGAGCCACTGGAGACCGTTGCCCGCGAGCTCAACGTCACCGTCGCCCGCCTGAGCGAGTGGCGCGACCGCGCTCTGGTCGCTGCGGAGGCGGCGATGAAGGAACGCGAGCGCGACGGGCGTGACGAGGAGGTGCTCCGCCTCAAGGCCAAGCTCGGCGAGGTCACCATGGCCAACGAGCTGCTCGAGCAGAAGATCGCTGCCCTGGAGGGTGGGCGCCCTTTGGGCCGCAGGAGGTCGAGGCGGTGAGCCGGACCATCTCTCCGGCCACGAGCCACGCCTACGGCCTGGCCAAGGTCGCCAGGGTCTGGCGGCTTTCCCGTGCCACGGTCTACCGCCATCGTGCAGCACCCGACCCTGCGGCACCGGCCGGTCCGACACGCCGGGGTCCGGTCGGTGCCTGCTCCGATCCCGTGTTGCTCGAGCACATCCGTGCCCAGATCCTCGGCTCGCGACTGCATGGTGAGGGCTACCGCAAGATCTTGGCGCGGCTGCGCCATGCCGGCATCCGCACCTCGGCCCGGCGGGTCCGGCGCCTGATGCGCCAGCACAGCCTGCTCGCGCCACACCGGGTCGGCCGTCCCGAGCAGCGCGACCATGACGGCACCATCACCACCGCCGCAGTGGATGTGATGTGGGGGACCGACATGACCGAGACCGTGACCGTCAGAGAAGGTCGAGCCCGGGTGTTCGTCGCTGTCGACCACTGCTCCGGCGAGTGCGTCGGCAACCATGCCGCCCGCTCCGGCAACCGCTTCGAGGCGCTCGAGCCGGTACGCCAAGGCGTCCTGCGCTATTTCGGTGCCATCGAGAAGGACGCGGCCAAGGGCCTCGCCCTGCGCCACGACCACGGCTCGAACTATATGTCAGGCGACTTCCAGGACGAGATCACCTTCCTCGGCATCGAGAGCTCGCCCTCCTTCGTCCGCCAGCCCGAGGGCAATGGCGTCGCCGCTGTCGAAGCAGTGCTTCGACCATCCTTACCCTGAAGGAGAACTTCCTCTGGGTGCACACCTTCGACACCATCGAAGAGCTGCGCCGCGGGCTGCAGGACTTCGTGGCCCACTACAACGCCACCTGGCTCGTCGCCCGGCACGGCTACCGCACTCCGAACCAGATCCGCGCCGAGCAACGCCGCCTTGCTCAATGCCCACCGGCCAACCTACCCTTGGCCGCCTGAACAGCGCAGTAAGCTGTCTCAACATCCGGACGCACTACACGGCGGGGCTGCGCGGCGCTGCGCTTCCATCGCTCCTCCCAGCGCTATCGCGCGCGCCGGGATGGCCAAGCGCACCTTCGGATGCGGATCTGTGAAATCGCGGCGGTTCGGGTGCGTTACGGCTATCTGCGCATTCACGTGCTGCTCCAGTGCGAAGGGTGGCGGGTGAACCGCAAGCGGGTCTACCGGCTGTACCGACTGGAAGGGCTGAGCCTGCGCCGCAAACGGCCGTGACGGCATGTCACGGCCGCACGCCGGACGGAGCGGGAGGTGGCCACCCGGGCGAACCAGCACCCGTCAATGGACTTCGTCTCGGACGCGCTGTTCGACGGGCGCCGGATCCGGGCGCTGACGCTGGTGGACAACCTCACCCGGGAGGCACTGGCCATTGTCGTGGACGGCAGCATCCGCGGCGAGCATGTGGTGCAGGCCGTGGAGGACGTCGCGGCCGAGCGCGGCGCACCGGCGTTGATCAGGGTTGATAACAGGCCGGAGTTCGTCTCGGAGGTTCTGGACCGCTGGGCCTATGAGCGCGGCGTGACGCTGGACTTCTCCCGACCGGGCAAGCCGACCGACAACGATTTCATTGAATCCTTCAACGGGCGGCTCCGGGACGAATGTCTGGACACGCATCCGTTCTTGTCGCTGGAGGACGCCAGGGCCAAGATTGGTTCGAAGCACTACTTCGAACGGGAGGCGGGACCCTAATGCATCCCGGCCTCACAGTGCCCTGGGACACCTGACACCCCTGGAATTTGCTGCTCAGGCGGCCCGAAATGGCCCCTGAAGAGGCCGGAAGGCTCTCCCGGGAGCCGGACCAGTTTCGGGTACAGGGTCAAGAGGGTTTCTTGAATCTCAGCGCAGCCAGCCACATTCTCTGAGGAGGTATGGGATAGGCCAGGCCGCAACCCAGAGACCGACCTCCATGAGTACCATTGCCTCGAATTCGCGCTGGCTCAGAGAGCAAATGGTTCCCCGCCCAGCACAGCGTGAGAGCAACAGGTTCGTGCCGGTACAGCGGAAGGTCTAGGACGATGTCGGCGGGCCCGCATCCTTTGACGGTTCGCGCCCCGACCCGGAAAGGTTTGCTGCGCGATTTTCTGCATCTTGCGGGCGGCTATTGGTGGGGCACAAGGCGCTGGCATGCCTGGGGCCTGACTGCTGGCCTGATACTGCTGACAGTGGCGCTGGTGCTGCTGCAAATACGCTTGAACGTCTGGACGGCTGAGCTCTTCGACGCTCTCGAACGGCGTTCGACCGCCGACTTTCTGACCCAGGTGTGGGTCTTCGCCGCCATCGTGTTCGGAACTGTCCTCACCACCAGGGCGCATGTGATGTTCAAGCGCAGCCTGCAGATCGAGTGGAGGAACTGGCTGACCATGCGCTTGATGGAGCGCTGGATGGACCGGGCGAAGCAATACCAGCTCGCTCTGATGCCAGGCAGACACGATAATCCGGACGGCCGCATCGCGGAGGATGCGCGCATCGCAACCGAGTGGGCAGTGGAACTCGCCCACTCGCTGCTCTTTTGCGCTGCAACACTCTTTAGCTTCGTCCCCCTATTATGGGAGCTTTCCGGCCTTACCTTCATCGGGAGTCAGCCGGTGTACGGGCACATGGTCTGGCTCGCTATTCTCTATACACTCTTAGGCGCCGTAGGGGCGCTGATACTCGGGCGGCGGCTGGTACGCACCACGGACGTGCGGCAGGGGCGTGAGGCAAACTTCCGACTAGCCCTGGTGCGGGCCAGGGAGGGCGCCATGGCGATTGCTTTGGCCCATAGCGAGCCTGCTGTCCGCCGGCGACTTGCACGTCTATTCTCCGGGATTGCTGTGGCTTGGCACCGCCAGACCGCTGTTCTGTCCCGCCTAACAATCTTCAGCTCAGGCTACGCTACGCTTGCCCCTGTTTTCCCCCTGTTGATCACCACGCCTCGCTATCTGGCTGGGACGATTACCTTAGGAGAGCTGATGCAGACCGCGCAGGCCTTCCAGCAGGTGAATGGCGCACTCTCTTGGCCGATCGATAAATTTCAGCAGATTGCGGAGTGGCGCGCCTCCACCGGTCGCGTACTGGCCCTGGCTGGTGCGGCTGACGGGCTGGAGGCGGCGGTGGAGATCATGGCTGATCTGTCACACTGCAGGACTGATACCTCTCACGAACGATGACAAGCGGATGCATTGTGACGTTGGCGGCCGGTAGCCGGAACGAAACGGCTGGGCGAAGCTGGCGGGATGACGCCCGGCCTCGCCACCCATCCCGAATACCGCTTCCCCGCCGCGGTGATCCAGCATGCCGTATGAATCTACCACCTCTTCAGGCTCAGTCTGCGCGATGTCGAGCTGATCCTGGCCGAGCGCGGCATCCTCGGCACGCACGAAAGCATCCGGCGCTGGTGCTGCGGTTCGGGAGCGACTTCGCGGGGAGGCTGCGCGAACGCCGGCCGAAGGCTGGGGACACATGGAACCTCGATGAGGTCTTGCTGCGCATAGGCGGTGAATTGCGCTATTTTTGGCGCGCGGTGGATCAGCACGGAGTGGTGCTCGACCTCCTCGTCCAGGGCCGCAGGAATGCGAGCGCCGCCAAGCGGTTCTTCAAGCGCCTGCTGGTCGGGCTGAAGTACAACGGGATGACGCCATGCGGCTGCCCGGCCTCTGACAAGGAGGGTGCAGAATGTCATGCGACTGCCACGCCTGCCGCGGAACACGTAGAGGTCACCCGTGTGCGGGTCCCGCCCGAGCGCCTCCTGCACCTGGAGCGCCAGACCGTTCATGCCGCGGCGCATGTCCGTGTGGCCCACCGCCAGCCAGACTCGCACGCCAGAGGGGACGGCGATCACCGTCGCAATGCGGACAGCACGCGCCGCAACGCCGCCGCATCCACGTCCGTGCCCACCCGCACGAGGGTACCGTCCGGCAACGTGATCTCGATCCGTGGCTCCGCAACCGCCAAGGCGGGTGCGGCAGGCCCGGGAGGGACCGGGTAACTCACCTGCACCGGCAGGAACACCGGCTCGGGTGCACCGGGCATCGCCAGGCGCCCCTGCCGCAACTGACGCCGTCAGTACCAGAGCAGGCCACGGCTGATGTCGTGCCGCCGGGCCACCTCGGACGTCCGTGCTCCCGGCTGTTCCGTCTCGGCCAGCACGCGCAGCTTATCCCAGTCGCGCCAGCGCCGCCGCCGCTCCACGCCCGTGATGATCTCCATCCCGCCCCGTCCTTAGCGTCGCCCTTACGAGCGTCACTAAGATCAGAGGCACTACCACTCACAGAAGGCGGCCCTCGCCGGCTTACGATTACCCACATCGTGCGGATGCCTATTGCCTCGATTGAATCTGCTGTGATTCTGTCCCTGCTGCCGGATAACGGAGGCGTCACGGGTGCGGGACAAGACCAGCAGCAGCGAAGCCGCTTGGCAGGAGGATGAACTCTCT
>JBHTFH010000010.1:0-117555 GCA_042666135.1 Roseomonas sp. GCM10028921 | reverse complement strand
GGCTGGAGGACAACATCCGCGTCTCGCGCGATCGCCTGGCCGCCTCCAACGCCGAACTCGTGCGCCTGGCGGCGGAGGCCGTTGCGCGCCACGGGCGCAGGCCCGCGACGCCGGCCGAGGCGCGCGCGATGCTGGGCCTCGCCCCCGCGGCCTGAGGCGCCCGCCTTTCCAGTTGGCCCCGCGCGGCGCCGTTCCTAGACTGGCGCGGCGCGGCGGGCAGGAGGCCCGCCCGGGGAAGGAAACAGGGAATGGAACGGCGCGGAATCCTCCGTGCGGCGGCGGCGCCGATCGTGCTAGGCGCGGCGGGCGCGCGGGCGCAGGCGAGCTATGCCACGCGCCCCGTGCGCATCGTCGTCGGCGTCGCGCCCGGCGTGGGCACGATCGACCTCACCGCCCGCGCCGTAGCGGAGCCGATGGCCGAGGCGCTCGGCCAGCCCGTGGTGGTGGAGAACCGCCCGGGCGCCGGCGGCATCATCGCGGCCGAGGCCGCCGCGCACTCCCCGGCCGATGGGCACACGCTCTTCCTTGGCGGCGCCGACACCGTCGTGCACGCCTTCATCCTCGCGGACCGCCCGCCGCTCGATCCTTTCAAGGACTTCACCCCCATCTCCCGCGCGACGCGGGACAACTGGATGGTCGCGGTCGCGCCTGCGCTCGGTGTGGATACGCTGGCCGGGCTGGCCTCGTTGGGGAAGCAGCGCGCGGGGGAGCTGACCTACGCATCTTTCGGCGTGGGAACGCTCTTCCACCTCCTCGGCGCGCGACTAGCCCAGTGCCTGGAATTCGAGGCGCTGCACGTTCCCTATCGCGGCGACTTCACCTCCGACCTGCTCTCCGGCCGCGTCTCCTTCGTCGCTCAGCCGACCGCGCTGCTGATGCCGCATGTTCAAGCCGGGCGGCTGAAGGCGCTGGCCGTCTTCTCGCCAGGGCGGCTGCCGCAAATGCCCGAGGTGCCCACCATCGCCGAAGCGGGCTATCCCGACCTCACCTTCAACATGGGGATCATCCTCTGGGCGCCGGGCGGCACGCCGGCCCCGGTCGTCTCCCAGGTGAACGCGGCCTATAACCGGGCAGCGAGGAACGCTTCCGTGCGGAGCCGCCTCGCAGATCTATCGCTCGACACGATAGGTGGGACGACGGGTGAGGCGGCCGAGTTCACCCGCTGGTTCGTCTCCTTCGTCGACGACCTCCGCGCGAAGGTGCTCGGCGCGGCGCGCTGAGAGCGCCCTGTCCTGGCTCGGGGCAAAGGTGAAGAAGCTGGTGGCCCCGGGCGGAAATCGAATCGGCGCGGCCCGGGTGGGACCAGTCGCGGAAAGCCGCCTGAACGCCACCCGAGATGGGGCGGCTGAACTCGACAATGAGGAAAGTGGCAGACCCGATACGATTCGAACGTACGACTTTTGCCTTAGGATGGCAGTCGCAAGCTCTTTTCCGCACGTTGCTGTTCATGGCCTGATTGAAATATTATCCTGATAGGGCTTGATAATTTCCGATCTCACGTTGGGTGTTGGTTCCGCGAGATGGCTGCAGTTTGCTTCCGGCTGCTTCCGGCAGCTTCCGGCAGCTTCCGGCAGGTAGGCATGAGATCAGAGGCGGGGTCGGAGTGGTTAGATGGCGAGGCTCACGAAGCGGGCAGTCGAGGCGGCAGAGGTCCGTGCGTCCGAGTACTCCATCTGGTGTGACGAACTGCCGAGCTCCGGTGCCCGGATCTACTCCGGCGGGCGCGGGTACCTCGTCCAGTACCGGACGGCCGGGGCAGTCGGCGGGCGAACATCGGCCTGCACGGCCGGCTCACGGCTGGACTTCCCACTGAAGGCTGGAGGGTTCGTTAGGAACCCGAGCACCCCAGGAGGGCGATATGGCGGACAGGCGAACCCGGCGGCGGTTCACGAACGAGTTCCAGGCCCAGGCGGTCAAGCGTGTGCTGGAAAGCGGACGCGGGATGTCGGAGGTGGCGACCGACTTGGGCTCAGCAGCGGCCAGTTGAGCACGTGGCGGACGGAGCACCTAGCGGCTGGTTTGGCCGAGGCGCTGGCGGCCCGTAACAGCGGCTGCGGCGCGAGGTAAAGCGGCTCGAGGCCGAGAACCAGATCCTGCGCAAGGCCGCGGCTTTCTTCGCCAAGGGGGTTCAGCCGTAAAGCGGATGAACGGGACGAAGTTCGCCTTCGTGTCAGCCGAGCGGGGCAGCCACCCCGTCGCAGCGCTGTGCCATGAACTTCCCCCGAATGGTGGAGAGGTGAGATCAGAGCGTCATGCTGCGAGCGGCATGACACTCTCGTTCATGTTTATGCGTGCCTCGGCCGGGGTGCGGTAGCCGATGCCTGAATGAGGCCGCTGCCGATTGTAGAACACTTCGATGTAGTCGAACACCGCTGCCTTAGCCTCCTCACGTAGGCGCCGTCGCGCGGTGAACGAGGCGATCAGGTCCGCAACCTGATCGCGCAACGAGCCGACCTGCGAGGGACGTCAACGTCGTGCGCGGTCAACTCAGCCGCCACGATCTGCCCCGTGCCGGCGTCCACACCAATATGCAGCTTGCGCATGACCGACGCGTCCTGCTCCCGTGCCTCTCGACGAGCCACTCGTCACGCCCGCAAAGCTGCAGCCCGGTGCTGTCCACCAGCAAGTGTATGGGACGCATACCAGGCCGGGTCCATGACCCCTCGAGTGTCTCGGCCCGGGCGATCGACGGTTGAGTAGTCCGGCACGGGCAGATCGAGACCAAGCAGGGTGACGATTGAGCCGCTCAGCCTTTCGGTCTGGCGCAAGGCCAGCCGATACACGGTCCGCAAGGTCAGGGCCGTGTCGATCGCCAGAGGTGAACAGCGCGGCTGTCCGCCCCACGTTGTTCGGGGCTCGGCCTTCCACGCCGCGATCGCCGCGTCCGTGAACCGGACGGTCAGACTGCCGCGCCCGCGGAGAGCAGCGTCGTACTCCGCCCAGTCCGTTGCCCGGAACCGTTGTTTCGGCACCACGAGCGATATGACGTCGCTCGGGTACTGCGTCCGGTGCAGCACGCCAGCGCGGCGCTTGTTGATCCCTCGGCCGCAGCCGCAGCACCGGAACTGCCTGTAGCCCTGGGCTGTGCGGTCCGGCCGCTCGATCACCTCGGCCGAGCCGCAGGCCATGCACCCCATCTCAGGCTTCCACCCCCCACCCGGTCAGGATTTTATCCACTCCTACCCCAACTCGCTGTGCGAGCCTCTCTGGCGCGAGCGCTAACAGAACTTTACGGGCTCTCCCGCTTCTTTATAGCAGGTGACGCCATGAACATATTCGACATGGCTTCCTGCATCTGAGCTGGTGTCCAGGGGGACAAGGGAAGCCAGTTTCTGAGCATCGCCTCGGGTGCAAGACTCGCGACGGCGTCGGTCATTTGCTGGCTGAGCTTCAACAGGGCAGCATCCTGCATGGGTTTGACGTCGGGAAGGCCGAAGAAGTGCCTCGCCTCCTCCGCCGTGCAGTCGACCTCTATGGTGAACTTCATCGCTCCGCCTCCTTGCACTACTTCTCCAAGACGTACCGACCGGGCGCATCCTCCAGCGGCGGATGGCTCGGGCTGCCCATCGGCGGTGCCGGAACCTTGGGTCCTGAGCGCTCGCCTAGCCAAGCACTCCAGTCCGCCCACCAACTGCCGTCGTGCCGCACCGCACCCCGTTTCCATTCTTCAGCCGTGGGGGCGGCGGGTGCCTCGGGCGGCAAGGTCCAGTGAGCTCCCTTTCCGCCTGGCGGGTTGATGATGCCGGCGATGTGGCCGCTTGATGCGAGGACGTAGCGGACCTTGCCGCCAGCAAGCTGCGTGATCCGCCAAGCCGCGTCCCAAGGAACGATATGGTCCCGCTCTGCACCGACAGCATAGATGTCCTGATGGATGCGGCCGAGATCAATTGCCTCATCCTTCAGCAAAACCTTGCCCGGCACGATCAAGTTGTTCTCGCGATAGGTGTTGCGCAGGTACCAGCTATGGGCCGCGCGGGTCATCCGCGTTCCATCACTGTTCCAGTAAAGTAGGTCAAAAGCGGGCGGCTTTTCTCCCATCAGATAATTGTTGACGACATTTGCCCAGATCAGATCGTTTGAGCGCAGGAGATTGAACATGTTCGACATCTCACGACTATCGAGATAGCCGCGTTCCATCATTTGCTGCTCGATCAAGTCGAGGGACTCTTCTCCCATGAACACCGCAGTGTCGCCGACGCGTGAGAAGTCCTGTAGTGACACCATAAAGGTGGCCGCGTTGAAACGGCCGTCGCCCTTGGCCGCCAGCCAAGCGAGCGTCATGGCCAGCAGGGTACCGCCGATGCAGTAGCCCATCACGTTGACGGTCGGGCTCCCCGTGATCTCGCGCGCCACGTCGCTGGCTTCGAGGGGCCCGAAATCCATGTAGTCCTCGATGGTGATGCTATCCATCGATGCATCCGGGTTCTTCCAGGACACCATGAAAACAGTGAAGCCCTGCTCCGTCAGATAGCGCACCATGCTGTTTTTCGGCTGCAGGTCGAGGATGTAGTACTTGTTGATCCATGGCGGCAGGATGAGCAGCGGCGTCTTGTGCGCCTCACCACCTGTGGGGGCGTACTGGATCAGTTCGATCAACCTATTGCGGTGCACAACTTTGCCAGGCGAGAGCGCGAGATTCCGGCCCGGAGCAAAGGCCTTTGTGTCCACGAGACTCAAGCGGCCTTCCTTCAGGTCGCTGAGGAGGTTGCGCGCCCCCTCCGCCAAGCTCGTGCCCCCTGTTTCCATGGCGCGGCGCAGGGCGGCGGGGTTGGAGAAGAGTAGCAGGGAGGGGCTCATCGCATCTACGAACTGGCGGAGATGGAAGGTGAGGCGCTGCCGTTCCGCCTCGTCCAGGTCATCTGCCTGGCTCTGTTGTAGCAGCCAGTCCGACGCCAGCAGATAGGCTTCCTTTAGGGTGCGGTAGGCCGGGTTGTTATGCCACTCGGGAGCCGTGAAGCGTTTGTCCGTAGGCCGGGCAGCGGTTCCCGCGGCAGAGGGCTCACTCAGGCCGAGCCAACGCTTGCCGGCCTGATTCCAGGACTCGACCGCCGAGCGCCACATCTCGGTATTCAGCCGGGCGGCGGAGGCCAGAGTATCAGTCGGACGCGCGAGGTTACGTAGCCAGACCGTCCGCAGGGTCCGCATCACCTCTGCCCAGTCTACCGGTACAACATCGCGTAACGGGTTGGCGTTCCACATACGGTCGATCGAACGCAGCACAGGGTCCTGGGCGAGTTGGTCACCGAGGCCCTTTACAGCGATGGAGGCCAAGCCTCCGGCCAAATGGTCGGGGGAGGTGGAAGGCCAAGTTCCAGCCCCCGCCAAGGCCTGGCTCGTTGCGGACATTGCGTTCACCCAGGAAGTCCAGAGGCCGAGCATGACGTCCGGCCCCGGCGGCAGGCCAGCCTCGCCGGGCGGGGACACCCATCTCAGATGGTCTGGGCCGCGAGAGGCGGATGAATTCGCCTGGGGTGCCTCTCCGGTCCCTTCAGCAGATGACATAGCGTTCCTCCCCTGTGTCGCCCTGCACTAATGGAACAGGGCCGTTCTTGACCTTCGTCTCGCGTGGTGGGGCCTGCCGGTTGCGCCCTTCCCTAGAACGCGCGGAGGCCCGGAAGTTCGGCGGCAGGCCGAAGCTTGTCCTGACCGAGGCTGAGGCGCATGCGAACGCGGAGCGGAAGCGGGAAAAGGCCCGCGAGCGTCAGCAGAGGCATCGGGCGCGCAAGGCCATCCCGGTTACGGTCTCCTTGGATGGTCGGCCCCACGATCCGGCGGCCGCCGTAGCGGCGACCACGCCGAAGCTCGCCGCCTAAAGCTGGGTAGGACGGTTGCCCCACAGTCCACCGATCCCGGCACTGCTCATCTACCTTAGCGTGCGGGACGGTGGATCGGAGCGTGCCGATGACGGTCGACTAGATCGTGGCGGCGGTGGTCGGCACCACGATCAACCCGATCCTGCGGAGACGGCCGAACCGCCCGACTATGGCAACAATGGTCACCGCTCTTATGGCGCTAACGGACCGCTAATCAGTGGCGGGCACGTTCAACCCGGCTATGCGGCGATGGTGGTGCAGACCGTGACTCGACCGTGGTGGTGAGGGTCAACCCGACGATCATCCAGAATTGGCGGTGACCGTCAGGGTAACCATGGGAGGACGGTGACCCGACCGTGGCGGCCACGGCCGCCCTGATCATGGAGGCGCGACCCAAGCCCAGCATCGAGGATAGGCGTCCGTTGTTCGGTCAGTGCCACGTCCCGCTTACTATCTGCTTGCTGATAGCAGGGCACTGGGGCGGCGCTTGTCGGCCAGGTGTCTGAAAAAAGTGGCGGACCCGATACGATTCGAACGTACGACCTTTGCCTTCGGAGGGCAACGCTCTATCCAGCTGAGCTACGGGTCCTCGCCGGGCGCTCTTGTAGCGGGTCGCGCCGGGGAGAGGAAGCCCCCGGCGCGCGGAACCGCGTAAGGCCGCGAGGGATAGGGGCGGTGCCTCACTCGCCATGGCCAGGGCCGCCTTCCGTGCGCCGTCCAGCCGCGGCCGAAATGGGCGAAGCCCTCCAGTTTGTGGTGGTAGGAGAGGCGCCCCTCCGCCAGCCGGGCGATGAGGTCCGGCGCTTGGCAAGCCCGCACGGCGGCGAGGATCACCGGCCCAATCGAGCCGTCCGCCGCCACCCCCGCGCAGCGCTGGAGAAGCCCCACGCTGCGGCCGGCGCCGGCATTCACCCCGAAGTCGAAGACCATGAGGTCGATGCCGGCGGGCAGCTCGGCGCAGCGCATTGGGGTCCAGTAGCGGGCGCGGTAGATTTCGCCGGCCTCGGCCCGGGTCAGTGCGCAAATCCTCGTCCGTCACCTCCGTCTCGCGGAACTCCGAGAGGGTGCGCCGGGTGATCCCCATCTTCGTGGCGCCGCCGGGAACGGCGGGGTGGTTCACGAAGCCGCCTTCCGCCTTCAGCACCTCGTCCAAGCAGGCGTCGAACCGGTCCTCCGCCACGCGGGGGGAGAGAGGAGGGACACCGGGCGGAGCGGCACGGGCGCCGCTTCCCGCAGCGTCGTCATGGCCTCCTGCACGTGCCGGGCCTGCATCTCCTGAAGCCGGCCGACGATCGCATCCTTGTCACGGGAGGACTGGGAGGAGCCGATCCAGAAGTTCACCACTGCCTCGAAGGCCGCCCCCGGCGAGCCCACGGTGATGTTGATGACCGAGGCCACTTGCGGATCGGGGCTCCCGGGGCCGCCGGGCATCGTCATCAGCAGGATCAGCACGGCGAAGAAGCCGAGGACCACGAGGCTGGAGATGGTGGCAGGCCCCCAGGCGAGGCGGCTGCCGCCGCGCAGCATCTCCGCCATGCTCGCCCGGGCGGATTGGCTGTCCGACAGGGTGGCGCGCAGCGCGTCCAGCTCGGCCGCGCGCTGCCCCGCCTCGCGTTCGGCCGAGATGCGCGCCCCCCTCCAGCGCGACCTCCGCGAGCCGGACGCGGAGCGTCCCCATTCTCCCCGGATCGGCTTCCAGGGCGGCGCGGGCCTTCTCCGGCTCGTCGGTGCCGGCAGCCTGCTGCACGGCCTCCGCCGCTGCCTCCGCCACCGCGCCGGCATGATCGCCCGCGATCAGGCGCAGAAGGTCCGGGACTAGGGAGGCCGCGACGGCAGTGAGGGGCAAGGCCATGGATAGATTCCCATCAAGGATCACCACAGGACTTTAAACGGAAGTTTGATAGGAGACGCTTCCCTTTCGCCGCGGGTGCCTTGTTCGCTCCCCCCGGGATCGGCCATCCTGCCCGCCCCGCCCCAAGGTGCCGCCGCCATGAACGAGATGTCCCTCCCGCGTCCGAACAACCTCGACTCGTTCTGGATGCCCTATTCCGATAACCGCTACTTCAAGGCGAACCCGCGCCTGCTCGCGCGCGCCGAGGGCATGTCCTACTTCACCCCCGAGGGGCGGGAGGTTCTGGACGGCACGGCAGGGCTCTGGTGCTGCAATGCCGGCCACGGGCGGCGCGAGATCGTGGAGGCCATCCAGAAGCAGGCCGCGATCATGGATTTTGCGCCCACCTTCCAGCTCGGTCATCCCATCGCCTTCGAGGCGGCGGCGCGCGTGGCGGAGATGACGCCGGCGGGGATCGACCGCGTCTTCTTCACCAACTCAGGCTCGGAGAGCGCGGACACGGCGCTGAAAATCGCCCTCGCCTACCAGAAGGCGCGCGGCCAGTCCCAGCGCGTGCGGCTGATCGGGCGGGAGCGCGGCTATCACGGCGTGGGCTTCGGCGGCATGTCGGTGGGCGGCATCGGCGGCAACCGCAAGCAGTTCGGCGCCATGCTCCCCTATGTGGACCACCTCCCCCACACGCATGACCCCGCCCGCAACGCCTTCACCAAGGGCATGCCGGAGCACGGGGCGGAGCTGGCTAACAAGCTAGAGGACCTCGTCGCCCTGCACGGCGACACCATCGCGGCGGTGATGGTGGAGCCCGTCGCCGGCTCCACCGGCGTGCTCGTGCCGCCGAAGGGCTATCTCGAGCGCCTCCGCGAGCTCTGCGACAAGCACGGCATCCTGCTGATCTATGACGAGGTCATCACCGGCTTCGGCCGCCTCGGCACGGATTTCGGGGCCGAGCGCCTGGGCGTGGCGCCCGATATCATGACCATGGCCAAGGGGCTGACCAACGCCGCCGTGCCCATGGGCGCGGTTGCCACCACCAACGAGGTTTACGAGACCGTGGTGGAGGGCTCCCCCGCCGGGATCGAGCTGTTCCACGGCTACACCTATTCCGGCCACCCCCTTGCCTCGGCGGCGGCCATCGCCACCCTGGCCCTCCACCGGGAGGAGGACCTGCCCGGTCGGGCGCGGGCCATCGAGCCCTATTGGGAGGAGGCGGCGCACTCTCTCCGCAGCGCGCCGGGGGTGGTGGATATCCGCAACTTCGGCCTCATCGCCGGGATCGAACTGGCCCCGCGCGAGGGCAAGCCCGGCGCCCGCGCCATGGACGTCTTCCGCCGCTGCTTCGACGAAGGCGTGCTCATCCGCGTCACCGGCGACATCGTGGCCCTCTCCCCGCCGCTGATCGTGGAAAAGCCGCATGTGGACCGGATGATGGGCACGCTGAACGACGCCATCCACGCCATCGCCTGACCGGCGGGACGCGACTGGGAGGCCCCGCCGCGGGCGGCAGGGGGCCTCCCCGGAAGAGCGTTGACGCAGCCGTGTCCACGGCGCGGCCCTCCCGGGAATGGACGAGAGAGGGCCCGGCGCGTTCCCCGTCCAGAACGACAGGGAGCCGCACCCGCCGACCATGAGTACGACCACCGCGCCCGAGCCGCGCCCACCGGCCGAGGTCCAGCCCGCGGCGAGCCCGGACATGTCCCATCTGCTGACCGTGGTGGTCTCCGTCGTGACGGTGGCCGGGCTCTATCTCGCGCGCGAGGTGCTGATCCCGATCACCCTCGCTATCCTCCTCTCCTTCGTGCTCGCCCCCGTCGTGGCGCAGCTCCGGCGATTCAAGCTGCCCCGCGTAGCGGCCGTGCTGCTCTCGGTGATGCTGGCGATCGGGGTCATCAGCCTCATCGGCACCATCATCGGCGTCCAGATCGCGGGGCTGGCGCGCGACGCCCCACGGTACCAGAGCGCCATCCAGGAGAAGGTGCAGACGGCGCAGGGATCGATCCTCGGCCGCATCAGCGAGATCTCCCAGCGCCTGAACAACGAGGCGGCGCCCCCTGCCCCAGCCGACGCCCCCGGCGTGCCGCCCCCGGTCGCGCGCCCCGCGCCCACCCTGCCCGGGGCGGAGGGCGACCGGCGCCCCGTGCCCGTGGAGATCCGGCAGCCCGAGGTCTCGGGCTTCGAGCTGATCCAGAAATTCGTCTCGCCCGTGCTCGGCCCGCTGGAGACGACCTTCATCGTTTTCATCGTCTCCGTCTTCATCCTGCTCCAGCAGGAGGACCTGCGGGACAGGCTCATCCGCCTCTTCGGCTCAAGCGACCTGCACCGCACCACCGAGGCGCTGGACGAGGCCGGGCGGCGGCTGAGCAAGTACTTCCTCGCCCAACTCATGCTGAACAGCGCCTTCGGCGTGATGATCACGATCGGGCTCTACTTCATCGGCGTGCCGAGCCCGGTGGTCTGGGGCATCCTCGCCGCGCTGTTCCGCTTCGTGCCCTATGTCGGCTCGGTCCTCGCCGCCGCCTTCCCCCTGGTGCTGGCTGCCGGCACCGAGCCCGGCTGGACCATGGTGGGCTGGACCGCCGCCCTCTTCCTCGTGACCGAGCCGCTGATGGGCCAGGTCGTCGAGCCCATGGTCTACGGCCACAGCACCGGCCTGTCGCCGGTCTCGGTTATCATCGCCGCCATCTTCTGGACCTGGCTCTGGGGCCCGATCGGGCTGATCCTCGCCACCCCCCTCACCCTCTGCCTCGTCGTGCTCGGGCGGCACGTGGAGCGGCTGGAATTCCTGGACGTGATGCTGGGCGACCGCCCGGCCCTCACCCCCGTGGAGAACTTCTACCAGCGCATTCTGGCCGGGGACACGGACGAGGCCCTGTCCCAGGCCGAGACGCTGCTGCAGGAGCGCTCCCTCACCTCCTATTACGACGAGGTGGCGCTCAAGGGCCTCCGCCTCGCCGCCAATGACGCCGAGCGCGGCGTGCTGCGGCCGCAGAGGCTGGAGCGCATCAAGAACGCCGTCTCCGGCCTGGTGAATGATCTCTCCGAGATGCCGGACCGCGACCCGCCGGAGAAGTCGCACAAGGACGACCCGGAGCTGACGAGCACGACGGTCGCCGAGAAGGCCGTGCCCGCCCAGCCCGCTCCCGACGTCCCCCTCCCCCCGCGGGAGGAGCGGGCGGGCAACTGGGGATCGGAGACCCCCGTGCTCTGCCTCGCCGGGCGCGGCCCGCTGGACGAGGCGGCCTCGGCCATGCTCGCCCAGCTGCTCACGAAGCACGGGCTGGGCGCGCGCGTGATCCCGCATGAGGCCAGCTCGCGCCAGCAGGTCGGGCGGCTGGACACGGCGGGCGTCGCGATGGTCTGCATCTCCTATCTCGACATCTCCGGCAGCCCCGCGCATCTCCGCTACCTCCTGCGGCGCCTGCGCCAGCGCATGCCGGGCGTGCCGCTGCTCGTCGGCCTCTGGCCGGAGGGGGAGGCGGTGCTGACCGACGAGGCCCAGGCCAAGGCCGTGGGCGCCGACCACTACACCTCCTCGCTCCACGACGCCGTCACGGCTTGCCTCAAGGTCGCCGCCTCCGGCGCGCAGGGGACGGGTGCGGCGAAGGCGGTGCTGGAGAGGCCGCTTCCGGGCTGACCGGATCAGGCGCCCTTGCGCTCGGCATTCCGCTTGCGCGTGGCCGCGGCCTTGCGCGCGGAGGCGGAGCGCTCCTCCGGCGTGCGGCTCGCCGCCGCCTTCACCGCTGAGGCCGAGCGGGCGCTCGCCGGCCGGGCCGCGGAGGCCGCCCCGCCGCACTTGCCGCCGGTCTTCGACGGCTCGGTGTTCATCGGCTTGCCGCGGCCGGAATCGCTCCTCTTTCCGCCGCCTGTCTCTTTGTTGACGGTCGCCCAGGCGCGGCGCTCGGCCTCGTCCTCCGGCACGCCGCGCGCCTCGTAGCCCTGCTCGATATGTTCCGCCATGCGCTTCTGCTTATCGGTATAGGCGGACTTGTCGCCCCGTGGCATGGGACCGGCCCCCTCATGGATTGATGCCGGAACAACGCGGAGGCTGCATGGCGGCTTCCACCGCCGCAGCCGGCACCCCCCCCCATGGCCCGCCCCCGCCCTGATACCATATAACGCCGCGAACCCGACCTCCCCTCCCCCCGAGGAAGCGCATGTCCGACACCCTGCCCACCCCCGTCACCGTCCTCACCGGCTATCTCGGCGCCGGCAAGACCACCCTCCTCAACCGCATCCTCACCGAGAATCACGGCCGCAAGTTCGCGGTGGTGATCAACGAGTTCGGCGAGATGGGGGTGGACCAGGATCTGGTCATCGACGCCGACGAGGAGGTGTTCGAGATGAACAACGGCTGCATCTGCTGCACCGTGCGCGGGGACCTCATCCGCATCCTCGGTGGGCTGATGAAGCGCAAGGACAAGTTCGACGGCATCATCGTCGAGACGACCGGCCTGGCGAATCCCGCCCCCGTCGCCCAGACCTTCTTCGTGGACGAGGACGTGAAGCGCGCGACGCGGCTGGACGCGATCGTGACGGTGGTGGACGCCAAGCACCTCCTCACCCGCCTGGGCGACAGCCCGGAGGCCGAGGAGCAGGTCGCCTTCGCCGACGTGATCGTGCTGAACAAGATGGACCTCGTCTCCAACGAGGAGGCGGACGAGGTCGAGCGCCGCATCCGCGCCATCAACCCGACGGTGGAGATCCGCCGCGCCACCAAGTCCGACGTACCGCTGGACGCCGTGATCGGCCGCGACGCCTTCCGCCTCGACCGCATCCTCGCCCGCGAGCCCGAATTCCTCTCGGGCGACGACGACCACAGCCACGACAGTAACGTGCAGTCCGTCTCCTTCGAGCTGGACCGCCCCGTGGACCCCGAGAAGTTCAACGCCTGGATCGGCGAGCTGCTCCAGACCAAGGGCCAGGACCTGCTGCGGACCAAGGGCATCCTGCACTACAAGGGCGACGACCGCCGCTTCGCCTTCCAGGCCGTGCACATGATCGCGGACGGCGACTACATCGGCCCGTGGAAGGAAGGGGATCCGCGCAAGTCACGCATCGTCTTCATCGGCCGCGACCTGAACCGCCCGAAGCTGCGCCGCGGCTTCGAATCCACGGCGGCCTGACGCGATGTCGGGTGTTGCCGAAGCAGATTTCCTGCTGGACCAGCGCGGCACGGGCCGCGACCTCGGAGCCTGGGTGGTGGGCACCGCCTTCGGGCGGGAGGGCCGCATCGCCGGCTTCGCCCTCTCGGACGGCACGGTCCATCTCGCCGATCCCGCCGACCACGCGGCCGAATGGCGGCGGCTGGAGGCGCATAACGGCGCGGGCCAGTCCCTCGTGCCCGATGCGGTGGATGGCCTTCTCTCCGGCGGCGATGACGGCAGGCTCGTCCGCATCGCGCCCGATGGCGGTACGGAGGCTCTGGCCGAGTTCGGCATGATGAAGTGGGTGGAGCACGTCGCCACCCATCCTTCCGGGCTGCGCGCGGTGGCGGCGGGCAAGAACGTCCACCTCTTCGACGGCAAGGGCGCGAAGTTGAAGGTGCTGGGGCCGCACCCCTCCACTGTCGGCGGCGTGGCGATCGATGCGAAGGGCAAGCGCGTCTTCGCCACCCACTACAACGGCGTCTCCTCCTGGTTCGTCGCGGCGAAGGAGGACAAGCCGCGCGTGCTGGAGTGGAAGGGAAGCCACCACGCCGTCGCCATCTCCCCCGATGGCCAGAACGTGGTGACGGCGATGCAGGAGAACGCGCTGCACGGATGGCGGCTGACCGACAGCCAGCACATGCGCATGTCCGGCTATCCCGCGAAAACGGCCTCCCTCTCCTTCACCGCCAAGGGGCGCTGGCTCGCTTCGTCGGGTGCGGATTCCGTCGTGCTCTGGCCGTTCTTCGGCGGTGGCCCGATGGGCAAGGCGCCGACGGAGATCGCGGGCGGAGACCAAGTCATTTGCACCCGCGTCGCCTGTCATCCGCAGCACGAGGTGGTGGTGGCGGGCTTCCAGGACGGACTGGTGCTGATGGCGGAGATCGCCTCGGGCAAGGTCGTGCCGGTCGCCGCGCCCGGGCGCGGCGCGATCTCGGCGATTGCCTGGAATCCGGTCGGCACGCATCTCGCCTTTGGCACGGAAAGCGGCTTCGCCGCGGTTCTTGACTTGGCGAAGCGCTAGCTCGCCCCCACCCTCCGCCGCATGAGCGAACGCATCAACACATCCCTGATCTCCATTCCGCGCCTGGGCTACGGCACCTGGCGCCTCTCCGGGGCCGAGGGTCAGGCGGCGGTGGAATCCGCCCTCTCTCTCGGCTACCGCGCCCTCGACACCGCGGAGATGTACGGCAACGAGGCCGAGGTCGGCGCGGGGCTGAAGGCCTCGGGCCTACCGCGCGGCGAGGTCTTCGTCACGAGCAAGGTGTGGTGGACGCATCTCGGCCCCGAGGAGATCCGCGCGCATTGCGAGGCATCGCTGGAGCGTCTCGACACGGCTTACCTCGATCTCTACCTCATCCACTGGCCTGCGGCCGGGATGGACCTGCCGCGCGTGATGCAGGACATGGCACGGCTGCGCGAGGAAGGGCTGGCCCGCGCCATCGGTGTAGCGAACTTCCCGCCCGGCCTGCTGAAGCGCACCATCGAGACGGGCGTGTCGATCGCGACGAACCAGGTAGAGTACCACGCGCTGCTCTCGCAGGACCGGCTGCTGAAGATCACGCGCCCCAACGGGATCGTGCTGACGGCCTACTCGCCGCTCGGCCAGGGGCGCCTCGCGAGCGACCCGAAGCTCCTTGCCATCGCGGAACGGCACGGTGTCAGTGCCGCGCAGGTCGCGCTCGCCTGGCTGCTGCGGCAGGACGGCGTGGCCGTGATCCCGAAGGCCGCGCGGCCAGAGAGCCAGCGTTCCAACCTGGAAGCGCTCCTCCTCGCGCAGAGGCTCACCGAGACTGACATCGCCGAGATCGATGCGCTGCCGAAGGACCAGCGCTTCGTGAAGCCGGATTTCGCGCCGGACTGGTCGGCCTGACGGCGACCGGCCGGGCCGCGCCTCAGGTGTAGCGCACGCGGTTCGCGAAGCCCGCGGGCGACATGCAGAAATGCACCGCCGGGCGCAGCATCGAATCGATCTCGGCGGCCTGCGGCTCCGGCCGCGCCGCCGGGGCGGCGGGCCGGGCATTACGCGCGCGCCCGCGAGCCGGGGCGGCCTGGCGGGCGACGGGGCGCTCGGCCCGGATCTTGCGCGAGAAGACGGCCTCTCCCGCCGCGATCGGGGCCGCCGCGTCGCACATCGTCGCGGTTACGAAGGCCGGTGTGTCGGCGGCATGGGCCATAGGCGCCATCGCCAGGAGGCCGAGGAGTGCGATCGTGCCTGTCCTAATCATCATCACACCCCCTCTTGTGAATCAGTAGGTTCCGATTCAGATCAACCATTTAGCCTGGGTTCTTGCGCCACCCTCTGCGGAATGAACGCCGAGTCGAGACGGCGGTTTCGCGAAGCCGAAGGGCCGATCAAGCGTTGGGCGGGCGGCACCAACTCACACAGGCGATCGGGACCTCCTCCATGAGCGACAAGCGGCGCGGACATCCTGGCCCTCCCCGTGACGACGACGAGGACGAGGTCGATCTCGGCATCAGCCTGCGGGCCGTCGCGAACATCATCGATGCCGCCCGCGCCGACGAAACGGATGAGGACGCGGCCGACGAGGACAGCGACGCCGCGGTCGGCAAGGCGGCATCCGGCGGCGAGGATCTGGAGACACTGATCGACGAGCTGAACGAGGACGAGCAGGCCTCGCTCCTCGCCCTCGCCTGGATCGGCCACGGCGACTACGAGCCGGCTGAGTGGGAAGAGGCGCTGGCCGCCGCGCGCGAGCGCGAGGAGGCCGATCCCGCGGGCCATCTCATGGGCATGGACCTGCTCGGCGACCTGTTGGCCGAAGGGCTTGCCGCCTTCGGGATCGTCGTGGAGGAGATTGAGCGCTGAACCTGGCGGGGCCGGGCGCCGGTCAGGTCATGATCGGCCCCGGCAGCGCCGCGATCTCGCGCACGAGCTTGCGACGCACGGCATTGCCGAAGGACTCGAAGTCCTCTGCCGCGACGAGGAAGGCTCCAGCCCCGCCAATGACAGAATCGCGGTAGTACTGGTCGAGCGGCACCGGCGAGGCGCGCCCGAAAGTCGGCCGGTCGTTCATGATCGGCAGTCCGTTGATCGTCACGCCCTCGGCCGCGACGCGGTCCCGCACGGTCTCGACGGGCATGCCGCTGTTGTTCACGCCGTCGCCCGAGACGTCGATCACGCGCCGTGTCCCCTCGAACGGTGCCTCGGACAGCACGCGCATGGAGAAGTCGAGCCCGCCGGAGATCGAGGTCCAGGAAAGGGCCACGCGCGGCGCGTGCCCCAGCTCGGCCGCCCAGGCCTCGGCCTCCGCGCCGCTGCCGATATGGGTCCAGGGGATGACGAGACGCTGGTAGTCCGAGCCGGCCCATTCGACATAGGCCACCGCGATCGCGCCCATCGTGCCCGAGCGGATCGCCTCCATCACGCGCGCATCGGTCATTGCGCTGCGATAGCCCTCGCGCTGGAGCCGAGCCTCGTCGTCGTCGATCGAGCGGGAGACATCCACGGCGAGCACGAGGAGAAGGTCCACGCCTTCCGCCGCGCGCGGCCGCGCCGCGGGGACGATCGCGGCGCTGCTGGCCGCGAGAAAGGACCGTCGCCGCATGGAACACGTCCTCGCGCCAGTGGTCCACTCATCAGATCAGGCGGGTCGGGGCGGGTGCAACGCTTTTGTCACGGCGCACGCGCTTGTCACCCGGCAGCACCACCCCTGGTTGCGTCGCCGGGTCCGGCACCCAGCCCTGCGGCCCGCGCCGGAGAAGGGGCGTGGCGAAGGCTGCCACGACGGGCAGGTCCGCGGGCCAGGACGGGACCCAGCGGTCCCCCTGGGCCATGGCCACGAGGATCCCCATGGGCCTCACCCCCGCCCTGTTCAGCAGTTCCAGCCCCACCCGCGCGGGGCCGTCCGTGCTGACCACGTCGTCCACCAGCAGCACGCGGCGGATTTCGAGGCGCGGGAGGATGCGCGGGTCCAGCCAGATCCGCCGCTCCCCCGGCGTAGTGGAGGATGAGACGGGGGCGGGGAGGGCCTCCTCGTACCAGCGCTTGCGCGAGTAGCCGGCCGCAACCCAGTTCGGATGACCCAGCGCCTCGGCCACGAGGGCGCGAGGGGGTGGCCGAGGGTCGGCAGCCCGCAGACCACCTCGGCACCGAGCGGGCGCGCGGCCTCGGCCATCCCGCCTGCGAGGCGCTGCAGAACGGCGAAGGAGGCCTGGTTGACGATCAGCCCGCCGACCGCGACCTCGCCGTAGTCGCGGAGCGGCAGGGGGAGGGCCGATCCGTCCGGCATCGCCGCCGCCATGCTCTCCCGGTAGGGCGGCGCGTCCGGGGCGGGCTCAAATCTCTGCCAGAACTCCATGGCTTTCGCGCTTGGCAAGGCCTGCCCCCCTGTTCCAGCCTTGCGGAAGGCCCGGCGCACGGGCATTCGCCACCCATCCACCGGAGACGACGCATGACGACCCGCCGCACCCTCCTGACAGGCCTCGGGGCCGCCTCCGGCGCCGTCCTCTCCTGGAACACGGTGATCCGCGCTGCCCAGGCCCAGACGCCGCCGGGCGTGATCGTGATGGCCAAGCAGCTCGACGACCTCATCACCCTCGATCCCGCCGAGAGCTTCGAGTACACGGGGGCCGAGATCTGTGGGAACGTCTACCAGCGCCTCGTCTCTACCCCGAACGACGATCCCGCCCGGCTCGTCGGCGACCTCGCCGAGAGCTGGACAGCGGGCGACGACGCGAAGACCTTCACCTTCCGTCTGAAGACCGGCCAAAAATTCGCCAGCGGCAAGGAGGCGACGGCGGAGGATGTGGTCTACTCCCTCCAGCGCGTGGTGGCGCTGAACAAGAGCCCGGCCTTCATCATCAACCAGTTCGGCTTCAACCGCGGCAACATGGCGCAGACCATCCGCGCCACCGACCCCCGCACCGTGGTGCTGACCACCGCCGAGCCAACCGCGACCTCCTTCCTGCTCTACTGCCTCTCGGCCGCGGTCGGCAGCATCGTGGAGAAGGCGACTCTCTCCGCCCGCGCCCAGGGAGATGACTGGGGCAATGCCTGGCTGAAGACGAACTCCGCGGGCTCGGGCTCCTACAGCATCGTCTCCTGGCGCGCGAGCGAGGCGGTGACGCTGCAGGCCAATCCGAACGCGGCCGAGGCGCCCGCCACGCGCCGGATCATCATGCGCCACGTCGCCGACCCCTCGGCGCAGCTCCTCGGCTTACAGCGCGGGGACTACGACATCGCGCGCAACCTCGCCTCCGACCAGATCAAGGGCGTGGGGAATGACAGCCGCTACACCGTGGTCACGCAGCGCAAGGCCGGGCTGCTCTACGTCGCAATGAACCAGAAGCACCCGATCCTGTCGAAGCCCGGGGTGCGGCAGGCGATCAAAATGGCGATCGACTACGAGGGCATCCAGAGCAACATCGTTCCCAGCAACTACGCCGTCCACCAGGCCTTCCTGCCGGAGGGCCTGCCCGGCGCGCTGACGGAGAAGCCCTTCAAGATGGACGTGGCCGGGGCCAAGCGCCTGCTGGCCGAGGCCGGGCATCCCGATGGTTTCGAGTGCTCCTTCGACTTCTTCTCCGGTGCCCCGGTGGGCGACATCGCCCAAGCCGTGCAGGCGAACCTCGCCGCCATTGGCATCCGCCCGCGCATGCTGCCGGGCGAGATGCGCGCCGTCATCACCAAGACCCGCGCGCGCCAGCACGACCTCGCCCTCCTGCGCTGGGGCTCCGACTATTTCGACCCGCACAGCAATGCCGAGGCATTCAGCATGAACCCCGACAACGGGGACGACGCGCGCAACAAGACACTCGCCTGGCGCTCCAGCTGGGAGATCCCCGAGCTGACCGCGCGCACCCTGGCGGCCGTGAAGGAGACGGACGCGGAGAAGCGCGTGGACATGTACGAGGCGCTGCAGCGCGACCACCAGAAGGAGAGCCCCTTCGCCATCATGCTGCAGGACGTAGAGGTGGCGGTGACCCGCAGCGGGGTGCGCGGCTTCCGGATCGGCGTGCTGAACGACCGGACGGAGTACGCCTCCATCGCCAAGGCCTGAGCCTTGCCCCGCGCGCGCCTGATATCACGGCAATGGGGATCGCTGGCGGCCACCGCCGCCAGCATTCCCATCACGCTGCTCGGCCTCGCCCTCGTCACCTTCTTCATCGGGCGTGTGGTGCCAATCGACCCCGTGCTGGCCGTGGTGGGAGACCGCGCCCCGGCCGACGTGGTGGCGCGCGCGCAGGTGGAGCTGGGGCTGGACCAGCCGCTGCCGATACAGTTCTGGCGCTATCTGACGGAAATCGTCACCGGCAATCTCGGCCGCTCCGTCATGACCTCCAACCCCGTCTGGGAGGACATCGCGCGCTTCTTCCCCGCCACCTTCGAGCTGGCGACGCTGGCCATCATCATCGCCGCCGTCCTCGGCATCGGGCTCGGCGTGCTGGCCGCGACGCGGCAGGGAAGCTGGGTGGACCAGGCCGTGCGCGTCTTCTGCCTCGCCGGCCATTCTCTGCCGGTCTTCGTGCTCGGGCTCATCTCGTTGCTCGTCTTCTACGCCTGGCTGGGCTGGCTTCCCGGTCCCGGGCGCCAGGGCATCGTCTACCAGGACATGGTGGAGCCGGTGACCGGGCTGCTGACGCTGGATGCCGCGCTGGCGGGCAACTGGCCGGCCCTCTGGGACGCGGTGCAGCACCTCGTCCAGCCCGCCGGGATCCTCGCCTTCTTCTCGCTTGCCTATATCGCGCGCATGACGCGGGCCTTCATGCTAGCGGAGTTGCGCAGCGAGTACGTCACCACTGCACGCGCCAAGGGGCTGTCCAACGCGCGCATCGTCTGGCGCCACGCCTTCCGCAACACGCTCGTCCCGCTGGTGACGGTGATCTTCCTCACCTATGCCGGGCTGCTGGAGGGCGCGGTGCTGACCGAGACGATCTTCGCCTGGCCCGGCCTTGGCCAGTACCTCACCGTGTCGCTGCTGAACGCGGACATGAACGCCGTCCTCGGCGCCACCCTCGTCGTCGGGCTGATCTACGTCGTGCTGAACCTTCTCGCCGATCTTCTCTACCGACTGCTGGACCCCCGCACGCGATGAGCGGACCGACCCCCGGGAGCCCCATGGCCGACGCCGCCACCGCGACCGCGGCGCTGGAGCCCGTGCCGGACGAGACTGCGCCCGCCGGTGCGCCCCCGCCGTCTCAGCCCGGCGCCGTGCCGCGTCGCCGCGACTGGCTGCTCACCGATGCCCCGGCCTCCCGCTCCCAGGCCGCCTGGGGCCGGCGCTACCAGGCATGGCTTGCCTTCCGGCGCAACCCGCTGGCGGTGGCGGGGCTGGCGGTGATCCTCGTGATGCTGCTGCTGATCCTGCTGGCGCCCGTGCTCGCCACCCATGATCCCGGCATCCAGCAGCTCGGCAACCGCCTCGCCGCTCCCTCCGCCGCGCACTGGCTCGGCACGGACGAGCTGGGGCGCGATGTCTGGTCCCGCCTGCTCTATGGCGGCCGCGTTACGCTGGGGATGGTGGTGGCCGTGGTGCTGCTCGTCGCGCCGCTCGGCCTGATCGTCGGCTGCGTCGCGGGCTATGCGGGCGGGCTGTGGGACCGGCTGCTGATGCGGGTCACAGACGTCTTCCTCGCCTTTCCTCGCCTCATCCTGGCGCTCGCCTTCGTCGCCGCCATGAAGCCGGGGGTGGAGAGTGCGGTGATCGCCATCGCCCTCACGGCCTGGCCGCCCTATGCCCGCCTAGCCCGGGCGGAGACGCTGACGGTCCGGCGCACGGACTACGTCGCCGCGGCGCGCATGACGGGCGCCTCCCCTGCGCGCGTCGTGCTGCGCCATATCATGCCGATGTGCCTGCCCTCGCTCGTCGTGCGCGTAACGCTGGACATGTCCTCCATCATCCTCACCGCCGCCGGCCTCGGCTTCCTCGGCCTCGGCGCGCAGCCGCCGTTGCCGGAATGGGGCACGATGATCGCGACCGCCCGGCGCTTCATCCTGGAGCAGTGGTGGGTGGCCGTGATGCCCGGCATCGCCATCTTCGCCGCCTCCCTCGCCTTCAACCTGCTCGGCGACGGGTTGCGAGACGTGCTGGACCCGAAGCAGCGATGACGGAAGCCGTGTTGCCCGGCGAGCCCCTGGTCGCCGTGCGGAATCTCCACATCGATTTCCCCTCCGCTACCGGCGTCACCCAGGCCGTGCGCGGCGTCTCCTTCGCCATCGGACGGGAGAAGCTCGGCATCGTGGGGGAGAGCGGGTCGGGCAAGTCCGTCACGGGGCGCGCGCTGATGCGGCTCCTGCCCGGCAGCGCGAAGGTGCGGGCCGATGCGCTGCGCTTCGGCACGACGGACATCCTCCACGCCTCGGAGGCCGAGATGCGCGCCCTGCGCGGCGGCCGCATCGGGCTCATCCTCCAGGACCCGAAATACAGCCTCAATCCCGTGATGACGGCGGGCGCCCAGATCGCCGAGGCGCTGCGGGCGCACACGAAGCTCGGCCGCAGGGAGGCGCGCGAGGCCGCGCTGAACCTGCTCGAATCCGTCAAGATCCGCGATCCGCGCCGCGTCCACGACGCCTATCCGCACGAGCTCTCCGGCGGCATGGGCCAGCGCGTGATGATCGCCATGATGCTCGCCCCCAATCCCGATCTGCTGATCGCGGACGAGCCGACCTCCGCGCTCGATGCCAGCGTGCAGGCCGAGATCCTCTCCCTGATCGAGGAGCAGGTGGACAGCCGCGGCATGGCGCTGATGCTCATCAGCCACGACCTCCCCCTGGTCTCCCGCTTCTGCGACCGCGTAGCCGTGATGTATGCCGGCCAGGTGATGGAGGAGCTGCCCGCCGCCGACCTGCACCGCGCGAGGCATGGCTACACGCGCGGCTTGCTGGAATGCCTGCCGAGCCTGGAGGAGCGCCGGGACCGCCTGCCCACGCTCAGGCGCGATCCCTCCTGGCTGGCGCCGCGCGCATGACCGCCGGAGCTGCGCCCATGATAAGCGTCTCGGATCTCGACGTGCGCTTCGGCGCCAACCACGCCGTGCGCGGAGTTTCGTTCAACGTCGCCGAGGGCGAGACCTTCGGGCTGGTGGGGGAGAGCGGCAGCGGCAAGTCCACCGTGCTCCGCACCATCGCCGGCCTGGTCATGGAATGGACGGGGCGGATCGCGGTGGAGCGGCGCGCCCTCGGCCGCAAGCGCGACCGCGCTTTCTTCCGCACGGTCCAGATGGTGTTCCAGGACCCCTACGGCTCCCTCCATCCCCGGCAGACGGTGGACCGCATTCTCTCCGAGCCGCTGGTCGTCCACGGCGTGCCGGACGCGGAGGCGCGCATCGCCCGCGCGCTGGAGGAGGTGGCGCTGCCGCGCACCGCCCGCTTCCGCTACCCCCACCAGCTCTCGGGCGGGCAGCGCCAGCGCGTGGCCATCGCCCGCGCCCTTGTCGCCGATCCCCGCGTGCTGCTGCTGGACGAGCCGACGAGCGCGCTCGACGTCTCCGTCCAGGCGGAGGTGCTGAACCTCCTGGCCGACCTGCGCGCCGCGCGCGGCCTCACCTGCATTCTCGTTTCCCACAATCTCGCCGTCGTCGCGCATCTCTGCGGCCGGCTGGCGGTGATGCAGGGTGGGCGGATCGTGGAGGTGATGGACGAGGCCGCGCTCCGCGCGGGGCGCGCCACCCACGCCCACACGCAGGACCTGATCCGTCTCTCGCACGAACTAGAGGGCACCTAGCCCCGCGCCCGCACTGCCCTGTGCGGGGCAGCAGCCCGGCGGCGGATGGCGGCTTGCGGCCGCGCCCGCTCGCCTTCCGTTGCGGGGCGGTCCTCGCGGCCCGCGCCGCCCCTTGCCGCCCCCGCCCCGCTCTTCCAGAGTGCGCGCAACCAGAAGTGAAGCCTTTGGGGGAAAGACGTCCATGACCCTGCGCGTGAACCGCCGCGCCCTGCTCTCCGCGGGCGCCGCCCTCCCTGTCCTGGCCCTGCCCGCGATCGGCCGGGCCCAGCCGCGCTATAAGCCGGAATACAAGATCACGGTGGTCGGCAACCGGCCCATCGCCCTCTCGGAATCCGCCTTCGTCTGGGCCGATCTGGTGAACCAGCGCTCCGAAGGGCGGCTGAACTTCAAGGTCTATCCCGGCTCCTCCCTCGTCGGCGGCGACCAGACGCGGGAGCTGGTGGCGATCCGTCAGGGCGTGATCGACGGCGCCGTCTTCTCCACCATCAACATCTCCCCCCAGATCAGGGAGATGAACCTCTTCTCCCTCCCTTTCCTCATGCCCGGCACCGCCGCCTTCGACGCGCTGGTAGGAAGCGAGGTCGGGGCGGCGCTGTTCCGCACCCTCGCCACGCGCGACATCGAGCCGTTGGCCTGGGGCGAGAACGGCTTCCGCGAGATCAGCAACTCCAAGCGCCCCATCCGCGCGCCGGGCGACCTGCGCGGGCTGAAGATCCGCTTCGCCGCCGGCGCCATCTTCTCCGAGATCTACACGGCCCTCGGCGCCAACCCCGTGCAGATGTCCTTCGCCGACCTCCAACCCGCCCTCTCGACCGGCGCGGTGGACGGGCAGGAGAACCCGGTGAACCTCTTCCTCGGCTTCCGCATGGACACGCTGGCGCAGAAGCACCTGACCCTGTGGAACTACTGCGCCGATGCGGGCATTGTCGCCATCAGCAAGCAGGCGCTGTCGGGCTTCGAGCCGCGGGACCGGGAGATCGTGGTCGAGGCCGCGCGCGAGGCCGGGCAGGCCGGCAACAACGCCGCCCGCAAGGGGCTGGGGCTGAACGGCGACCGCTCATCCCTGGAGGAGTGCGCGCGCCGCGGGGTGGAGGTGATCGACCTCTCCGCGTCCGAGAAGGCGGCTTTCGCCCGCGCCACCCGCCCCGTCTTCGACAAGTGGGCGGGCACCATCGGCACCGACCTCGTCCGCCAGGCCGAGGCCGTCATCGCCCGCGCGAGCTGAGATCTCCCGGGGCGGCGCCGTGCCGCCCCGCCACGTCCTGAAAAGCACCATGACCGAACACGCCGATATCCAGGCCCCCGGCCTCCAGCTCGGGGAAGCCCCGCCGCGCATCCCCGTCACGCTTGAGGGCGCGCTGGCCGCCGCCGCCATGGCCGTGCTGGCCGTCATCACCATGGCGAACGTGCTCACCCGCTACTTCACCGACGTCTCCCTCGCCTTCACCGAGGAGTACTCGGTCGCGATCATGGTGGTGATGACCTTCCTCGGCAGCGCCGCCGCCTTCGGCGCGGACCGCCACATCCGCGTGACCTACTTCACCGAGAAGCTCTCGCAGCGCGCCGCGCGCGGGGTGGAGGTGCTGGTCCTTCTCTGCGGCCTCGCCGTCTTCGTCCCGCTCGTCTGGTACGGCGCCTTCTACACCTGGGACGAGTACCGCTTCGAGGTTCTCTCCCCCGGCCTCGGCGTGCCGCAATGGCTCTACACGGGGTGGATGCCGCTCATGTCGCTCGTCATCTGCGCGCGGCTCCTCGGCCGCATGATCCGGGTGATCCGCGCGTGACGCTGGCGATCCTCCTCCTCGTCGGGCTTTTCATCCTGCTGATGCTGGTGGGCGTGCCCATCGGCGTCGCCATGGGGCTCACCGGCTTCTTCGTCATCGCAATGGAGGGCATGGGCGTCATGGCCCTGCCCACGAACATCTGGACGGGCATCGCGAAGTATCCGCTGCTGGCCCTGCCGATGTTCGTCCTCGCCGGGCTGGTCTTCGAGCGGGCGGGGGTTGCCGCGCGCCTCGTTGGCTTCGCCCAGCTCCTCGTCGGCAACCGCACGGGGGCGCTGGCGATCGTGGCCGTGCTGCTCTGCATGATCCTCGGTGGCGTCAGCGGCTCGGGCGCGGCGGATGCCGCCGCCGTGGCCGCGGTGATGGTGCCGCCCATGCTGAAGCAGGGCTATCCCGCGCCCTATGTCGCCTCCCTCACCGCGGCGGGCGGGTCCACCGACGTGCTCATCCCGCCTTCCATCCCCTTCATCGTCTATGCCGTGCTCGTGCCGGGCGTCTCCGTGCCCGCGCTGTTCCTCGCGGGGGTCGTGCCCGGCATTCTCTCCGGCCTCGCCCTCATCGTTCCGGCCGTGTGGCTCGCGCGGCGCGGCGGCTTCGGCCTGCCCGAGCCACACGCGGCCCGCCCGCCGCTCACGGCTGCGCGGCTCTGGCGCTCCTTCCTCGACGCCGTCTGGGGCCTCGCCGCGCCGGTGGTGATCCTGGGCGGCCTCCGCTCCGGCGCCTTCACGCCGACCGAGGCCGCCGTCGTCGCCGTCTTCTACGGCCTCTTCGTCGGCGCCGTAATCTATCGCAGCCTCACCTGGCGCGATCTCTACGAGGTGCTGCGCGACAGCGCGGAGATTTCCGCCGTGGTCCTCCTCATCATCGCGCTCGCCGCCATCTACGCCCATGCCGGCAGCGCGGCCGGCATCTTCGACGCGCTCGCCGGGATGCTGATCGGCCTGACGGACAACGAGGTGGTGATGCTGCTCGCCATCACCGTGCTGCTGATGATCGCGGGCACGGCGCTGGACGCCATCTCCACCTATCTCATCTTCCTGCCCATCCTCCTGCCCATCGCGGCCCTGTTCCATTGGGACCTCACCTGGTTCGGGGTGATCATGACCATGAACGTCGCCATCGGCGCCTTCACGCCGCCTACGGCGGTGAACCTGATGGTCACCTGCCGCATCGCCGGCTGCAGCATGGAGAGCACCATGGTCTGGGTCTGGTGGTTCCTCCTGGCGATGACGGCGGTGATGCTGGCCGTCACCTTCGTCCCGGAGATCGCCCTGGCCCTGCCCCGCTGGATGGGGGACCTCTGAGGCCGGGCGGTCCGTTCCGCCTTGCCACGGAAAAGCGCAGAGCCGTCCCTGGACTGCCCAAGGCCGCGGCAGCCCCGATAGGGGATGGCCGGGCTGTGGCCAGGGGCCCGGATGGCACGCTTCTCGCAAACTCAGCAGGGTCCGGCCAGTCGCGGGGGGAATCCGCGGGCGCACCGGCCTCTGTGGGACGAAACCATGAGCCTCAATCTCACCCGCCGCGCCGCGCTGGCCGGCCTGGGTGGCGCGCTGGCGGTGCCGGCGATCCGCCCCTCTTTCGCCCAAGGCTCGCCCATCAAGGTGGGCGTGCTCCACTCCCTCTCCGGCACCATGGCCATCAGCGAGACGGCGCTGCGCGACACCGTGCTGATGATGATCGAGTGGACCAATTCGAAGGGCGGCGTGCTCGGCCGGCGCCTGGAGCCCGTGGTCGTCGATCCCGCCTCCAACTGGCCGCTCTTCGCCGAGAAAGCGCGTGAGCTGCTCGCCGTGTCCAAGGTGGACGTGACCTTCGGCTGCTGGACCTCGGTTTCCCGCAAGTCCGTGCTCCCCGTCTTCGAGGAGCTGAACGGCCTTCTCTTCTACCCCGTACAGTACGAGGGCGAGGAGCAGAGCAGGAACGTCTTCTATACCGGCGCCGCGCCTAACCAGCAGGCGATCCCGGCAGTGGAGTACCTGATGGGCAAGGATGGCGGCGAGGCGAAGCGCATCGCCCTCCTCGGCACCGACTACGTCTATCCCCGCACCACCAATCGCATCCTCCGCGCCTATCTCAACAGCAAGGGGATCAGCGACGCCGACATCATGGAGGAGTACACCCCCTTCGGGCACTCCGACTGGCAGGGCATCGTCTCCCGCGTGAAGCGCTTCGCGGGCGAGGGCAAGCGCACCGCTATCGTCTCCACCATCAACGGCGACGCGAACGTCCCCTTCTACCGCGAGCTGGGCAACCAGGGCATCAAAGCCGAGGACATCCCCTGCGTCGCCTTCTCCGTGGGCGAGGAGGAGCTAGCCGGCATCGACACCAAGCCGCTGGTCGGCCATCTCGCCGCCTGGAACTACTTCATGTCCGTCCCTGGCGCCCCGAATGACGAGTTCAAGGCGATGTGGCGCGCCTACATCAAGAACGACAAGCGCGTGACGAACGACCCGATGGAGGCCACCTACACCGGCTTCCGCATGTGGTCGCAGGCCGTGCAGAAGGCCGGCACCACCGCGGTCGATGCGGTGCGCCAGGCGATGTACGGCCAGAAGGTCATGGCGCCCTGCGGCTACGAGGAGGAGATGCAGCCCAACCATCACCTCACCAAGCCGGTGATGATCGGCGAGGTGCAGGAGAACGGCCAGTTCAACATCGTCCACAAGACGCCGACCGCCATCGCGGCCGAGAACTGGTCCCCCTTCATCCCCGAGAACGCCAGCCGCCGCGGCTGATAGGAAAGGGGCGGCGGGGACAACCCGCCGCCCGCACCACCATGCTCCGCATCCTCCTCCTGCTCGCCTTCCTCGCTGGCGCGCTTCCCGTCGCGGCGCAGGACGCTTTCATCGAAGCGCTGCCCGGCCTCGCCGGCGGCTTCGGCACCCAGGCGGAGGCGGTGGAACGCCTCGGCGCCAGCGGCGACCCGCGCGCCCTTCCCGTGCTGCGCTCCCTCTCCGATGGCCAGCTCCGCAAGCGCGACACCCTCATCCTCCTCCCCAACAGCACCGATGCCGCGACCGGCCAGCCCGCGGATGCGTCGGGCGCCGAGACGGTCCGCATCAACAACCGCGTCCGCGCCGCGCTGCGCGGGGCGCTGGGCCGCCTCCAGCTCGTCTCCGCCAGCCCCGATGAGCGCCTGGCCGCCGCGGATTCCGTCTTCCGCAGCCGCAGCGCCGAGAATATCGCACCGCTGGAAGCCGCCATCGCCCGGGAGTCCGTCCCCCGCGTGCGCGAGCGGCAGGAGCTGGCGCTCGCCGCCTCCCGCCTCGTCGCGTCCGATGCGGCGGTGAAGCGGCAGGGCATCGCGACGCTCGGCGGCGCTTCCTCGGAGGACGCGCGCGCCCTGCTGCTGGAGGCCCGCGCCACCAATCCCGACCTCGCCGCCGATTTGGATGCCGCCGTCGCCGCCATCGACGGGCGCCTTGCCTTCAAGCGCGGCGCGGAAACGCTGTTCCAGGGCCTCTCTCTCGGCTCCGTGCTGCTGCTGGCCGCGCTCGGCCTCGCCATCACCTTCGGCGTGATGGGCGTGATCAACATGGCCCATGGCGAGTTCGTCATGCTCGGCGCCTACACCACCTTTGTGGTGCAGGAGACCCTCCGCGGCATCCCCTGGCTGCTGCCCTGGTCCCTGCCCCTCTCCGTCCCGGCCGCCTTCCTTGTGGCCGGCCTCGCGGGCGCGGTGCTGGAGCGCGGGCTGATCCGCCACCTCTATGGCCGCCCGCTGGAGACGCTGCTGATGACCTTCGGCGTCGGCATGATCCTGCAGCAGGCCGTGCGCCTCGCCTTCGGCGCGCAGAACCGGGAAGTCCTCTCCCCCACCTGGATGCAGGGCACGCTCTCGCTTCCCGCCGGCATTTTGATCACCCAGAACCGACTCTGGGTGATCGTCCTCTCCCTCCTCGTCCTCGCCCTCGCCTTCGCGGCCATCCGCCTCACCCGCTTCGGGCTGGAGATGCGCGCGGTGGTGCAGAACCGCCGCACCGCCGCCACCATGGGCATCCGCACGGGGCGGGTGGACGCGCTGACCTTCGCCTTCGGCTCGGGGATCGCGGGCATGGCGGGGGTGGCGCTCAGCCAGATCGACAATGTCTCCCCTAATCTCGGCACGGGCTACATCATCGACAGCTTCATGGTCGTCGTCTTCGGCGGCGTGGGCAGCCTCGTCGGCACCCTCGTCGGCGCCATGGGGCTCGGCGTGCTGAACAAGATCATCGAGCCATGGGCCGGCGCCGTGCTGGCCAAGGTGGCCGTGCTGGTGCTCATCATGCTCTTCATCCAGCGCCGCCCACGCGGCCTCTTCGCCCTCAAGGGCCGGGCCGCCGACGCATGAGCGACATCACCGCCACCCCCACCCCCCGCGGCATTCCCGCGCGCCTGCTGATCCGCGGCGCGGTCATCGCCGCTATCGCCCTGCTCGCGCTGCTTCCCGTGCTGAACACGCTGCCCGCTGGAAGTGCCCTTCGCGTTTCGGACTTCACCGTGGCCGTCACGGGCAAGTGGATCTGCTACGGCGTGCTGGCGCTCGCGATAGATCTCGCCTGGGGCTATGCTGGCATCCTCTCCCTCGGCCACGGCGCCTTCTTCGCCCTGGGCGGCTATGCCATGGGGATGCACCTCATGCGCCTCATCGGGCCGCGCGGCGTCTACGGGCATCCTGTGCTGCCGGACTTCATGGTCTTCCTCGGCTACAAGGAACTGCCCTGGTACTGGCTGGGCTTGGACCACTTCCCCTACGCGATCCTGATGGCGATGCTGGTGCCCGGCGCGCTCGCCTTCCTCCTCGGCTGGCTCTCCTTCCGCAGCCGGATCACGGGCGTCTACTTCTCCATTATCACCCAGGCGATGACCTACGCGCTGATGCTCGCCTTCTTCCGCAACGACATGGGCTTCGGCGGGAACAACGGCTTCACCGACTTCAAGGAGCTGCTCGGCATGCCGCTGAACACGCAGGGCGCGCGGGCCGGACTGTTCTACGCCGCCCTCCTCCTGCTCGCTGGCTCACTCATCCTCTGCCGACACATCACCGGCACGAAGCTCGGCCGCGTCCTCGTCGCGGTGCGCGATGCCGAGAGCCGGGTGCGCTTCCTCGGCTACTCCGTCACCTCCTTCAAGCTCTCCGTCTTCACCCTCTCGGCCGTGCTGGCGGGGCTCGCGGGCGCGCTCTACGTGCCGCTGGTGGGCATCATCAACCCCGGCGAGTTCGCGCCGGGCAACTCGATCGAGGCGGTGATCTGGGTGGCGGTCGGCGGCCGCAGCACGCTGGCCGGCGCCATCCTCGGCGCCTTCTCGGTGAACGCGCTGAAGACCTGGCTCACCTCCTTCGCGCCGGACCTCTGGCTCTTTGTCCTCGGCGGCCTCTTCGTCGCCGTCACCATCTTCCTGCCGCGCGGCCTCGCAGGCCTTTTCCGGGGGCGGGCCAAGTGAAAGGGCCGGGTCTCTACCTCGATGGCGTCTCTGTCGTGTTCGACGGCTTCCGGGCGCTGAACAACCTCTCCCTCATCGTCGATCCAGGCGAGCTGCGCGCCGTGATCGGCCCGAACGGCGCGGGCAAGACGACGATGATGGACGTCATCACCGGCAAGACCCGCCCCACCGCCGGCACGGTGACCTTCGGCGAGCACGACCTCACCCGCATGGACGAGGCACGGATCGCCAATCTCGGCATCGGCCGTAAGTTCCAGAAGCCAACCGTCTTCGACGCGCTGACCGTGTTTGAGAACCTCGAGCTCGCGCTCAAGGCCCCGCGCGATCCCTGGTCCTGCCTGCGGTGGAGGCTGGAGGGCGCCGCGCGCAAGCGGATCGAGGCCGTGACGGAGGAGATCGGCCTCGCCACCCGCGCGGGTGATCCGGCCACCATCCTCTCCCACGGCCAGCGGCAATGGCTGGAGATCGGCATGCTGCTCATGCAGAACCCCGACCTGCTACTCGTGGACGAGCCCGTGGCCGGGATGACGGACCAAGAGACGGAGCACACCGCCGCGCTTCTCCGCCGCATCGCCGGAAAGCGCAGCGTGGTGGTGGTGGAGCACGACCTGGAGTTCGTCCGCGCTCTCGGCAGCAAGGTGACGGTGCTGCACGAGGGCACGCTGCTCTCCGAGGGCTCCATCGACACCGTGCAGAACGACCCTCGCGTCATCGAAGTCTATCTGGGCCGCTGAAACATGCTCCGCGCCACCGACCTTCGCCTCTCCTACGGCGCCAGCCTGTGCCTGCGCGGCGTGAACCTCGCCGCCGATCCCGGACGCATCACCTGCGTCCTCGGCCGCAACGGCGTGGGCAAGTCCTCCCTCATGCGCTCGATCATGGGGGTGGAGCGCATCAGCGGAGGGCGCATCGAGTGGGAGGGGCGGGACATCGCCGCCCTCTCCCCGGCCAACCGGGCCCGCGCCGGCATCGGCTACGTGCCCCAGGGCCGCGAGATCTTTCCCTTCCTCACTGTGCAGGAGAACCTGGAGACAGCGCTGGCCGCCGCCCCGCGCGGCAGCAAGGTGTCCTCCGAGGTCTTCGACCTCTTCCCCATCCTGCGCCAATTCCTGCGCCGCCGCGGGGGCGACCTCTCCGGGGGGCAACAGCAACAGCTCGCCATCGCCCGCGCGCTGACCGCCCGCCCGCGCCTGCTGATCCTCGACGAGCCCACCGAGGGTATCCAGCCCAGCGTCATCAAGGACATCGCGCGCGTCATACGCCACTTAGCGAACGATCGCGGCATGGCGGTGGTGCTGGTCGAGCAGTATTTCGAGTTCGCGCGCGACCTTGCCGACCGCATCACCGTGATGGTTCGCGGCGAGGTGGCGCTGGAGGGAGAGGCGCAAGCGTTGGAGGAGGACGCGGTCCGGCGCCTGCTCACGGTCTAGCGCCGGCCGCTCCTGTCCAGTCAGCCCCGCGCCTGCCTGCCGCAATCGGCCGAGCTGTGAGGACGAGGCGGTGCCGGGCACGCCGGCCTGCGGGCTGGAAGGGCCAGCCGTGTCGACCGGCGCGGCGGGCGATTCCGCCATGCTGGGAACCCCGGCGCCCTGATCGGCGGTGAGGCCGCCTGGGGCGGAAGGGGTAGGGGCAGTGGAGGCAGGCATACCGGTGTTGCCGGGCTGGGTCGGCTGAGCTGAGACGGGACCTCCGATCAGTGCAATCGCGAGGGCGAGGGCGGGCTTGCTCATGGGCACTCCTGAACAGGCTTGCTGCGGCTTGAACCGGGGCGAGCGGCGTTCAGTTTCGAATAGATAATTATGTCATGCCGCTCTCCGAACGGCTAGGGGAGGGCAATGACGGGGTGAACCCGCCTCCGCTCCTTCGCGTTGCCATCCGGCACCGAGGGAGGGCGGATGATGGTGGAAGGGAAACGCGTCGCGCTGGTCACGGGCGGGGCGAGGGGCATCGGCCAGGGCATCGCGAAGCGCCTCGCGGCCGATGGCTGGCATGTCGTCACCGCCGACACCGAGGCGAACGGGCCCGAAGAGGCAGCGCGCCATGTCCGGGCCGACATCTCCGACGAGGCGGCGGTGCGCGCGCTGGTGGAGGGCATCGCGGGGCAGGAGGCGCGGCTCGACGGCCTCGTCTGCAATGCCGGCATCATGGTGCGGAAGCCACTGCGTGACCTCAGCCTGGAGGACTGGTCCCGCGTCATCAGCATAAACCTCACCAGCACCTACCTGCTCGCGCGCGCGGCGGAGCCGATGCTGCGCCGGGCGAAGGGAGCGATCCTCACCATCGCTTCCACCCGCGCCCACCAGTCCGAGCCGGACACGGAGAGCTACGCGGCCTCCAAAGGCGGCCTCCTCGCCCTCACCCACGCGCTCGCTATCAGCCTCGGCCCCGAGGTGCGCGCCAACGTCATCTCGCCCGGCTGGATCAATGTGCGGGACGAGAGGCTGAGCGAGGCGGACAACGCCCAGCATCCCGCCGGCCGCGTCGGGCGGCCGGAGGACATCGCCTCCCTCGCCGCCTGGCTCCTCGGCCCGGAGAGCGGCTTCGTCACCGGGGCCGAATTCGTCTCCGACGGCGGGATGACGCGGAAGATGATCTACGAGGACTGAGTGGCGAACCAAGCGGGGGGGCGGCGCTCTCGGAAGGCGGCGATGCCCTCCTCCGCCTCGCCGCTCGCCGCGCAGCGGGCGAAGGCCGCGGCGCCGGCCTCCGCATAGCCCTCGGGCAAGACCCCGCCGAGAGCGGCGAGCATCGCCTTCGTCTCCGCGATCGCCCCCGGCGCGCCCTGCAGCACGTCGGTCACCACGGTGTCCACCATCGCGCCCAGCGCCGCGGCGTCCGGCGCGACCTCGTGCACCAGCCCGATCCGCCCGGCCTCGGACGCGCCCAGCACATGGCCCTGCAGAACCATCCGCGCCGCCTGGCTGCGCCCGGCGCGATGGGCAATCCAGGGCAGGATTTGTGCCGCCACCAGCCCGCGCCGCACCTCCAGCGCCGCGAAGCGCGCATCTGCCGAGGCAAGGGCGATGTCGGCGGCGCAGACGAAGCCCAGCCCGCCCGCGAAGGCTGAGCCCTCCACCGCGCAGATTACCACCTGCGGCAGGGCGGAGAGGGCCGCGAAGCGCGCGCCGATTCGCCGGTTCCGCTCTAGCTGCGCGGCGCTGCGCTGCTCCGGCGTGCCGGTCTCGCCCCCGACCTCGCCGAGGTCCAGCCCGGCGCAGAAATGCCCGCCCGCGCCGGAGAGAACGAGGACGCGCGCCGAACGGTCCTCTCGCAATTCCGCCAGCAGCCCGTCCAGCGCCTCGGACAGCGCCGCGTTCAGCGCGTTGCGGCGGGAGGGCCGGTTCAGCACGGCGCGCACCACGCCGCCTGACCGCGTGACCAGCAGCGGGCTCTCATCGCTCATCCCTGTTTCCTCCCTTGTCGCCGCACGGCCGCGCCGCCGGTCCTAGATCACCACGCCGCCGCTGACATGCAGGCACTGCCCCGTGACGTAGCCCGCCCCGGGCGAGGCGAGGAACGCCACCGCTGCCGCGACATCGGCGGGCTGGCCCAGGCGCCGCAGCGGGATGCGGGCCAGGATCGCATCCCATGCCGCGGGCTCCAGCGCCACATGGGTTCCCGGATCCTTGCGGGTGAAGCCGGGCACGACGGCGTTGACCGTCACATCCGGCGCCCATTCCACCGCGAGCGACCGCACCAGCGCCTCCACCCCCGCCTTGGCCGCCGCGCTGGCGGGAAAGAGGGCCGTGTCCGTCCGGTAGAGATGGGCCACGAAGGAGGAGACCGCGACCAGCCGCGCGAGGCCGCCCTCCCGCCCGGCGCGTTGCAGATGGGGCCCGGCGGCGCGCGCCAGCCGCATAAAGCCCCAGAGCACCGCGTCGGCGCTGCGGGCGAAGGTCTCGTCGGTCATTGCGGCGAGGGCGGTGCGGTCGGCGAAGCCCGCATTGGCCACCACCACTTCCAGGCCGCCGAAGCCATCGACCGCCTCCGCCACCAGCCGCGCGGGCGTGTCCGGGTCGGCTAGGTCCCCCTGCAGCACCAGCGCAACTGCGCCCGCGGCGCGCAGTTCGGCCGCCACTGCTTCGGCGCCCGCGCGATTCGCGCGGCAGTGGACGGCAATCGAGGCGCCCGGCACCGCCATCGCCCGAGCGGTGGCAGCGCCGATCCCGCTCGAAGCGCCCGTGATCAGGATCCGCCGCTCGCTCATCCACCTCTCCCCGCCGTCTCAACGCAGCGCCGGGGAAGATGCCTTCTCCCGCGGCATCGAGGGAGGGTCCCCTGTGAACCCTCGCTACGGGAGGTTGCGACAGTCGTGCACGCAACTTTGCGATCTCCAATAGGAGACGTGCGCGCTATCACAAAGCAGCGATACAAGCACGGCGCTGCTGATACTGGAGAGGCGGGTGATCCCGCCGAACCTGCATCTCGGCACTCCAAACCCGCGGATCGACTTCGCCGGCCTCGGCATCCGCGTTCCCACCGCGCCGGAGCCCCTGCCGGGCGACGAGCCGGTGATCGGGGTGAACTCCTTCGGCTTCGGCGCACCAACGCCTCCCACCTCCTCGCCGCCCCTCCGGCCATGGATGCCGCCCCCAAGGAGGCTGCGGCCCTGCCGCCCCTGCTCCTCTCTGCCCGCTCCGCCGAGGCTCTTCCCCGCGCCGCCGCGGCCTGGGCCAAGGCGCTCCGCGCGGCACCCGGGCGCGCTCCGGCCCTGCTGCGCGGCCTTGCCCGCCACCGCGACCTCGCCCCCCATCGCCTCGTGCTGCGCGCCGGGGATGCCGAGGGGATGGCGGAGGCGCTCGACAGCTCGCGGCGAGGGAGCCCCGGGGGGTGCAGGGCACCGCCCCCGCCCTTCCCGCCCCCGGTCCCGTCTTCGCCTACTCCGGCAACGGCTCCCAGTTTCACGGCATGGCGCGGGACGCCATGGCCGGCTCCCGCGCCTTCCGCGAGGCGGTCGAGTCCGCGGATGCCGAGATGGCGCCGCATCTCGGCTGGTCCGTCGCTGCTGCCTTGGCCGATGGCCTGACCGCCGAGGCCCTGGCCGCGACGGAGGTGGCCCAGCCCGCGCTCTTCGCCGTGCAGCACGGCCTCGTCGCCGCCCTGGCCGGGGAGGGCATCGCCCCCGCCCTCGTGCTTGGCCATTCCGTCGGCGAGGTCGCCGCGGCGCTGGCGACCGGCATGCTCGACCTGTCCGGGGCGGCGCGGCTGATCGTCGCCCGCTCGGCGGCCCAGGCGCGCACGCGCGGCAAGGGGCGCATGGCCGCCCTCAACGCCACCGAGGCCGAGGCGGCGCCGCTGCGGGCCGCCTGCGGGCCGGGGCTGGAGATCGCCGCTCGCAACGCGCCCCGCGTCCTCACCGTCGCGGGCCCGGCCGAGGCGATCGCCCGCCTCGCCGTCGCGGTCCGGCAGGCGCGCCTGTCCTTCGTCCCGCTCGACCTCGACTACGCCTTCCACTCCGCCGCGATGGACGAGGTGGAGGGGGGTGCGGGCCAGTCCGGCAGGTAGCGCGCCATCAGGCGGCGGTACTCTGCGGCGGTGGCCCCGGAGACGGCGATCACTCCGTCCGCCAGCGCGGGCAGGCCGGAGAACCAGCGCCCGAAATCGGCCCGCGTCGCCTCGTCGACCTGGCCGGGGAGCACCAGCGGGCCGCAGTCATGCAGCACGGGCACGTGGCGCGCCCCCGCCGCCCGGGCCGCGCGGAGGGCCGTGGCGTAGCGCGGCAGCCACCAGGCGCTGCCGAGGGTGATGATGACCGCGCCCGGCCCGGGCCGAAGCGCTGCCCCCTCCCGCCGCCATGCGCCGAGGACGGACAGCGCCCCCTGCCACGCGGGCTCCTCCGGGTCCGCCCCGCTGCGGGACAGCGCGTGCAGGCGGTGGAAGAGGCCGAGGGGCAGCACGCGCCACACGCCGTCCTCGGGATGCATGGCGCAGAGCGTCGCGCCTTCGGCCACGGCGGCGATTTCGGCCTGCACGCGCTGGATGTCGCACGGCGCCCGCCGGTGGCTGTACCAGCTCACGAGGTCGGGGGGGTCGAGCACGGGCCCGTCCGCCGGCGCGGCGATAGAGGGCGAGGGCCGCCGCCGGGTCGCCATCTTCCTTCAGGCAGTGGCCGCGCTGGACGAGGATGCCGGGATCGTCCGGCGGCAGGCGGAGGAAGGCGCCATAGGCCTCCGCCGCCTCGGCCCAACGGCCCGCGTCGCGTGCGGCATCGCCCCGCGACAGCAGCTCGCCCGGATCCTCCTGACCATTCCTGCTCACGCCCGGTCCCCCTGCGCCCGATCCCTCTCGCGCAGGGCGGACCATGCCGTGGCGGGCGCTGCAAGGTCAGCGTGCAACCCCCGGTTCCTGCCCGCAGCCATCGCCCCTAGAATGACGGGAATGCGCCCCCGGATCATGATCGACGGCCACAACCTCGTGCTGGAGCACGGCACCGGTGTCTCCACCTATGCGCGGAACCTCTCCTACCGGCTCGGTGCCTCCGGGGCCGAGGTGGAGGTGCTCTACGGCCGCCACGTGAATCCCCGCTGGAGCGGGCTGATGCGCGAGGTCGCCTTCTTTGACGACCCCGCGATCGAGCGCATAACCCCGCTCCGCCGCATGCGCCGCATGCGCCGCACCCTCACCGCGGGGCTGGGCGACACGGCGGTGGACATCCCCGTCACCGGCCAGGTGGTAGCGGAGACCCATGCCGCCCGGATGCCGCATTTCGACCGGCTGTGGAATGTAGAGGACGTGTTCAACTGCGCCCACAACCGCTTCAAATGGGGCCCGAAGATCGTGCCGGTGCGGCTGCCCCTCGGCCCTCCCGCCCTCGCCCATTGGACCTACCCGCTGCCGCTTCGCCTGCCCGGAGCGCTCAACATTTACACTTTCCACGACCTCGTGCCGCTGCGCCTGCCCTTCACCACGCTTGACCAAAAGCGGCGCTACTTCCGCCTCTGCCGCATGCTGCTGGAGACGGCGGACCACATCGTCACCGTCAGCGAGGCCTCGCGGCGGGACATCATCTCCCTCCTCGGCGCGCCGCCGGAGAAGGTGACGAACACCTATCAGTCCGTGGAGCTGCCCGCGCATTTGGCGAACAAGCCGGAGGACGTGGCGCGGGACGAAGTGCGCGGCGCCTTCGGCATGCGCTGGAAGGGCTACCACCTCTTCTTCGGCGCGATCGAGCCGAAGAAGAACCTCGCGCGGCTGATCGAGGCCTATCTCACCTCGGGCGTGACGACGCCGCTGGTGATCCTGGGCAAGCAGGCCTGGAAGTCGGAGGACGAGTTGCGGCTGCTCGGGGCCAAGCACGTCCGCAAGGCGCCGCCGCCCCTCTCCGGCCCGCGCAGGAAGGAGGCGGCGGGGCGGGTGATCCTGCTGGACTACGCGCCCTTTCACCTGCTCGTCTCCCTCATCCGGGGCGCGAAATCGGTGCTCTTCCCCTCTCTTTATGAGGGGTTCGGCCTGCCGGCGCTGGAGGCGATGAGCCTCGGCACCCCGGTCCTGACCTCCAACACCTCCTCCCTACCGGAAGTGGTCGGGGACGCCGCGGTGAAGGTGAACCCCTATGACGTCCGCGCCATGGTGGAGGGGATTCGCGTGCTGGATGCCGACGAGGAGTTGCGCGAGCACCTCGCCTGGGCCGGGCGGCGCCGCGCCGCCCTCTTCAGCGCCGCAGCCTATGAGCGACGCCTGGCCGATCTCTATGCGGGCCTCGGTGTGACCCTCGACCCCGGCACGCCAGAGGAGGAGCCCTTGGACTCCGCCTCCGCCCTTCGCTAACACCCCCGACCCGAACGCCCAACAAGGCCCGCCGACATGACCGACGACATCGCCGACACCGCGCCCGGCCCCTCCGCCACTGCTTCCCCCGCCCTGCCCGACCGCCTCTCGACCGACCCCGCCAGCCCCTATTTCAACGCCGAGCTGCTGGAGCGGGGCGTGGGCATCCGCTTCAAGGGGGTCGAGAAGAACAATGTCGAGGAGTACTGCGTCAGCGAGGGCTGGGTCCGCCTCTCCGTCGGCAAGGCGCTGGACCGCAAGGGCAAGCCGATGACGATGAAGCTGCAGGGCAAGGTGGAGCCCTATCTCCGGGACGAGGCGGCCGAGGGCTGAGCCGGCCCGGGCGGCGCGGCGCTGACCCAGGGGGGCCTCCTTGACCCCGCCCGCGCCGCCTCCGCATATGGCGCCCATGCTCCTTCGGCCGCGCACAGCCCCCATGCGGGCGCGAATTCCCGGCCCGGTCCTCCTCTGAGGGCCGGGAGACAACCGCCGCGCCAGCCCCTTCGCCGCGCCGGGCCCCGATCCGGGCCCACGCGGCCCCGAGACCCGGACCGACCATGACCGACGCCCCTGCCCCCGAGAATGCCAGCGCGCAGGAGAGCCGCGACTACCGCAGCACCGTCTTCCTGCCCAGGACGCCCTTCCCCATGCGCGGCGACCTGCCCAAGCGGGAGCCCGCGACGCTCGCCCGCTGGAAGGCGCAGGACCTCCGCGGGCAGCTCCGCGAGCGCTCCCGCGGGTCGCGGAAGTTCGTACTGCATGACGGCCCGCCCTATGCGAACGGCCCGCTTCATATCGGCCACGCGCTGAACAAGATCCTGAAGGACGTGATCAACCGCGCCGCCCAGATGTCGGGGCGGGACGCCGACTACGTCCCGGGCTGGGACTGCCACGGCCTGCCGATCGAGTGGAAGGTCGAGGAGGAGTACCGCGCGAAGAAGCGGGACAAGGATTCCGTCCCCGTCCTCGAGTTCCGCGAGGAGTGCCGGCAGTACGCCCGCCACTGGCTCGGCATCCAGTCCCAGGAATTCCAGCGCCTCGGCGTGCTCGGCGACTGGGAGAACCGCTACGCCACCATGGACTTCACCTCGGAAGCGGTGATCGCCGGGGAGATCGGGAAGTTCCTGATGAACGGCTCCCTCTATCGCGGCCTGCGCCCGGTGATGTGGAGCCCGGTCGAGAAGACCGCGCTGGCGGACGCCGAGATCGAGTACCACGACGTCATCAGCCCTACGCTGCACGCCGCCTTCCCCGTGGTGAGCACGGGCGTGCCGGAGCTGGAGGAGGCCCGGGTGGTGATCTGGACCACCACCCCCTGGACCATCCCCGCCAACCGCGCCGTCGCCTATGGCGAGGAGATCGACTACGCGCTGATCCATGTGGACGGTATCGAGGAGGGCTCGCGCCTCGCCACCGGCGACGACCTAATCGTCGCCCTCTCGCTTCTCCCCGCCTTCGAGAAGGAGGCCGGCATCGCCGCGCACTCGCTGCGGCGCCTCCTCAAGGGGGCCGAGTTCGCCGGCACGATCCTCGCCCACCCCCTGCGCGGCTGGGCACCGGGCGAGGGCGTCTATGACCACGACGTGCCGATGCTGCCGGGCGAGTTCGTGACGGCCGAGGCCGGCACGGGCTTTGTCCACATCGCCCCCAGCCACGGCGAGGACGACTTCGCCCTCGGCCGCGCGCACGGCCTGCCCGTGCCGGAGATGGTGGGCGACGACGGCACCTACACCGTCCAGGCGCCGGGCTTCACCGGCATCCACGTCTTCAAGGCGCACGAGCCCGTCTGGGCGGCGCTGGAGACGATGGGCACGCTGGCTGCGCGCGGCACGCTGAAGCACAGCTACCCGCATTCCTGGCGCAGCAAGAAGCCCGTGATCTTCCGTGCCACGCCCCAGTGGTTCATCGCTATGGACGACGCCAACCGGATCCGGGCGAAGGCGCTGGCCGCCATCGCCGAGACACAGTTCGTGCCAGACCAGGGGCGCAACCGCATCGGCTCCATGGTCGCGGCCCGCCCGGACTGGTGCATCTCCCGCCAGCGAGCCTGGGGCGTGCCCATCGCCGTCTTCGTCGAGAAGCGCACGGGTGAGCCGCTGCGCGACCCCGAGGTGATGGAGCGCATTCTCGCCGCCTTCCGCGAGGAAGGGGCCGATGCCTGGTACAAGCCCGGCGCCGCCGCGCGTTTCCTCGGCAACGAGCGGAACCCGGACGAGTACGAGCAGGTGATGGACATCGTGGACGTGTGGTTCGAGTCCGGCTCGACCCACGCCTTCTGCCTGCCCGACCACAACCTGCCCTTCCCGGCGGACCTCTATCTCGAAGGCTCGGACCAGCATCGCGGCTGGTTCCACTCCTCCCTGCTGGAAGCGATCGGCACCCGGGACATGGCGCCTTTCAAGGCGATCCTGACCCATGGCTTCGTGCTCGACGAATCAGGGCGGAAGATGTCCAAGTCCCTCGGCAACGTCACCGCCCCGCAGGAGGTGATGAAGGACTACGGCGCGGACATCCTGCGGCTCTGGGTGATGAATTCGGACTTCGCCGAGGACCTCCGCATCGGCAAGACGATCCTCGGCCAGCAGGCGGAGCTGTATCGCCGCATCCGCAACACGCTGCGCTGGCTGCTCGGCAGCCTCGACGGCTTCACGGAGGCGGAGAGGGTCAATTACACGCAGCTCCCGGAGCTGGAGCGCTTCATCCTGCACCGCGTGGCCGAGATCGACGCGCGCATCCGCCGCGCTGCGGGCGACTACGACTGGTCCGGCGTGGTGCCGGAGATCCACAACTTCTGTGCCTCCGACCTCTCGGCCTTCCTCTTCGACATCCGCAAGGACAGCCTCTACTGCGACCGCGCGGATGACCCGCGCCGCCGCGCCGCGCGCACGGTGCTGGACGTGCTGCATCGCTGCCTCTGCACCTGGCTCGCCCCCGTCCTCGTCTTCACCGCGGAAGAAGCCTGGCTCGCCCGCTTCGGGGCGGATGCGGACAGCGTGCACATGCAGACCTTCCCCGAGATCCCGGCGGAATGGCGGGACGAGGCTCTGGCGGCCCGCTGGGCGCGGGCGCGGGCCGTGCGCTCCCTCGTCACCGCGGCGCTGGAGAAGGCGCGCGCGGCCGGCACAATCGGCAGCTCCCTCCAGGCCGCGCCGGAACTCTATCTCGGCGAGACCTATGCCGACCTGGCGGACCTGCCCTGGGCCGAGCTCTGCATCACCTCCGACCTGACCCTTCTCGGCATGAAGCCCGAGGGCGAGGGGGTGGAGGAAGGGGAGCACGCCGCCGCCCGCTTCACCCCGGCGCCCGGCCACAAGTGCGACCGCTGCTGGCGCGTGCTGCCGGAGTTGGGCCGCTCCGCCGCCCACCCCACCCTCTGCCTGCGCTGCGAGGCGGCGGTCGCGTGATGAACCCCCATCTCCGCCGCGGACTCTCCCTCGCGCTGCTCGTCCTGCTGGCCGACCAGGCGAGCAAGTGGTGGATCCTGGAGGTGCTGGACCTCGCGGCCCGCCGCAACGTGCCGCTGCTGGGCGGCGGAGGCTTCGGGCTGGACCTCACCATGGTCTGGAACCGGGGCGTCACCTTCGGCCTCCTCTCCGGCAGCGAGCCCTGGCACGCCTGGGCGCTGGCGGCGCTGGCGGCGGCGATCGCCGTCTTCCTCGTCCGCTGGATGGCCAAGGCGGAGAACAACCGCACTGCCCTCGCCCTCGGTGCCATCGTCGGCGGGGCGGTGGGCAACGTGATCGACCGCGCCCGCTTCGGGGCGGTGGTGGACTTCGTGGACGCCTATGCTTGGGACTGGCACTGGTACGTCTTCAACGTGGCGGACGCGGCCATCGTGCTCGGGGTGGCCGTGCTGCTGATCGAGGCAGTCACGGCTCGTCCCTCGGAACAGGGGGCGCCGTGACGAAGGGTATCCCCTCGCCCGCCTGTTTCCGCTTCCCCCCGGGCCCTGCTAGAAGGCGGCTGCCATGACCCCTCGTCCCCTTTTCCTGTTGCCCCTGCTCCTGCTGGCCGGTTGCGGCAGCGACACGACGCGCGCCCTCGGCCTCACGCGCGATGCGCCCGACGAGTTCCAGGTCGTCACCCGCGCGCCCCTCTCCATCCCGCCCAGCATCGGCGACCTACCCACGCCCCGCCCCGGCGCCCAGCGCCCGCAGGAGCTGACGGCGCGCGAGAGCGGGGAGAGCACCCTCGCCCCCGCCGCCGCCCTCGGGGAGGGCCGCCGCAGCCGCCCCAGCGGAGCCGAGGCCGCGCTGCTCGCCCAGGCGGGCCGCGCCTCCGGAGCCCAGGCCACCGGCAACATCCGCCGCCAGGTGGACGAGGAGAGCCTTCGGCTGGATCGCCCCCGCCAGAACGTGGTGGAGCGGCTGATGTTCTGGCAGGACCCGCCCCGCCCGGGCACCGTGCTCGACCCCCAGCGGGAGGCGCAGCGCCTGCGCGAGAACTCGGCCCTGGGCCGCTCGCCCGAGGATGGCGAGACCCCGATCATCCAGCGCCGCCAGCGCGGCCTGCTGGACGGGCTGTTCTAGGATGAGGGCCCAGGAATGAGGACCCGGACGGGATGCTGCAGAAAGAGACCCGTCCGGCCATTCCAGAGCCGCCCCAGCACCCCCACATGCCTGGAATGCCGTCCCTGACCCGCCGCGCGGCCCTCGCCACCGCCGCCGCGGCCCAGGCCGCCGTCGCCACGCGCGCGGTGGCCTCCACCCCCCCGGCCGTGCAGGCTCCGCCCGCCGTCGCCGCCCCGCCACCCATTCCCGCGGATCGCCCGCTCTTCGGCGCGCATCTCTGGCGCATGCCGAACGGGCTGCGCGTCGCGCATGTCCGCACCCGCGGAGCGCCCGTCGTGGCGCACTACCTCTTCTACGGCGTCGGCGCCGGGGATGACCCGGTTGGCAAGTCCGGCCTCGCCCACTTCCTCGAGCACATGATGTTCAAGGGCAGCGAGCACGTGGCCGACGGCGAGTTCTCCCGCCGTGTGGCGCGCGAGGGCGGGCAGGACAACGCCTTCACCTCCCGCGACGTGACCGCCTATCACCAGACGGTCGAGGCCACCCGTCTCGGGCTGGTGGCGATGATGGAGGCCGACCGCCTCCGCGCGCCCCTCTACCCCGCCGAGGGCGTGGAGCCCGAGCGCGCCGTGATCTTGGAGGAGCGCCGCCAGCGCACCGACAGCAACCCCCGCGCCCGCTTCCGCGAGGCCTTCGACGCCGCCATGTGGGGCCGCCAGCACTGGCGCGGCCGCCCGATCATCGGCTGGCCGGAGGACATCCGCGCCATTACCCGCGACGACATGCTCGACTTCCACCGCCGCTGGTACGCGCCGGCCAATGCAGTGCTCGTCGTCGCCGGCGCGGTGGAGGAGGAGGCGCTGCGCCGCGTGGTGGAGAGCGAGTATGGCGGCGCCGAGGGCGGGGAGGCGATCATCCGCCGCCGCGCCGAGCCGCCCCCCGCCCCGCTGGAGGGCCGCCTCGTCCGCAACGATGCCGGGGTGCGGGAGGCGCAGATGGTCCGCGCCTGGATCGCCCCCACCCTCACCTGGGGCCGGGACGGGCTGGCTACGGAGCACGCCCATCCGCTGGAGGTGCTGGCGCATCTCCTCGGCGGCGGCCCCGGCTCGCGCCTGCACCGGGCGCTGGTGCAGACCGGCCTCGTGAACAACGCTGCCGCGAGCTATGACAGCGACGCGCTGGGCGTCGATTCCTTCTCCCTCTACGCCACCCCCCGCGGCGACACGACGCCCGCGCGGGTGGAGGCGGCGGCTGAGGAGGAGATCGCCCGCCTGCTCGACCAGGGCGTGACGGCCGAGGAGGTGGCGCGCAGCCAGCGCCAGCTCACCGCTGGCGCCCTTCTCTCGCTCGACGGCATCGGCGCCGCGCCGCGCCTGCTCGGCGGCGCGCTGGCCATCGGCCTGCCGCCGGACGCCGTGGAGCACTGGCCCGCCCGCATCCGCGCCGTGACACCGGAGGCCGTGATGGCTGCCGCCCGCGCCGTCTTCACCCACCCCTCCACCACGGGATGGCTGCTGCCCGAGGGCCTGCGCGCGCCATGAGCGGGACCATCCCCAGCGGCTTCACCCTCCCCGTGCAGGTGGTGGAGGCAGGCGGCGTCACCGCCTGGCTCGCCGAGGACCACGCGGTTCCCGTCATCTCGCTCGCCTTCTCCATCCCCGGCGGCGCCGCGCTGGACCCGGAGGGACGGGAAGGCGCCTGCGCCCTGGCCGCCGCGCTGCTGACCGAGGGCGCGGGCGATCTCGACTCCAACGCCTTCCAGGAGCTGCTGCGCGACACCGCCATCTCCTTCAACTTCTCCGCGGACCGGGACGAGTTCTCCGGCAGCTTCCGCTGCCTGACCGACGCGCTGCCCGAGGCCATGCGCCTCGCCCGCCTCGCCCTCTCCGCGCCCCGCATGGAGGCGGGGGACATCGAGCGCGTGCGGGCCCGCGCCATCGCGGGCGCGCGGCAGGCGCTGGAGAACCCGCGCGGCCAGGCCGGGCGCGCCTTCTGGTCCACCGCCCTGCCCGGCCCCTATGGCCGCGCCCCCGGCGGCACGGCGGAAAGCCTCGCCACCCTGCCCGGCGAACTGCTGAAGTCGGTGCCCGCGCGGCAGTTCCGGCGCGGCGGCCTGCTCGTCGCCGCCTCCGGCGCCATCACGGCGGGCCAGCTGAAGGACGTGCTGGCCGCCCTTTTCGGCGACTGGCCCGCCGAGGCGCCCGAGGGCGTCCCCGCCCCGCCCCCCTTCTCCGCCCGCGGCGTGCAGGTGCTGACGATGGACAGCCCGCAATCCGCGGCGGTCTTCGGCCAGCCCGGCCTCGCCGTGGACGACCCGGACTGGGAGGCGGCCGGTGTGGTGCTGCGCGTGCTGGCGGGCGGCGGCTTCTCGTCCCGGCTAATGCAGGCGGTGCGGGTGGAGCGCGGCCTCGCCTACGGCATCGGCGCGGGGCCGGAGCCGGTGGCCGGGCGCAGCGTGATCGTCGGCTCCGTCGCCACCGAGAACGCACGCATGGCCGAGACCCTTTCCGTGCTGCGCGGGGAATGGGCGCGCATGGCCGCTTCCGGCCCGACCGAGGCCGAGCGGGAGGAGGCGGTGGCTTATCTCACGGGCAGCCAGCCCCTCTCCTTCACCTCCACGCGGCAGGTGGCGAACATCCTGCTGGCGCTGCGCCGGAACAGCCGGCCGCTAGACTGGCTCGCCAACCGCCCCGCCCGCCTCGCGGCGCTGTCGCGCGAGAAGCTGGCGGAGGTGGCGGCGCGGGTGCTGCAACCGGACGCGCTGGCCGTGACGGTGGCGGGCAAGCCCGAGGGGCTGTAGCGGGCGCGTTCCCTGCTCGCGGCGGAGTTAACCCATCCGCAGGCCGAGCAAGGACCCGCCATGCCCGTGACGCACCGCCCTCTCCTGGCCGCCCTCGCCGCGCTGCGCTTCATGACGAGAGAAGGCCAGGCCATGGCGCTCGGGAATGAGACCGCCCTGATCGCGGTGGACGTTCAGAACGACTTCATCCCCGGCGGCTCGCTCGCCGTGGCGGACGGGGCGGCGGTGGTGCCCGTGATCAACCGCCTCGCCTCGCGCTTCGCCAATGCCATCCTCACCCAGGACTGGCACACGCCGGACCATCTATCCTTCGCCTCGCAGCACCCGGGGATGAAGCCCTTCGACACCATTGTCATGCCCTATGGCCCGCAGGTGCTCTGGCCCGATCACTGCGTCATGGGCACGGAGGGCGCCGCGCTGCACCGGGACCTCTCGGTGCCCCATGCCCAGCTGGTGATCCGCAAGGGCTACAACCGGGCCGTCGATTCCTACTCCGCCTTCTTGGAAGCCGACCGCAGCACGAGGACGGGGCTGCACGGCTATCTCAGCAGCCGCGGCATCCGGCACGTGTTTATCGCCGGGCTCGCCACCGATTTCTGCGTCGCCTGGACGGCGCTCGACGCCCGCCGCCTCGGCTTCGAGGCGACGGTGATCGAGGATGCCTGCCGCGCCATCGGCCTCGGGGGCAGCCTAGCCAGGGCCTGGGCGGAGATGGAGGGGGCGGGGGTACGCCGCGTCCAGTCCAGCGCCATCGGCTGAGGGATCAGATCCCGGGCTGACACTTCAGACCCCCAGTGTGCCTGCCTTCGCCGCGGCGTAGCGCTCGGCCACCCGGTCCCAGTTCACCACGTTCCACCAAGCGTTCAGGTATTCGGGCCGGCGGTTCTGATACTTCAGGTAGTAGGCGTGCTCCCACACGTCGTTGCCGAAGAGCACGCGCTGCCCGTCCATCAGCGGGGTGTCCTGGTTCGGGCGCGTGGTGAGGGCGAGCTTGCCGTCCCGCGCCACGGTCACGAAGACCCAGCCGCTGCCGAAGCGCCCGGCGCCGGCGGCGTTGAATTCGGTCTTCATCCGGTCGAAGCCGCCGAGGTCCCGATTGACCGCCTCGGCCAGCTCGCCCGAGGGCATGCCACCGCGCCCGCCCATGACCGGCCAGAACATGCTGTGGTTCGCGTGCCCGCCCGCATTGTTGCGGACGGTGGTGCGGATGCTCTCCGGCACCTCGTCCAGCTTTGCCAGCAGCTCGTGCAGGGGCAGGGCGGCGATCTGGCCGTGGTCCTTCAGCGCGTTGTTCAGCGCCGTGACATAGGCCTGGTGATGGCGGCCGTGATGGATCTCCATCGTCTGCGCGTCGATATGCGGCTCGTTGGCGGAGGGCGCGTAGGGCAGCGGCGCCAGGCTGTGCGGCCCGGACGGCGCTGCTGCCGGCGCCTGCGCCCGGGCCGGGCGCGAGAGGGCGATGGCGGCCAAGGCGGGAAGGCCGGCCAGGACGGCGCGGCGGCTGGAGGGTGTCACGGCGCTCTTCTCCTCGGCGCGGCGGAATGGCGGCGCCCGCTCGGTGTAAGGAGGTTCGGCCCCGACGGTTGCCCAGGGGCGGGATCTCACCCCCGTGCCGCTGGCCGGAACAGGACGGCGAGGGCCAGGGCCGCGGCGGCGGCCATGAACGACCCCGCGCCCGCCATGCCGGACCCTGCCGAGAGCGCGAAGGCCAGCGCCGCGCCGCAACCCGCGGCCCGCAGCAGCACCGGCCGGAGGAGCCGGCGCGCGGCCAGCGCCGGCGGGGCCCCGCAAGCCGCGGCGGCGCGGGCCAGCGCGGGATCGGCCCGCCCGAGCGCGAGCCACACGACCAGCGCGATGACCGGCGCCCCCAGCAGCGCCTCCCTGACGATGAAGCCCGCGACGGGGGCGATCCCTTCTTCCCCGGCGAGGAGCGCCAGCGCGGCCGCCGGGATCGCCGGCGGCAGGAGGCAGGGCAGGAGGGTGATCGCCACGGCCACCCCGCGGCCGGGAAAGCCGGCCCGCAGCCCCGTCCCGGCCGCCGTGCCTAGCGCGGTGGCCAGGAGGCTCGCGGCCGCCGCGGCCGGCAGCCCGCCGAGGCTTCCCCCGCCCGCCATCTCCAGGAGAAGGAGCGCGGCCACCGGGGCCAGGAGCGCCAGCAGCACCGCCATGCCGGGAAGCCGCCTCATGCCCGCCTTCCCCAGTGCAGAAGGAGGAGCACGGCCAGCACCGTGGGCAGCAGGAGCCAGAAGGCGGTGGCACCCGCCTCTCCCCACTGCCCCACCCCCGCGGCGGCGGCGAGGGCGCTGGCGGCACCGGGGGCGGCGGGGTTCAGCAGCTCCGACCCCAGCGCCTGCGCGAAGGCCAGGGCGCAGCCGAGGGCGAGGCCGCGCCGCGCCAGGGGAAGCCCGACACTCAGCAGGACCCGGCCCGGGCGGGCGCCGAGGGCGGCCGCGGCGCGGGGCAGGCGAGGCCCGGCCCGGCGCAGGCTCAGCGCGACGGGCAGGGCGATCAGCGGCACGGCGCCGAGCAGCAGCGCCGCGAGGGCCGCCACCGGCCCCGGCTCCGACAGGAGCGACACGCCCGCGGCCCGGCCCGTCTCTCCGGCCAGCAGGGGCAGCAGGGCGAGGCCGGCGAGCAAGGCGGCGCGGCGGGAGGAGGTCTCCGCGATCAGCCGGGCCAGGGCCCAGGCGAGCGGAAGCCCTGCGAGCACGGCCAGCGCCGCCCCGCCGATCCCGCGCGTGAGGCGGGCGCGGTCATGCGGGCCGCCCTCCGCATCCTCCAGCCCGCCATCCGCCCCCTGCCGCAACCCGAGGGCGGAGAGGAGGTGGAAGCCCGAGACCGGGGGCGCGGCCCGCCGCAGCGCGGCCCAGCTCTCCGTCTCGCCCCAGACAGGATCGGCGACGAGGACCGAGGTGGCGCGGCTCGTGATGGTGGCCGGCGCGCGCGCGGCCGTGCCGGGCAGCGCCTCGCGCAGGGCGGGGACTTCGGCGCCGAGCCGGTCCGCCGCGCGCTCCAGCGCCGCCGCGCCTTCCGGCCCGGCCGACTGCAGGGCGGCGAGGTCGGCGGCGAGCGCCTCGAAGGCGGCGTCGTCGGGCAGACCCCGTCCGTCCCAGAGGCGCAGGGCGCGCAGGGTCCGCGGCAGGGCGGGCTCCACCTCCGTTTCGGCCAGACCGCGCCAGAGCAGGACGCCCAGCGGCGCGACCGATCCGGCCAGCACCATCAGCACCAGAGGCGCGACGAGCAGCGCCGCGCGGAAGGAGCCGAGCCTCATCGCGCCGCCCAGGCCGCGAAGCGGCGCTCCAGCCGCGCCAGGTTGTCGTGCCAGAAGGCGTCGTCGATGCGGAGGGCGCCGCGCGCGTTCTCCGGGGCGGTGGGGAGGTTGGCGATCACCTCGTCCGGCAACCCGTCCTGCGCGCCGAGGGCGGTGACGCCGTAGGGGATGCGCGGCGGCAGCCCGGCCTGGACGGCGGGGTTGCCGATGAAGCGCAGGAAGCCGATCGCCCTCTCCCGGTTCGGACTGTCGCGCAGGATGGCCCAGCTGTCCTGGGTCAGGAGCTGGCCGGCCCAAACGATGCCGAGATCGGCCGAATCCTCCCGGTTCGCCGCGTCGATCCGGCCGTTATAGGAGACGGCCATCGAGACCTCCCCGGCCCCGAGCAAACGCGGCGGCTCGCTGCCCTGCTCCCACCAGCGCAGGGCGGGGCGGATGGCCTCCAGCCGGCGGAAGGCGCGGTCCACCCCCGCCGCCGTCCGCAGCGCGGGATAGACGCCCTCGGGCGCGACGCCGTCCGAGAGAAGGGCGATCTCCAGCGTCGTCTTCGCGCCGCGCCGCATCGCGCGGGGGCCGGGGAAGCGTGTGGTGTCGAAGAAATCCGCCCAGCCCTCCGGCGCCACCCCGCCGCGGCGATAGGCGAGCACGAAGCCGTAGAGGATGGCGCCGACGCCGCAATCGCTCAACGTCCCCGGGATGTAGCGGCCGGCGCCGCCGACCTCGCCGGGATGGATGCGCTCCAGCAGCCCCTCCTCGCAGGCGATCAGCAGTTCGTCGCCCTCGAGCTGTACGAGATCCCAGCGCGCGGTGCGGGAGCGGTCCCGCAGCGCCTCCATCCCGCCATCCCAGGTCTCCTCCAGCAGGCGCTGGCCGGTGACGCGCTGGAACGGGCGGAACATCGCCTCGCGCTGGGCGTCCTGATAGGCCCCGCCCCAGGAGACTACGGTGAGGTCGCGCGCCTGGGCCCGCGCCCGCCCGCCCGCCAGGGCGGCGGGGCCGGCCAGCGCGGCGGCGAGAGCCCGGCGCGTGAGGCGGCCTGCCGGAAGGGTCTCCTGCCCGGGCATCGCGGATCTCTGCCTTTGCGGTCGATGATGGTGCGGCGCGGCGCGCAGCATGATGCGGCGGAAGCGGCGCGGCGGCGAGTCCCCCTCCGCCTCCCTCGGCGGGATTCGCCGCTCAGGCGGGATAGACCCGGGCGGCCGCGAGGGCCCAGGCAAGGGCGGCGTCCTCCCCCACGGCGGGCAGGGCCAGGTTAGGCGGGCGATGGGCGAGCAACTCGCCACCTTCCCCGACCTCCAGCCGCAGCCGGAGGTGCTCGCCCGCGAAGCGGTTCTCCACCAGCCGCGCGGGCAGAGCGTCCTCCCCCATCTCCTCGGCCGAGAGCGGGGCGACGGCCACAGCCTCCGGGCGGATCACCAAGAGGCAGCGCCCGCCGGGCCTCGGCGAGCCCTCCGGCCTCGTCACGGGCAGGCCCTCCACCGTGGGGCCGCAATCCAGGCGCACTCGGCAAAGCCCGTCCTCGACTGAGACGACCCGCCCGCCCAGGCGGTTGCAGGGGCCGGTCAGCGCCGCGACCAGGGGATCGGCGGGGCGCTCGTAGAGGTCCCGCGGCGTGCCGGCCTGACGCAGGGTGCCGCCCTCCAGCACCGCTACCCGGTCCGAGAGGGCGAGGGCGAGGGCGGCGTCGCGCGTGGCGTGCAGCACGGTTAGGCCGAGCGCGCGGTGGAGGCGGGCGAGGTCCGCGGCCAGGGCCTCGCGCTCCTCCCCCGCCAGCGCGCCGAGGGGTTCGTCCAGCAGCAGCAGCGCGGGCTCGTGGACGAGGGCGCGGGCAAGGGCGACCCGCATGGCGATCGGGAGCGGCAGCCCCCTCGGCCTCTCCGCTCCCAGGGTGGGCGGCACGCCCAGGCGCTCCAGCATCGCGCCCGCCCGTTCCTCCCGCTCCGCCCGCGCCATGCCCCGGGCCTCCAGGGCGAAGGCGGCGTTGCCGAGGACCGTCATCTCCGGGAAGAGGTCGGGGGCGCCGGAGACGAGGCCGATGTCGCGGCGCCAGGTCGGGACGCCCGCCCACTTCTCTCCCTTGATGAGCAGGCGCCCGCCATCGGGTTCGAGAAAGCCGGCGACGAGATCGAGGGCGACGCTCTTTCCCGCCCCGGCGGGGCCGAGCAGCGTTACCAGCTCTCCCCGCATGACCTGGAGGTCGAGCCAGGCGAGGGCCTGCCCCTCCCCGCGGCGGCCCTCCTTGCGGACCCCCTCCATCACGAGGAGCGGAAGGGCGGCGGGGGTGGCCGGCACGGGCGGCTGCGCCGGGCGCCGGGCGTCACCGCGGTCGAAGACCGTGCCATCGGTGCCGAAGCTCACCAGTCGCTGCGCCATCGCGTCCTCCGCCGAGCGGCAGGCATCGCGGGGCGGGGCAGAGGTGTCAACCGCTCCTGGCGCCCCGGGGCGGCCCCTCCCTGCGCTACGGCTTGCCCGACGGCCCCGGCCGGATTAGCCCAAGGCAGCATAGAGAGGACGGGACGGCCATGGAGCAGGCGGAGCCGAGCGTGGTGGCGCGCATCGAGGGGCGGGCGGGCACGATCCTGCTGAACCGCCCGCACGCCCTGAACGCGCTGGACCAGGGCATGATCGACGCCCTGGCCGGGACCGCCGCCCGCTTCCGCGACGACCCCGCGGTGGACCTCGTGATGCTGGAGGGCGCGGGCGGGCGCGCCTTCTGCGCGGGCGGCGACGTGCGCGCCATCCGTGCCGCCGCCCTCGCCGGCGACGCCGCGGCGATCGAGCGCTTCTTCGCTGGGGAGTACGGGCTGAACCGGCTGATCGCCGAGTTCCCGAAGCCCTGGATCAGCCTCATCGACGGCGTCTGCATGGGGGGCGGCATCGGCGTCTCCGTCCATGGCAGTCACCGCGTGGTGAGCGAGGCGTCCCTGATGGCCATGCCGGAGACGGCCATCGCCCTCTTTCCCGATGTCGGCACCTCCCATGTCCTGCCGCGCCTGCCCGGCGCGCGCGGGGCCATGGGCAAGTGGCTGGCGCTCACCGGCGCGCGGCTCGCGGGGGCGGAGGCGGTGGAGGTCGGGATGGCCACGCACCATGTCCCGCGGGAGCGGCTTCCCGCCCTGCGCGAGGCCCTGCTGGCGGGCGATGCCGGCGCGGTGGAGCGCCACGCCGCCGCCGTCCCCCCCGGCCGGATCGAGGCGGAGCGCGCGGCCATCGAGCGCTGCTTCGCCCCCGACACCATGGCCTCCATCATGGCGCTGCTGACCGCCGAGGGCACGGACTGGGCGCGGTCCCAGGCGGAGCTGCTGCACCGGATGTCCCCCACCTCGCTCGCCGTCACGCTCGAACTGCTGCGGCGCGGCGCGGGGATGGACTTGCCCGCTTGCCTGGAGATGGAGCTGCGCCTCACCCGCGCCGTCACCCGCCATCCCGACTTCACCGAGGGCGTGCGCGCCGTGCTGATCGACAAGGACAACGCCCCGCGCTGGCGGCCGCCCGGCATGGGCGAGGTGGATCCGGCGGCGGTGCGGGCGATGTTTGAGGGATGATCTCCCTCTCCCGCTTTCCCTGGCTGGAACAGGCGAGCGGCTGGCTGTTCAACCGGCTGGGGGGCGAGTACCGGCTGCGCGGGATGCGTTCATCGTGCCGCGGGAACTCACGCGGCAGGGCTTCCGAGGGCGCTTCCTGCTCGGCCTCTTCGAGATGCCGGAGCGGCTTCTGCTGCACCACCTTCGCCGGGATTCCACTCTGCTGACCTCGGCGGGTGCCTGAGCGTCGTCTCCTGCCTCGCCAACCGGCGACTGCGGGACCCGGCCGGGCAAGTGGTGGTGGAGGCGAACCCGGCGCTCATCCCGGTCCTCACCGCCAACCGGGACCGCAACGGGGCGCGCTTCGCGGTGATGCACGGCATGGCGGGCGGGGACGGCCGATTCTGGCCCGGCGGCAACATCGTCGCCGGCAGCGCCCACCGTCCGCGCGGCGAGGAGCTGACCGTGCCCGTGCTGGACCCCGGCTCCATCGAGGCGGAGCGCGGGCTGCGCTTCGGCGCCCACATTATGGACATCGAGGGCGGCGAGGCCGAGTTCATCGCGGCCGAGGAGAGGCGCCTCGCCCGCGCCCGCTTCGTGCTGCTGGAACTCCACGCCGACCTCATTGGCGCCGAGGCCTGCGAGGGGGTGCGCCACCGCCTCTCCGCGGCCGGGCAGGTGCGCCGCGGCCGCGTGCTGAACGCCAAGGCCTGGCTCCGCCCCTGAATCCTGGCCCGGGCCCTAACCCTGCCCCAGCAGGCCCCGGCGCAGCCCGACGCTGGAGGCGTCCGGCCCGATGAAGCTCGCCAGCATCATCCGCCCCTGATGCGCGCCGACGCGCACTGGGGGCTCCCCGGCATAGGCGATCTCGGCCCGGTCGGGCAGGAAGAGCCAGTCCTCCACCTGCCCGGCCGGAAGGTCCCGCAGCCGGGCGCGGAAGGCGGGGGGCATTTCGCAGCCGCAGCCGTCCCGGAAGCCGTCCTCCCAGCCGCTCACCAGCCGGCTGCGCGGGACGTCCACGCTGTAGCGGATCCGGAGAAGCTTCACCCCGGGGGAGGCGAGGATTGCCTCGGCGTCGCTGCTGCGCGCCTCCAGGTAGAGCCAGCCCCGCAGCACCTCGAAGCCGAGGAAGCGCCTGACACCCGTGCCGTTCAGCACGAGGCGGCGCCCGGCGGCCTCCAGCACGGGCGGGGCCTCCTGCGCGCGGGCGAGGCGCGGCAGGGCGGTGGCCAGCAGCGGGAGGGCAAGGAGCCGGCGCGGCACCCCGCCTGCCGGGGCGGGAGTTTCCGACCAAGCCGCCGCAAGACCGTCTCGCGCCATGCCACCCCCTCCTGCGCCCCTTCGGGAGCCCTTCCCGGTCGCGGCTCCCAGAACAGATGGGGCCTGCGGACCGGTCCGTCACCGTTGACCCGGGCCCTTCGGAGGGCAAGGGGAGGGGGTTGCCCCGCCCGCTATTCCCGGCCGGTGGCCCGGGCAAGGAGGATCTGGTTCAGGCTTCCCGGCCCCAGGGGGTTGCGGGCGAAGTCCCCGTAGCGGGCCAGGGGCTCCAGCCCGCCAGCCTCCAGCAGCAGCGGCAGCTCCTGCGGGAAGAACTGCCGCAGGACGAGCGGCGCCATGACCTGCCGGGCGCCATCCCCGCGCCGGATGCGCCACTCGGAGATCCGCACCTGCTCGATGGGGTCGTAGCGCGCCACCTCCTCCGCCTCGATAGCCGAGGCGGGGTTGGGGCCGAGGTCGAGGCGCCGCGCCTCCTCCTCCGGCCGGCTCAGCAGCGACAGGTCCGGCCGCACCACGTCGAAGGCCAGCACGCCCCCGGACGCCAGGTGCCGCCGCACCGCCGCGAAGCAGGCCCGCAGGTCCTCGCCGCGCGTCAGATGGGCGAGCGAGTTGCAGGAGATGATCACCAGCCCGAAGCGCATCCCGAGGTCGAAGGACCTGATGTCGCCGAGCACGAAGCGCGCACGGGCGCCGCGCTCCGCGGCCTTGCGCGAGGCCGCGGCCAGCATGGCGCGGGAGGAGTCAAGCCCCACCACCTCGTGCCCGTCACCCGCGAGGGGGATGGTCAGTCGCCCCGTCCCGCAAGCCAGCTCCAGCACCGGCCCGCCGCGCCGCCGCGCCTCCTCCCGGTAGAAGGCCTCGCAGGGGCCGGGCGGCACGATCGCGTCATAGAGATCGGCCATGTCGTAAAGGGCAGGCCGGGCGGAGCCGCCCCCTCCCGCATCCCGGTCGAGGACCGGCCCGGGGTGGTTGGTGTGTCCTGGCATAATTCGCATGCCCCCGGCTCGCATCAATCCAGAGCCGCCTCAATCGAATTCGAGGGCTGCTCCCGCTCCTGTTGGAGCGGCCAGGGCTGCCGGCCGGCGCCGCCTCTCGCGGGAGCGGGGCGGAGCCCGCGCGGGGGCCGGTTCCCCTGCCCTACGCTGTGGCGGCCTCTAGTCCGCCGGTGCCTGGGCGGGCGCCTCATGGGCGCGGGTGCGCGGGCGCACCTGCGGGACGAGGAAGGCGAGCAGCACCGTCACCGCCGACATGGCGAGCACGCCCCAGAAGGTGAGGTGCAGCGAGGCGCCGAGCGCGGCCCGCACCCCAGCATCGGCGATCCCGCCCTGCCCGTGCTCCAGCAGGCGCTGCACCGCCTCGAAATCCACCTCCGCGCCGCCCGTTCCCGCATGGCCGCGCGCGAGGCCGAGGTTGAGCACCCCGCCCAGCACCGCCGCCCCCAGCGCGCTGCCGAGGTTGCGGGAGAAGATGTTGGAGGCGGTCGCCGCCCCGCGTTCTCCCCAGCCCACGCTCTCTTGCACCATCACCACGGCGGCGGTGCTGAGGAAGCCCATGCCGAGCCCCATCACGAAGGAGCCGCCCCCCGCGAGCACGGGGGAGGAGCCGGGGCCGAGCAGCACGAAGGCGAGCGCCCCCGCCGGCAGCAGCGCCGCGCCGAGCAGGAGGCAGGCGCGCAGCCCGAAGCGGCCGAAGGCGCGGGCCGCGACCGTCGCGCCGATCGGCCAGCCGAGCACCATCATGGTCAGCGCGAAGCCCGCCTCCAGCGCTGACCGCCCGAGCACGCCCTGGACATACATCGGCAGGAAGGCCGTCAGGCCGATGATGGCCATGCCGCTGAAGAGCACGGTGGCGTTGGTCGTCGCGATCGGCCGGCGGATCCAGAGGGCGAGGTTCAGCACGGGGTCCGCCGCCCGCGTCTCCCACCAGAGGAACCCCGCCGCGAGGGCGAGGGCCGCGAGGGCGAAGAGGGCGGAGAAGCGCCCGCCCGGCTCGGTGGCGGCCGCCATCAGCGCGCCGATCGCGAGGGTGAGGAGCACGCTCCCCGCCACGTCCACCGGTTGGCGCTCCCGCGGCACGTCCTCCCGGAGGTAGAGGGCGAAGCCGGCGGCGGCGAGGACGCCGATGGGCAGGTTCATCCAGAAGATCCAGGCCCAGCTCGTGTTCCCGACGATCAGCCCGCCCACCACCGGCCCGAGCACGGAAGAAATCCCCCAGACGCTGGCCAGCCAGCCCTGGATCCGCGCCCTCTCCTGCACGGAGTAGAGATCGCCCACCACTGTCAGCGCGATCGGCTGGATCGCCCCGGCGCCGACGCCCTGGAGCAGCCGGAAGGCGATGAGGGAGGGGATGGACCAGGCTAGGCCGCAGAGCAGCGAGCCCAGCAGGAAGACCGCGATCCCCGCCAGCATCACCGGCCGCCGCCCGTAGACATCGGCCAGCTTGCCGAAGACGACGGTGGTGGAGGTCTGCGCCAGGAGAAAGGAGGCGAAAACCCAGGCGTAGAGATGCAGGTCCCCGAGCTGCCCCGCGATCCCCGGCATGGCGGTGGACACGATGGTCGCCTCGATGGCGATCATGAACATCGCGACCATCACCGAGGCGAGGACCAGCGGGCGGCGCGGAGAGGGGACGAGCATGGGCCTGGGTTAGGCCCATCCCGACGCCCTTGGAACGCCCGGCTCCGTCACCTTCGGGCGAGGCCCGGCCGGGCGGGCGCGCGCCCTAGTTCCGCCGCCGCCGCTCCGCCGCCTCGGCCCGGCGCATGTCGATGAACACGACATAGTCCTCGTGCTTGGTCGGCACCCAGCCCACCGCGCTGCCGCGCTCGACTGCCTTCTGGATGTCGGGATGGGCGGCGGGGAGGGCGAGGTGGAAGTCCACCATGTCCTTCTTGAAGGAGGCCGGCAGGTCCGAGCGCACCACGACCGGCCCGTTCTGGATCGGGCGGGAGCGCCAGATGATCCGGATGTCCTTCATGTCCAGCAGCCCCTTCTCCACCGCGGCCGTCAGCACGCCGCGGGAGAAGCCGCGGGCCTCGTCGCCCTGGCCAGAGGACCAGCAGACTCCCGCGTCGTACTGCTTCTGCAGCACGGCCACGAGCGCCTGGTCGTGTCCGCCCGCGAAGCCCGTGCGGCCGAAGAAGCTTTCCGGCGCGATCCCCGCCGCCCGCAGCTCGGCGCGCGGGATGAGGTAGCCGGAGGCCGAGTTGGGGTCCGACCAGGCCATGGCCTTGCCGCGCATTCCCTCCAGCGAGGTGATGCCGGAGTCGGCGCGGGTGTACATCAGCGCGACATAGCTCGTGCTGCCGTCCGGCTCCTGGGTGACAAGGATCGGCTCCACCCCGCCATTCGTCTCCAGCCACACCCCGGCATAGGCGGCGGGAGACATGTTCGCGATCTCCAGCTGCTTCGCGCCGAAGGCCTGCTGCACGCCGGAGTAGTCCGAGGCGAAGAACATACGGGCGGGCACGCCGAAGGTGTCCTCGAACAGCTTGCGATAGCCCTCGTAGCGGCCGAGCCGGTCGCTCTCGGACTCCCCGCCGAGCACGCCGAGCCGGATCTGCCGCACCTGGGCGGCCCAGTCGCGCCGCCCCGGCCTGGGCATGGGCGGCGCGGGCGAGCGGGCCGGCTGGGCGGCAAGGGAGAGGGGCAGCAGGCTCCCGGCGGCGGCCAGGTGGCGGCGGCGGATCATGGGCGGCTCCGGTTGGGGACGGCACCGGCGAGGGTGTCACGCCCCGCCGTGCCCGGCCAAGGCCCGGGCTGTTGCGCCCCCGGCCCGGCCAGATACCCTGGCCGCATGGCAAGGCGTCAGGAAGGCGCGCCGGGGAAGGAAGCGCGGCACGCGGCCATCCTCCAGGCGCTGGGCACGGACCCTACGGTGCGGATCAGCACCCTGGCGGCGCGATTCGGCGTCTCGGGAGAGACGGTGCGGCGGGACATCGAGGCGCTCTCGGCCCGGGGCGCCGTGCGGCGCACCTATGGCGGGGCCTCCGTCACCCATGCCGGGGTGCAGCCGGACTTCCGCGCGCGGGAGGCGATGGCCGGGGCGGAGCGCGCCCGGATCGGCGCTGCCGCCGCCGCGCTGGTGGAGCCGGGCGCCGTGCTGATGGTCGATGCCGGAAGCACCACGGCCCGCCTCGCCCGGGCGCTGGCGGCGCGCGGCACGGGCGCCACCCTTCTCACCAACAGCCTCGCCGTGGTCTCGGCGGCCGGAGAGGCCGACGGGGTGCGCGTGCTCGTCGCCCCCGGCGAGTTCTACGCGGTGGAGCGCGCCCTCTACGGCGCCGAGACGACGGCCTTCCTCACCCGCTTCAGCGCCGACATCGCCTTCATCGGCGCCTCCGGCCTGACCGTGGAGGGCCCGAGCGACGCCGAGAGCCGCGCGGTCTGGGTGAAGCGCGCGATGCTGGAGCGGGCGCCACGCCGGGTGCTGCTGCTCGATTCCGGCAAGTTCGGCCACGCCTATTTCGAGCGCGTGGCCGACCTCTCCGCCCTCACCGATCTCGTCACCGATGCCCCGCCCCCTCCCCCCCTGGCGGCGGCGCTGGAGCGGGCGGGGGTGACGGTTCATCTCGCGAAAGATGTTTGACCCTCCACATTGAGAGTGACATCCTCCACACCAACCGGAGGAAACCCGTTGGCCCAACCGCCCGCCCCGCAGCCCCTGAGCGCCGCGCCGCCCGCGCGGCTTGCCGCGCTGCGCTACGTGCTGACCGATATCGACGACACGCTGACCGAGGAGGGCCGCCTGCCCGCCCTCGCCTTGGCAGCGATGGAGTCGCTGGCCGAGGCGGGGCTCTCCGTCATCCCCGTCACCGGCCGCCCGGCGGGTTGGTGCGACGCCATCGCCCGCCAGTGGCCGGTCGCCGCCGTGGTCGGGGAGAATGGGGCGCTGTGGTACGCCGAGGACCGCGCGGCCCGGCGCATGATCCGATGGCAGGCACAGGATGAAGAGGCCCGCCTCGCCGGCCGCGCCCTGCTGATGGCCCTGGCCGAGGCCGCAATGAAGGCCGCGCCCGGCGCCCGCCTCGCCGCCGACCAGCCCTTCCGCCTCTTCGACGCCGCCGTGGACTTCGCCGAGGATGCCGGCCCCCTCCCGCTGGAGGATGCCGCACGCATCGCGGCGGTGTTCGAGGCGGGCGGGGCGCGGGCGAAGATCTCCTCCATCCATGTGAACGCCTGGTTCGGGGAGTGGGACAAGCGCTCGGGGATCGAGAACCTCTTCGCCGCGCGCTTCGCTCCGCTGGGCGAGGTGCTGGACCAGGTCGCCTTCCTCGGGGACAGCCCGAACGACGCCCCGCTCTTCGCCGCGATCCCCTTCTCCGTGGGGGTGGCGAACGTGCTGCCCTTCCTCGGCCGGATCGAGGCGGCCCCCGCCTATGTCACGCCCGCGCCCGGAGGGCGCGGCTTCGCCCAGTTCGCGCGCGCCCTGCTCGCCGCGCGCCAAGGAAAAACAGAGGAGAACGCCGCATGAGGAACCTGCTTCTGGCCACGCTTCCGGCCGGGCTTCTGGCCCTGGCCGCCCTGCCAGCCGCCGCCCAGGCGCCCGCCGGCGGCTGCTTCCGCGGCCAGCTCGACGAGGGCTACTGCGACAACGACCGCAACCTCGTGGCTGACACGCCCGAGGCCTCGCGCCAGCGCGATCCCTCTACCCTCGTCTTCACCTACACACCGGTCGAGGACCCCGCCCTCTATGCCAGCCAGTTCCGCCCCTTCGTGGACCACCTCACCCGCTGCACGGGCAAGCGCACCGTCTACTTCCAGGTGACGAGCAATGCGGCGCAGGTGGAGGCCATGCGCTCGGGCCGGCTGCATGTCGCCGGCTTCTCCACCGGCCCCACCGCCTTCGCGGTGAACCTCGCCGGCGCCGTGCCCTTCGCGGTGAAGGGCGGGCCGGAGGGCTACGAGAGCTATCGCGTGGTGATGCTCGTGCGGGCCGACAGCCCCTATCGCACGCTCGCCGACCTCAAGGGCAAGCGCGTGGCGCACACCTCCGCCACCTCCAACTCCGGTAACCTCGCCCCCCGCGCCTTCTTCCCCGCCCTCGGCCTCAAGCCGGACGAGGACTACCGCGTGCTCTATTCGGGCGGGCACGACCGAAGCGTTATGGGCGTGAGCGCGGGCGACTACGACGCGGCGCCGGTAGCCTCTGACGTCTATTCCCGCATGGTCGCGCGCGGCCAGGTGAGGGGCGAGAACTTCCGGGTGATCTGGGAGAGCGACCCCTTCCCCACCTCCTCCTTCGCCATGGCGCACGACCTGAGGCCCGAGCTTCAGGAGAGGATCCGCCAGTGCTTCCTCGAGTACCGCTTCCCCGAGGCGATGGCGCGCGACCTCGGCGGCAATGACCGCTTCTGGCCCGCCACCTATGCCGAGCAGTGGGCCCCTGTGCGCGCCGTCGCCGATGCGGTGAACGCGCCCTACACCCGCGCCGCCTTCGACGAGGAGAGCCGCAAGGAGCTGGAGGCCGAGGCCCGCCGCAACGCCGCCCGCACCCAGACCCAGAGCGGCGGCGTGCACAACGTGCCCCAGGCCGGCGGCGCCCCGGCGCGCCAGCCGTGAGCGCCGCCCTCGACATCCGCGGGCTCACCAAGGAGTACGTGGCCGGCAAGCCGGTGCTGCGGGAGCTGAACCTCTCCATCGGCGCGGAGGGGATCACGGCCATCATCGGCCCCTCCGGCACGGGCAAGTCCACCCTGCTCCGCTGCATTAACCGCCTTGTCGAGCCGACGCGCGGCGAGATCCGGCTGCGGAGCCCCGGGGGCGAGGTGGACATGGCGAGGCTACGCGGGCGGGCGCTCCGCCTCGCGCGCCGGCGGATCGGGATGGTGTTCCAGGAGTACAACCTCGTGGAGCGCCTCTCCGTGATGGAGAACGTGCTCTGCGGCCGCCTCGGCTACGTGCCGCTCTGGCGCGCCTGGCTGCGGAAATACCCGGAGGAGGACATCGCCCGCGCCTTCTCCCTGCTCGACGCCGTCGGCCTGCCCGAGCACGCGACGCGGCGCGCGGACGCCCTCTCCGGCGGCCAGCGCCAGCGCGTGGGCATCGCCCGCGCCCTGATGCAGAAACCCGACTTCCTGCTGGCGGACGAGCCCACCTCATCCCTCGATCCCCGCACCTCCGTGGAGGTGCTGGAGATGCTGACGACACTGGCGGGCGCGGAAGGCGTGCCGGTCATCATCAACATTCACAACGTGGCGCTGGCCAAGCGCTACGCGAAGCGGATCATCGGCATGTCGGGCGGCGCGATCGTCTTCGACGGCCCGCCCGAGGAGCTGCGGGACAGCCATCTCACCCAGATCTACGGCGGCGAGGACTGGCTGTGAGCGACGCCACCCTCCGCAGCGCGCGGCGCGCCTTCGCTCCGGACTGGGGCATGCGGGTCCTCGGACTGCTGCTCGTCGCCTATCTCGTCTACGCCGCCTTCCAGCTCGACCTCGGCCTCGGCCGCTTCGTCAGCGGCCTGGGCGAGGGCGGGCGCTTCCTGGCGCGCATGTTCCCGCCGAACTTCGCCCGCTGGGAACTGCTGCTGGAGGGAATGGTCGAGAGCATCCAGATCGCGGTGCTCGCCACCGTGATCGGTATCCTCCTCTCCCTTCCCCTCGGCGTCATGGCGGCGCGCAACATCGCGCCCTGGTGGCTCTCCGGCCCCGTGCGCGCCTTCATCGCCGTGTGCCGCAGCCTGCACTACGTCATCGTCGCCATCCTCTTCGTGAAGGCGATAGGCTTCGGCGTGCTGGCGGGCATCTGCGCCCTCGTCGTCGCCTCCATCGGCTTCGTCGCGAAGCTCTTCGCGGAAGCCGTGGAGGAGATCTCGATGAAGCAGGTGGAGGCCGTGCGCTCCACCGGCGCCTCCACCATGGCCGTGCTGCTCCTGGCCGTGCTGCCGCAGGTGGCCTCGCGCTTCGTGGGCTTCGGCCTCTACCAGCTCGACAGCAACCTGCGGAACTCGACGCTGGTGGGCATCGTCGGGGCGGGTGGGATCGGCGGCACGCTCTTCGCCGCCTTCAAGCGCTTCGACTACGACTTCGTCTCGGCGATCCTCATCGCCATCATCGCCCTCATCCTCCTGGCCGAGATCGTCTCCGGCCGCATCAGGGGCGCCATGCGATGAGCACGACCACCCACGACACGCTGGCCCCCCTCCGCCGCGAATGGGTCCGCCACACGCCGGCGGAGCGGCTGCTGCGCTGGGCCATGTTCCTTGCGGTCGTCGCCGCCACGGCCTGGGCGGTGCGGACGATCGACGTCATCCCCGAGTTCCTGGCCGACGCGCCGGAGCAGATGGCGGACCTTCTGCTGCGGATGTGGCCGCCGGACCTCGCCTCCTATCCCCGCACCGTCCATGCGGCCCTGGTCGAGACGCTGCACATCGCGACCCTCGGCACCGCCTTCGGCTTCGTCATGGCCCTCCCGCTCGCGCTGATGGCCGCGCGCAACATCTGCCGCATCCCCGCGCTGAACGCCCTCGCGCAGGTGGGGCTGGTGGCGTCGCGATCGGTGAACTCGCTCGTCTGGGCGCTGATCTTCGTCGCGGTCTTCGGCCCCGGCGCGGCGGCCGGCGTCTTCGCCATTGCCTTCCGCTCCATCGGCTTCGTCGGCAAGCTGCTGGCCGAGGCGCTGGAGGAGATGAATCCCGGCCCGCGCGAGGCGCTGCGCGCCGCCGGCGCCCCCTGGGGTGCGGAGATGCTGAAGTCCGTCTGGCCGCAAATCCGCCCGGCCTTCTGGGGCGTCGCCCTCTTCCGCTGGGACATCAACGTGCGCGAGAGCGCGGTCCTCGGCCTTGTGGGCGCGGGCGGCATTGGCGTGGTGCTGGAGGACGCGATCAACTTCTTCCAATGGGACCAGGTGGCGACGATCCTGCTGGCCATCCTCGCGGTCGTGCTGATCGCCGAGATCGTCGTCACCCGCGTGCGGGCAAGGCTTCTCTGATGAACGACACCATCCCCGACATCGTCGACCTCCTCGTCGTCGGCGGCGGCGTCAACGGCTGCGGCATCGCGCGGGACGCGGTGGGGCGCGGCCTCTCCGTGATGCTCGTGGAGCGGGACGACATCGCCGAGGCGACCTCCTCCTCCTCCTCCAAGCTCATCCATGGCGGCATCCGCTACCTCGAGACCTACGAGTTCCGCCTCGTGCGCGAGGCGCTGGCCGAGCGGGAGGTGCTGCTCGGCATCGCGCCGCACATCGTCTGGCCCATGCGCTTCGTCCTGCCGCACCGGCCGGAGATGCGGCCGCGCTGGATGATTCGCGCGGGGCTGTTCCTTTACGACCACCTCGCGCGCCGCGTCTCCCTGCCGGGCAGCGAGGCGCTGGACCTCGCGCACCTGCCGCAGGGAGCGCCGCTGAAGCAGCCGGAATTCGCGCGCGGCTTCGCCTATTCCGACTGCTGGGTGGAGGACAGCCGCCTCGTCCTGCTGAACGCGCGGGACGCGGCGGACCGCGGCGCGACGGTGCTGACGCGCACCCGCTTCGAATCCGCCAGCCGCGCCGCCGATGCCTGGACCGTCCGGCTGCTCGATGCGGACGGTACGGCGCGCACCGTCCGCGCCCGCGCCATCGCCAATGCCGCGGGGCCCTGGGTGATCGGCGCGCAGGGGGCGACGGGCACCGCGCTGCGCGGGCGCGTGCGGCTCGTGCGCGGCAGCCACATCGTGGTGCCCGCGCTCTACCAGGGGCCGCAGGCTTATATCCTGCAGAACGACGACCGGCGCGTCGTCTTCGTCATCCCCTATGAGGGCCGCTTCTCCCTCATCGGCACGACGGACGTGCCGCACGACGCCGCCAAGGGAAGGCCGCACTGCACGCCGGAGGAGGCCGCCTATCTCTGCGAGGCCGTCTCCCGCCAGTTCCGCAACCCCGTCACCCCCTCGGACATCGCCTGGACCTATTCCGGCGTGCGCCCGCTGCACGATGACGGCTCGGACAATCCCTCGGCCGTCACGCGCGACTACACGCTGAGCCTGGACACGGCGGGCGCGCCGCTGCTCACCGTGCTCGGCGGCAAGATCACCACCTATCGCCGGCTGGCCGAGGATGCAGCGGGGCAGATCAACCGCGCGCTCGGCCGCCCCGGCACGCCCTGGACCGCCCGCGCCCCCCTGCCCGGCGGCGATCTCGGCGGCCTCTCCCGCGACGCCTTCACCGAGAGCATGGCCCGCGCCCATCCCTGGCTGCCCTCCCCGCTGCTGGAGCGCTTGGTTCGCACCCATGGCGGAGAGTTGGAGCGGGTGATCGACGGCGCCACCTCCATCGAGGCCATGGGCGGCGATCTCGGCGGCGGCATCACCGCGCGGGAGCTGGAATGGATGCGCGCCCGCGAATGGGTGCGTGCGCCGGAGGACGTGCTGTGGCGCCGCACCAAGCGCGGCCTGCACATGACGCATGAGGAGCGCAACGCCTTCGCCGCGCGCTTCGGGGAGCTTCTCCCCGCCTGAGGGCCGCTATCCGCCGGGCGGGAGGACGGGGAAGCGCAGCGTCACCAGCGTTCCCACCCCGTCCTCCCCCGGCACGCGGGAGAAGGAGCCGCGGAGCTGCGCCGCGAGCCCGCGCAGCAGCCGCGTGCCGAGGCCCGAGCCGGCATGGGGGGCGGCAGGGGGCGCGTCCTCCAGGTCTCCCTCCTCCGGCAGGCCGAGCCCGTCGTCCCGGATGGTCAGCAGGTAGTCGTCCCCCTCCCGCGCGAAGCGCACCCGCACGGTGCCGGAGCGGTCCTCGGGGAAGGCGTATTTCAGCGCGTTGGTGACCGCCTCGTTGAGAACGAGGCCGAGCGGCACGGCGCGGTCGGAGGGAATGAGATGCGCCTCCGCCTCCGCCACCACGGCCACGGGGCGCAGGCCGGCGCCGAGATGCATGCCGTCGAGGTCGGCGCAGAGGCCGGTGACGAAGTCATGGGTGTCCACCAAGGTCGGGTCGCGATCCTCGGCCGCGTCATCGGGCGCCAGCCGCGCATGGACGCGCGCCATGGCGAAGGCATGGTTGGCCGCCTCCTGCAACCCGTCCCGCGCGGCCTCCGAGGGGGCGGAGCGGGCGCGGAGCCGGAGGAGGCCGACGAGGGCGTTGAGGTCGTTGCGCGTGCGGTGCCGGAACTCCTGCAGCAGCAGGGCGCGGGCCCGCTCCGCCCGGCTCGCCCGCGCGACGGCACGGTTCAGCGCCTCGACCACGAAGGCCACCGTCGCCCCTACCGCGATGAAGAGGAGGAGGATGATGAGATCCGGCACCGCCGCGACGCGGAGGGAGCCGGCCGGCGCGATGTAGAAGTACGTGGCCAGCAGCGCCGAGACCAGCGTGGCGAGCAGCCCCGCCCCCCGGTCGAACAGGGCGGAGCAGAGCAGGATGCCGATGAAGGAGAGAAGGAAGGGATAGCCCGTGGGCAGCACGGAATCGGCCAGCCGCCGCACGGCGAAGATGCCGAGGGTGACGGCCAGGGTGATGGCGTAGCGGACCAGAACGGGCATGGCCTGGCAGGCGCCCACGGCTCTGGCGAATAGCTGTTGGACGGGCATAGGGCCCTCAACGCCCGGAAGGGCTCCGGAACCGTTCCGCTCCGCTTCTCGTGTTCCGGCGCGGCCGGCCGGCGAGGCGGGGCTCTACGCGCTCCGGGCCAGCAGCGCCCGCGCGAGGCCCTCGAACTCCGCGACCGACAGCGTCTCGGCCCGGCGCGTCGGCTCGATGCCGGCGGCGGCCAGCAGCGCCTCGGCCTCGCCGAGTGATTTCAGGGAGCCGCGCAGCATCTTGCGCCGCTGCCCGAAGGCCGCGGCCGTCACCCGCTCCATGGCGCGGGCGAGGCCGGGATCGGGCTGCACGGCATGGGGCACGAGGTGGACCACGGCGGACCACACCTTCGGCGGCGGGTTGAAGGCGCCGGGGGGCAGGCGGAGCACCATATGGGCCTCGCAGCGCCACTGGGCGGCCACGGCCAGCCGGCCATAAGCCTCCGTGTCCGGGGCGGCGACGATCCGCTCGGCCACCTCCTGCTGGAACATGAGGGTCATGCTCTCATAGGCCCCGGCGCGGGCCAGCCAGCCGATCAGGAGGGGGGAGCCGACATTGTAGGGCAGGTTCGCCACGATCCGTCGCGGCGCCGGCATCATCGCCTCCGGATCGACCTTCAGCGCATCGGCCTCGGTGACCGTCAGGCGGCCGGGATAAGCCGCCGCCAGCTCCGTCAGGGCGGCGATCGCCCGGGAGTCCAGCTCCACCGCATGGACATGCCCGGCGCCCGCCGCCAGCAGCGCCCGTGTCAGCCCGCCCGGCCCGGGGCCGACCTCCAGCACTTGGCGGTCAGCGAGGTCGCCCGCCAGCCGCGCGATGCGGCCGCACAGCGCCTCATCCAGCAGGAAGTGCTGGCCCAGCGCCTTGCGCGCGGCCAGCCCGTGCCGCTGGACTGTCTCTGAGAGCGTGGGCAGGCGTTCCGCCGCGCCGGGCGGCCCCTCCGCGCCCTGCGGGTCCACCGCGCGCCCTCCCCGCCCCTAGCCGCGCATCTCGATCGTCGCGCGGCGGCGGAGGTCGCGGTTCTGCTGGCGGGAAAGGTTCTCCACCCGGTCGCGCAGGAGTTGCTGCTTCGCCTGCTCCGGGGTGAAGCTGGCGAGGTTGCGCGTCTCCTTCGTGCAGACGGCGATCACCAGGATGCCGTCGGGCGTCACGATCGGCTGGCTCGGCCGGCCGGGCGTCAGCCCCGCCACGAGTTGGCGGAGCTGCGGCGGGCCGAGCGTGTCCAGCCGTACCTCGCCTCCGGGATCGGCGGGGCGGGGGGAGTTGGCGGCCCGGGCCGCGGCCTCCACCGCGTCGCAGCCGCCGCGAATGCCCTGGGCGCGGGCGAGCTGCTGACGCTGCTGCTCGGTCGGGTTCTCGGGGTCGAGCGGCGAGGAGAAGGGCAGGAAAGCCTGGCGCAGCGTGACCATGGTCGCGTTCTCGCGCCCGGTCTCGCGCTTCTGGCGGAGCGCGACGATCTGGTAGCCGCCCGGTACCTCGATGGCGTTCGAGACGGCACCCGGCGGCATGCGCCGCACCACGGCGGCCACCTCCGGATCCAGTCGCTCCGCGCTCACCCAGCCGAGGTCGCCACCCTGGAGCGCCGTCTGGCTCTGGCTGAACTGCGTGGCCGCGATGGGGAAGGGCAGGCCCTGGCGCAGGCGGCCGATCACGTCGTCCACGAAGCGCTTCGTCTCGCCGGCCGAGGAGGGGTCCTCGACGGGGACAAAGATCTCGGAGACCAGGTATTCCGGCTGGCCGATGCGGGCGTTGTGGGCGGCGATCGCCTCGCGCACCGCCTCCTCCGAGGGCTCGGCACTCGTTCCGAGCATCCCGCGGATGAGGCGGGACCAGCCGATCTGGGCGCGGATCTGGTCATGGAGGACGCGGGGCTCGACGCCCGCGCTGCGGAGTTGGGTGCGCAGCCCGCCCGGGGGCAGGCCGTTGCGGCGCTCGATATCGCCGATCGCCTCGGCCACCTCGTCGTCCCCCACCGGGATGCGCCGGCGCTGGATGTCCTGCAGGCGCAGCCGCTCCTCGATGAGCTGGCGAAGGATCTGCGGGCGGAGCCGGGTCAGCAGGTCGCCCCCGGGCTGGAGCCCGGCATTCAGGGCGAAGAGCCGGGCGCGGGAGGCGATCTCGGACTCGGTGATGACGTCGCCGTTCACCACGGCCACGATCCGGTTGGCCGTGCCCGGATCGAAGGCGGGCTGGGCGCGCGGCGGAGCCTGGCGCCCGGCCGGCTGCGCCAGGGCGCCGCCCGGATGCACCACGAGGGGCAGGGCCGCGGCGAGGCCGAGAAGGAGCGGGAGCGCCGGGCGGAGGCGGGAAGGGCTTCGCATGGGCGGGTTCCTAGACCATGCGCGCCTCGGATTGAAGCGAGGCGGCGATGGCCGTTGCGTTGTTCCGTTCCGGCCCGCTTGGCGAGGCGGGCCGGAGGTGGCCTAGAGCGCGCGCAGCCCGAAGTCGCCTACCGTCTTCAGCGCGATCCGGAAGAGCAGGGTCGTGCCGCTGGGATAGGTGCGGCTGGTCGTCGTGTTCTCGGCGAAGGAGCGGTAGAAGCGCCCCTCGAAGAGGAAGCACTCGTCCTCGTAGGCCGCGCTCGCGCCCACCGCGACCCCGCGCTCCGCCTCGATGTCGTAGCGCCCGAAGACACCCGCGCGCCAGTTGGTGGTCACCCGCGTGTTCACTCCCGCGAAGACCTCGCGCGTGTAGCGCACGGGCACGCGGAGGGTGGAGGGGATCTGGTAGAGGTAGCCGAAGTTGAGGCGCGTCCCCGGCAGCCCGACGGGGTCGAGGCCGAAGCCGGCCGCGGTCTCGATTAGGCGGCGGTCCAGCGAGCTTCCGTCCAGCCGCGAGCGGGCGGTGACGTCGAACCAGGTGGTGGGGGCCACGGTGACCCGCCCCACCCAGTCCGAGGCCCGCTTGTCCAGCCCCGTGCCCTCGGTGAACAGCGCCTCGTCGGAGGCGCGGAAGGAGCGCCCGACGAGCGCGTCCACCGAGCCGCCATTGGGGAAGAACCAGCCGCCGCGCAGCGCCGCGTCCACCCGCGTCCCGCCCTCCTGCCGGTCGCGGCCGACGAAGCGGTTGAGCGCGAAGAGGTTCGCGTCGGTGAACTCGAAGTCGAGGCTGTCCTCGTTCGGGATGTCCCTCTGCCGGCCGGTGTTCGGGCCGGTCACGAGTTGCACCCGCGGCTCGATCAGCTGGTGGCCGAGGCTGCCGGCCGAGCGGACGAGGGGCAGCCGCCAGTCCAGCGCCACCCGGACATTGCCGGTGGCGGTGGTGGTGCTGCTCTCCGGGCTGAAATTGGGCGCGAGGTCCAGGTTGTTCGCGTTGTAGGCGAGGCCGTCCGCCTGGGCCCGGAAGGTCCACTGCGCGCCGAAGCCGTCGAAGCGCGGCAGCTCGTAGCTCAGCCGGGTGCCGGCCCGCCGGGTCTGCGTGCCCTCGCTGCGGTAGACGTTGAAGGCGGTCGCGTCGCCCACCAGCGTGCCGCCCAGCGAGTCCCGGCCGAGCACCCTTTCGTAGTAGAGGTTGGGCAGGACGAAGGGGATGCGCCCCGTGACGTCCTGCTCGCGCAGGCCCTGGAAGGCAAGGCCGCTGATCCGGGCATAGGAGTCGTAGCCCCAGAAGCCCTCGGCATAGGCCGTGCTGGTCAGCACCGCCGTCGCAGGCTGGCGGTAGGCGCGCAGGTAGGTTTCGCTGGTGGCGCGGTTGATGCTGAAGCCGGCCTGCCAGTTCTCGTCGATGCTGAAGAGGCCGCGCGAGAAGATGTGCCCCCCCAGCCCCTTCTCCCCCGTGGACTGCCGACCGTTGAGGTAGCCGATCGAGCCCTGGGCCTGGATCTGCCCGAAGTTAAACCGCTGGCGGTAGCTGAAGAAGCCGTTCGGCGCCGCCTCGGTCGACAGCAGGGGCGTGACGATGAGGTCGGAGGACTGGTTGATGGCCCAGTAGTACGGAAGTTCCGTGAAGCCGCCGAGGTAGCGCGTCTGTCCGAAGGAGGGCGAGAGGAAGCCCGAGGAGCGCGGCGTCGAGGGATCCGGCATCGACAGGTAGGGGGTGTAGAAGGACGGGACCCCGGCAAAGTCGAGGGTGGCGTCGCGGAAGCGCAGGCGCTTGTCCGTGCCGTCCTGCGTCGCGAGGCGGGAGCGGAGCTGCCAGAGGGGCGGCGCCAGCGGGTCCTCGGCGCAGAGGTCACAGGAGGAGTAGACGACGCGGGAGAGGTCCATGATGACCGCCCCGCCCTCGACGGTGCGGCGCCGGGCGCCGTTGGCGGCCACCCGGCCGTTCTGGGCCAGCAGCCCGCGCAGCCCCTCAACCACCGCGTCGCGCGTGCCGCCCTGCAGCTCCACGCGCTCGGCGAAGAGGACCTGCCCGTCGGGCTCCAGCAGCTGGACATTGCCCTCGGCGGTGGCGACGCCGGTGTCGCGGTCATAGGTGAAGCGGTCGGCGCGCAGGATCCGCTCGCCCTGCCAGGCCTCCACCGCGCCACGGGCCGTCACGCGGTTCTCGTTCTGGTCGTACTCCACCTCCGCCGCGGTGAAGGTCACGGGCGTGTCGCGGTCGAAGGAGACGGCGCCGCCCCGGCCGAGGGCGCCCCCGCCCGGCGCGGCGGGCGCGGCCGGGGCGGCGGGCGCCCCGAGCCCGGGGCTCACCCCCGTGCCGAGTTGGTCCGGCCGCATGCCCAGCGGGGAGCCCTGGGCGAGGGCGGGCGCGGGGGGAAGCGCGGGCAGGGCCATCGCCGCCAGGAGGGCCGAGCCGGCCAGGAGGCGGGCACAGCGGGAGAGGGGAGCCGGGCCGATCCGCTTCCGCCCCGTCACATCCGTCATCCGTCCTCCAGGTGAAGAAGAAGCGCGACCGCGCACATGAGCCCCGCCGCGGCCGGCGCCCAGGCGGCCAGCACCACGGGCAGGGTGCCCGTCTCGCCGAACTCGCCGGTCACGCGGTCGAGCAGGAAGAGGGCGAAGCCGGCCGCGACCCCCGCCCCCAGCATCTGGGCGACCCCGCCCTTTCGGGCCTCGCGCATCGAGAAGCCGGCGGAGAGCAGGGCCATGGCAACGGCCAGCATGGGCAAGGCGAGCAGGGAATGGAACTGCAGCCGGTGCCGCACGGCCGGGAATCCCGAATCCTCCAGCACGCCGATGAAATCCGGCAACACCCAGAAGGAGAGGGTGTCGGGGCTGGCGAAGCTGTCCTCGATCCGGTCCGGGGTCAGTTCCGTGGGCAGCCGAAGGGTCTGGGCGGGGCTGGCCTGCCGGTCCGGACCGAAGGCGATGGCCTCCTCCAGCACCCAGGCGCCGTTGGCCAGCGTCGCGCGCGGGGCCTCGACGCGGCCAAGGAAGCGGTCGGCGGCGGAGATCCGCCAGAGCGAGACCTCGTCCAGCCCGAAGGTGCCGATCCCGCGGGAGGCCGGGCGGCCGGAGAGGATGGCGACGCCCTGCGGGTCCAGCTCCCGGTCCGCCTGGCGCAGCCACAGCCGCCCGCCGGCGAGCGTGCCCGTGCCGGCATTGCTGCGCAGCACCGCCTGGTCCAGCCGCTCCGCCCGGGACAGCATGACGGCCGAGAGGGGGGAGAGGCCGGCCGTCGCCCCCGCGCCCAGCATCATGGCCATGAGGACGGGGCCGAGCAGGAAGCCCCAGGCCGAGATCCCGGCCGAGCGCGCCACTACCAGTTCGGAGGAGCGGGCAAGGCGCCAGAAGGCGAGGATGCCGCCGAGCAGGATGGCGAAGGGCAGCACCTGCATGGCCACGAAGGGGATGCGCAGCGCCGCGATGGTGGCCACCATGCCGAAGCCCGCCTCCCGCGTCGCCGCCCGGCGCAGCAGCTCGATGAAGTCGAACAGCGCGACGAGGCCGGTGAGCGCCGCCAGCATGATGAGGCACATGACGAGGAAGCGGCGCGCGACATAGGCACCAAAGGTCAGGGGGAAGGTCACCCGGCGGCCCGCCGGCGGAGGGCCCGGCGGCCCGTGGCGGGCATGGGCGGCGCCCGCCGCGGCCAGCCCGGCGCGCCCGAGAGCACCCAGGCCGCCGCCAGCCCGGGGGCCAACGCATGGGCCCAGATGAGCGGGATGAAGCGGTTGTCGCGCGCCGCCAGGTTGCCGACCGCGAGGCCGAGGGCGAGGAGGGCGACCACCGCCCCGACCGCCGTGATGGCGGTCAGCCCCCCGCCATGCCGGCGGAAGCCGCTGGAGAGCGCCGCCGCCAGCCCGACGAGGGCGAAGGACAGGGTCGTCAGCGGCGAGGCGAGGCGCCCGTGGCCCTCGGCCCGGAACTTGCGGACGTCGCGCTCGGCCAGACCCTCCGCGGGGTCGGGGTTCAGGAGCTCGCCGATGAAGCGTTCCCGGCTGTCGCGGTTGCGGGAATCCTCGGTGCGGCTGCTGCGGGCGAGGTCCACGCTGTTCTCGCCGAAGGCGAGCACCGTCAGCCGCGGCTGGGGCGGCGTGCCCGGTGGGGAGTTGGGCGGCACCGCGCGCTCCATCTGCTGGCGCTGGCCGTTCTGCAGGATCACGCGCGGGCCGTTGGCGCCGGGAAGGATTACGCCGCGCTCGGCCAGGATTGTCACGGGGGCGCCGGCCTCGCGCTGGTCATGGATGAGGATGCCGCGCAGCGTGCCGTCCCTCTCCCGCAGCCGGGCATAGACGGTCAGGTCGTTGCTGACGCTGCTGAACACGCCCTCCTGCACGAGGATGGCGGCCATCTGGTTGCGGATCTCGAACTGCCACTCCCGGAAGGCGGCGTGGGAGATCGGGACGAGCCAGGTCTGCAGCACCACCCCCGCCCCTGTCGCCAGCAGCGCCACCAGCAGGGCCGGGCGGGCCAGCCGCCAGTCCGACAGCCCGGCCGCGCGCATCACCACCAGCTCCCGGTCCGAGGAGAGGCGGACATAGGAGAAGAGCGTCACCACGAAGGTCGTGATCGGCAGGATCACCGCGAAGAAGGAGGGCAGCAGCAGCCCCGTCAGTTCCAGGAAGACGGAGAAGGGCAGGCCGCGGTCCAGCACCAGCTCTATGAAGCGGAGCGACTGGGTAAGCCAGATCAGCGCCGCCAAGCCGACCGTCACGGCCAGCAGGGCGATCGCGATCTGCCTGAAGATGTAGCGCGTGACGCGGCTCATGGGGGGCGCAACCTATCCGCCCCGCCGGGTGGGGGCAAATGGGCCTTTGTAGCCCGCCGCGGGGTGCCTACCCCCCGAGGAAGGCCCGGATGGCCGCGGCCGGCACGATGCGCGAGTGGTCCGGCTCGGCATCCGGGCGATGGCTCACGATGCCGAGAAGGCAGTTGCTACCGGCATCAAAGACCCCCGCCCCCGACTCCCCCTCGTCCATCGGAAGGGGAAGGTCCGCATAGGCGCCGTCCGCCGCGCGGATCTCCGGCACCATCGCGCCCGCCCGGACCGCTTCCCGCCGCCGGGCGGAGAGGACGAGAACGTCTTGCCCGGGGGTGGGGCCGCCCCGGCAGGGCCGCGCGGCCGGGCCGGGCGGGATGAAGGTAGCCTGGAGCAGGGCGAGGTCCTGCCCGCGGCGGTAGAGCGGCCCGATCCCGGGCTCGACATGGCCCTCCCCCACGCGCACCGGCCTGACGGGCAGGACGCGCCCGCCGAAGAGGATGGTGGTTCCCCCCATCCCCCCAACGCAGCGGCGCAGCCGGGGCACGAGCCCGTCCACGAGATGGGCCGCCGTGAGGAAGCGGCCCTCGCCGATATAGACGGCGTTGCCGTGGAGTGGGCAGGCCGAGCCGTAGCCGCCGCGCAGCTCGGCGCGGAAGGCGTCGGGGATGTCGGGCAGGCGCGGCGAAGGGGCGGGCTCGGCCGAGGGCCGCCCGGCCCGCTCCGCCGGGGCGTCCTCCACCCAGGGGCGCGGCGCCGGGGCCGGGGCGGCGCAGGCCGGGATGGCGAGCGCCGCCAGAAGGGCCAGCCCCCGCCCGCGGATCACGCGGGCAGGACCTTGCCGGGGTTCAGCAGGCCCTTGGGGTCGAGCGCGGCCTTGATCCGCCGCATGGCTTCCAGCTCGGCCCCGCCGCGCCAGTCGGCCAGCATGTGCGGCTTGAGGCGCCCCACCCCGTGCTCGGCGGAGAAGGAACCCTCGAGGTCGCGCACCACGGCGTTCACGCAGTCCATGATGTCGTGGGAACGCGCGAGGAAGGCGGCGGGATCCATCCCCTCCGGCTGCTCCAGGTTCATGTGGATGTTGCCGTCGCCCATATGGCCGAAGGGCACGGGGCGGCTGCCGGGAATGAGGGCGTCCAGCGCCTCGCTGCAGCGGCGGATCAGCTCGGGCACCTTCGAGACGGGGACGGAGACGTCGCTCTTCACCGAGGCCCCTTCCCGCTTCTGCGCCTCCGGGTGCTCCTCGCGCAGGCGCCAGATGGCCTGGCGTTGGGCCTCGCTCTCGGCCAGGGCGGCGTCCAGCACCTCGCCGGCCTCCAGCGCCTCCTCGAGCACCGCCTCCAACAGCCCGCGCAGGTCCGCATCGGGGCGGGAGGAGGCGAGGTCCACCAGCACGTAGTGGTCCGCGCGCCCGGCGATGGGCAGGGTCGCGCCCTCGATGTGGCGCAGCACGAGGTCCATGCCGTTGCCGCCCATGTACTCGAAGGCGCGCACGGCGGATTCGTCGCGGTCCCGGAAGCGGCGGAAGAGCGAGAGGGCGGCCTCCTCGCTCTCCAGCGCGCAGAGGGCGATCGCCTCGGCGCGCGGGCGGGGGAAGAGGCGTAGTACGGCGGCGGTGACGATGCCGAGCGTGCCCTCGGCGCCCACCATCAGGTGCCGCAGCGCGTAGCCCGTGTTGTCCTTCCGCAGCCGGCGCAGCCCGTTCACCACGCTCCCGTCCGGCAGCACGAACTCGAGCCCGAGCATGAGGTCCCGCGCGTTGCCGTAGCGGACGGTGGTGTTGCCCCCGGCATTGGTGGCCAGCACGCCGCCAATTGTCGCCGTGCCCTCGGCGCCGAGCGAGAGAGGGAAGAGGCAGCCCGCCCCCGCCGCCGCATCCTGCGCCGCCTTCAGGATCACCCCGGCCTCGGCCACCATGGTCATGTCCACGGGGTCGATGTCGCGGATGCGGTTGAGGCGGGAGAGGGAGAGGATCACCTGTCGCCCGCTCTCGTCGGGCATGGCGCCGCCGACCATGGAGGTGTTGCCCCCCTGCGGCACCACCGGAACGCCGGCCTCGTGCAGGAGCCGCATCGCCCCCGCCAGCTCCTCGGTGGAAGAGGGACGCAGCAGCGCCGGGGAGGCGCCGCGGTAGAGGCCGCGCCAGTCGGAGAGGTGCGGCACGAGGTCCGCCTGGTCCGTGACGACGCCGCGTGGGCCGAGAAGCGCGTGCAGGGCATCGAGCAGGGCGGCGGGCAGGGCGGGAAGGGCGGGGACGGGCGTATCGGGCATGGCGTCCGGACCAAACGCCCGGCCAGGGGCGCGGGTCAAGGGCGATCACGCGGCCCGCATGGTTCTACTGCGACAAAACCGGCCAAGCCAGCGGAAGGGGCCGGCTGGCGGGCGCCGGGGAGGCGCGGGAAGAAGCCGGGGCTCCCTCTCCCTCCCGCCGCCGGGTCGGGCGAAGAGGATGTCGCCCGGCTGCACGGGCTCTACGCCGCTCAGTGGAAGGAGGCCCGGCCGCGCCGCTCCCCCTTCGGCCGCCCGCCCGCGACGAGCAGCGCGATCACCGGCAGCCCCACCAGCACCAGCGCCAGCGCCGCCACCGCCCCCTCCTCATAGGTGCCGCGCGCCGCCTCGGCGTAGAGGGCGGTGGCCAGCGTCTCCCGGTTGAAGGGCCGCAACAGGAGGGTGGCGGGCAGCTCCTTCATCGCGTCGAGGAACACCAGCAGCGCGGCGGAGGACAGGGCCGGCAGCAGCAGCGGCAGGTGGACGCGGCGCAGCACCCGCCCGGGACCGGCGCCCATGGAGCGGGCGGACCAGTCCATCTGCGGCCGGATGCGCGAGTAGGCGGCGTCCAGTGCCCCCGCGGGAATGGCGAGGAAGCGCACGAAATAGGCCAGCACCAGCGCCGCCGCCGTGCCGGAGAGGAGCGGCACCCAGGGCAGCGCCTCCGTCAGTTCGTCCAGCCCGCCGAAGACGAGGATCAGCCCCACCGCAGCAATCCCACCGGGCAGGGCGTAGCCGAGAAGGCTCGCCCGCAGCAGCGCCGCATCCACGGTGGCGCGCCGGTCCGGCATGCAGTCCCCCCGCGCGCCGAAGGCGAGCAGGAGGGCGGCGGGCAGGATCAGCAGCGTGGCCGCGCCCGAGAGGACCGCGCTGTTGCCGATCCACTCGCCCAGGCCGGGCGGCAGGCCGAACTCCGCCACCCGCTTCGCCGCCGCCCAGACGAGGTAGGAGACGGGGATCACGAAGCCGAGCAGCACGGGCAGGGAGCAGAACAGCATCGCCAGCAGCCCCGCACCGGGGGAGAGGGTGCGCCGGTCCGGCCGCGCGCTCTCGCGCACCGCATGGGCGCCCTGCGCGCGGCTGCGCCCCCACCCCTCCAGCACCAGCAACGCGGCAACGAGGGCGAGGATGGTTAGCGCGATCTGCGCCGCTCCCTCCAGCGAGGAGCGGGTGATCCAGGTGACGTAGACCGAGACGGTCAGCGTCCGCACACCCAGGAATTCCGCCGCGCCGACATCGTTCAGCGTCTCCAGCAGGGCGAGCGAGGTGCCGGCCGCGATGGCGGGCCAGGCCATGGGAAAGCCGATCTGGAGGAAGAGCCGCAGGCCGCAGCAACCCAGCCCCCGCCCGGCCCGCAGCACGTCCGCCCCCTGGGTGAGAAAGGCCGTCCGCGCCGCGAGATAGACATAGGGGTAGAGGACGCTGCCCATCACCATGATGCAGCCGGGCAGCGAGCGGATCTCGGGCAGCGGGATGGCGCGCGGGTCGCTGATCCCAAGCAGCGCGCGGAGCCCGCCCTGCACCACCCCCGCGGGGTGCATCACGTCCAGCCAGGCATAGGCCGAGACATAGGTCGGCAGGGCGAGCGGCAGCACCAGCGCCCAGGAGAGCACCCGCCGCCCGGGAAACCGATGGCAGGAGACGAGCCAGGCCGTCCCCGTGCCGAGCACCAGCACCACCGCGCCCACCCCCGCCAGGAGGAACGCCGTCTCCATCGCCGCCTGGGGCAGGACGTGGCGGATCAGGTGCGGCCAGAGATCGCCCGATCCGCGGGCCGCGGCGACGGCTAGGGCCAGGACCGGAAGGGCGACGAGCCCCACGCTGGCGGCCGCGCCCAGGCGATGAAGGCGCATGGGCGAGACCTGTCGGCCCTCAGCGGTCGAAGCCGACCTCGTCCACGATCCGGCTGGCGGCAGCGCGGCGGGCGGCGACCTCGGGCAGCGAGACATTGCGCGGCACCAGCGGGCCGAAGCCGGCCACGATCTCGTTCACCGGCGTGCCCGGGCGCACGGGGTTCTCGAAATTGCCGTCGGCATAGAGCTGCTGCGCCTCGGGCGAGGCGAGGAACTCGAGGAAGCGCACCGCCTCGGCCCGGTTCGGGGCGTGGCGCGTCACGGCGCCGCCCGAGATGTTCACCGCCGTCTCGTTGGCCGGCAGCACCACGCGCACCGCCTCGCCCCAGCGCTTCTGCTCCTCGCCGCCGCGGCCGGAGAGCATCAGCCCGGCATAATAGGTGTTCGCCAGGCCGACGTCGCAGATGCCGGCCAGGATGTCGCGCGCCACCTCGCGGTCGCCGCCCGTCGCGCGGCGTGCGAGGTTGCCCTTCAGCTTCGTCAGGTAGTCGCGCAGCCAGGCCTCGCCGTGCTCGATCATGAGGATCGAGAAGAGGGCCGTGTTGTAGGGATGCTGGCCGGAGCGGATGCAGACCTTCCCCTTGAAGCGCGGCTCGGCCAGCTCCTCGTAGGTCAGCTTGGCGGCCTCGGCCTCGGAGATGCGCTCGCGGGAGGCGTAGATGGCCCGCGCGCGGGTGGAGAGGGCGAACCAGCGGCCCTGCGGGTCGCGCAGGTTGGCGGGGATGGCGGATTCCAGCATCGCGGACATCACGGGCTGGGTGAGGTTGCGGTCCACCAGCTCCATCAGATTGCCCACATCCACCACCATGGCGACATCGGCGCGGGACCGGCTGCCCTCGGCGGCCAGGCGCTCGGCTAGCCCGCCCTGGACGAAGACTGTGTTCACCTGGATGCCCGTCTCCTGGGTGAAGCGCTCGGTCAGCGGGCGCATCAGCCCGGGCTCGCGGGTGGTGTAGAGGTTCACCTCTGCGGCCCGTGCCGCCAGGGGCGCGAGGAGCAGCGAGAGGGCGAGCAGCACGACCTTCTTCGGGCGGTTCATGGCGGGCGGGCCTCTTCCGGGGCAGGGGGTCTCGATCGGGGCCGCAATCTGTTCCAAGGCCTGCCCGCCCGCAATAGCTGAGAATGAGTATCAGTGCAGAATCGGCACCATCCGGCTCAGCGCAGCAGGAACAGCCCGATCACGCCCCCCGCCGCAAGCGTCCAGATGGGCGAGAAGGGGCTCCGCCAGACGAAGATCGCGGAGCCCAGGGTGATAGCGGCGGCCACCGCCATCTCCGCCCCCGTCCCTCGCGCGGCGGCGGCGGCGGTGACGAGGCCGGTGGCCAGGATCAGCCCGACCGCGACGGGCACCAGCCCCGCCCGCAGCGCCGCCAGCCGTGCATCGCCCGCTAGGCGCTGGGTGAGCATCGCCACGCCCCAGGCGAGGACGAAGGTCGGGCCGATGAAGCCGAGGATGCTCGCCACCAGCCCCTGCCAACCCGCCACGTGCCAGCCGATCACCGCGACGAAGAGCACGTTCGGCCCCGGCGCCGCCGAGGCGAGGGCATAGCCCTGGGAGAAGGTCCCGTCGCTCATCCATCCCCGGATCTCCACCACCTCCCGGTGCATCTCCGGAACGGCGGCATTCGCCCCGCCGACGGCGAGGAGGGAGAGCTTGAGGAAGAAGAGGAAGATGTCCCAGGCGAGCGGGTTCACGCGCCCCCTCCCCGGCGCCCGCGCCAGAGCCCTCCCCCGCGCCCTCGCCAGACGACGGCAGCCACCGAGACGGGCCCGAGCACGAGCACGATCACGGGCAGCGGCACCCGGAACAGGGCGGCGGCCAGCGTGGCCAGCAGCCCGATCGCCACCAGCTCCGGCGGCGGGCGCAGGCGCCCGGCCATGCGGAAGGCGGTGCCGATCACCATCCCCGCCGCGGCGCAGGCCAGCCCGTGCATAAAGGCGGCCACCTGGGGGTCGTCGGCGAATTCCTGCCAGAGTAGGACGAGCGACATCAGCACGACGAGCGGCCCGGCATAGAGCCCGCCGGTCGCCGCGAGGGAGCCGCGCAGCCCCGCGAAACGCCGCCCGATCATCACGGCGGCATTGCCCACATTCGGCCCCGGCAGCACCTGGCCGAGGCCGAGCACCTCGGCGTAGTCGCGCTCGGTCAGCCAGCGGCGCTCCTCCACCACGGCGCGGCGCACCCAGATCTGGGCGCCGCCGAAGCCCATCAGCCCCGCCTTAGCGAAGGCGGCGAAGAGCGCGGCGGGGCCGGGCGGCGGGTTGAGGGGCTGTTCATCGGGCGGCGCGGGCTTCTTGGACACCGGGGCAAAATCCGCCCCTCCCGCCCGCGCGGCAAGGGGGCAGCGCGGGCGATCATCGCGGCGCGGCGGCGCGGCGCAGCCGGTCGTTGATCGCCTCACCCAGCCCAGTGTCGGGCACGGGCATGGCGGCGATGCCGGCGAGGCCGAGACGCGCGCCCTCCGTGTCCAGCCAGCGCAGCCCGGCGAAGAGCCGCGCCGCCGCCTCCATCGGGTCGCCCGAGGCGGAGAGGTTCCAGGTCACCGCCGCCCCCGGCAGGGGCGCCCCGAAGGCGAGCAGCGCCTCCCGCTCCCCCACCTCCCGCGCCCCCAGCCGCACGGGGAGCGATGGCGCGTAGTGCGAGAGAAGCATCCCGGGCGATCGTACTGCCGCCCCCTCCCCTTCAGGGCGCGAGACTGGGCCGACCAGGGCCTCGATCTCCGCCACCGTCACCCCGCCCGGGCGCAGGAGCGCGGGGTCCGGACCGGAGAGGTCCAGCACCGTGCTCTCCACCCCCACCGCGCAGGGCCCGCCATCCAGCACCGCGGCGATGCGGCCGGAGAGGCCGTCGAGCACATGGTCCGCCGCGGTCGGGGAGACACCGCCCGAGCGGTTGGCTGAGGGCGCGGCCACCGGCACCCCGGCCGCCCGCAGCAGTTCCAGCGCGAGGGGGTGGCCGGGCACGCGCACGGCCAGCGTGTCTAGCCCGGCCCCGGTGAGATGGCTGATCCGGCCGCCCTCGCGCCGGGGCAGGACGAGGGTCAGCGGCCCCGGCCAGAAGCGCGCGGCCAGGGTCTCGGCCCGGGCGTCCGGCATCACCTCGGCGAAGGCGGAGGCGGCGTCGGGGAAGTGGCTGATCAGCGGGTTGAAGCTCGGCCGCCCCTTGGCCGCGTAGATGGCCGCCACCGCCGCGCCGTCCGTGGCGTCCGCCCCCAGCCCGTAGACCGTCTCGGTGGGGAAGGCGACGAGCGCGCCCCCGCGCAGCAGCGAGGCGGCGCGCGGGACCTCGGCGGGGGATAGCCGCTCCGTCATGCCGCCCCTTGCGCGAGGAAGGGGTGGTTCTCGAAGCCCGGCTTGCCGTAGCGCAGCGGCGCGCAGTCGAAGCCCGCCACCCGGCCGCCGGCGGCCTCCAGCAGGGCCTGGGGCGCGGCCGTGTCCCACTCCATTGTGCGGCCGAAGCGGGGGTAGAGGTCCCCCGCCCCCTCGGCCAGGCGGCAGAACTTCACGGCCGAGCCGATCTTCTCGATATGCGCGACGCGCCGCCCCTCCAGGAAGCGGTCCAGCCGGGGATCGTCGGAATAGTGGCGGGAGGCGAGCACCGTGGCCCCCTCCGCGGGGACGGCCCGCGCGCGGATCGGCCGCCGGCCGCCGGCATCCCGCTTCCAGGCGAGGCCGAGGGGGGCGATGCCGCCGAAGATCTCCATCGTCGCGGGAATGGCGACGGCGCCGAGATGCGCGCGGTCCCCCTGCACCAGCCCGACATTCACGGCGAAGCTGTCATGCCCCCTGGCGAATTCCCGCGTGCCGTCCAGCGGGTCCACGAGCCAGTAGCGCTCGGCGATGCGGGTGACGAGGCCGGCGGCCACCTCCTCCTCCGCCACAACGGGGATGCCGGGCGTCGCGGCGCGCAACCCCTCGACGATCAGCGCCTCCGCCACCCGGTCCGCCTCCGTCACCGGGGATTCATCGCTCTTGCGCTCCACGGCGAAGCCCGCGGCGCGGATGGCGTTGATGGCGTGGGCGGCGCGCTCGGCGAGCGTCGCGGCGAGTTCGAGCAGGTCTTCGTCGGTCATCCCGGGGGAGATAGCGCGGGGCGGGACCGGGGGGCAGCCCCGCACTCAGCGCCGCACCGGGACGGCGGCCTTCCCGGCATGGCGTATCGCCGGCCCGGTGCTATCTCTGCCACGAACAGCCAGCGGACGTCCCATGCTCGACATCGCCTTCGCCAAGGCCGCCCTTCCCGAGAGCGGCGCCCTCGTTCTTCCCCTCGCCGAGGAGGACATGGGCGGCGCCCTCATCGCGGAGTGGGACCGGCTGCTCGGCGGCCATGTGACGCGCGGGATGGCGGCGGCGGAGTTCAAGGGCCGCAAGGGGCAGTCCGCCACCCTTATCGCCCCGGGCGGCGGGCTCTCGCGCCTCGTTCTCATCGGCCTGGGCAAGCGCGAGGCGCTGGACGCCGCGGGGGCGGAGGCCGCGGGCGGCAACGCCGTCGCCGCGCTCGGCCGCGAATCGGTCGCCTCCATCGATGCTCGGGCTGTCGGCGGCTGGGCGGGCGTCCCGGCGGACATCGCCCTCGGCGCCGTCCTCCGCGCATGGCGCTTCGACCGCTACCGCACGAAGGAGAAGCCGGAGGACAAGCCGCGGCTGGGCGGGATCAAGGTGCTGTGCGAGGACCCCTCGGCCGCCAAGGCCGAGTGGGCGCCGCGCCGCGCCGTGGCCGAGGGCGTCTTCCTCGCCCGCGAGCTGGTGAGCGAACCCGCCAACATCCTCAACCCGCCCGAATTCGCCGACCGCCTGCGCAAGCTGGAGAAGCTGGGGGTGGAGGTGGAGGTCTTCGGGCAGAAGGACCTGGAGAAGTTCGGCTTCGGCGCGATGCTCTGCGTCTCCCAGGGCTCGGCCCAGCCGCCGCGCATGGTGGTGATGCGCTGGAACGGCACGGACCAGAAGAAGAAGGACAGCAAGCCCATCGCCTTCATCGGCAAGGGCGTGACCTTCGATGCCGGGGGCATCTCCATCAAGCCCGCGGGCGGGATGGAGGACATGAAGTGGGACATGGCCGGCGCCGGGACCGTCTCCGGCCTCATGGCCGCCCTGGCCGGCCGCAAGGCGAAGGTGGATGTCGTCGGCATCGTCGGCCTCGTGGAGAACATGCCCTCGGGCACCGCGACGCGCCCGGGCGACGTCGTCACCTCCTATTCCGGCCAGACGATCGAGGTCATTAACACGGATGCCGAGGGGCGACTCGTGCTCGCCGACGTGCTGTCCTACTGCAAGAAGCGCTTCGATCCCGCCTTCATGGTCAACCTCGCCACGCTGACGGGCGCGATCATCGTCTCCCTCGGCCACGAGCATGCCGGGCTCTTCTCGAACGACGACGGCCTCGCGCGGCGCATCGAGGAAGCGGGCAAGGCTGTGGGGGAGCTGGCCTGGCGCATGCCGCTGGGCGAGGCCTATGACCGCGCCATCAAGTCGGACATCGCGGACATGCGCAATGTCGGCGCCGGGCGCGCGGGCGGCTCCATCACGGCCGCGCAGTTCCTCCAGCGCTTCGTGGAGGGCTGCCCCTGGGCGCATCTCGACATCGCCGGCACGGCCTGGAGCAGCAAGGACCAGCCCACCGTGCCCAAGGGCGCAACGGCCTGGGGCGTGCGCCTGCTCGACCGCTTGGTGGCCGAGCACCACGAGGGCCGGCAGGTCACCCCCGAGCCCGAGCCGGCCGAGGGGGAGGTCGCGGCGGTGACGGGCGCGGGCAGCGCTTCCCCCGCCGTCCTGTCCGAGGGCACGCCGGCCACCGAGCCGCTGCTCCCCGCGCCCGATACCGGCGCCAGCACGGCGGGAGAGCCCGCCCCGGTTCCCCTGCTGACGCGCCGCCCGGCCACCCGCCGCCCGCGCCGCTGAAGCGGGGCCCGTGCTGAAGTTCCGCCTTCTCGACCGGCCGCGGGGGCTCCACCCCCTGGCCGTGCCGGTGCGGCCGGACGCGCCGCTGCCCGCTCCTCTCGCCGCCGCCGCTTCGGCCGCCGGCTTCGAGGCGGCGCGCGGCGAGGCGTTGCGGCTGGACGGGGTGGAGGAGCGGACGGTCTGGCTGGTCGGCGTCGCGCCGGGGCCGCAGGGGATGGAGGCCGCCGGGGCGCTCGCCGCCGCCTCCATGGCGGAAGCGGGAGAGGGAGGCCACGGGCCGCGCCACGGCGTGATCGACGCCCGCGGCCTGTCGCCGGAGAATGCCGCCGCCCTGGCCATGGGCGCCGGGATGCGCGCGCACCGCCTGCCGCATTACGGGGCGGAACCCCCGCCCGCCCTCCGGCAGCTGGACCTGCTGGTGGACAGCGTCGAGGCCGCCGAGCCCGGCCTCGCCCGCGCCCGCGCCCTGCTGCGCGCCGTGGGCTTCGCGCGGGATCTGGCGGCGGAGCCCGGGAACATCCTCACGCCCCCGGCCTTCGCCGAGCGGCTGGAGGTCCTGTCCGAGCTCGGCGTCGAGGTCGCGGTGCATGGCCGCGGCTGGCTGGAGCGGCACGGCTATGGCGGGCTGCTCGCCGTCGGGCGCGGCTCGGCTTTCCCGCCGCGCCTCGTCACCATGCGCTGGCCCGGCCACGGGCGGCGCTACCGCGAGGCGCCGCCCGTGGTGCTCGTCGGCAAGGGCATCACCTTCGACACCGGCGGCATCTCCATCAAGCCTGCCGCGGGGATGGAGGCGATGAAGGCCGACATGGCCGGAGCCGCGGCTTGCGCGGGCGCGATCCTCTCCCTCGCGCTCCGCGACAGCCCCGCTGCCGTCACGGTCGTCCTCGCCATCGCCGAGAACGCGACGGGGGCCGACAGCTACCGCCCGGGTGACGTGCTGCGCATGGCCTCCGGCCTCCAGGTCGAGGTGGTGGACACGGATGGGGAGGGGCGGCTGGTCCTGGCCGATGCCCTGCACCACGCTCGCGGGCTGCGGCCGCGCGCCATCCTCGACCTCGCGACGCTGACGGGCAGCATCGTCACCGCCCTCGGCCACCAGCGCGCCGGCCTGTTCGGCAATGACGAGGGGCTGCGAGATGCCGTGATGGCGGCGGGGGAGGCGGTGGGCGAGCCGCTCTGGCCCATGCCCATCGGCGCGCGCCACCGCGAGGACCTGGCGAGCGGGATTGCCGATCTCCGCCACTGCCTGCCCCCGGGCGGCCTCGGTTCGGGCTGGGCGGGCCGGTTCCTCCCCGATGCCTGCCACGCCGCCGCCTTCCTGCGGGAGTTCGCGGCGTCGGAGGAGGGGGAGCGCATCCCCTGGGCGCATCTCGACATCGCCGGGATGGACCTACGGGAGGAGGGGAAGGAGTCCGGCCCCTACCCCCTGCCCCCGGGGCCGAGCGGCTACGGCGTGCGCCTGCTGGACCGGCTGGTGGCGGACCGCTTCGAGGCATGACCGAGATCGGCTTCTATCATCTCACCCGCACGGCGCTGGAGGTCGCGTTGCCGAAGCTGCTCGGCCGCGTGCTGGCGAGCGGCGGACGGGCCGTGGTGCGCGTCGGCGGGCCGGAGCGGCTGGTCGCGCTGGACACGGCCCTCTGGCTCTGCCCCGACCCGGACTGGCTGCCCCACGGCACCCCCGCCACCGGCGACGCCGATCTCCAGCCGATCTGGCTCACCACCGAGGACGAGGCGCCCAACGGCGCCCGGCACCTCTTCCTGGCCGATGGCGCGGAAACCGCGCGCCCCGAGGCCTATGACCGCGTCTTCGATCTCTTCGACGGCAACGACCCCGCCGCGCTGGAGGCCGCGCGGGACCGCTGGCGCCGCGCGCGCGCCGCCGGCCATTCCCTGACCTACTGGCAGCAGGGGCCGAACGGCTGGGCGAAGCGGGAATAACACGGGAGTAACCCTTGCCCCGCCGCTGCGGGCCTGCCACATCGACCCGGCCTTCAGGAGCGCATTCCATGTCCGACGAAAACCAGGCCACCGAGACCATGACGGTCGGCGCCCTGATCACCGAGTTGCAGAAGCTCGACCCCGCCCGCCCCATCGCGCTCGGCATCATGCTCGGCGGCGAGGAGGAAGAGGGCGAGATCGACATCTACGGCATCGACCTCATCGAGGAGATGGAGGCCGAGGACGGTTCCCCTGCCTATGTCATCGCCTGCGACCTCCGGGGGTCCGACGACGACGAGGAGGAGGCGGCGGGCTGAGCCGCCCCGCGGGGCCCCTCTTCCCGCCCCGCGAATAGTAACCGCGGCGCCCCCGGCCCTGGCCGGGCGGCGCCGTGCGCGTTTCAGGGGATCCCCCGCGCATCCTCCGTGCCCGCCCCTCGTTTGAGGGGGGCCCCTTCCTCACGGACCTGCCGGACCATGATTTCCACTCGACTGCACGGGCTGATCGACTACGGCGTGGCCGCCCTGCTCGGCGGCCTCGCGGCCTCGCGCGCCGTGCCGCCCTCCGCGCGCGGGCCGCTCGGCACCGCGGCCGCCTTCCACACCGTCTACTCCCTCCTCACGGATTACGAGGGCGGGGTGAAGCCCGCCCTCTCCATGCGCCAGCACCTCATGCTCGACGCGCTGGGCGCGGCGGCGCTGGTCGGCACGGGGCTGACCATTCGGCGCGCCTCGCCGGAATCCCGCGCCCTGCTGGTCGGCTTCGGCCTGGCGGAGCTGGCGGTGGTCGCCCTCTCCAGCGCCCTGCCCGAGCGCGGGCCGGGCCAGGGCGGCGGGCCGGTGGCGCGGCTGCTCGGCCGGGACGAGGCGGAGACGGAGCACCGCACCGGCTACCCACCGCTGGACACGCCCAAGCCGGTGACGGAGGGCGTCCTCGTCGTGGACAGCCTTCTGCCCAACGCGCCCGTCAGCGTGCGGATGACGGTGCTGAGGATGCCCGATGGCGGGCTGCTCCTGCACTCACCTACCCGCTTCACCCGCGCTCTGAAGACGGAGCTGGAAGCGATCGGGCCGATCCGCCACCTCGTCGCGCCCAATATCGCGCACTGGACCTTCATGAAGGACTGGCAGGAGGCCTGCCCGGAGGCGACCACCTGGGCGGCGCCGGGCCTGCGCGGGCGCGGGCAGGTACGGCGCAGCGGCCTGCGGCTGGACTTCGACCTCGGGGAGGAAACCCCCATTCCCTGGGGCGGGGCGATCGAGAACGTCCTCGTCCCCGGCGGTGCCGGCTTCCACGAGGTGGCGATGTTCCACCGGCCGTCCCGCACGCTGCTGCTGACCGACCTCGTCATCAACATGGAGGAGCGGAAGCTGCCGCTGCCGCTGCGCCCCATCGTCCGGCTCTTCGGCTCGACGGCGCCGGACGGCATGCCGCCGCCCTATCTCCGCGCCGTGGTGAAGTGGCGGCATGCGGAGGCGTCCCGCGCCGCAAGCCGCCTCGTCGCCCTGCATCCGGAGCGCGTGATCTTCGCCCATGGCCGCTGGTTCGAGCGGGACGGGGCGGCGCATCTCCGGCGCTCCCTGCGCTGGCTGCTGCCGGAGGAGGAGGCGCAGCCGGTGGTGGCGGGCGGCGCCGCGATCCCGGCCGGGCCGGGCTAGCCCGGCACCCGGAACGGCCCCTCAGTGCGCGTGATGCGCCCCGCCGCGCTCCGGGGCGCCGCGGCGCGGGGCGGACCGCCGGCCGGATGAGGCGGCACCCCCGCCCGCATGGCCTGCACCCTCCCCGGCCCGGGGAGCGTGGCCCGCATGGGTATCGGCCGAGGCGGGCTGAGCCCCTCCCCCATGGCCGCCATGCCCGCCATGGGACATCCCCTCCATCCCGTGGATCATGGAGGCGGGCACCGGCACGGCCTCCACGTCGCGGGGATAGGCCCCCATCGTCCGCCGCATGAAGGCGATCTCCTGCGACTGGTCCGTCAGGATGTCCACGTTCAGCAGGCCGAGGAAGCTGTTACGCGCGTTCGGGTCCGCCTGGTAGGCGCGCGCCATCTCGAGCGCGGCCTGGTGGTGGATCGTCATCGCCTTGGCGAACTGCACGTCGCGCACGCTCATCGGCCGGTCCGGCGGGGATGCCGGGGTGAGCGGGCCGGGGATGGGCGCGCGGGCGTAGCGGAGCTGCTGCGCCAGCGTTTCCGTCGCCGCGGGCTGGATCGCGAGGCGGGCGGGGCCGGAGCCGATGAAGCCCGGCGGCTGGTCGAGCTTGCGCGCCACCTCGTCCATCAGGGCGATTTCGTAGCGCTGGTTCACGATGATGGCGTAGGCGAGTTGCCGCAGCGCCGGGCTGCGCGCCTCCGGATCGGCGAGGTAGTCCTCGGACATGGTCAACGCGCCCGCGTGATGCGCGCGCATCCCCGTCAGGTAGTCACGGTCCGCCTTGAGCACGGCCGGCAGCGCCGTGGCGGGGGCGACGGTGTAAATGTCCAGCAGTGGGGGATGGATGCCGGAATCCTCCCCCTCCCCCACCAGGGCGCGCGCGGGCGCGGCGAGGACGAGGAGCGCGGCCAGGAAGGCGGCGGGGGTCGCGAGGCGCGGTCGGCGAGCGGTCTCGGCGGTCATCGGTCGGTTCCTTGTCCTGCCGCGTCTCCGCGGACAAGCGGAAGTTGGGGGCTTCCCATGGTGGGAAGGTCAAGGCCGGCCGCGAGTGGCGCCCCTAGCTCCGCCCGAACATCCGCGCGAGGTCCGCCGCCCCGAGGCGCAGGAAGGTCGGGCGCCCGTGGGAGCAGGTGGCTGCGCGCGGCGTCGCCTCCATCTCCCGCAACAGGGCGGCCATCTCGGCGGGGTTGAGGCGCCGCCCGGCGCGGACGCTGCCGTGGCAGGCCAGCCGCGCCACCGCCGCGTCCAGCCGCCGCTCCAGCGCCGTGCTCTCCTCCCAATCCGCCAGCTCGGCGGCGATGTCGGCCAGGATGGGCGCGGGCTCGGGCGTGCCGAGGAGCGCGGGCAGCGTGCGAACGAGGATCGCGCCGGGGCCGAAAGGCTCGATCTCCATGCCCAGCCGGGCGAGGTCGTCGGCGCGCTCGGCCAGCCGCGCGGCATCGGCGGCGGGCATGTCCACCACTGCCGGCAGCAGCAGCGGCTGGGAGCGCACCCCGCCGGAGACGAGCTGGGCCGAAAGGCGCTCATGCGTCAGCCGCTCATGCGCTGCGTGCTGGTCCACGAGGATCAGCGCGCCGTCCGGCGCCTCGGCCAGGATGTAGGTGTCCTGGATCTGGGCGAGGGGGCGGCCGAGCGGCCCCTCCACCGGCGCGCCGGGTGGCAGGGACGGCGCCTCGGCGGGCACGGAGAGGATGCCGGGCGGCAGGGCGAAGCGCGGCTGCACCGGCCGGGCCGGAGCCGGGGCCGCGAAGGCGAAGCTCCCCTCGGCGAAGCCGGGCGCGCGGGAGGGAAGGGCCTCGGGCCAGCGCGCGGCCGGTGCCAGTGACGCCTCCGGCAAGGGCTGGCCGGCGCGGCTGGGCCAAGCGGGGTCCGGCGCGTCGGCGAGGGCCCCGGATGAGCCCCGGCCGAGGGCGGCATCCCAGCCGCTCCGCGCCCCGCCCACCCCCGCTCCGGTGCCGAGCGCCCGGCGGAGCGAGGCGATCAGCGCCCCCCGCACCCCGCCTGCGTCACGGAAGCGCAGCTCGGTCTTCATGGGGTGGACGTTCACGTCCACCGCCTCGGGCGGGATCTCCAGGAATAGGGCGGCGACCGGGTGGCGCCCGGCGGCCAGCACGTCCCGGTAGGCCACGCGCAGCGCCGCCCGCAGCAGCGGGTCCCGCACGGGACGGCGATTGACAACGAGGTGCTGCTCGGCAGCCGTCGCGCGGTGATGGGTCGGCAGCGCGGCCAAGCCCTCCAGGGAGAGGTCGGGCCAGCTTCCCCCCACGGGCACGGAGGCGGCGGCGAAGTCCCGCCCGAGCAGGGCGGCGGCGCGGCCGGGGCGGTCGGCGGGGGGGAGGTCCAGCGCGGCGCGGCCGTCCACCGTCACGCGGAAGCCCACTTCCGGCCAGGCCAGGGCGAGGCGCCGCACGGCCTCCACGGCGTGCGAGGCCTCGGTGCCCGGGGTCTTGAGGAACTTGCGGCGGGCGGGGGTGGCGAAGAAGAGGTCCCGCACCTCCACCCGCGTGCCCGGCGGGGCGGCAGCGGGGATCACCTCCCCCACCCGCCCTGCCTCCACATGGATGGCATGGGCCTCGCCCTCCCGCGGGCGCGTGGTGATCGTCAGCCGGGAGACGGCGCCGATGGAGGGCAGCGCCTCCCCCCGGAAGCCGAGGGTGGCGATGCGGAACAGCGTCTCCTCCTCGGGCAGCTTGGAGGTGGCGTGGCGCTCGATGCACAGGGCGAGGTCGGCGGGGATCATCCCGCGGCCGTCATCCTCCACGAGGATGCGGTCGATCCCCCCGCCCTCCAGCGTGACGGAGACGCGGAGCGCGCCGGCATCGAGCGCGTTCTCCACCAGCTCCTTCACGGCGGCGGCAGGGCGCTCCACCACCTCGCCGGCGGCGATGCGGTCGGCGGTGGTGGGAGGCAGGCGGCGAATGGCCGGGAGAGAACTCACGGGAAAGGGGATGGGGCTTTCGCGGCGCCGGGACAAGGATGCACCGCCCCGGTGAAGGAGAGATGAAGCTCCCCGATCATTCCTCCGCGCTGGCGCTCCCCTGCCCGGCCGGGGCGCCCGCCACGGCACCGGTTCGCGCCGTCCCAGCCGCTGGCAGGCCGAGATAGCCTCGCCAGAACGCGACGGAACGATGTAGCGGGAAGGCCTCACGCCAAGCCTGGCATACGCCCGGCCCCTCCCGGTACAGCCGGATCAGCGCCGGAACCGCCTCGCGCAGGATGGCGTAGAAGTTCTCGCGCGACCGCCGGAACACCGGCAGCTCCACCTCCCACCAGGTTTCCACCGCGATGCAGTCGGCCCGGCCGAGCTGCGTCCAGTCGAAGCATTCAGCCATCAGCCGCCGCGGTGCGGCGCCAGGGCGGCTGGGGCGGAGGGCGTTGTCGGCGAGGCTGCCCATCATGGTGATGAAGCGGAGGAAGCGTGTCCTCGGCTCGCGACGGGTCTTTTGCTCCGCGAGCACCACCCCCCGCGGCACGGATTCGGCCGGGAAGCGCTCGCGGATTGCGCCGATCGAGGCATGTAGCGGCAGCGGCGAGCCCTCAAGGAGGGCCGGGCCGCGCAGGAAGTCGAGGATCGCCCGGACGATCAGCGCCGAACTGTAATAGCGGAAAATGAGGATGTGGAAGAGCAGGTGGTGCATCATACGCAGGGCCATGCCGCGCCGCCCGGCATCCATGTGCAGCGCCGCAGCGATCAGCATGTTCCGCGTCTCGTAATAGAGTTGCCAGCCGCCCATCCGGAGATAGAAGGGCTCGTGCCACACGGCGATGCCCGGCATGACGACGGTGTGGATGCCCTGGTGGTAGAGGCGCAGCCCCAGCTCCAGGTCGTCGCCCCGGAGGAAGCAGGGGAGCGGCATCCCCTCGCGCTCGATCAGCGAGAGCGGCAGGCCCAGGCACCACCAGCCATTGTAGTGCACCGCCTCCGGGCCGAGCATCTTTGTCAGCCTCTCCGGATCGCCCGCATCCAGCCCGTGATGCTGCGGGAAGAAGGACCAGTTCTCCTCTCGGATAATCGCGCCGGCCTCATAGACCCGGGTCGGCTGCACCATGTCGAGCATCTGGCCTCCGAGCGGGAAATTGCCGTTGGCCAGAGTAAAGAAGGACGCCATGCGCAGCAGGCTGTCCGGCTCGATCCGGATGTCGTCGTCCAGCAGCACCGCATGGGTGCATGCGGGATCGTCGATCGCGGCGAGCAGCCCGCGCCCGAAACCGCCAGCCCCCCCGAAATTCCCCTGCTCGATGATGCGCAGCTTGTCCGGATGACGCGCGAGGATCGGCGCGATGAGCGGATGGGCGGCCAGGCCGGGCTGGCCCTGGTTCACGACATGAAGACGTGCCATGCGCGCGAGCACCGCTGCATCCCCGGCGATGGCAGCCAGCACGGCCGCGATATCGGCCTCGCGGTTGAAGGTGCAGAACACGGCCCCTAGGCCGACCGGCCGCGCCGCGCTCTGCGTCACCCAGGCCCCGCCCCGGAACTCCACCGCCGCCCGCGCCGCGATTTCGAAGACGAGCATCCCGTGCTGGCGGAAATTGACCCTCTCGGTGGGGATGGGCACCAGCACGGGTCCATCCCCTGACAGGTGCCGCTCCACCACCACCTGCCGCGCATGGCCGGTGCGGCGGGTCACGCGCAGCACGCAGGCGCCGCGCAGGTCCAGCCGCAGGAGGAGCGGGCCGAGAGCCGTATGGAGCCGCCAGTTCTGCTCGTGGAAGGCGTTGAAATAGGCATCGAAGCCGAGCACCCCGCCCGGCGGCACATGTACGGAGCTGCTGGGGGGCAACTCCGCCTCCTCGCCCGCTCCCAGGGTCCAGTAGAGCGGGCGCAGCCCGACCGGTCGGTCCAGCAGGATGCGCTGGAGGACGACTTCGGGGAGTGAGGCCGGCATCGGTTCCGCCCCGTCCTGCCCGGGTAGAGCAGGATCGAGCCGGGCATCCGAGTGGAGATCGTGCGGCAAGACGTTTCCTGTGGATTGGGCGACCAACCGGATCGGCCACCATTCCGGCCTTTCGATGGCACTGCCGTCTCGGTTCTCAACATTTGTCGGAGCGAGGGGACGAAGCAGGACCGTCGCCTTCCGGCACCGGCTTCGCAGAGGGCCGGGCAGGCCCTGCAGCGGACGGGCCGCCTCCCGTGGCCCCTGGACAGGCCTGTCCCGCCGGGGTGAATAGCCATTCAGCGGCCCCGGCCGAATTCTGTCCGATATGGTAACGAATTTCGGATGGGCCCGACTCGCAGCTTCCTGGGGCGGCTGATCGCCCTGCTGCTGCTCCTGCAATGGTCGGGAGCGGTGCTGCCGCACGCCCGCGCCATGGCGGCCCTGGGACGGGCCATGGCGGTGGAGCTGTGCAGCCCCTCAGGCATGCGGACCGTGCTGGTGGACGAGGCGGGAGCGCCGCTGAAGCCCGCCCCGGATTCAATGTGCTGCGACCTCTGTGGCGGGCCGCCCGCCCTGGCGGTGGAGGACCCCCAGGTCCTTTCGCGCCCCGTCGCCCATACCGCCGCACGGCACGACCCCGCGCGCCCGGGCCTGCCGCGGCTGCCGCCCCGCGCCCCGCCGGGGCAGCCCAGAGCTCCGCCCGCCGCCTGACCGCCGTGCCACCGGCCCCCGATCCCGGCGCCGGTTCCCCATGCCTGTCAGGACAAGCCATGCCCTTTCCGCATCGCGCCGCGCTGCCCGCGGCCGCCCTTCTGATCTGCCTCCCGGCCATCGCCCAGCAGCCCGCCACGCCACCACTGGAGGTGCCGGAGATCACGGTGACGGCAGGCGCCATCTCCCTCACCTCCCCCGATGCCACCGAGGCCGCGGCCCGGCTGCGCGCCGTGCCGGGCAACGTCACCGTCCTGCCCGCCGAGGAGATCCGCACCCGCGCCGGGGTGACGACGCTGCGCGACGTGCTCGAATTCGCCCCCGGCGTCTTCGCCCAGCCGAAATGGGGGGAGGACACGCGTCTCTCCATCCGCGGCTCCGGCCTCGCCCGGAACTCGCACCTGCGCGGCGTGCTGCTGACCCAGGACGGCATCCCGCTGAACCAAGCCGACGGCGCGGGGGACTTCCAGGAACTGGACCCCCTCACCTTCGGCCATGTGGAGGTGCTGCGGGGCGCCAACGCCTTCGGCCTGGGGAGCGCGACGCTGGGCGGGGTGTTGAACTTCGTCACCCCCACCGGCCGCAGCGACCCCGGCGCCACCCTGCGCGGCGAGGCCGGGAGCTACGGCTACCGCCGCGCGCAGGCCGCCTATGGTGCCGCCTCGGGCGATTTCGATGCCTGGGCCAGCCTCTCCGCCCTGAGCGCGGAGGGCTTCCGCCGGCACAGCCAGGGGGACAGCCGGCGCTTCAACGCCAATCTCGGCTGGCGGATCACCGACGACATCGAGACGCGGCTTTACTACGGCTATAACCACATCGAGCAGCGCATCCCCGGCACGCTCACCCGCGCCGCGGCCCTGTCCAACCCGCGCGCGGCGGCCGCGGGCAACCTGCTGAACGACTACCAGCGGGATATCGAGAGCAACCGGGTCGGCAGCCGCACGGCCTGGCGCCTCTCGCCCGGCGCGATGCTCGAACTCGGCGCCTCCTTCGTGCACCGGGAGCTGGACCACCCGATCTTCCAGTACATCGACCAGCGCATGGACGACGTGAACGGCTTCGCGCGGCTGACGCTGGACGGCACGGCCGGGGGGCTGCGGAACCGCCTCGTCCTCGGCGTCACGGGCGGGATCGGGAGCTACGACAACCGCCGCTTCCTCAATAACGGCGGCCGGGCCGGGCGGCTGACCTATTCGAGCACGGACCGCGCGCGCAACGGCAGCGTCACCCTGCAGGACACGCTCTACATCCTGCCCAATCTCGGCCTCGTTGCCGGGATCCAGTTCGGCGAGGCCTACCGCGCCAGCCGGGACCGCTTCCTCTCCGACGGCAACGGCTCCGGCGCCGCCACCTACTGCCACGCCAACCCGCAGCTCGGCGCGCTGTGGGACTTCGCGCCGGGGGCGCAGGCCTTCGCCAGCCTCACCTGGGCGACGGAGCCGCCCGTCATTAGCGAGCTCACGCCGCTCGCCGCCCAGGGCTTCTCCTCGCTGAAGGCGCAGCGGGCGCGGACGGCCGAGATCGGCACGCGCGGCCGGCGGGACGGGGTGGAGTGGGAAGTCGCGGCCTACCGCGCCGTCATCTGGGACGAGATCCAGCTCCTCGATCCCCTGGGCAACGGCGCGAGCCTCGCGCAGAACGTGGGCCGCACGATCCACCAGGGGATCGAGGCCGCCCTCTCCCTCACCGTGCTGCGCGACCTCTCCGGGGCGGAGCGGGGGGACAGCCTCGCCCTGCGCGGGGCCTACACGCTCAACGACATCCGCTTCGACGGGGACCCCCGCTACGGCGCCAACCGCCTGCCCGGCGCGCCGCCCCACCTCCTCCGGGCGGAGTTGCGCTACAGCCACCCCGCCGGCGCCTCCCTCGCCCCCGTGGTGGAGTGGTCGCCCGCGGGCCTCTACGCGGACAACGCGAACACGGTGAAGACCGGGGGCTACGCGACCCTCGGCCTGCGCGGCAGTTGGGATTTCGGGGGGCTGTCGGTCTTCGCCGAGGGGCGGAACCTGACGAACGAGCGCTACATCTCCAGCGTCTCCGTCGCCCCCCGCGCCACCGCCGCCTCGGCCCTGTTCGAGCCGGGCTTCGGGCGCAGCGTCTATGCCGGGGCGCAGTTCCGCTTCTGACCTCGCGCCACCTTCCGCCTCCCGGCGCGTTGGCCCCGGCGAAGGGGATCGCCGATGACGACACCGCACCGCCTGGTCATCCTGGGCGCAGGCGCTGCGGGGCTGGACCTCGCCACCCGCCTCGCCCGCAGCCGCGTGCCCGGACTGTCCATTACCCTGGTGGACCGCGCGGGATCGAGCATCTGGAAGCCCCGGCTGCACCAGGTGGCCGCGGGCACGCTGGACACGGCGCAGGACGAGGTCGTCCTCCTGGCCCATGCCGCGCGCCACGGCATCGCCTACCGCCCGGGCATCCTGCGCGGGCTGGACCGCGCGGCGCGGCGGGTGACGCTCGGCACCGTGCAGGACCGGGAGGGGCGGGACGAACTGACGGCGGCGGTGGAGTACGACAGCCTCGTCCTCGCCATCGGCAGCCGGGCGGACGACTTCGGCATCCCCGGGGTGCGCGAGCACTGCGCCTTCATCGACGACCGCGAGCAGGCCGAGGCCTTCAACGGCGAGCTGCGCCGGGCCGTGATCCGCTGCCTCGACGACCCCGCCCAGCCGGACCTCTCCATCGCCATCGTCGGCGCCGGCGCCACGGGCACGGAGCTGGCGGCGGAGCTGCACCAGGCACTGGAGCTCGCGGGCGGCTACGGCCTGCCCGGGCTGCGGCGGCGGCTGCGCGTCACGCTCATCGAGGCGATGCCGCGCATCCTCGCCGCCCTGCCGGAGAAGGTCTCCGACGCCGCGACGGCGGTGCTGCGCCATCTCGGCGTGGAGGTGCTGACCGGGGCGGCCGTGGAATCGGTGGATGCGGAGGGGGTGACGCTGAAGGGCGGGCGGCGGATCACGGCCGGGATCCGCGTCTGGGCCGCCGGGATCCGCGCGCCCGAGGTGACGCGCGCGCTGGACGGGCTGGAGACGGACCGGGCCGGGCGGATCCGGGTGCATGAATCCATGGTCACGCTGACGGACCCCGCGGTGCTCGCCCTCGGCGACTGCGCCGCCCTGGTGCCGGCGGGTCAGGAGAGGCCCCTGCCCGCCACGGCCCAGGTGGCGCACCAGCAGGCCCGGCACCTCGCCCGCCACCTGCCCGCCTGGCTCCGGGGCACGCCCATCCCGCCCTTCCGCTACGTCCAGCGCGGAGCCCTCGTCTCGCTCGGCGACTACGACGCCTTCGCCAGCCTCGGGCGGCTCGGGGTGCTGCGCGGCGCCTTCATCGAGGGCTGGCTGGCGCGGCTGAGCTACGCGATGCTCTACCGGCAGTTCCAGCTCGTCGTGCACGGGGCGCGGGTGCCGCTGGTCTGGGCGGCGGGCGCGCTGCGGCGGCTGGCGCGGCCCTCCGTGCGGCTGGAATAAGTCCCCCGGCTCAGTCCGCCCGCAGCCGGTGCAGCTCGGCGATCAGGGCAGAGGTGGAGGGGTCGTGCACCCCCGCCTTCGCCCCCGGCGCCAGTTCCGGCAGCAGCGCGCCGGCGAGTTGCTTGCCCAGCTCCACCCCCCACTGGTCGAAGGCGTTCACCTCCCACAGCGCGCCGAGGCAGAAGACCTTGTGCTCGTAGAGGGCGACGAGCTGGCCGAGGGTGTTCGCGTCCAGCCGGGGCAGGACGAGGGTGGTGCTCGGCCGGTCCCCGGGGAAGAGGCGGTGGGGCAGCAGGGCCTCGACCGCCGCCGGCGCCACCCCCTTAGCCTCCATCTCCGCCCGTACCTCGCTGGCATCGCGGCCGCGCAGCAGGGCCTCGGCCTGGGCGAGGCCGTTGGCCAGGAGCTGCCGGTGGTTCTCCTCGAAGCCGTGGTCGGGGCGGGCGACGAGCACGATGTCGGCGGGCACGGGCGTCGTGCCTTGGTGGAGCAACTGCATGAAGGAGTGCTGGGAATTCGTGCCGGGCTCGCCGAAGACCACGGGGCCGGTCGGGCGCGGCACGGGCAGGCCGCCCAGCGTCACGCGCTTGCCCAAGGATTCCATCTCCACCTGCTGGAGATGGGCGGGGAAGCGGGCGAGGCGCTCGTCATAGGGCAGCACGGCGCGGCTGGGCAGACCGAGCCCGTTCACGTGCCACACCTCGGTCAGCGCCATGAGCAGGGGCAGGTTCTCGGTCTCAGGGGCGGAGAGGAAGTGCTCGTCCATCCGCCGGGCACCGGCCAGTAGCGCGGCGAAGACCTCCCAGCCGCAGGCGAGGGCGATGGAGAGGCCGATCGCGGACCACATGGAGAAGCGCCCGCCCACCCAGTCGCGGAAGCCGAAGACCTGATCCTGCGGCACGCCGAATTCTCCCGTGGCGCGCAGGTTGGTCGAGAGGGCGACGAGATTCGCCCCAGCTCCCTCCCCTAACGCGTCCCGCAGCCAGTCGCGCACGAGATGGGCGTTGGCCATGGTCTCGGCCGTGGTGAGGGTCTTGCTGGCGACCAGCACGAGGGTGCGCGCGGGGTCCAGCCCGTGCCGCATCGCCTCCCAGGCATGGCCGTCCACGTTGGAGAGATAGTGCGCCCGCATGGGCATGCTGTGCCGCCACAGGGCGCGCGCCGCCATCTGCGGCCCGAGGTCGGAGCCGCCGATGCCGATGTTCACCACATCGGTGAACCGCCCCTCCGCATGGATGCGGGCGCAGAAGGCCTGCATGGCGTCCAGCGTGGCGTGGACCTCGGCGGAGGCGTCCTCCTCCCCCATGCGAAACGCGCCGCGCGGGCCGCGCAGCGCCATGTGCAGCACGGCGCGGTCCTCCGTCGCGTTGATCCGCTCGCCCCGCGCCATGGCGTCCCGCGCCGCCAGCACGCCGCGGGCGCGGGCGAGGTCCAGCAGCGCCTCCCGCACCGCGTCGGAGACGGAGGTCTTGGAGAGGTCGGCGAGGATGTCGCCCGCCCGGTGGGTGGAGCGGGCCGCGCGGGAGGGGTCCTCCATCAGCGGCCGGATGGCGGAGGCGCCGGGCGCCCGCGCGAGTTCCGCCAGCCGGCTCCAGGCCGCCTCTGCTCCATCCGCCATGCCGGAACACCCCTCTTCCAGAATCGGGCGGAAGGTTAGGGGCGCGGGCGCTGGGGCGGAAGCCGGGGGGGGCGCCGGGCGGCCGAAAGCCCGCGGCCGGCATGGCGGGGGCGGAGGGAATGCGGGGCTTGGGCGGCACGATCCTCGCTAACCTCCGGGCATGATCCCAGGCGCCGCCCTCATCCTTCTCTGCCAACTCGCGGGGGAGGCCATCGCCCATGGCACGGGCTGGCCGCTTCCCGGCCCCGTGCTGGGCATGATGTTCCTTCTCCTCCTGCTCCTCGGCAACGACCTGCTGCCCGAGCCCCTGCCCAGCCCCTCCGTCACCGGCGCGGCGGACGGCATCCTGGCCAACCTCTCCCTTCTTTTCATCCCGGCCGGTGTCGGGATCGTGGGCAAGCTGGACGTCCTGGCGCAGTACGGGCTGGGGCTGGCCGTGGCGTTGGTCGCCTCCACCCTCATCGGCCTGGCCGTCACCGCCCTCGTCTTCGCCGGGGTCGCCCGGCTGGTCGGGCGGAACGGGGAAGCGGAGGACGCGGCGTGAGCGACGCGGATTTCAGCCTCTGGGTCTATCTCTCCCGAACGCCGCTCCTCTGGCTGACGGTGACGCTGCTCGCCTATGTCGCGGCGGACCGGCTCTCGGCGGCCCTTGGGCGGCACCCCGTGGCCAACCCCATCCTGATCGCCGTGCTGCTGGCCGCCGGGATGCTGGCCGCCACCGGCACGCCCTACCGCACCTATTTCGAGGGTGCGCAGTTCGTCCACTTCCTCATCGGCCCGGCCACCGTGGCGCTGGCCGTGCCGCTGCACCGCCACCGGCGCACGGTGTGGCGGGCGATCCTGCCGATGGGGGCGGCGCTGCTGGCGGGCTCGCTGGCCGCCATGCTCTCGGCCCTGCTGATCGCCCGTGCCTTCGGCATGCCGGAGGCGGTGCTCGCCTCGCTGGCGCCGAAATCCGTCACGGCCGGGGTGGCCATGGGCATTGCGGGGAGCCTGGGCGGCGATCCCGCCCTGGCGGCGGTGCTGGTGATCCTCACCGGGGCAATCGGGGCGGTGACGGTGACGCCGCTGATGAACGCGCTGCGCCTGCGGGACTACCGGGCGCGCGGCTTCGCGGCGGGGCTGGCGGCGCACGGCATCGGCACGGCGCGGGCCTTTCACGTCGATTTCATGGCCGGAACCTTCGCCGGGATCGCGCTCGCGCTGAACGCGCTGCTCAGCGCCGTGCTGGCGCCAGTGGTGCTGCGGGCGCTGCTCTAGGGCGTCCCCCGGCGCGGGGGGCCAACCCTTTGGATTTGTGACGCGCGCGTTCCTCCCTTAAAGGGCGCGCATGTCCCGCCGACACGCCGCCAGCGCCGATCCCGAGCCCGTGCTGATCACCACCACCGAGGAGCTGGTCCCGCTCTGCGAGCGGTTGCGCCAGGAGCCCTTCGTGACGGTGGACACGGAGTTCATGCGCGAGCGGACCTACTGGCCGGAGCTCTGCGTGGTCCAACTCGGGGGCGAACGGGACACGGCGGTGGTGGATGCCCTCGCGCCAGGGATCGACCTTTCCCCCCTCGGCGCCCTCCTGGCCGACGATCAAGTGGTGAAGGTCCTCCATGCCTGCCGGCAGGACGTGGAGATCTTTCTCCTGCGCTTCGGCCAGACCCCGCAGCCGATGTTCGACACCCAGATCGCCGCCATGGTGGCCGGCTTCGGCGACCAAGCGAGCTACGACAGCCTCGCCCGCGCGCTGGCGGGCGCGCAGATCGACAAGGCCCACCGCTTCTCCGACTGGTCCGCCCGCCCGCTCTCGCCGGCCCAGATCGCCTATGCGGCGGCCGACGTGACGCATCTCCGCCGCATCTACGCTGCGCTGCGCGAGAGGTTGGCGCGGGAGGGGCGGCTGGACTGGGTGGCGGAGGAGATGGCGGCGCTGACCGACCCCGCCACCTACGGCACCGATCCCGACAGCGCCTGGGAGAAGCTGCGCCCGCGCACGAACAACCGCCGCTTCCTCGCCACGCTGCGTGCCATCGCGGCCTGGCGGGAGCGGGAGGCGCAGCGGGTGAACATCCCGCGCCAGCGGCTGCTGCGCGACGAATCCCTGCTGGAGGTGGCGGCCACCGCCCCGACCGATGCCGCCGCCCTGGCCCGCGCCCGCGGCGTGACGGAGGGCTTCGCCCGCGGCAAGTCCGGCGCCTCCCTCATCGCCGCCATCGAGGCCGCGAAGGAGCTGCCCGAGGCCGAGCTGCCCGAGGTCCCGCGCGAGCGGGCCGGCCCCTCCCCCTCCCCGGCGCTGGTCGCACTGCTGAAGGTGCTGCTCGCCGCCAAGGCCGAGGAGCACCAGGTGGCCCCCCGCCTGCTGGCCAGCTCGGACGAGCTGGACCGGCTGGCGGCCGACGCCCCGGCCGACCTGCCCGCCCTTCAGGGCTGGCGCCGCCGCGTCTTCGGGGCGGACGCGCTGGCGCTGCGCGACGGCGACCTCGCCCTCGGAGTGGAGGGGCGCCGGGTGCGCCTCATCCGCCAGGGGATCACGCAAGGGATCTCGGCCGACGCCGCCGGTGGCGGGGCGGGCTGAAACCCTCGTCCTCCCCGCGGATTGAAGCCCCTGGGCAACCCCCGCGCTTGCGCCGGGCCGCCCCGTGGTTTAGCGCCCTTCCCCGTCCCACCGCATCGGATCATGAACAACACATGGCGCGGACCCTGCCCGAGATGACCGCCGATCCCGCGCGCGACCACAAGCGCGCGGTGCTGGATGCGGGGGCCGTGCGGGACGCCTATCGCCGCTGGGCCGGCGTGTACGACGCGGTCTTCGGCGGCGTCTCCTCCTTCGGCCGCAAGCGGGCGGTTGCGGCGGTGAACCGCCTGCCCGGGAACCGCGTGCTGGAGGTGGGGGTGGGCACCGGCCTGGCGCTGCCCCGCTACCGCCGGGACAAGCGGGTGGTCGGCATCGACCTCTCGCGCGAGATGCTGGAGAAGGCGAACGAGCGCGTCGCGGCCGAAAATCTCTCCCATGTCGAGGGGCTGATCGAGATGGACGCGGAGCGCATGGCCTTCGCCGACGGCTCCTTCGACATCGCGGTCGCCATGTTCACCGCCAGCGTCGTGCCCGACGCGCGCAGGCTCTTCGCCGAGATGTCGCGGGTGGTGCGGCCGGGCGGGCGGCTGCTCTTCGTGAACCATTTCGCGGCGCAGGACGGCCCGCGCTGGTGGGTGGAGCGTACCATGGCCCCCCTCTCCCGCGTGCTCGGCTGGCACCCGGACTTCGCGCTCTCCGACCTGCTGGACGGCGATGCCGAGGTCGAGGCGCTGGAGCCCTGCCCGCCCGGCGGACTGTTCACCCTGGTTCAGGTCCGCAACGCCCAGGCGGCCCAGGCCCTGGCCGCCTGACACCGGCCCTTCTCCCTTCGGGGAAAGGGCCCGGGCCTCGTAGAGAAGGCCCGCCCCAGGCGCCGCTACTGCACCTTGATGTCGCGCGAGCGGATCACCTCGCGCCACTTCCTGTTCTCCGCGGCGTTGTAGGCCGCCCATTCCTCCAGCCGCTGCGTCTCGGGCGCGACGGCGAGGGCGGCGAGGCGCTCGCGCGTCTCCGGGGCGGTCATGGCGGCGCGGGCCAGCTCGCTCACCCGGGAAACGATCGGCGCGGGCGTGCCGGCGGGGGCGAGGAGCGCGATGTGCTCCACCGCCTCGTAATCGGGGAAGCCCTGCTCACGGAAGGTCGGGATCTCCGGGGCCACGGGGCTCCGCTCGCGGGAGGAGATAGCGAGCGGCCGCAGCTCGCCCGACCCGATCAGCGGCAGTAGGCCGGAGGCCGCCTGGATCACCATGGAGACCTCGCCCTGCAGCGTGCCCTGCACGGCCTGGGCGCCGGCGCGGTAGCCGACATCGTTTAGCTGCAGCCCGGCCGCCTGGAGGAACAGCTCCGTCGCCAGATGGGTGGAGCTGCCCGTGCCGGAATTGGCATAGGTCATGTTGCTGCCCGGCCGCTTCGCCATGGCGATGAACTCGGCCAGCGTGCGGGCGGGCGAGTTCTTCGGCACCACGAGGATCATCGGCTGCGCGGCGATGAGGCCGATGCCGGTGAAGGCCGCGTCGTTGTCGTAGGAGAGCTGGTAGAGATGCGGCGCCATCGCATAGGTGCTGATGGTGCCCACCAGCAGCGTGTAGCCGTCCGGCCGCGCGCGGGCCACGGAGGCGAAGCCGATCGTGCCGTTGGCGCCCGCGCGGTTGTCCACCACGAAGGACCGGCCGGTATCCTGCGAGAGCCGCGCGGCGAGGATGCGCGCCACCGCATCGGTGGAGCCGCCCGCCGCCCAGGGCACGACGAGGGTGACGGGCCGCTCGGGATAGGCCCCCGCACCGGCACCCGCATTGGCCCCTTGCGCCAGGGCGGCGCGCGGCGCGGCGAGGTGGAGCATCGGCAGGCCGAGCGCGGCGGCGCCGAGAGTGCGGCGGGTGATCATTCCAGGCGTTCCCCAGCGGCCCGCTTGGTGCGGGCCGTTCCGGGGGCTGAATGTCACGATTCCCGAGAGACCGGCAAGGCGCCTGGCGCGTGCGGGTCCAGCACCGCGTCCGGCAACGCCATGACATGGCCGGACCAGGTCCACACCAGCGCGCACTCCACCCGCCGCCCCGGCCAGGCGGCACGCAGCACGGCGCGATAGGCCGCCATCTGCCGGAGATAGGCGGGCTGGACCCTCGAGACCTCCTCCGGCGGCGGGCGATTGGTCTTGTAGTCCAGCACGAGCACGCGGTCGGGCCCGATCAGCAGCCGGTCCACCTGCCCCGCGATGGGGATGCCCCCGACCACCCCGGCAAGCGGCGCCTCGGCGAGGCTGTCCGGGCCGAAGGCGCCCCCCAGCGCGGGGTGGCGCAGCACGGTCAGCGTCTCGGCGAGCGTCGCCTCCCTCTCGGAGGGATCGAGCCCGTGGCCGGGGCGGGCGAGGTGGCGGCGGGCTAGCTCCTCCCAGCGGGATTCCGGGTGCTCCGGAAGGTGCTGGAGCAGGCCGTGGATCAGCAGCCCGCGCCGGAAACGCCGGCCGCCGGGGTCGCCCGCGCCGTGCGGGGCGGCGGGGGTCTCGACCTCGCCCTCCAGGCGCGAGGGGGCGATGGGGTCCTCGCTCGCCTCCGGGGGCGCGGCGACGGTCGCCCAGTGCGGCAGAATGGCGGCCTCGGCTCGCAGCACGGCGGGGTCGGGTCGCGGCTCGGCCTCCTGCGAAGTGGTGATCTCCCATCCCTCCGGGCCGAAGCCGCAACCATCGGGTAGGCCGAGCGCCGTGGGGTCGAAGGGCACGCGGGCGAAGCCGGGCTTGCCGCCCTCCAGCCCTCGGAAGAAGCCCTCCTTCACCAGCGCGTGCCAGGGCGGGTGGGCCGGCGCCTTGCGCGGGGCAAGGCCGCAGACGAGCAGCCGGTCCTCCGCCCGCGTCAGCGCGACGTAAAGGAGGCGGTTCTCCTCCTCCGCATCCGCATGGGCGCGGGCGTCGCGCGCGCGGGTCCAATGGGCGGCCTGGAACTCCCTGCGCGGCGCCCAGAGCGGGATTTCGAGAGGAACCTCCCCCGCCTCGCCGCGGCTCCAGAGCAGCGTGTCGCGCGCGCCGCCCCGGCCGATATCGGGGATGATGACGACGGGCGACTGCAACCCCTTCGATCCGTGCGCGGTCATGATGCGCACGGCATCCGCCGCGTTCTCCATCTCCCGCTTCACCTCGGCGCCGCCGCGGCGGAGCCACTGCACGAAGCCCTGCAGCGAGGGCGCGTGGCGGTTCTCGTGGCGCAGGGCGGCGGAGAGCAGCTCGTCCAGTGCCTCCGTGGCCTCGGCGCCCAGCCGCGCGAGAAGGCGGGCGCGGCCGCCATGCTCGCCCAGCACCTCCGAGAGCAGCGCGTGGGGCGTGACGAGATCCGCGCGGTCCGCCAGCGCCGCGATCCAGGAGGCGGCCGCGCCGATCGCCGACTTCTCCTCCCGCCGCTTGATCAGCACGTGCCAGAGCGGTCCCTCCCGCCCATGGGCAAGGGCGAAGAGGTCGTCCTCCGACATGCCGATCAGCGGGGATTTCAGCAGCGCGGCCAGCGCCAGGTCGTCCTCGGGCAGCAGCAGCACGTCGCAGAGGGCGAGCATATCGCGCACCGCGATCTGCTTCACCAGCTCGATCCGGTCCACGCCGCCCACGGGGATGGCCCGCTTCTTCAGCTCGCGCACGAGCAGCTCGATCAGCCGCGTGCGGCGGCGGACCAGCACCATCACGTCGCCGGGGCGGATGGGGCGGTCGCCGCGCGCAGGCAGCGTCTCCTCCCGGATCATGCGCCCGATGCGCGCGGCGATGGCCTGGGCGAGCAGGGCCTCGGAATCCTGCGCGGCCACGGGATCGCGCGGGACGATCCAGGGCTCGGGCGCCTCCGCCCCGGCATGCTCGAGGAGCGGCCAGATCTCCACCTTCCCCGCATGGCCGGCGCGGTCGGCCGAGTGCTCCAGCACCGTGCCGTCGCGCACCACGCCCTTGCGCGCCACGCCATCGGCGAAGACCTGGTCAACAAGGTTGAGCACGGGCGCGCAGGAGCGGAAGGAGACGTTCAGCGGCACGCGCTCGAACACCGAGCCGCCGCGCGTCACTTGCGCGTCGAAGCGCGTCTCCCACTCGGCGAAGCCGCGGGCATCGGCGCCCTGGAAGCCGAAGATGCTCTGCTTCTCGTCGCCCACGACGAAGAGGGTGCGGTCGCCCGGCTCGCGCGTGCCGGAGCCCGCGAAGAACTCCTCCGCCAGCGCCTGGGCGATGCCCCATTGCGCGGGGTTCGTGTCCTGCGCCTCGTCGAGCAGCAGGTGGTCGAGGCCGCCATCGAGCTTGAACAGCACCCAGGCCGAGCCGGGATCGCGCAGCAGGCCCTGGGCGCGGTGGATGAGGTCGTCGAAGTCCAGCGCGCCGCGGCGCTGCTTGCGCGCGCGGTAGTCCTCCAGCACCGGCCGCGCGGCGGAGAGCAAGGATCCCGTGGCGCCAAGCAGCCGGTGCGCGCTCCAGCGGGAGAGCAGGGTCTCCACCCGCGCCATCTCCTGAGCGAAGGCGGCCTCCTTCGCCAGCGCGGCGCGCGGCTCGCCCTTCTGCGTGAACAGCGCCTCCTGCCAGGCGGGCCAGCGGGAGACGCGCGCCTCCTCCGGCTCCGACAGGATGGAGAGTAGCGTCATCGCCGCCTCGCGCGGGCCCTTGTTCTTGTGCTGGGCGAGGGTGGCCAGCGCCTCGCGGAAGGAATCCGGCGGGCAGCAGAGGCGGGAGAGAAGGGTTTCCTCCGTCTCCTCCCCCGGGATCTCCAGGCACTCGCGCAGCGCGGCGGCGTGGCCGTCCGCGCGCTCCAGCAGCGGGCGCAGGCGCTCGCGCTTGCCCACCAGCTCGCGCAGCGCCTTGGCGAGGCTGTCGGCGGAGACGAGCCGCGCGAGGCCGGCCAGCGCCTCCTCCGGGATGGCGCGGCCGGCCAGCGCGGCCTCGCGCGCCTCGGCCAGCAGCGTCGCGCTATCCGCCTCCTCCAGCAGGGTGAAGGCAGGGGGCAGGCGGGCTTCCAGCGGGAAGGAGCGGAGCAGGGACTGGCAGAAGGCGTGGATCGTCGCGATCCGCATCCCGCCGGGCTGCTCCAGCACGCGGCAGAAGAGGCGGCGCGCGGTCTCAATCTCGGCGCGGGTCGGCGGCTGGCCCGTGAGGTCCTCCAGCGCCTGCCGGAGCGCGGGCTCCTCCAGCACGGACCACTGGCCGAGCCGCAGCGCGAGGCGCGTCGCCATCTCCGCTGCCGCGGCCTTGGTGAAGGTGAGGCAGAGGATGCGGCCGGGCTGCGTGTCCTCCCGCAGCAGGAGGCGCAGCACGCGGTCCGTCAGCACCTTCGTCTTGCCCGAGCCGGCGGAGGCGCCCACCCAGGCGGAGATGCGGGGATCGGACGCCGCCTGCTGCGCGTAGCGCGCGCGGACCCGCGCCGAAAGGGCTTCGTTCACGCGGAATCGCCCCCTTCCGCGCCGCCCCACTCGGCCAGGCGCGAGAGATGATCGTACTCGTCCCCCTTGGGCGCGCGCGCGGGGTGCGGGCGGGCGAGGAAGGGGCGGTCGCCCAGCAGGAAGTCTGAAACGAGCGTGTTCAGCGCCTCGAAGGCGTTCTCGCTCACCTCCGGCAGGGTGAAGTCTTTCGGGCGGAAGGGAACGGCGGTGCCGGCCTCCCAGCCACCCGAGACGTGCCAGTGCTCCAGGGAGGAAACGGCGGCAGCAGGAATGCCGGCGAAGCCGCCGCGCGCGGCGATGGCGGCCTCCAGCGGCATCTGCGGCGCGCGGCCGTCGGCGATCTCGCTGTTGTTCGGCGGGGCGCCGGTCTTGAGGTCGATCAGCACGAGGCTGCCGTCCTTCATCACGTCCAGCCGGTCCGCGCGGCCTTCCAGCCGCACGCCGCAGGGAAGCTCGATGCCGCCGCTGATCTCGGCGTGCCGCAGCGCCACGCCGTCCCGCCGCCGCTCCTCCTCCAGCACGAATTCCGCGATGCGCGCGAGGCGCGGGCGCCAGTAGGCGACGAGGCCCGGGCGCGGCGCGAACTCGGCGAGCGCCTCCTCCGTCGCCTGCGCGAAATGCGCCACGGCCTCGATGCAGCGCGGATCGCCGTCGCAGAGCGTCAGCCAGCGTGAAACCATGTGGTGGACGATGTTGCCGTACTCCGCCGCATCCGCCTCGGCATCCAGGTCGTCGAGGGGGCGCAGCTTCAGCACGCGCTTAGCGTACCACGCATAGGGGTCGGATTTCAGCAGCCACACATCGGTCACGCCGATGCGGCGCGGGCGCAGGGCCGCGGGCGGCGCGGGGGCCGGGCGGGCGCAGGGGCGCGCGGCATCGGGCATGTCGAGCAGCCCCGCCCAGCCCGTGGCGGGCGAGGTCTCCAGCCCGCCCAGCCCCTGGCCGTTGAGAAAGGTCTCGATCCGCGTCAGCCAGCGCGCGGCCACCGTGGGCGAGCCGCCGCGCTTGCGTGCGCGGGAGAGCGTCGCGCGCGGCGCCGAGAGGGCGGAGAGGAAGAAGTCCGCGCAGACGCGGCCGATCCGCGCCTCGGGCGCGGGCAGGCCGAAGGCGGCGCGCATCGGGCGGCTCATCCAGGCGCCGGGATCGGTGGCGAGCGGCCAGACGCTCTCCTCCAGCGCGCCGAGCACCACGCGGTCGAAGCTTTGCAGCCGCGCCTCCAGCAGGCCGAGGATCTGCACGCGCGGGTGGGAGGCGCCCTTGCGCCCGCGCATGGTGCGCACCCCCGGCGCGAGCGGGCCTTCCAGCAGCGCGTCGAATAGCGCGGGCCAGGCGGCCGCCTCCAGCGGCGGAAGGGCGCGCATGGCGGGCTCGAGCGAGGCGAGATGCACGGCCAGCGGCTCGCCCTCCTCGCCGCGATAGAGGCGCAACCCGCCGGGAAGCTCGTCGGTGGAAGCGAGAGCCTCGGCGGCGGCGAGATGGTCGGCCAGCAGATCCGCCGGCGGGCGCACCTCGCGCTCCAGCGCGCGGAAGTTGCCGAGCGCGCGCTCCAGCGCGTCGAGCATCGCGCGCACGCGGGCGCGCGGCTCCTCGTGGCGGATCGCCTCGGCGGCGCGGCGCAGCCCCTCCAGCCCGGCGCCGGGGCGCGGGCCGCGGAGCGCGTAGCGTTCAAGCTCGCGCACCGCCTGCATCCAGGCCTGGCGCGGCATCCCGCCCGCGCAGAGCGGGTGCTTCAGGCAGCCGAGCAGCGGGACCGGCGCGAAGCCCTCCTCCACCATCCGCCCGATCTGGCGGAGGAAGGCGCCGGCCGGCGTCATGCCCAGCGGCTGGCCGGCGGAGTCGTCGGCCAGGATGCCGTGGCGCAGCAACTCCACCGAGACGCGGCGGGCGAGGTCGCGGTCCGGCGTCACCAGCGCGGCGCGGGCGCCGGGGGTCTCCAGGGCCTCGCGCAGCAGCAGGGCGACGGCGGCGGCCTCGCCCGCCTCGTCCGGGGCGACGAGCACGTCCAGGCCGGAGAGGGCGGGGCGCCAGCGCTCGGGCTCCCTCTCCTGCCAGCAGGCGATGCCCTCCTCCGGGCGCAGGGCGCGGGCGAGAAGCTCGGCGCGGGCCTCGTTCGGCGCGGGCGCGTCCGGGGCGCGGTAGGGCCAGGGGCGCAGGTCGGCGGCGGTGGCGTCCATGCCGCGCAGAAGGCGGGCGGTGCCGTTCAGTGGATGGCTGTTCGCCTCCCGTAGCACCTCCCACAGCCCGGCATCCATCTCCTCCCCCGCGCCGTGCAGCACCACCGCGCCCTTCTCCATGCGGGCGATGGCGCGCAGCAGCTCGGTCGCGGCGGGGATGGTGCCGCCGATGCCGATGCCGGCCGCGATCACGGGATCGACGGGCGGGCTGCCGCGCCAGGCGGCCGCCTGGGCGCGCAGCGTGACGACGCGGCGCGCGCCGATGTCGGAGAGGCCCTGCTCGTCGAGCCAGGCGTGCCAGTAGCGGATGGCGGCGCCGAGGAACTCGTGGGTGATCTTCCAGTGCGTCGCCAGCTCGCCCGTGACGAGGTCCGGGATGCCCTCGGGGTCGCATCCCTCCAGCGCCATCTCGTCCAGCAGCGTGGCCAGTTCCAGCGCGAGGCGCCAGGCCTGGTCCGGGTTGCCCGGCCCGCCGAGATGCGGCGGCAGGCGCATCACCACCTCGGTCAGCACGGCCAGGCGCCGCGCGGGGTCCACCGCCGGCGGCTCGTCCAGCAGGGCGGGGAGGGACAGCTCCTCCGCATCCTCGGTCGAGAGGCCGGCGAGCGCGCGGAGGCGGGGCAGCAGCAGCGCGGGCTTGCCGGAAGCGCGGAGGAAGGATTCGCGCAGCGAGCGAGCGGCGCGGCGGGTGGGCAGAAGGATAGTGGTGCGGGCGAGCGCCGCCGGGTCGTCCAGCCCCTCGGCCATGGCGAGCACGCCATAGGCGAGGTCGTCGAGGAAGGGGCGGTGGGCCGGAATCTCGTACAGCCTCAACGCACGCCCCCTGCCCGCCCCCGATGAGAGAACAGCGCTAGAACAGCTTCACGAGGCCCTTGTCCAGAACTTCCTCAGCCCGTTGCAGATCCGGCGGGGTCGAGAGGTGGAACCAGACGCCGTCATGCACGAGTCCGTAGAGCCGCCCGGCCTCGACCGCGCGCATCCAGGGCCCCATTAGCCCGGATCGCCCGGGCTCCGTGCCGTCCAGCAGGCGAGGATGGATGATCTGCACGCCGGTATAGGTATAGGGCGCGACCTCCCTCTCCCTGGGGCGGCGGATGCGGCCGAGGGGATCGAGCAGGAAGTCGCCGAGCCCGACATCGCCGTCCACCGTCGCGGCGCGCACGAGCAGCAGCAACGCGTCCATCCTCTCCGCATCGAAGGCGGCGGCGAGGCGCGCGAGCGCGGGGGTAGGGCCATCCAGCCAGTAGGCGTCGCCGTTCACCGCGGCGAAGGGCTCCCCGCCGAGATGCGGCAGGGCGTTGCGGATGCCGCCGCCGGTCTCCAGCAGCTCATCCTCCACCAGCACCGTGGTGCGGGGGGCCGTTCGCGCCGCGCAGGCGGCCACGACCTGCGGCGCGAGGTGGAAGGCGTTCACCACCACCTCTCCCACCCCCGCCTCGTCCAGCCGGTCCAGCGCGTGGTCCAGCAGGGAGCGGCCACGCAGGGCGAGCAGGGGCTTCGGCACGGTCTCGGTCAGCGGGCGCATCCGCGTGCCGAGCCCGGCCGCCAGCACCATGCCGTGGGTGAGGCGGATCATGCGGAGGGTCCCATGAGGGGGTTAGCGCGGCGGTCGCGCGGCAGGTTCTCGTCGAGGAAGGCGGCGAGCGGCGCCGTGGCGGGATGGCGCAGCGCCTCCTCCAGCAGGCGCCAGCAGCGCGGGCCGTGCTGGAGGTAGTGCGGCTTGCCGTCCCGCCGGTCCAGCCGCACCCAGAGGGCGGCGACGCGCAGGTGGCGCTGCGCGGCCATCGCGGCCGTCGCAGCCTCGAACCTCTCGCGGTCGATGCCGGGGCGGAGGTCGAGGTAGCGGGCGGTCGCGGCCCGGCGCACCTCCCCGGCCACGTCGCGGCGCGCGTCCTGCAGCAGGCTCACGAGGTCATAGGCGGGGTGGCCGTGGCCGGCATCCTGGAAGTCGATGATCCCCACCGAGGCCGGGCCGGGCCGGGCCGGCAGGGGCAGGAGGTTAGCGGGAAAGTAGTCCCGGTGGACGAAGCCACCCGCACCCTCGAAGGGCCTGAGCATGGCGCGCATGGCGGCGTGGAAGCCCTCCCGCTGGGCGGGGCTGGGCCCCTCCCCCATCGCGGCGGGCCACCACCAGTCGAGGAAGGTGGCGGCGGCGGCGCGGGCCATGGCCTCGCCCTCCCAGGCCGGCAGGCCGGGCGGCGGCGGGGCCTCGTGCAGCGTGGCGAGAGTTTCGGCGGCCGCAAGATAGAGGGGCAGCGGCTCCGCCCCCTGATCCAGCAGCGTGGCGTGGGTCGGCTCGCCAAGATCCTCCAGCAGCAGCAGCCCGGCGGGCGGGTCCGCGGCGAGCACCTCCGGGGCGGAGAGGCCGATCCCGCGGATATGGGCCGCGATGGCGAGGAAGGCGCGCAGGTCGGCCTCGGCGGAGGGCAGCCCCACGGCGGCGGCGCCCGACCCGTCCATTAGCAGGGCCGGGCGCGGCCCGCCGGCCAGCCTGACATATCGGCGGTGCCCCGCATCCCCGGGCAGGGGCGTGCGGCGCGCCCCGGAAAAGCCATGGGCGGCGAGGAAGGCGTCGGTGCTCATGCGGTGTCGGCCAGGGCGGCCAGCCGGGGATCGTCCCAGCCGGCGAGGGTTGCGGTGCGGGCTTCCGGCGCCTCGGCCGGGGCCAGGGCAATGCGGAGGGCGCCGGGCGGGGCGAAGCGGCCGAGGCGGTCCGGCCATTCCACCAGCACGATCCCCTCCAGCGCCTCCTCCCAGCCCAGCTCGGGCAGGGCGTCCGGCCCCTGCAGCCGGTAGAGGTCCATGTGGTGCGCCGCCCCGAGGGGCAGTTCGTAGGACTGGACGAGGGTGAAGGTGGGGGACGGCACTTCCAGGCCCGGATCGCCCGAGGCCGCGCGCAGGAAGGCGCGGGCGAAGGCGGATTTCCCCGCACCCAGCGGTCCGTCGAGCAGGATGGTGTCGCCCGGGCGCGTCAGGCGGGCGGCACGCGCGGCGAGCGCGGCGGTGGCCGCCTCGTCGGGCAGGGCGAGGGTGATCGGGGATGGCATCGGCGCCCCTTTCTGCCCGCTTGTCCCCTCCGCCGGCAAGCCGCGCGGGGATCGGCCAGGTCCGGGGAAACCCGCCCGCGCCGATCCGGTTAGCCCCTCACGGGCGGCCGTGGGGCCGCCGAGAAGGGAAACCCACCATGCGTCTTCTCCGCGCGGCCCTGATGCCGATGCTGCTCCTGGCTACCCTCGCCGCCTGCACCGGCGGCAACCGCACCTTCGGCGAGCGCGCCCGCGACACGATCGACCCGCCGAGCGGCCCGGTCGAGTCCACCGGGCGCGCGGTGGACCGGGCGATCGACCGCGTCCGCCCGAACTGAGGAAGCTCCTCAAACGAAAAGGGCCGCCGGCTGGTGCCGGCGGCCCTTTCCATGTCAGCCCTCTGGCCGGCGATCAGCTGTGCTGGCCGCCGTTGCCCGTGGCACCGGCGTGCAGGAGAAAGTTCTGCGCGGGGTCGGTGCGGGTGGCCTCGTTGCCCGCGAGCGGGGTGCGGCTGTTGGCCGCGCTCCAGGCAGGGGAGGCCGTCGGGCCCGGGACGTAGAGGCCGTCCGCGAAGGACGGGGCGGCGGCGCCGGCGATCAGCACGGTGGCCAGGCCGAGGGTCCGGAGGGCGCGGGAGAACTTGGAAGCGGACATCGCTCTTATCCTTGATATGGATGGCGGCGGCACGTTGTCGTCGTCTGAAAAGCAATATGACCCCCCCTCTCGACCCACACCACGCGATCCCGTGGATAGGCCCCATCTACGCCATGGATGAAACCCACCCTCTCCTTCCTCCCCGGAGGGGACGCCCTCAGGCCGCCTCGGCCGGCAGGTCGAAGGCGTCGGGATAGCCGAAGATGCCCACCGCCCCGCCGGTGTGGACGAAGACCACGTTCTCCCCGGCCTTGAAGTGGCCCTTGCCGATGAGGTCGATCAGCCCCGCCATGCCCTTCCCGGAATAGACGGGGTCGAGGAGGATCCCCTCTTGCTCCGCCACGAGCTTCACAGCCTCCACCATGCCGCGGGTCGGGATGCCGTAGCCCTGGCCGACATAGTCGCAGTTCGCCCGCACATGCTCAGCCCGCACCGTGCCCTCGGGCAGGCCGAGATGGGTCGCGGTGCGCTGGGCGAGGGCGAGGACATTCGCCTCCTGCTTCTCCCGCGGGGCGCGCACGCCGATGCCAAGCACGGGGATGCCGCTGTTCAGCCCGACGAGCCCCGCCACCAGCCCGGCCTGGGTGCCCGCGCTGCCCGTGGCATGGACGACATGGTCGATCCGCAGCCCCATCTCCGCCGCCTGCGCCACCAGTTCCAGCGCGGCCCCGACATAGCCGAGCGCGCCGACGGGGTTCGAGCCGCCACCGGGGATGACATAGGGCTTGCGGCCGGCGGCGCGCAGCTCCTCGGCCAGCGTCTCCATCTCTGCCTGCATGTCCGCCCCGCCCGGGCGGCGGGAAACGGTGGCGCCGTGCAGCTTGTCCAGCATCACGTTGCCCGACTGCGTGTAGGCGGGGTCGGTGTAGCCCGTGCGGTCCTCCAGCAGGATGTGGCAGGCAAGGCCCAGCCTCGCCGCCGCCGCCGCCGTCTGCCGGGCGTGGTTGGACTGGGTGGCGCCCTGGGTGATGACCGTGTCCGCCTCCTGCGCCAGCGCCTCGCCCATCAGGTATTCCAGCTTGCGGGTCTTGTTGCCCCCGGTGGAGAGGCCGGTGCAGTCGTCCCGCTTGATCCAGAGCCGTGGCCCGCGCTCCGGACCGGAAAGATGCTTCGAGAGCCGATCCATCGGCTCCAGCGGCGTCGGCATGTGGCCCAGGCGGATGCGGGGGAAGCGGGCGAGATTCATGGGTATTCCTGGCGTTCTCGGTGCTCGGAGCCGCGGAGGCTAGGCCGGGGCGCCCGCCGCGCCAACCGCCTGCCCCAAAATGTCGGAAAGGCGGCGAAGCCCATCCCAATCCCGCCGGGATGCCCCGCTATACCAGGTCTTGTCAGGGAACCGGGACGATCCCGGTGAAAGGCGGAACGATGAAGAAGCTGGTCCTCGGGGCGATGCTGGCCGTGGCGGGCGCCCTCGCCGTGGTGCCCGGCGCGAAGGCGCAGGGCTTCGGCTACTACAGCTACGGCTATGCCCCACCGTCCCATCACTTGGAGGCCGAGCGCTGGCGGGAGCGCATGGAGCGCCGCGCCTACTGGCGCCAGCGGCGCGAAATGGCGGAGCGCCACGCCTATGAGGCCGGGCGGCGCGACGCCTATCGCCAGGGGCGCCACCACGGGCACTCCTGGGCCTATCGCTGACCCCGTAGCGGCATCAGGCAGGGGCGGGGCCGCTTCCCGCCCCACCCCGCCCGCTGTATCACGCCCCCTCATTTGATAGACGGGAGGGGCGCAGCACCCATGACCGCGCATATCGAGACGGATGTCGCCATCATCGGCGCGGGACCCGCGGGGCTCTTCGCCGTGTTCGAATGCGGCATGCTGAGGATGAAATGCGTGGTGGTGGACGCGCTTGAAGCCATCGGCGGCCAGTGCTCGGCCCTCTACCCGGAGAAGCCGATCTTCGACATCCCCGCCCATCCCCGCATCGTGGGCGGCGACCTGATCGACCAGTTGCAGCAGCAGGCCCAGCCCTTCGCGCCGATCTACCTCCTCGGCCGCCGTGTGGAGCGGCTGCTGGAGGAGAACGGCGAGTTCATCCTCGGCACGAGCGAGGGCGACAGCGTGCGCGCCAGGGCCGTGGTGCTGGCCGCCGGCGCCGGCGCCTTTGGGCCGAACCGCCCGCCGCTGGAGGATCTGCCGCGCTACGAGGCCTCGGGCGCCGTGCGCTACATGGTCTCCCGCCGGGAGGACTTCCGCGGCAAGCGCGTGGTGATCGCGGGCGGCGGCGATTCCGCCGTGGACTGGGCGCTCTCCCTGAAGGAGATCGCGGCGAAGGTGACGGTGGTGCACCGTCGCCCGAAATTCCGCGCCGCCCCGGAGAGCGCGGCCCAGCTCGACGCCGCCGCCGCACGCGGCGAGTTGGAGCTGGCCATCCCCTACCAGCTCTACGGGCTGAAGGGCGACGGCGCCAACCTCACCCATGTCACTCTCGCCACCCTCAAGGGCGAGGAGAAGGACGTGGAGGCGGACCACCTGCTCGCCTTCTTTGGCCTCTCCATGGAACTCGGCCCGATCGTCGAATGGGGCCTGGGGATGGACCGCAGCCACGTCACCGTCACCCCCGCCACCCTCGAGACCTCCCGCCCCGGCATCTACGCCATCGGTGATGTCGCCACCTATCCCGGCAAGCTGAAGCTCATCCTCCAGGGCTTCTCCGAGGCGGCGATGGCGGCGCATGCCATCCATCCCCGCGTGCATCCGGGCGAGGCGCTGCACTTCGAGTACTCCACCTCCAAGGGAGTGCCGGTCCATGGTTGACCGTGGGGCTAATGGCAGGCTCGTCATCGGGACGAAACGCTATTCTTCCTGGTCGCTGCGCGGCTGGCTCGGCGTGCATCTCGCGGGGCTGGACGTGGAGGAGGTGCTGATCCCGCTCACCGGCGGCGGCAATACGGCGGCGATCAAGTCGGCCACCCCCGCCGGCCTCGTGCCCTATCTGGAGCACCGGGGCGCGCGGGTCTGGGAAAGCCTCGCGATCCTCGAGTACTGCGCCGAGTTCGCGCCCTCGCTCTGGCCGGAGGACCGGGTGCTGCGCGCCCATCTCCGCAGCGCGGCGAGCGAGATGCATGGCGGCTTCCGCGGACTGCGGATGGCCATGCCGATGAATCTCGGCCGCGACTTCTCCGGCCGCGGCGCGACGCCGGACGCGCTGGCCGACATCGCGCGGATCGAGACGATCTGGGCGGGCTGCCTCGGCGCCACGGGCGGCCCTTTCCTGCACGGCGCGGCCATGGGCGTGGCGGACGCGATGTACGCGCCCGTCGTCGCGCGCCTCATCACCTACGCCCCGCCCGTCGCCCCGCGCAGCCGCGCCTATATGGAGGCGGTGCGCGCCCATCCCCTTGTCGCCCGCTGGTACGACGAGGCGGCGCGGGAGCCGGAGTCCTGGTTGCTCCCGCACTACGAGGCCGGGCCTGTCGGCTGATGGCCGGCGCCACCGGGCTGGACCATCTCGGCGTCTGCGCGCGGGATGCGGGGGCGCTCTGGGCGACCTATGAGCGGCTCGGCTTCACCCTCACCCCCGTCGCGCAGCAATCTGGCGGCATTGGGCCGCTCGGCACCGCCAACCGCTGCGCCATGCTGCGGCGGGGCTATATCGAGCTGCTGGCGGTCCTCGACCCCGCCCTGCCCGATAACGGTCTCGGCGCCATGCTCGACCGCTTCGAGGGGGCGCGCATCCTCGCGCTGGGTATGAGGGATGCGGAGGGTAACCTGGCGCGGCTGCGCCGGGTGGGGCTGGACCTCCCGGGCACCCTCCCCCTCTCCCGCCCCGTCGAGCCCGGCGGCCCCGTCGCGCGCTTCGAGCGCCTGCCCCTGCCGGAGGCACCGGAGGGCCGGGTGCAGCTCGTGCGGCATCTGACGCCGGAGGTCCTCTGGCAGGAGCGCTGGATGACCCATCCGAACGGTGCGAGGGAACTGCGTGCGGCGGTCATCGCCGCGGACCGCCCGGCCGAGAGCGCCGCCCGCCTCTCCCGCCTCGCCGGCTTGCCGCTAGAGCCGGATCCCGCCGGCGGCTTCGCCCTGCCCCTGCCCGACGGCGCGCGGGTGCGGGTGCTCGCGCCCGAGATGGCGGCGGAGATCCTGCCGGGGGTGGTGCCCCCCGCCCTGCCCGCGGTGGTGGGGACGGTGATCGGGGTCGCCGACCTCGACGCCACCCGCGCCGCCCTGGCCTCCGTGTTGCGGGTGGAGGTGCCGGTGGGGGTGATGGTCCCGCCGGAGGAGGCCGCGGGCTGCGCCCTGGTCTTCGCGGCATGAGGCCGTGCCCCCGTCCGCGCGGCATGGGGCGGCATCTTCCTCCCCGCGGGGGGCCGCGAAGTGCCCTCCGCCGCTCCGTGGAGACCTACTACGCCCCGGGGCGGGACGCGGCGCTGGACGCTTTCCACGCCCGCTTCCTCGGCCCCGGCGGCCTCGGCTTCGATGTCGGCTCCCATGTCGGGGACCGCGCGGCGAGCTTCCGCCGCCTGGGGGGGCGCGCGGTCGCGGTGGAGCCGCAGCCCGGGCTGATGCGCGTGCTGCGCCTCCTCTTCCGCGGGGATGAGGGGGTGGCGCTGGTGCCCGCCCTCGTCGGCGCCGCGCCGGGGCAGGCGGTGCTGCGGCTGAACACGCGCAACCCCACCGTCGCCACGGCGTCCGGCGACTTCGTGGCCGCCGCCGGCGGCGCCGACGGCTGGGAGGGCCAGGAATGGGACCGGGAGATCTCCCGCCCCGTCACCACCCTCGACGCCCTGGCCGCCGAGCACGGCACGCCGGACTTCATCAAGCTTGACGTGGAGGGCTTCGAGGCCGAGGCGCTGGCCGGCCTCTCCTCCGCCCCGCGCGCCCTCTCCTTCGAGTTCACCACCATCCAGCGCGGCGTCGCAGCGGCGTGCCTGGCGCGGTTGGCCGCCCTCGGCCCCTACCGCTTCAACGCCTGCCTCGGGGAGAGCATGGAGTTCGCCCACCCCGCGCCGCTGGGGGCAGAGGCGATGCGGGGCTGGATCGAGGCCCTGCCCCATTCGGCCAACAGCGGCGATGTCTATGCCGCCCTCGACCCCGCGCGGATCACGCCTTGATGCGCGCCGAGGCCTTCCTGCCGCATCTCGGCTTCGCCGCGCTGCTGGTGCTGCTCTCGGCGGGGGTGGTGAGGCTGCTCATCGCCTATCCCATGCTGGACGACCCCGCCCGCCGCGCCGCGACCGCGCACAAGGTGCCGACGCCGCGCGGAGGGGGCCTGGGAATCGTCGCCGCCTTCGTCGCGGGGATGGTGATGCTCTACGGCACGGCCCGCTTCGCCCGCATCGCGGAGGCGGAGTTCATCGGCATTATCCTCGCCGCGCTGGCCATCGCCGGCGTCGCCTTGCTGGACGACCTGCTGGACTTCCGCTTCGTCGTGAAGCTCGTCGCCCAGGCTGGGGCGGCGATGGTGGCGCTGGCCAGCGGGCTGGTGGTCACGCGGCTGGCCGTGCCCTGGGTGGGGGTGGTGGAACTCGGCGCCTGGGGGCCGGTGCTGACGCTGTTCTGGATCGTCGCCTGCACCAATGCCGTGAACTTCATGGACGGGATGGACGGGCTGGTCGGCGGCTCGCTGCTGGTGGTCTGCGCCTCCCTCGCCTTCATCGCGGCGGAGCAGTCAGCCTGGTTCGTCTACGCCGCCTCCCTCTTTCTCACGGCCGGGCTGATTGGCTACCTGCCCTACAACCTGCACCCCGCGCGCATCTTCATGGGCGATGTGGGCAGCCAGTTTCTCGGCTTCATCCTGGCCGTGCTGGCGGTGGCCTGCGCGCGCTTCGACACGGCGCAGATCTCCTTCCTCATCGTGCCGCTGCTCCTCTTCGCGCATCTCTTCGACACCGGCTTCACCCTGCTGCGCCGCGCGCTGATGGGGGAGCCGCTGAGCGCGCCGCACCGGACGCATCTCTACCAGATGGCCCAGCGATCCGGCCTCTCCGTGCGCTGGGTGGCCGCGATCCACGGAGGTTTCGTGCTGTTCCAGGCCGGGCTGGCCCTGGCCTTTCCGCGGCTTGCCCCGGAGGTGAAGCCGCTGGTGGTGTTGCCGCCGTTGGCCGTGCAGCTCCTCTGGCTCGCCTATGTCGCGCGCCGCGTGCGGCGGGCGGGGATCAGTTGGCGGGGGGGCTGACGACCTCGATCGTCACGGGGCGGCCGTCGGTCCCCACCCACTGCTCCGAGCGCCAGACCGCCGCCGTCTCGGGATCGGCCCAGTAGCGGTTCACGAAGCGCGCCCCGCCGCAGCGCTCCTCCACGGTCAGGCCCTCGGGCACGCCCTCCGCGCGCAGCCGGCACTCCAGCGCCACGCCGATGCGCATCCGGCCGGGACCGCGGGACGCCGGAACGATGTCCACCAGCCGGCGCGCGGCGGCCGGGCGCTCGGCCAGGGTGGTCACGTCGTCCGGCGGGTCCGGGCTGTCGAAGCGGGTGGCGGCGAGGCTCGTTGGATTGCCGGCGGTGGCGACCACCCGCGCCCCGTCGGTGGCGAGCACGAAGCCGTCGTCCGAGCGCCACATGCGCTGCTTGCCATTGCCCTGGATCATCCGCATCACCCGGCGGCGGCGCCCCTCGGTGACGGGAGGGTGGGGCCATCCGTCACCTCCGCCTCGGCCTCCTCCAGCACGCCGGAGGGCGGCTCGTAGCGCGCAGGGGCGAGGCCGTCCTGCCGGGGCGGCAGGAGGACGCCCGCGCGCAGCATGTTCTCGGCGGAACGGCCCCACTCTCCCATCTCCGGCGCCTGGCAGGCGGCCAGGGCAAGCGGGAGAAGGAGTAGGGTGCGTCGCATCCCGGCCAGGATAGGCCCCTGCCCCGCCGTACGCATCACTGGTTTGTGAGACTCAGGGTATCTCGATCGCCGTCAGCCCCGCGGCCAGCGCCGCCCGCAGGTCGGGCAGGGCCAGGGCCACGCAGCCCTCGGTCGGCGCGTAGTCCGGGCGGACGACGTGGAGGAAGATGGCGCTCCCGCGGTGCGGCACCACGGGCGCGTCGTTCCAGCCGAGGACCCCGATGATGTCGTAGACCCCGTCCTCCCGCCACAGCCTCTCGTGCCGGCCGGCATAGGGCAGCGTGACCGGGCGGTTGTAGGCGGGGTCGGCGGGGTCGTCGCACCAGCCATCCGAGGGACCGATGGGCTCCACCGGCACGGCGCAGCGCGGCGCCGGGCCGCGATCGGCGCGGTAGAGCACGCGGCGCAGGGGCAGGGTGCCGCGGGGCGTCGCGCCATCGCCCTCGCTCTTGTCGGCGCGGATGCCGCCGCGGCCGATGGCGCAGCGCCAGCGGTCGCACATCAGGGCCAGCAGCGGGCCTTCCAGGCGGGCGGTCGTCATGCGCCTCTCCTTGCCGAAAGGGGGGGCGCCGGGGCAAGCCCCCTCAGGCCGTGTTGGCGGCGAGCTGCTCCTGATAGGCGGCGCGGGCGCGGGCGATGGTCGTGGGATCGGGGGTCTGCCCCCAGGCGAGGAAGGCCGTGGGCTGGTCCCGCCCGGCCGCGATGGCCTGGAGCGTGCCCACGAAGCCCGTCACCTCCAGCATGGCCGAGGCCACCCCGCCGAGGAATCCCATGGGCCCGCCAATCGCCGTGCCCACCATGATGCGCGCAGCGATCGGGGCGGCACTTCCCGTCGCCTCCCGGTAGATCATGCCCACCCCCGGCACGTGCTGCAGGGGGTTGAGGGACTCCAGTGCCTCGCCGAAGGAGAGCTCCACCGGCATCGGCGGCGATTCATCGCCGAAGAGGGGTGGGCCGCCATCGGCCGCGGGGCGGCTGCCGCCATAGACACGGCCGGCGAACATGCCCCAACCCTCGGGGGAGGTGGTGTTGGGCACGGTGTAGGTCATGGCGCGCTCCGCTCCATCGGGCGGAGAGCGCAGCGCAAGCGGCGTGCCTAGCATTACAGTTGCGGTTTTCGTTTGATGTGGGCCTGTTGAGCGATGGCTTGGTGTGCTCGTCGCCAGAGTGACCAGGCGATGACGTGGGCGGGCCGGATTTTCCGTTGGGCGAGGCGGATCGCTATGCGGCGGACTTCCTGGATTGACCAGCGGATGAGTGCCTGGGCTTGCGA
>JBHTFH010000009.1:0-120908 GCA_042666135.1 Roseomonas sp. GCM10028921 | reverse complement strand
GGTCTCCCCAAGGGCCGTGATAGACCATCACGTCGATAGGCCGCAGGTGGAAGACGGGTAACCGTCGCAGCCGAGCGGTCCTAATCGCCCGATCGAACTCACTTCCCCACCGCATGAGGGCTAAACCCCCTCACCGCACGCAGCACCAACACGTAACCCTCCCACACAACACACCATTCCCTCACCCCATCCGTCGCCCCTTGATCCGGCCCGGTGGCCTGGTGCCCCTAGCGAGGGTGCCACACCCGATCCCATCCCGAACTCGGCCGTGAAACCCCTCAGCGCCCATGGTACTGCGTCTCAAGACGTGGGAGAGTCGGTCGGCGCCAGGCCACCAGACCGGATCAAACAACGGATATGTCACCCACGCGGGGTGGAGCAGCCCGGTAGCTCGTCAGGCTCATAACCTGAAGGTCACAGGTTCAAATCCTGTCCCCGCATCCAAATACATCCCAAACACAAAGACCCGACAAAAGCCCCGACACGCACCGCTCGTCGGGGCTTTGCGCTGTTTGCGGCTGGAGAAGCAGGGAATAGAACGCTTCGCGTCAACAGCGGAGCGACCTTCTCATGCCCAACCCTCCTACCGGCTTCCAGCACGGCCTTACGCTGGATCAAGCGCAGCGGATCGCTTCTGCCTCACTCGAAGAGGGACGGCGCCTTAACCTCGCGCCTCTCACCGTAGTCATCCTGGATGCGGCAGGTCAGATCAAGGCGGTGCTAAAGGAAGACGGCTGCAGCCTGCTCCGCCCGGCGATCGCTCATGGCAAGGCGTTCGGTGCGATGGGCCTTGGCTTCGGCGGCCGTGAACTCGCGCGGCGTTCCCAGGGGATGCCCGGCTTCATGAACGCTTTCTCGGACCTCGCTGGAGGCGCGGCGGTACCGGTGCCGGGCGGCGTTCTCGTCCGCAACGAAGGCGGAGCCATTCTGGGTGCCGTCGGTATCTCCGGCGACCTATCCGACAAGGACGAGGCGGCGGCGGTCGCAGGCATCAAGGCCGCAGGCCTGACGCCGGACACGGGGGACGACGCCTGATGAGCCGTCTTTCCGAAGTCCTGGCCCGACTCGCCTCCACCGAGGCTGATATCCGCGGCCGCTACTTCGACTTTCTCCGCATTCCCAGCGTGAGCGCCCAGCCTGCCCATGCCGCCGATTGCCGGCGCGCTGCGGCGTGGCTCGTCGAGGAACTCCGGGCGATCGGCTTCACCGCCGAGATTCGAGAGACGCGGGGCCAGCCGGCTGTGGTGGCTTACCACCCCGGCCCGGCCAACGATGCGGCGCCGGTGCTGTATTACGGCCATTACGATGTCCAACCCGCAGAGCCCTTTGAGCTCTGGACCTCCGCTCCCTTTGAGCCGACCCTGAAGGAGGGTCCGAACGGTCCGATCACCGTGGCTCGGGGTGCGGTGGACGATAAGGGACAGGTTATGACCTGGCTCGCCGCCATGCGGGCCTGGCATGAGGTGGCAGACGGCCCGCCGGTTCCGGTGCGCGTGCTGGTGGAGGGGGAAGAGGAGATCGGCAGCCCGAGCCTTGACGCCTTCCTCGACCAGCACGCGGGCGAGTTGAAGCAGGCCCGGGCCGTCGTCGTCAGCGATACCAACATGTGGGACCCGCAGACTCCGGCCATCTCGACCCGCCTCCGCGGCATGGCCTATGCGCAGATCGACCTCTACGCGGCCTCGCGCGACCTCCATTCCGGCCTCTATGGCGGGATGGCGCTTAACCCGATCAACTTGCTCAGCAAGATCGTGGCCGAGCTGACCGACGCGAACGGCCGGATCCAGCTTCCCGGCTTCTACGACGCGGTGCCGGAAGTCGGCGGCAATCTCGACGCCGCCTGGGACTCCCTCGGCTTCGACGAGGAGCGCTTTCTCGGGGATATCGGTCTGTCCGTTCCGGCTGGCGAGAAAGGTCTGAAGCCGCTGGTCCGGCAATGGGCACGCCCGACCTGCGACGTGAATGGCATTTGGGGCGGCTATACCGGCCCGGGCTCCAAGACGGTCATCGCGGCCGAGGCCCATGCCAAGGTGTCCTTCCGCCTGGTCGGCGACCAGGACCCCGAGGCGGTGCTGGACTCGCTGGAAGCCTTCGTGAAGGCCCGCATCCCCGCCGATGCCCGTGTCGAGGTCCAGCGCTTCGCCTCCGCCCCGCCCGTCGTGGTGCCGGAGGACAGCGGGGACGTCGCCGCTGCCCGTCGCGCGCTCGCGGCGGAGTACGGGCGCGAGGCGGTGCTCATCGGCTCGGGCGGGTCGATCCCGGTGGTGGAGAGCTTCCGCCGCATCCTCGGCCTGGACAGCGTGCTCATGGGCTTCGGCCTAAACGACGACCAGGTGCACAGCCCGAACGAGAAGTTCGACTGGGCCTGCCTCATGCACGGCGCCCGCAGCCACGCGCGACTACTCGCCGAGCTCGGCGCCTGAACAGGAAACGGCCCCGCCTTCGGTCAGGAGGCGGGGCCATCCGGGGCAGCGTGGATCAGCGCTTGGCGCCGAGATCGGCGCGGAGCTCTGCGATCCGGCCCTTGATGCTCTCGCGCAAGCTCGGGGAGGTGTGCGCCTTCATCCCGGCCAGGGTCTGCTCCAGCTCGGCGAGAAGCCGGCGCTTCTCGTCCACGCTGCGCCGGATCGGCTTGTTGTCGCTGAACTGTCCTTCGAAGGCGCGCATGAGGCTCCTCCTCTCCCTCTCATCGTCGAAGCGGTCCCGGCGCTGGGGCAGGGCTGAGGTGCCGGAGCACCCCCCAACGCCCCTGCCTTTCCCTGCCGCGTTGCGCGCGGCCGGTGGCTCGGGATGGGCCGAGTCTAACGGGTCCCCGGCGGGACCGGAATACCCACTCCCCGCGAAGCAGGACGACACCCTCCCTCAGTACTCGTACTCGTAGGTGATGCCCGCCCCCTGGCTGTCCGCACCGGCCCCGCTTTCTAGCTTCAGCCGCGGCGTCAGCTCGATCTCTACGCCGACGCGCGGCGAGCCCGTGCTCGTCCCGGGATCGACGTTCAGGTAAATGCCCCGGCCGAGATAGCCGCCGGCCTCGATCCCCGGCGTGCCATTCGCGCCCGTGCCGATGCCCAGGCGGTCCAGCCCGAGGCTGCGGCTCACTCGCCCGAGCACGCCGCTCACCGGGTCCTCCTTCCCGCCGGCGAGGGCACCGGACAGCACGCGCGCGAGCTGGGCGATCTGGAAGGGCGAGAGCTTGTCCGCCGAGCGGTCGAAAATCAGCCGGGCCAGCACCTCGTCCTGGGGGAGTTCGGGGGAGGAGGTGAACTCGATCTTGGGCGCACGCGGGGTGCCCGTGACCGTTACGTTGATCGTCGTGCTGCTGGCGCGCGACGTCGCGAGCAGGTCGATCTCGGGCGAGGCGACGTCTCCCTGGAAGGTCAGCACGCCGCGCTCGAAGTTCAGCCGCCGGTCAAGCACGGTGAGGTTGCCGCGCCGCAGCCGCAGCGCGCCGCTCGCCTGCGGGTCGGAGATGGTGCCGGCGATCCGCACGTCCCCGCCCAGCTCCACATTCAGCCCGCGGCCGCGGAGATAGACCTGCCCCGGCGCGCGGAACTCGATGTCGAGCGCGAGCGGCGGCGCGGCAGAGGGAGGGGCGGCGGCGCGGCGGCCGGCCGCGCGCCGGGCCGCCACGGTGCCGGGAGGCGGAGAGGGGATGTTGCGCCCGACCTCGCGCACCTCCCCGATATCGGGCACGCCGCCCGGCAGGCCCTCGGGGATGCCGATGGTCGCGTTCCGCGCGGTGATCGCCCCGGCGAGCCGCATGCCGTCCCCGACCGAGCCGGAGAGGCGCAGGTCCGTGTCGAAGGCGCCGCGCAGCAGGTCGGAGGAGACGGGCTGGAGGTTCTGGCCCGTCACGGCCAAGTCGATTGGCTGCCCCTCGGCGAAGGGGCGCAGGTCGCCCCGCGCGGTCAACGTGCCGGGCCCCGCCCGGGCGGCGATCGATTCTACCACGATCCGGTCGGTGTCGCCCCTGACCGTCCCGCGGATGTCGCGCAGCGCCAGCCCGTATTCGAGGTTGCGGAAGGAGCCGTTGGAGAGCCGCGCCGTGCCCGAGACCTGCGGCTCGGCCACGGTGCCGCCCGCCCGCGCATCGATCGCGACCGTCCCCGCGACGCGGTTCGCCCCGCCCAGGAGGAAGGGCGCGGCGATCGAGCCGATATCCGTGGTGCCGCGCAGCGTGGCCTCGATCGGCCCGGCGAAGTCGGAGGGCAGTCGGGCCTGGAGGTTCAGCCTGAGCGCTTGGCCCAGGCGGAACTCCGCCCGCGTCTCGACCGTCTCGCCCCGCATCCGCGCGGTGGCCTGGAGCGTGCCCTCGGGCAGGCCGCGCGCCCAGGGCGCCGCGGCACGGAGCCCCGTGCCGCGGAGATCGCCCTCGATCCCGGGCCGCGCCACGGGGCCGGAGAGCCGGACATCGCCTGAAAGCGTGCCGGAGAGCGCAGGTTCCGGGAGGAAGAGGTTCGTGATCCCCAGGGGCAGGCTGGTGAGGGTGGCGCGGAGATCGGCATTTTCCGGTCCCCAGCGCCCGGTCAACCGAAGCGTCCCGCCCGGCCGGCCCTGGAGGCTCAACCCCTCGGTCGAGACACCGCCGCCGGGGGTGATGATGATCGTGGCTGGGGCGGTGAGGCGGACACCCAGGGCTTGGCGCGTCACGTCCAGCGCGGCGAGGTCGATCCGCTTCCCTGGCTCGTGCAGGGCGAGGCGGGCCCGCAGCGTGGCGCGGGCCTCAAGGGCGCGCAGATCGGCCCGCAGGTCCAGCGCCGCATCCGTCCCGTTCGCCTGGATAGTCCCGTTCACCACCTGCCCGCCGGCCCGAAGATCGCTCGCCCGGATCTCCGCCTCAATGCCCTGGCGCCGCTCCGCGCCGGCCTCCCTGGGGGCGAGGGTGGCGGAGACGCGCAGCCCGCCCCCGAGCGGCATGCCGGCCACCGGGGTCAGGGGCGCGAGGTCCGCGGCCTCCAGCAGGAGGGTCGCGCGGGCGAGGGCACTGACCGTGTTCACCTCCCCGCTCCCCTCCAGCCGCGCCGGGCCGAGGGCAGCGCGCAGCGTCTCCACCCGGATCACCTCGCCCTCCTGGGCGGCGCGGGCCCCGGCGGTCAGCGGCATATCCTGGAGCCGCGCGGAGAGGTTGAGGCTGCCCGCCGGGACCGTGGCCCGGGGAAGCGAGGCCTCTAGCCGAAGCGCCTCGAAGCGGCGGCCATACGCTTCCAGCTCCGGGGACTCGGCCCGCAGCGCCACGGCCGGCTCCGAGGCGGGGCCGGTGACGCGCGCCTCTGCGCTGAGCCGCCCCCGGACGGGCGCGGCCGGTATGTCCTCCGCCGCGAGGGCGGCGTTGATGGTGAGGTCCAGCCTCTCCCCGAAGCCGCCCTCCGCCCGGAGCGTCACGGCCCGGCCACTCACGGCCAGCTCGTGCAGGTGCTGTCGGTTGGCGCGTAGCAGGAGGGTCGGCGCCTCGCCGAGAAGGGCCGGCGCGGGCTCGGGCAGGCGGGGTTGCCGGAGCGTGGCCTCGACCCGCAGCTCCGGCCAAGCGGTGGTGCCCGTCACGCTGCCGCTCGCCTCGACCGCGCTCCAGCCGACGCTCGGCGGGACGAGGCCGGCCAGGGCCGCCGCATCGCCCACCCGCGCCTCGACGGCGAGGTCGAGCGCCTCGCCCAGCGTGCCCCGCGCCTCGACGGCCGCGGCCCCCGCATCGATCCGTGCCCGCTCGATCCGGGTCCCGCCGCCATCGGCCGGGAAGGTCCGGAAATCGAAGCGGAGGGCGGCGAAGGGAGGGGGCAGGAAGCCGCCGAGCGCGGCGTCGCCCAAGGCCTCGAGCCCGACCCCGCCGCCGGCGGGAAGGCTGACGGTGCCGCGCCCTTCCAGCCGGGCGGTCTCGCCGAGATCGGCCAGCAGGGTCAGCGCCGCCCCGCTCGCCGGACCGTCCAGCTTGACGCGCAGGCGCGTGGCCTGCTCCGGCTTGCCGAGGAGCGAGGCGACGAGGCCGCCGGGCGCCTCGTCATAGGAGAGGTCGATCTTCACCCGCTGCCCCGGCGCGAGGGCGAGGTCGAGGTCGAGCGATCCCGGCGCGTCCAGGCGCCGCCCCTTGGCCCCGATGAAGGCACCATCGGCCCCGAGTCGCCCGCCCGCCTCCAGCGAGAGGACGGCCGGGATGCCCGCGACAGCCTCGCCCAGCTCGATCCGCGGCAGGGCTAGGCGCTCCAGCGCCACCTCCACCGGCAGCTGCGGGAGTTGGGGGATGACCGGCCCGGCGGGGTCGGCGGGCTGTGGCTCGGGCCGGGGCTCCGCGACGGGAAGGCGGGTGAAGGCCACGCGGCCGGCCGAGATGTTCGACACCCGGAACTCGCGCGAGGCCAGGCGGAGGAGGTCGAGGTCGAGGGCGATGTCCTCGGCGACGAGATAGGCCCCCTCGCGGTCCGACAGCACCAGTCGCCCGATCCGCGGGGCAGCAGGCAGGCCGCCATGTAGGTTCTCGATCTCCAGCCCGGGCACGAAGCGCATGGCCAAGCTCGCCAGAGCCTCCTGCCCCGGCCGGAGGTTCAGCGCCGCCCAAGCCCCGGCCAGGAGCAGCACCGGCAGCACAACGGCCACGCCCATGAGCGAGAGCAGGATACGCCTGAACCAGCGCATCAGAAGGCCTGCCCGATCCCGACATAGAGACCGTAGCCCGAGCTTCCCGGTACTTTCGAGAGGGGCAGGGCGACATCGGCGCGGATCGGCCCGATCGCCGTGGCGTAGCGAAAGCCCACGCCCGCGCCGATCCGCAGGTCGCCGAAGCCCGTCGCCGGGTTCTCCCCCACGCTGCCGGCATCGACGAAGAGCGCCACGCCGTAGGGCCCGGAAATGCGCTGGCGCAGTTCGACGCTGCCCTCCAGCAGGGAGAGGCCGCCGCGCGGGGTGTTGTCCCGCCGACGCGGCCCGATGCTCTGGAAGTCATAGCCGCGCACGGAGCCGCCGCCGCCGGCGTAGAAGCGCAGATGCGGCGGGATATCGATCGCTTCCGCTCCGGCCAGGGTTCCGAAACCGGCCCGCAACGCGAGGATGCTGCCCTTGTCCCCGCTGAGGTCGAAATAGGCGCTGCCGGTGCCGCGCAGCCGCACGAAGACGGCGCTGGAATCGCCGAGCGAGACGGTCGGCGAGACGAGGAGGTTCGCGCGCACCCCCCGCGAGGGGTCCAGCACATTGTCCGTCCCGTCGTAGCGCGCGCCGAGCGGCAGGGAGAGAAGGGCGTAGCTGAGGTCCTGGTCCAGCTCGGAGGTCTTGCCCACCTCGGCAGCGATCCCGGCCGAGACGGTCAAGCGCGGGTCCAGCCGTCGCTCCAGGGAAAAGCCGGCGGTCACGGCGTCCCGGTCATAGGCGCGCAGGCGCTCGCGCAGGATCGCCACGTCGGTCACCGCCGTCGCGTTCAGCCCGGCGAACCAGGGCTGCCGCAGGTTTGCCGAGAGGCGGTAGCCCGTGTCGCTCACCCCGCGCTGAGTGGTGCGGGAAACCTCGCCCTCGATCCGCAGGCGCTCGGCCGCGCCGAAGAGGTTCCGGTGCTCCCAGTAGGCGCGGAGCGTGGGGCCGTAGCGCGTCTCATAGCCGGCCGTGCCGCCGATGGCGCGGAAGGGCCGCTCGGCGACGAGGAAGGTGACGGGAAGCCGCCCATCGGGGTCCAGCCGCTCGCCGATGCGCGCGCGGACCGTGCCGAAGACGCCGAGCGCGAGCACGTCTCGCCGTACGCGGTCCAGCTCCTGCGGGCTGTAGACCTGGCCGGCGAGCACCCCGGAGGCCCGGCGGAGCAGGGCGGGATCGACATTCTCCGATCCCTCGACCGCGGGCTGGGCGAAGCGGGCGCGCGGGCCGGGCTGGACGAGATAGACGATCTCCATCGTGCGCGCGTCGTGATCGACGGTGATCTCCCGCCGCGGCACGCTCGCGAAGGGATGGCCGGCGTCCCGCAGCCGGGTGAGCAGGGTTTCCTGCGCGTCGTTCACGGCGGCGGCGCGCGCCGGGTCCCCGGCGCCGAGCCCGGCGACCTCTCCGGCCTCGGCGATGCTCTCCTCCACGACGGAGGGGCGGAGGCTGACGCTGGAGATGCGGTAGAGCGGGCCGGTTTCCGCGCCGATGACGACCGGCACCGGCTCCGTCCCCTGCGCGGCCAGGCGCAGGGCGAGGTTCGGCGCGTCCGGCGGCTCGCCCGCCAGGGTGATCCGGGGCGTGCCGGCATAGTAGCCCTCCGCCCGCAGCGCCCGCTGGAGCTGGCCGAGATCCTGCAGCGCTCGCGCCACCAGCCCCTCCGCGCTCGTCGGCACGCTCTCGCGCAGCCGGCGCAGGGCGGAGACGCCCTCCATCGCCGTGTCGAGGGAGGGGTTGCCGGTCGGGGTGAAGGTCACATCATAGCTGCGGACGGGGCCGTCCGGGCTGTCGCTCTCCGGTGCCCCGCCCGAGCGCGGCTCCTCGGCCGGCGCCGTCCCCGCGGGCTGGGCGGCGACGACCCCGACCACCAGCGAGGCCAGCATCAGCGCAACGGGCGCGAGTCCGGGGTGGAGCGAAGGCAATGGAAGGGCTAACTCCTCAATCCATGGATCATGATCTCGCCGAGACTCTCACGCGCTGGCGCCGGCACCTCCATGCGAACCCGGATGTCACGGGGGAAGAAGGCCCGACCGCGGATTTCGTCGCCCAACGTTTGCGTGAACTCGGCATTTCCGAGGTGGAAACGGGCGTCGGCGGGCACGGGCTGGTGGCAACCATCCGCCGTGGCGGCGGCAACCGCAGCGTCGGTCTCCGCGCCGACATGGACGCGCTGCCGATCCAGGAGGCGAGCACCGAGCTTCCCTGGCACAGCACCCACCCCGGCGTGATGCATGCCTGCGGGCATGACGGCCACACCACCGCCCTGCTGGGCGCGGCGGCCCTGCTGATGCGGGACGAGACCTGGTCCGGCACGGTGCGCCTCGTCTTTCAGCCGGCGGAGGAAGGCGGCGGCGGCGCGCGGTCGATGGTCAATGATGGCCTGTTCCAACGCTTCCCCATGGACCGCATCTTCGGCTGGCACAACTGGCCCAGCCTGCCCGTGGGCACCATCGCCGTGCATGATGGCCCGGTGATGGCGGCCGGCAAGCGCTTCCGCATCCTCATCGAGGGCCATGCGGGCCACGCCGCCCTGCCGCACCTGACCCATGATCCTATCGTGGCGGCGGGCCACGCCATCGTCGCCTGCCAATCCATCGTCTCCCGCAACCTCGATCCCCTCGACTCCGCCGTGGTCAGCCTCACCACGATCGAGGGAGGGGAGGCGTGGAACCAGATCGCCGCCCGGGTGGAGATCAAGGGCTCCATGCGCTTCCTGCACGAGGCGACGGGGCGGATGATCGAGGAGGGGCTGCACCGCATCGCGCGCGGGCTGTCGGAGACCTTCCAACTTCGCGCCACGGCGGAGGTGCTGGGAGGCGTGGACGCGACGAAGAACCACCCGGCGGAGCGCGACCTCGCCGCCGGGGCAGCCGCCGCCGTCGCCCCGCTCCGGCGCGACCTGCCCGCCGCCATGACCGGCGAGGACTTCTCCGTCTTCCTCGGTCAGGTCCCCGGCGCCTTCGTCTGGATCGGCAACGGCCCGGCCGAGGGAGGGCGCGAGCTGCACAATCCGAATTACGACTTCGACGACCGGGTGCTGCCCACCGCCAGCCACTTCCTCGCGGAGACGGCCCGGCGTGCCCTGGCCGGCGACTAGGAGGATCGCGGGTGGCGTTGCCGGTCTCCCTCTCCGGCCACGGGCTGAAGCCGGGCTTCCGCGACACCTCGCTCTTCGCGCCGCGCAGCGTCGCCCTGCTGGCGGACCCCGCCCTGCCAGCCTCCCCCGTGCTGGCGCGCAACCTGGCCGCGGGCGGGTTCAAGGGCCCGCTGCACGCCGTCGGCCATCCCTGGCCGGGCATGGCGCATGCGGAAGGGCTGGAGGCACTGCCGGCTGCGCCTGACCTCGCCGTGCTCTCCCTCCCGCCTGCTGCGATCGAGGAAACCATGGCCGCGCTCGGGACGCGCGGTTGTCACGCGTCGGTGGTGCCGGGCCCCGCGCCGGACCTCGCCGCCATCTGCGCGCGGACCGGCGTGCGGGCACTCGGCGACCACTCCTTCGGCCTCTGCGTCCCGTCCCTCGGGCTGAATGCCTCGCTCTCCCACCTCATGCCGCAGGCGGGGCGGCTGGCGCTGCTCTGCCAGTCCTCCGCCCTGGCGCGGGCGGTGATCGACTGGGCGGAGGGGGAGGCGGTGGGCTTCACCCTCATTGCGGGGATCGGCACGAATCTCGACTACGGCTTCGCCGGCGCGCTCGATTGGCTGGCGCGGGACGCCGCGACCGGCGCCATCCTGCTGGACCTCCGCCGCATCAAGAACCGGCGGCTCTTCATCTCCTCCGCCCGCGCGGCGGCTCGCAGCCGGCCGGTGGTGGCGCAGCGGCCCGGCCATGCCGGGCGGGGCGCGGCGGATGCCGTACTGGGGGCGGCGCTACGCCGGGCGGGCGTCCTGCGCGTGCAGGGGCTGGAGGACCTGCTCTCCGCCGCCGAAACCCTGGCGCGGGTGAAGCCCTCCGCCCGCCCGGGACCGGATGGCCAGCGCGGTGATCGAATCGCGATTGTTACCAACGGCTACGGGCCGGGGCAGATGGCGGCCGATGCCGCGCTGCGCGGCGGCGGGCGGCTGGCCGAGATCACCGCCGAGGCGCGGTCCGTGCTCGACCTCGCGCTTCTCGGTGGATGGGCGGGGGAGAACCCGCTCGCCCTCCCGATGGGGCAGGCGCACCGGCTGGGAGAGGCAGCCGTCCTCCTCTCGGCTCTGCGGGAAGTGGATTCGGTGGTCGCCATTCACGCTCCCGCGCCGGAGGAGGATCCCGCCCTCGCGGCCGAGAACCTCGCCGCCGCGGCGGCCACGGCGGGGCGGGGGGGACGGAGCGCGCCGGTGCTGGCCGCCTGGCTCGGCCAGTCCGTCGCCGGGGCGCAGCGGCGCGCGCTCGCAGAGCGGGGCATCGCCGTCTTCGCCACGCCCGAGGCGGCGGTGCAGGGCGCGCTGCACCTCGCCCAGGACCGGCGCAACCGGGCCGCAGCCGCGGAGCTGCCACCGAGCGAGGTGCTGGAGGTCACGCCCGACCGGGCGCGCGTCGCGGCCTTGTTCCGCCAGGTGCGCGAGGCCGGGCGCCTGCGCCTGAACGAGGCGGAGGCGCTCTTTGTGCTGGAGGCCTACGGACTCCCCATCATCCCGCACCGCACGGCCGCCACGGTGGAGGAGGCCGTCGAGGCCGCCGAGGCACTCGGCTGGCCAGCGGTGCTGAAGGTGCTGAGCCCGGACCTGCCGGCCAAGACGGAGGTCGGCGCCGTCGCCCTGAACCTCATCGATGCCGCCGCCCTGCGACGCGCCACGGAGGCGATGGCGGCACGGCTCGCCAAGTCGAGCCCCGGGTTCGTCCCTCATGGCTGGATGGTGCAGCGGCAATCCCCGCCCGGGCGCGAGTTGCGGCTGAGGACGGGCGACGATCCCATGTTCGGTCCCTGGATCGGCTTCGGCACCGGTGGCACCGCCGCCGGGATGGAGAGCGACGAGGCCCACGACCTTCCCCCGCTCAACCGGGCCCTCGCCCTCTCCCTCATCGCGCGTACCCGCGTCTCCCGGCTGCTCGACGGCTGGCGGGACCATCCGGCGGTGTCGCGGGAGGAGCTGGCGGAGGCGCTGGTGGGGCTCTCGCAGCTCTCGGTCGACTTCCCCGAGATCGCCTCGGTTACCGTCAACCCCCTCGTCGCCCGCGAGGACGGGATGAGGGTGCTGGACGCCGATCTCGCCCTGCGCCCGAAAGGGGAGCTGGGGTTCCTCGCCATTCCCCCCTATCCGGCGGAACTCGCCCAGCCCTTCACCATCAGGGACGGGCGGCAGGTGCTGGTACGGCCGATCCGGCCGGAGGATGCGGAGGGGGTTGCCGCCTTCGTTCGGCGGATCTCACCGGAGGATCTGCGCTACCGCTTCTTCAACCGGCTGCGCGAGTTGCCGCCTGCCCAGATCGCGCGCCTGACCCAGATCGACTACGACCGCGAGATGGCCTTCGCCGCCCTGGACGGCAAGACGATCGCCGGGGTGAGCCGGCTGGTGCTGGACCAGGAAGGCGGGGGCGAGTTCGCCATCCTCATCGACGGCGCCTGGAAGCGCGGCGGCCTGGCGCGCCACCTGATGGCGAGGCTGGTGGACTGGGGTCGCAGCCGGGGGCTGAAGCGCATCTCGGGCCAGGTGCTGGCCGACAACACCGGCATGCTACGCTTCGTGCGCGTCATCGGCTTCGAGACGCGGCGAACCGAGGACCCGGAGATCCTCGAGGCCTACCTGACCCTGGAAGAGTAGCGGAGGGCGAGGCGGCGGCGCTGCCTAGTGCATCCGCGTCTCGGCAAGGAGCAGCCGCACGCGCGCGGCGGCCTCCGCGCCCTTCCGCGCCTCGCGCCAGGCAGCCTCGGCGACGCGCTGATGGATCGAGACGGCCTCGTCCGCCGCCGTGATCGTCCCGACGCCGATAGCGCCGATCGGCACGCTGTCCGGCTGGAAGGGGTTGGCGCAGAGATGGGCGCGATCCCGCGCGCGCAGGACGATGAAGTTCCCATTCGGCTCGGCGTCGGGCAGCAGGCCGATCTGCAGGCCCATGGGCACGCTCTCCATCAGCGCCGCCACGTTCTCCAGCTCCGTCCGGGCCGCCACGCGGCAGCGATGGCGCACCCGCTCGGACAGGTTCATGGCAGGGGCGATGCCGTCCACGAGGAAAGAGCGGAGGGCCTGCTCGCTCACCATCGCGATGATTGACGGGCGGCGGGACTGGTAGGCCTTCTTCCGGGCCGCAAGAAGACCGAGGGCCTGCTCCGCGGCGCCGTGGAAGGCGAGGCGCTCGGGCGCGGCATCGGCCGCCTCCGCCAGCGCGTCCGTCAGCGCTGCGTCATAGGCATCCGTCGTCACGAGGGTGCAGAGAGCGCCGCCGAGTTGGAGGATCTGCTCCGCATCCTCCTCCACCTGCCGCAGCCGCTCCTGCAGGGCGAGCGGGCGGGAGAAATACTCGACCCCGATCCCGAGAAGGGAGAGGGGCGAGATCTTCAGTAGTTCCGCGAGGCGCCGGATCGTGTCCAGCTTGATCACCTCGCCCTTCTCGTAACGATAAAGGGCAGCGCGCGACACGCCAAGTCTTGCCGCGATCTCCTCGGCCCGAAGACCGGATTCGAGGCGGTATGCCCTCAGTTGCTGGCCGATATCGGCAAACCGCATGGCAGGTCCCTCGCTCATCCTGGAACTCATCACTGCCTTTCCGACCGGGCCATCTCACCCTATTGGATTCGTGGCTCTAAATGCTCGTTTCATCGATGCGATGCAACGACGATTAAAGCGTTAGTGTAAAAACTCCGCATCACATGTCGTGAGATGCCAATTTTTCGAGGGCTTGGACAAGCGCGGAGTGATCTTTCTGTGCACCACCCGCCGCGGATACAACCGAGAAGAGTTGCTGTGCCGATGCAGTATGGGGAAGTGCAACGCCGAGTTCGCGCGCTGATTGCAGGGCGAGATTAAGATCTTTCTGGTGCAGCGCGATCCGGAAGCCCGGCTCGAAGGTCTTGCGAATCATGCGCTCGCCATGGATCTCGAGGATTCGTGAGGAGGCGAAGCCGCCCATCAGCGCTTCCCTCACTTTCGCAGGATCAGCGCCGGCCTTGCTCGCGAAGACGAGAGCTTCGGCCACGGCCTCGATGTTCAGGGCGACGATGATCTGGTTCGCGACCTTGGTCGTCTGCCCCGCGCCGTTGCCGCCGACGAGGGTGATGTTCTTGCCCATGGCCTGGAAGAGCGGCATGGCCCGCTCGAAGGCCGCTTCGGGGCCGCCCACCATGATGGTGAGCGCGGCGTTCCGCGCGCCCACCTCGCCGCCGGAGACGGGGGCATCGAGATAGTCGCAGCCCCTGGCGTTCACGCGCGCGGCGAAGTCCTTCGTCGCCGTCGGGCTGATCGAGGACATGTCGATGACGAGGGTGCCCGGGCGCAGCGCCTCGGCCACTCCGCCCGCGCCGAAGAGCACGGCCTCAACATCGGGCGTGTCGGGCAGCATCAGGATCACCACCTCGGCGGCCCCGACGACCTCCCCGGGGGAGGGGAGAACGGTCGCTGCGCCGCGGATCTCCTCCGTCAGGCTCGCGCGCTCCGGCACGAACAGCTCGTGCCCCGCCTTCGCGAGGTTGAGCGCCATTGGGCGCCCCATGATCCCGAGGCCGATGAATCCGATTTTCATGTTTTCTTGTTCCCTCTCCGGAATATCAGGGCCGCCACGGCGCGAACCAGCCCAGCCCGTCCTCGGTGCGGCCGGCCGGGCGGTACTCGCAGCCGATCCATCCGCCGTAGCCCAGGGTGTCGAGGCGGCCGAAGACGAAGGGCCAGTTCACCTCGCCGGTGCCGGGCTCGTGCCGGCCGGGCGTGTCGGCCATCTGCGCATGGGCGATCAGCGGAAGCAGGGTCTCGAACCTCCGGGTGATGTCCCCCTCTGTTACCTGCGCGTGGTAAAAATCGAATTGCAGCCCAACGCGCCCGCGCCCTACCGCCTCGATCAGGGAGGCGGCCTGGGCGGTGGTGTTCAGCATGTAGCCCGGCACGTCGCGGTGGTTGATCGGCTCGATGACCGGCAGCACGCCCTGCGCGGCGCAGCGCTCGGCGGCCCAGAGAAGATTATTGGCGAAGGTCGCGACGAGCCTCTCGCGCTCGACGCCAGCCGTCGCGATGCCGGCCATCAGGTGCAGGCGGGGGCAGCCGAGCGCGCCGGCATAGTCGAGCGCGCGCAGGACCGAGTCGCGGAACTCATCTTCGCGCCCGCCCAGGGAGGCGAGGCCCCTCTCGCCCAGGGCCGGGTCGCCCGGCGGCGCGTTGAACAGGACGAGCTGCAGCCCGGCATCGTCCAGCCTTGCCCCGATCTCCCCCGCGGGATGCTCGTAGGGAAAGAGGAACTCGACCGCCTCGAAGCCCGCGGCGCGCGCCTGCGCGAAGCGGTCGAGGAAGTCGTGCTCGGTGAACATCATGGAGAGATTCGCGGCGAAGCGCGGCATCTGGACACCCCCGCGCCCGTTTCCCCCGGGGCGCTTCTCGTGATGAGAGTACCAGCGCCTGCGCGCCGCCCCAAGCGCCGCGGCCGGGTATGGGCGGGAATTGGCCCGCAGCCACGGTCACATGATAATCCCCCACCGCAGAGCCGGGCAGCAGGAGCGGGCCGGAGAGGAGATCCCGATGTCCGACGACAAGCAGTTCCTGGTCCGGCTGATCGGGGTGGTGGTCCTCGTCGCGCTGCTCGCGGGCTGCTTCTTCGTCCTGCGGCCGTTCCTTTCCTCGCTCCTCTGGGCGGTGATCCTCGCCTTCACCACTTGGCCGGTCTATCGCTTCCTGCTGGACCGCGGGATCGGGCCAGGGCCAGCGGCGGCGCTGATGGTCGTGGCGATGATGATCGTGATCGGCCTTCCCCTCGCCCTCGCCGCCCCGACCAGCCGCGAGGAGATCGAGGGGCTCCGCAACGTCGTCCAGAACTTCCTTACGGACGGCCTGCCCGCGCTCGTCGCGATGCTCGGGCGCGTGCCGGTGGCCGGCCCCTTCCTGCAGGAGCGCTTCGACGCCCTCGATCTCGGAATCGGCAACCTCTTCAGCGTCCTTCGCCCCTATGCCGGCAGCGTGGCCCAGACGGCGCTCGGCCTGGTGCTGGCCATCGTCTCGGGCGTGGCGGAGCTGCTGATCGCGATCCTCCTCTCCTTCTTCTTCTTCCGCGACGGCCCCCGGCTGGCCGAGGCGGTCGTCCGGATCGCCGAACGCATCGCGGGGGAGCGCGGGACGCGGCTGGTCGAGCTGACAGGGGCCGTGACCCAGGGGGTGATCTACGGGCTGCTCGGCACGGCGGTGGTGCAGGGCGCGATGACGACCTTCGGCCTCTGGCTCTCCGGCGTGCCGCAGCCGGCGCTGCTGGGCATCCTGGCCGGGGTGATCTCCATCCTGCCGATCGGGGCGCCGGTGGTCTGGATTCCGGCCACGATATGGCTGCTCGCGAACGGGAACACCGGCTGGGGCATCTTCATGGGGCTCTACGGCGCCTTCGGCATTTCCTCCGTGGACAACTTCATCCGGCCCTGGCTGATCTCTCGCGGGGCGGACCTGCCCCTGCTTCTCACCCTTCTCGGCGCGCTCGGAGGCGCCCTCGCCTTCGGGCTGCTCGGCCTGTTCCTCGGCCCCGTGCTGCTCGCCGTGGCCTATACCCTCATCCGGGAATGGGCCGCGGACGGGCAGGGGCGGACCGGGCCGAGGCCGATCTGGCCCTCCTCGCGGGGATGAGCCGGCGCCGGGAACGCCCCGGTCCCGGCGCTGGACCTACCGGAAGCGGCGCGTGACGGCAACGATCCGCGGCGGCGGGGCGCCTCCCCGGGTGGACGACCTCGCGGCCGTCCGCTAGGCGATAGGCGTGCCCGCCTTCATTCTCTCCCGCATCCTCCAGGCGATCCCGGTGATGCTCGCCGTCGCCCTCATCGCCTTCGCCCTTTTCTCCTTCGTCGGCGATCCCATCGCGACGATGCTGGGGCAGGAGTTCACCCCGCAGCAGCGCGACGCGCTGGTGGCCGCGCTCGGGCTGGACCAGCCGGTCCCCGTGCAGTTCGTCCGCTTCATCGGCAACGCCCTGCAGGGCGAGTTCGGCCTCTCCTACCGCCTCTCCCGGCCCGTCGCGGACCTCATCGTGGAGCGGGCGCCGGCCACGCTGGAACTCGCTCTCTGCGCCTCGGTGGTGGCGCTGGCGGTCGGGTTGCCGATGGGGGTCTATACCGGCCTGTACCCCCGGTCCCTTCTCTCCCGCGCCTTCCTCACCTTCAGCCTCGTCGGCGTGTCCCTGCCGACCTTCCTCATCGGCATCCTGTTGATCCTCGTCTTCGCCGTTTGGCTCGGCTGGCTGCCGAGCTTCGGGCGGGGGGATACGGTTCAGCTGGGCTGGTGGAGCACGGGCTTCCTCACGGCCTCGGGCTGGAAGGCGCTGATCCTGCCCTCCGTCACCCTCGGCCTGTTCCAGCTCACCCTCATCATGCGGCTCGTGCGCTCGGAAATGCTGGAGGTGCTGCGCTCGGACTACGTGAAGTTTGCGCGCGCGCGCGGGCTGCGAGACCGGTCGATCAACTTCGGCCACGCGCTGCGGAACACGCTGGTGCCGGTGATCACCATCGTCGGCCTCCAGCTCGGCTCCATCATCGCCTTCTCCATCGTGACGGAGACTGTGTTCCAGTGGCCGGGCATGGGCCTGCTCTTCATCCAGTCCGTCTCCTCGGCCGACATCCCGGTGATGGCGGCCTATCTCCTCCTCATCGCGGCGGTGTTCGTGACGATCAACCTGGTGGTGGACCTCCTCTACTACGCCGTGGACCCGCGCCTGCGCGTGGGGCGGGGGCACTGACGCATGAACGCCGTCTCCCGCTTCCTCGACAGCGACCTCTTCTACTCTTTCCGCCGCACGCCGAGCGCCGTGATCTCGGCCGTCGTCGCGACGGTCATCATCCTCGGCGCGGCGGCCGCCCCCTGGGTGGCCCCCTACAATCCCTTCGACCTCGCCAGTCTCGACCTGATGGACGCGTTCAACCCGCCCGCCTTTATGGAGGAGGGCACGCTCGCCCATCCCTTCGGCACGGACGACCAGGGGCGGGACGTGCTCTCGGCCATCCTCTACGGGGCCCGCGTCTCGCTCGTCGTCGGCGTCTCGGCCACGGCCTTCGCCCTCGCGGTCGGCGTACTGGTCGGGCTCCTGGCAGGCTATGCCGGGGGCACGGTGGACGCGGTGCTCATGCGCATCGCCGACATCCAGCTCACCTTCCCCAGCATCCTTATCGCCCTCCTCATCGACGGCGTGGCCCGCGCCGCCCTGCCGCGCGAGGTGCATGACCAGCTCGCCATCGTGGTGGTGATCGTGGCCATCGGCATCTCCGACTGGCCGCGCTTCGCCCGAACGGTGCGCGGCTCGGCGCTGGTGGAGCGGAACAAGGAATACGTCCTGGCGGCCCGGGTGATCGGCATCTCGCCGGCGCGCATCATGCTCACTCATGTTCTGCCCAACGTGCTCGGCCCGCTGCTGGTGCTGGCGACGCTGAACCTCGGCCTCGCCATTCTCTCCGAGGCGACCCTCTCCTTCCTCGGCGTCGGCGTGCCGCCGACTCAGCCCTCGCTCGGTACCCTCATCCGCATCGGGAACGACTTCCTCTTCAGCGGGGAGTGGTGGATAGCGCTCTTTCCCGGCCTGGCGCTGGTGGCCATGGTCCTCAGCGTGAACCTGCTGGGCGACTGGCTGCGAGACGCCCTGAACCCGAGGCTCCGCTGATGCAGCCACTTCTCCAGGTCCGCGACCTCGTCGTGGAATTCCCCACGCGCCGCGGCACCCTGCGCGCGCTCGACCGCGTCTCCTTCGACATCGCCCCTGGCGAGGTGCTCGGCGTGGTCGGCGAGTCCGGCGCGGGCAAGTCGATGACGGGCGCGGCGATCATCGGCCTGCTGGAGCCGCCGGGGCGCGTGGCAGGCGGCTCCATCACGCTGCGCGGCGAGCGCATCGACAACCTGCCCCCGCGCGAGATGCGCAGGATCCGGGGCAAGCGGATCGGCGCCATCTTCCAGGACCCGCTCACGACGCTGAACCCGCTCTATACCGTGGGTCATCAGCTCGTGGAGACGATGCGGACGCATCTGGCGATCGACGCCGCCGAGGCGCGGCGCCGGGCGATCGGCTGGCTGGAGATGGTCGGCATCCCCGCCGCTTCCGACCGGATCGACGCCTATCCCCACCAGTTCTCCGGCGGCATGCGCCAGCGCGTGGTCATCGCGCTCGCCCTCTGCGCCGAGCCGGAGATGGTGGTGGCGGACGAGCCGACCACGGCGCTCGACGTTTCCATCCAGGCCCAGGTCATCGCGCTCCTCAGGCGCCTGACCCGGGAGAAGGGCACCTCCGTCATGCTCATCACCCACGACATGGGCGTGATCGCCGAGACGGCGGACCGCGTGGCCGTGATGTATGCCGGGCGCGTGGCCGAGATCGGGCCGGTGCGCTCGGTGGTCAAGGCGGCGGCGCATCCCTATTCCGCGGGGCTCATGGCCTCCATCCCGCCGCTCTCCCACAGGGTGGACCAGCTGCCGCAGATCGACGGCGCCATGCCGCGCCTGAACGCCATCCCGCAGGGCTGCGCCTACAACCCGCGCTGCCCGCATGTCTTCGACCGCTGCAAGGTGGAGCGCCCGGAGTTGCTGCAGGCCCCCGAGACAAGGGCGGCCTGCTGGCTCTTCGACAGCCACGCCCCGCGGGAGCGCGCCCATGTCTGAGCCCCCGATCTTTGAGGCGCGCGAGCTCAGCCGCCACTTCGACGTCTCCAGGCCCGCCCTCCAGCGCCTTCTCGCGCGCGAGGGCAGGCGCACGCTGCGGGCGGTGAACAAGGTCTCCTTCTCCATCCCGCGCGGCACGACCATGTCGCTCGTCGGCGAGAGCGGCTGCGGCAAGTCCACCGTCGCGCGCCTCGCCGTCGGCCTCTACGAGCCGAGCGGGGGACAGGCGCTGTTCGAGGGGCAGGATCTGGCGGAGGCGCGGAAGTCGGCCGCGCTGCGGCGCCGCATGGGGATGATCTTCCAGGACCCCTATGCCAGCCTCAACCCGCGCTGGCGTGTGGCGGACATCATCGGGGAGCCGATCCGGGCCTTTGGCATCGCCGAGGGCGCCGGCGCGCTGCGGGACAAGGTGGGCGCGCTGCTGCGGCAGGTCGGGCTGTCGCCGGCCGACGGCAACCGCTTTCCGCACGAGTTCTCTGGTGGGCAGCGGCAGCGCATCTCGATCGCCCGCGCCCTGTCCTCGAACCCCGATTTCCTCGTCTGCGACGAGCCGACCTCGGCGCTGGACGTCTCGGTCCAGGCGCAGATCCTCAACCTGATGAAGGGCCTGCAGCGCGATCTCGGCCTCACCTACCTCTTCATCAGCCACAACCTGGCCGTGGTGCGGCAGGTGAGCGACCGCGTCGGGGTCATGTATCTTGGCAGCATCATGGAGCTAGCGCCGGCCGAGACGCTCTTCACCACACCGCGCCAGCCCTATACCCGCGCGCTCATGGAGGCGATCCCCGACCTCGAGATGGTCGGCAAGGACCGCCAGCCCGTGGGCGGCGAGGTGCCGAGCCCCATCGCCCCGCCGCCGGGCTGCCCCTTCAACCCCCGCTGCCCCCTCGCGAACGACCGCTGCCGGAGAGAGCGCCCCGCCCTCATCCCCGCGCGCGGCACGCCGGAGACGCTGGTGGCCTGCCACGCCGTGGAGGAGGGGCGGGACGGCTTCGGGACGCGGGCGGCGGCCTGATGCGCTAACGCGCTGGGGCGGTAGCGGCCGCGGCCACGGGCACCACGGCCACCGCGCTGAAGGGCGAGCCCTCCACCAGCTTGGTGGACCAGGCGAGGTAGACCACCGCGCGGCGCCCCTCGTCGATGAAGCGGTGCACGCGGGTCTCCTTGAAGAAGAGGCTCGTCGAGCTCTCATGCACCACCTCGCCCCGCTCGCCACGCGCGGCGCCGGGCAGGACCTCGACCGCGCCGGTGGCGGAGCAGGAGAGCGCGAAGCGGGCAGGGTCCTCCGCCACGCCAACCATACCGGAGATGCCACCCGTGCGCGCCTGGCTGATGTAGCAGGAGACGTTGCGCACCTCCGGGTCGTCGAAGCGCTCGACGACGATGCGGTGGCTGCGGGTCAGGCCGAGATTGGTGAGGGCTGTGTTGACGTAGCCGACCTGCGCCGTCTCGTCCGCGGCGGAAGCGGGGCCGGCCGCGGCGATGGCGGCGAGAAGGGCGATGGCGGGGCGGCGCATGGGATCACTCCGGTCCTTTCCCGCATAGCGCGCGGCCCCGGCCCGGGTTGGGTCGGATGCCCCGCCATCAGTCCCCGATCGCCACGCCCTCTCGCCGGGGATCCGCGCCGCCGAGCAGCCCCGAGGGCGTCACCCGGATGGCCTGGAGGCCGGAATAGAGAGGGCGGATCTCCACGCGCTGCCCGCGCGCCCGCAGCGCCGGGGCGAGGCTCGCGGCCGCCGTGCCCTCCTCCAGCTCCACCACCCCGCCCGTCGTGACGACATGCGGCAGGGAGACGGCCTCCTGGGGGCTGAGCTTCCAGTCGAGCATCCCCACCAGCGCCTGGGCGACATAGCCGATGATCCGCGCCCCGCCGGGCGAGCCGACCACCGCTGCCAGCCGCCCCTCGCCATCGAAGACCAGGCTGGGGGACATCGAGGAGCGCGGGCGCTTGCCGCCCTCCACCCGGTTGGCGACCGGGCGCCCCTCCAGCTCCGGGCGGAAGGAGAAGTCCGTCAGCTCATTGTTCAGGATGAAGCCGCCGACCATCAGCCGCGCGCCGAAGGCGTCCTCCACCGTCGTCGTCATGGAGACCGCGTCGCCCCAGGCGTCCAGGATGGAGAGATGACTGGTCCCGTTCTCCACGGCCTCCGGCATCGGCGCGTGCAGGGTCGTCACCCGCCAGCGCGGGTTGCCGGCCCGCGGCTCGGCGATGGCGGAGCCCGGGCTGACGAGCTGGGCGCGCAAGGTGAGATAGGCGGGGTCGAGCAGCCCGCGCAGCGGCACGGGGACGAAGTCCGGATCCGCGAGGTACTGGGCGCGGTCGGCGAAGGCGAGGCGGGAGGCTTCCGCGATGAGATGCGCCGCCTCCGCGCCCCCTGGCGCCAGCCGGGGCAGGTCGAAATGCTCCAGGACGCCGAGGATCTGGCCCACAGCCACCCCGCCCGAAGAGGGAGGCGGGAAGCCGCAGATGCGGAAGGCGCGATAGGGGTAGCAGACCGGCTCGCGCTCCTTCGCGGCGTAGCCGGCGAGGTCGTCCACCGTCATCAGCCCGCCCGCCCCATGGCCGCGCACGGCGGCGGCGATCGCCGCGGCGACGGGGCCGCGCAGCAGCGCCGCCGAGCCCTGCGCGGCGATCAGGCGGAAGGTTCCTGCCAGGTCAGGGTTCCGCAGCCTCTCCCCGGCCAGGAGCGGCCGGTCGCCGCCGCGCAGGAAATAGTCGCGCGTGGAGGGGTGGCGGGCGAGGCGCGCGGCATCCGAGGCGATGGCGTTGGCGAGCTTGGGGGAGACGGGGAAGCCGTTCTCGGCCAGCTCGATCGCCCGCTGCCACAGCCCGTCCCAGGGCAGCTTCCCGTGCCGCCGATGCGCTGCCTCCAGCGCCGCGACCGCCCCCGGCACCCCCACGCTGCGGCCGGAGAGGACGGCATCATGGAAGGAGAGCGGCGTGCCGTCCGCGCGGAGGAAGAGGTCGGGGCCCGCGGCGGCGGGCGCGGTTTCCCGCCCGTCAAAGCCCGTCACGGAGCCGGCCGCGGCGTTCCAGTGCAGGATGAGCGCCCCGCCGCCGATCCCGCTCGATTGCGGCTCCACGAGCGTAAGCACGGCCTGGACGGCGACGGCCGCGTCGACCGCTCCCCCGCCGCGCCGGAGCACTTCCAGCCCAGCCTCCGCGGCCAGGGGGTGCGCGGCCGCCACCATCTGCCGCTGCGGCATCGACGCTGCCGGCGCTTGGGCGAGGGCCGGCAGGGCGGCGAGGAGGAACAGGGCGGCGATGAGGCGCATGGCCGACTCCGGCACGGGGCGGGCTATCCTGGCAAGATGGACCCGCAAGCCAAGGAGGCGGCCCGCCGCGCCGCCGAGCGCCGGGGCCTGGAGGCCGAGAGGCGCGCCGCGGCGCCGCTAGAGGCGCGGGGCTGGACCGTGCTGGCCCGCCGCGTCCGCACCCCGGCGGGGGAACTGGACCTGATCGCGGGGCGCGAGGGGCTGCTCGCCTTCCTTGAGGTAAAGTCGCGCCCGAGCCTGACTGAGGCCGCCCGCCCAGTCTCCCCGCGCCCGAGGGCGAGGATCATGGCCGCTGCCGAGGCCTGGCTCGCCGGGAGTCCCGGCCACGGCGCGGCCGGCATCCGCTTCGACATCATCCTCACCGCCCCCGAGGGGATGCGACGGATCAGGGACGCCTTCCGCGACTGGGACTGAGCCACGGGGAAGCCGGGCCTCAGCGCGTGGAGAGCAGGCCCGTGCAGGCCTGCGGCAGGGAGGGCGGCTCGGCCGGGGGAGGGCTGCGCCGTGGCTGACTCGCCTCCGGGGTCAGCCACCAAGCAAGGCTCGCATCGCAGCCGTCGCCCGGCGGGGGCGGGGCGGCATCCTTGCAGTCCGGGCTTCCGGCGGGGCAGCGCAGGCGGATGTGCATGTGACTGTCATGCCCGCGCCAGGGGCGCACATGGCGGAGCCAGGGCTCGCCGGCATGGGCGGCGCAGAGGCTCCGCTTGATGCCGTGATGGACGAAGATCCGGTCCAGCCCCGGCAGCTCGGCCGCCATGCGGATCAGCCGCGCATGGGCCGGGGTGAAGAGCCGGGGATCAGCGGCCGATCCGTCCGGCAGGACGAGGGAGCGCTCCGGGATGTTCTCCCGCGCGGCCGCCGGGACAAGTGGCTTGGGCGAGAGGTCGAGCCAGATGTCGGCGTCCAGCCCGGCCTGATGGCTGGCGTGGCCGAAGGGCAGGGGGCCGCCCCGGGGCTGACCGAGATCGCCGATCCAGAGATCCGGCAGCCCCCCCGAGCGGGCGCGCCCGGCAAGGTCCCGCAGCGCCGACACCAGCACCGGGTGACCCCAGTTCCGGTTGCGCGAGAGCCGCACGACCTGCCAGCCCGGCCCTTCCGACGGGAGCATCGCGGCGCCCTGGACGCAGCCGAGCGAGGTGCCGCCGATGCTGCGCGCCGGCCCGGGCATAGGTCCGGGAGCCGCCGCCCATTGCGCAGCCGACTGGGCCGAGGCGGGCCCGGCGACGAGCGCGATGCTGAACGCGAGGAGGGAGAGGCCGCGCACCGCCCGGTCCCTTGCCGCCACCGCCTTCGCGGCGAGTCCTGGCACGGGATGCTCTCGGCCCGGATCAGCCCTGGAAGCGGAAGGCTTCGGCAACATCCGGCGTGTCGGCCGCCGGCGCGGCGGCATTCACCTGGCCCTGCGCCTCCCGCGCCTTCGCCTCGACCTCGCGCAGCAGCCGCGTGATCGAGCCGGCGAAGGCGGGAAGCTGGGCGAGCGGCACGACGAGGAGCCCCGTGGTCGCGGGCGATCCGTTGCCGTCCTGGACGGCCAGCTTCAGCCGCGCGACGCCGTGGCGGACGGTCCCCTCGAGGATGCCGTCGGCGAAGAGGGTGGGAAGATCAGCCATGAGCTTGGTCCTACTGCTCGCGGAACGCCCGGTGGAAGCTGTCGAGCACGGGCTGGATGAGGTAGCGGAGGAAGGAGCGCTCCCCGACCTGGATCTGCGCCTCCACCGGCATGCCGGGGCGAAGCGTCACGTTCTCCAGGCGGGAGAGCTGGTCCTCGTCGATGGCGATGCGGACGCGGTAGTATTCCTGCATCGTCCTCTCCTCCGTGGTGACGTCGCCGCCGACCACGGTGACCTGCCCGTTCAGGAAGGGCACGAGGCGCTGCTTGAAGGCGGGCAGCCGCACCTCGGCCAGCAGCCCGGTATGCACCATGTCGATGTCGGTCGGGGAGACGCGGACCTCGGCGATCAGCTTGTCCCGCGCCGGGACGAGATCCATTACCGGCTCGCCCGGCCGCACCACGGCGCCGGGGTTGAAGAAGCGGGCGTTCAGCACCGTGCCGTCCTCGGGGGCGAGGATCTCCCGGCGGGAGGACACGTCGTCGGCCGCCCGCAGCTTCTCCTCCACCTCGTGCAGCCGGGTGCGGACGTCGCGCCCCTCGGTCGAGACCTCCTGCAGGCGCTGGTCCGCCACCTGCCGGATCTGGGACTGCGCCTCGGCGATCTGGGCACGGGCGCGGTCGATCTGGGCGGCGAGGTCCGAGATGGTGCCATTCGCCGCGAAGACCTGGCGCTGCAGCCCGTAAAGCCGGGGCTGGCGCTCCAGGCCCTGGCGGACGAGCCCCTGCACATCCGCCTCCTCGCGCACCAGCAGCTCGCGCTGGCGCTGCTGGCTCGCCATCTGCGCCTCGGCCGAGGCGGCCATGGTCTGGTACTGGAGGATCCGCGCCTCGAGCACCTGGAGCTGGCTCCGTAGGCTCGCCTGGCGGCTGGCGAAGAGCACGCGCTGCCCGTCCATCGCCTCGCGGGCCCTGGGGTCCTCGCTGGCGAGAAGGTCGGGGTGGAAGGCGATGGTGCCCGCGCCGGCGATTTCGGCGGCGATCCGGGCGTCCTGGGCCAGGAGGGCCCAGCGCTGCGCGCGGGCCGCCTCGCGGCCGGTGGCGGACTGCACGTCGTCCAGCCGGAGCAGGACCTGCCCGGCCCGGACGGTGTCGCCGTCGCGGACGAGGATCTCGCGCACGGTGCCGCCCTCCAGATGGGCGATGGTGCGGCGGCTGCCTTCGGCCTTGATCGTGCCGGGGGCGATCGCCGCCTCGCTCAGCGGCACGAGCACGGAGAAGGCCGTGATCCCGCCGGAGAAGGCGATGAGCGCGGCGAGGCCGAGGGCGATGGGCCCGCCAGTGCGGGGCCGCGGCATGTCGAGCACGAGCGGCGGACGCGCCGGGGCGATGGGGGCCGGCAGCGTGCCGGCGGTGGTGGTCGCGAGGCTCATGCGGCGACTCCCGGGAGGTTCTTCGGCGGTTGCGGGCGGTTCGGCGGGATCGGGCGGGCGGCTAGGCGGGCCAGCACCTCGGCGCGTGGGCCGAACAGTTCCGCAGCGCCGTCGCGCATCACCAGCACCTTGTCCACGCCGCGGATGAGGGAGGGGCGGTGGCTCACGAGGACCACCGTGGCCCCGATCGCCTTCAGCCCCGCGAGGCCCTCAAGCAGGCGCGCCTCGGCATCGCCGTCCAGGCTGCTGTCGGGCTCGTCGAGGATGACGAGGCGGGGGTCACCGTAGAGGGCGCGGGCGAGCCCGACCATCTGGCGCTGGCCGCCGGAGAGCGTGCCGTCCACCACCTCCGTCTCATAGCCCTGGGGGAAGCGAAGGATCGTCTCGTGGCAGCCCGCGAGGCCGGCGGCGCGGTGCACGCGCTCAGGCTCGGGATCGACCTCCAGCCGGGCGATGTTGCGGAACACCGTGCCCTCGAACAGCTCCACATCCTGGGGCAGGTAGCCGATATGGCGCCCGACATCCTCGCGCGGCCAGGTGGCGAGATCGGCCCCGTCGAGCCGCGCGCTCCCGCTGACCGGGGCGAGGGTACCGACGAGCAGCCGGAGCAGCGTCGTCTTGCCGGAGCCGGAGGGACCGATGATCCCGAGGCTCTCGCCGGGTTCGAGGGCGAAGGTCACGCCCTTGATGACGGGGGTGGACATGCCCTGTGGGGCCCAGGTCAGCCGCTCGGCCGTCAGCCGGCCGGTCGGAGTGGGCAGGGGCTCCGCTTCGGGGCGCAGGCGGGGGAGGGCGAGGAAGGCGCGGAGGCGGCGATTGGCCTGGCGCACCTGCACCAACCCCTTCCATCCACCGATGAGCTGCTCTACCGGCGCCAGCGCCCGGCCCATGATGATCGAGCCCGCGATGGCCGCGCCCGAGGTCATCTGCTGGCTAAGTGTGAGATAGGCGCCGACGCCAAGGACCGCGATCTGCACGGCGAGGCGGATGAACTTCGTGAGGCCGGAAAGCAGGGCCGCGCGGTCTGATGCCTTCTGCTGCAGCGGCGTGGCCTCGGCCAGCCCGTTTTGCCAGAGGCGAAGGAGGGCGGGCACCATGCCCATCGCGTCGGCCGCCTCGGCGTTGCGCGCGATTGCTTCGGCCCGCTTGTGGGAGCCCATAGCGGCGACATTCGCCTCGCGGAGCGGCCCGGCGGTGGCGAGCTCGGTAGCCAGGGCGAGGCCGAACAGGATCACCGCGCCCCCGGCCGCGATGAGGAAGAGGATGGGGTGCAGGAGGTAGATGACGAAGAGGTAGACCGGCACCCAGGGTACGTCATAGAGGGTCAGCGCACCCGGCCCGGCCAGCCAGGCCCGGAGCGTGCCGAGGTCCCGCAGCGCCTCCATCCGGTAGGGGCGGTTGCGAAGCGTGGCCTCCAGTGCCCGAGCGAAGCCCTCCGGCGCGACGCGGTTCTCCATCCACATCGCCGCGCGCTGCATCACCTGGGAGCGGACCCCGTCCAGCAGCGCGAGAAGCCCGATGGCCGCGATGGCGACGACGGTCAGCCAGAAGAGCGTGTCCAGGCTCCGCGTCGCGAGCACGCGATCGAAGACCTGCATCATGTATAGAGAGACGGTGAGCTGGAGCAGGTTTACCACGAGGCTGAACAGGCCTACGGCCCCGAACTGCGCCCTGCACGCCGTCATCGCCCGTTGCAGGGCATCATTCCGCGGTGCGGCAAAAGCCATCCTGTCAGTCCTTCAAACTGCGCCCCGACCCCTCCGTCTTACGGGGGCCGGACGTGCTGAACAAATTTTTGTTAGCACACTTGCGTGATCAGGGGAGCGTTATTTCGCGCTTCCCGGTTGGGCCGGCGGCCCGGGCGCCGGCAGGGAGAGGTATGCGATCCGCTTGGCCTCGATCCGCCCACGGGTGACGGTGTCCAGGATGAGGCCGCAGGTGAGCGAGAGGAAGGATAGCATCGCCAAGGCTGCAGAAGCTACGAAGCTCGGCAGGCGCGGTACCAGCCCCGTCTCGAGGTAGTTCTCGAAGACCGGGCCGAAGAGGGTGGCGGAGAAGAGGGCGAGAAGCACCGCCAGCACCCCGAAGAAGAACCGCGGCCGCTCCCGCTGCACGAGGGCGAGGATCATGCGCAGGATCCGGAAGCCATCATGGTAGGTCCGCAGTTTGGAGGCGGAGCCGGCCGGGCGCTGGCTGTAGGCGGTGGGGAGCTCGCCAACGGGCATCCGCAGCTCCAGCGCGTGGACAGTGAACTCCGTCTCCGTCTCGAAGCCCCGGGCGAGGGCGGGGAAGGACTTCACGAAGCGCCGGGAGAAGCAGCGGTAGCCCGAGAGCATGTCGGTGACCCCGCTGCCGAAGACCCGGCGGACCACGCCCGTCAGAAGAAGGTTGCCGAGGCGGTGCCCGGGCCGGTAGGCGTCCTCCAGCTCCGTCACCCTCACCCCGGTGACCATGTCCAGCCGGTCTTCGAGCAGGAGGCGCAGCATGGCCGGCGCGTCGGCGGGATCGTAAGTGCCGTCCCCGTCCACGAGGAGATAGGCGTCCGCCTCGACATCCGCGAACATCCTGCGGACGACATTGCCCTTCCCCTGCCGCGGCTCCGACCGGACGATCGCGCCGGCGGCCGCGGCCACCTCCCCCGTCCTGTCGTCGGAGTTGTTGTCGTAGACATAGACGGACGCCCCGGGCAGGGCCGCGCGGAAGCCGGCGACGACCGAGCCGATGGCCACCTCCTCATTGTGGCAGGGCACGAGGACGGCGATCCGGAGGGGGATCATCGGCGGAAGACGTAGCGGCGTGACAGGAAGAAGTTGCTGCCCATCCCGGCCAGCGCCCCCACGGCGACCCCCAGCACGGGATAGGCGGCGGCGAGGGGCAGGTGGGTGACGAGGACGGCATAGGTGCCGTAGTTCGCGGCGAAGCCCAGCAGGTTGACCAAGAGGAAGAGAAGCCACTGGCGCCCCGTCGCAGCGCCGCCAGTGGTCCGTTGGGCGGAACGGAAAGTCCAGGCGCGGTTGAGCGCGAAGGTGGTCGTCGCGGCCGCGATGTAGGAGATGAGCCGTCCGCCATAGAGCCCCGCCCCCATCCCGAGGACGAGGAGGAGCACGAGCGAATCCACCATGAACCCCGCGGTGCCGACCGCCCCGAAGCGGACGAACTCGGCAGCCAGCGCGCGGCGCGACGGCGGCATGAGCCGATCCAGGAGGGCGGCGTTGAGCATCGGCGGCCCTCTAGCCGCAAAGCGCGGCCGCGGAAAGGGTTGGAGGGCAGGGCCGGGGCTTGCGCCGGGACGCGCGCTGCGCTTGCCTCTGCTCAACCCCTCCCCGGAAGGATCGAGAGAGCGCATGCCCACGGATCGTCGTCGCTTTCTGGCCGGCGGCACCGGCCTGGCCCTGGCCGGCACCGGAACCTTCGGTCTCTCCCGCCCCGCCCTGGCCCAGCCCGCGGGCGCGCGCGTGCTGAAGTTCATCCCGCAATCGGACGTTGCGGTGACCGACCCGATCATCACCACCGCCTATGTCACGCGCCACCACGGCTACGCGATCTGGGACACGCTCTACGGCTTCGACGAGGACTTCAACCCGCAGCCCCAGATGGCCGAGGGGCACCGGGTGGAGGAGGACGGCAAGCGGGTCACGATCACGCTGCGCCAGGGGATGAAGTGGCACGACGGCGGGGCGGTGACGGCGAAGGACTGCATCGCCTCCATCCGCCGCTGGGCCGCGCGCGACGCGCTGGGGCAGGTGCTGATGGCGCGCACGGACGCGCTGGAGGCACCGGACGACCGCACGATTGTCTTCCGCCTGAAGCAGCCCTTCCCGATGCTCTTCTCGGCGCTGGGCAAGCCGAGCACGCCCGTCTGCTTCATGATGCCCGAGCGGGTCGCGCAGACCGACCCGTCGCAGCCGATCAAGGAGCTGATCGGCAGCGGCCCCTTCCGCTGGAAGGCCGACGAGCGCGTCCCTGGCTCGCGCGTGGTCTATGAGCGCTTCGCCGACTACCTGCCGCGCGCCGACGGCACAGTGAGCTGGACGGCCGGCCCCAAGCGCGTGAACCTCGACCGTGTGGAGTGGCACGTCATCCCCGACGCCTCCACCGCCGCCAATGCGTTGGCGAATGGCGAGATGGACTGGTGGGAGCAGCCGACCGCCGACCTCCAGCCGACGCTCCGGCGCAACCGCAACGTGGTGATGGAGATCCCCGACCCGACGGGACTCTGCGCCATCGCGCGCTTCAACCACCTGCATCCGCCCTTCAACAACCCGGCGATCCGGCGCGCCCTGCTCGGCGCGGTCGTGCAGGGCGACTACATGAGCGCGGTGATCGGCACGGACCGCTCGCTCTGGAAGGACGGCAACGGCTTCTTCCCGCCGGGCACGGCGCTGGCGAATGAGGTCGGGATGGAGGCGCTGACGAGCCCGCGCGACATGGAGAAGGTCAAGCGCGACCTCGCGGCCGCCGGCTACAAGGGAGAGAAGGTCGTCCTCATCGCCGCCTCCGACTTCCCCTCGCTGAACGCGCTGGCGCAGGTCGGCAACGACATGCTCACCAAGGCGGGCATGAACGTGGAGTTCGTCTCCACCGACTGGGGCAGCGTCGTGCAGCGCCGCGCGAGCCGCGAGCCGGTGGAGAAGGGCGGCTGGAGCATGTTCTTCACCTTCTGGGCCGGGCTGGACATGATCAATCCCGGCGTCAGCCAGAGCCTGCGCGGGAACGGGCAGAGCGCCTGGTTCGGCTGGCCCACCATGCCGCGGATGGAGGAGCTGCGGAACGCATGGTTCGACGCGCCCGACCTCGACGGGCAGAAGAAGGTCGCGCAGGAGATCCAGCAGCTCGCCTTCCAGGAGGTGCCCTACCTGCCGCTCGGCCAGTACTTCCAGGCCACCGCCTACCGCCGCGGCCTGACCGGCGTGCCCAAGGGCTTCCCGATGTTCTGGAGCGTGCAGAAGTCCGCCTGAGGGCGGGCTTGCCCCGGCGCCCCACCTCCTGCTCCCATGGCGCGACGACAGGGGAGCAGGACGGATGACCGGACGACGCAGGGTTCTCGGAGCCGCGGGCGCGGCCGCGCTCGCGCCCTTCGCGGGCGCCCGCCCGGCGCTCGCACAGCCCGCGGGGGCGCGCGTGCTGAAGATGGTGCCGCAGGCGAACCTCACGAGCCTGGACCCCATCTGGACCACGGCGAACATTACCCGCAACCACGGCTACATGGTCTATGACAACCTCTACGGCATGGATGCGGGCTTCCGTCCTCAGCCCCAGCTCGCCGAGGGGCATGTCGTCGAGGAGGACGGCAAGCGGGTCGTCATCACCCTGCGCCAGGGGCCGAAGTTCCACGACGGCGAGCCCGTGCGCGCTGCAGACGCCGTCCAGAGCCTTCGCCGCTGGATGCGCCGCTCGCCCTCCGGCCAGAAGCTGGCGGAGTTCGTGGACGAGGTGTCCGCCCTCGACGACCGGCGGCTTCAGTTTCGCCTGAAGCGATCCTTTCCCTTCCTCTTCTCCGCCCTCGCCCAGGTGAGCAACAGCCCGGCTTTCATCATGCCGGAGCGGATCGCGCAGACGGACGCCTTCCAGCAGATCCGCGAGACCGTCGGCAGCGGTCCCTTCCGCTTCAAGAGGGACGAGTTCAACTCCGGCAGCCTCGTCGTCTACGAGCGCAACCCGGACTACAGCCCGACGCCGGTCGGGTCGCCGAGCCTCACCGCCGGCCCGAAGATGGTGCATTTCGACCGGGTCGAATGGCAGATCATCACCGACGCCTCCACCTCCGCCGCGGCGCTGCAGGCCGGCGAGATCGACTGGTACGAGCAGCCGCCGCCCGAGATTCAGGCACTCCTCCGCCGCAGCCGCGCGCTGTCCATCGAGCCGGTGGACCCGTTGCCGCTGGTCGGCATCCTGCGCCCGAACCATCTGCACCCGCCCTTCAACGACCGGCGGATGCGCCAAGCCCTGCTGCCCGCCATCGAGCAGGCGGATTTCATGACCGCGATCGTGGGCACCGACCCCGGCCTTTGGGAATCCTGCGGCGTCTTCACGCCGGGCACGCCCTTGGCCAGCGATGCCGGGCTGGAGCCGCTGCGCGGGCCCCGCAGCATCGACCGGGCGAAGGCCCTGATGCGGGAGGCCGGCTACACGAACCAGCCCATGCGGCTGGTCGGGCCGACCGACATCCTCGCGCCCTCTGCTATGACGCAGGTGGGGGCGGACCTCGTCCGGCGGCTCGGCTTCAACGCCGACATCGTGCTGACGGACTGGGGCACGACCGTCCAGCGCCGCACGAGCCGGGAGCCCATCGAGCGCGGGGGATGGAGCATGATCCTCACCTCCTTCGCCTCCTTCGACTTTATCGATCCCTCTGCGCATTTCCCCTTGCGCGGCAACGGCGCGAATGCCTGGCCGGGCTGGCCGGACATCCCTGAGCTTGAAACCCTGCGGGACGAGTGGTTCCTCGCCCCCACGCCCGAGGAGGGCAAGCGGGTCGCCGAGAGGATGCAGCGCGTGGCGATGGAGGAGGTCCCCTACATCCCCGTCGGTGCCTACAAGTCCCTCACCGCCATCCGGCGCGACCTGCGCGACCGCGTGCCCGGCTTCGCGATCTTCTGGAACCTGCGGCGGGGCTGAAGGACGCGGCGGCGCGCGCCAGCTGGCACGCCCCGTGCAAGACCGCCGCACATGGAGTGGCGCCGCGCCGGCTTTTCCGGCAGGCTCGCCGCAGAGGGATCAGGGGCAAGGCGAATGCCGCCCCGCTTGGGAGCATGAGAGATGGACCGCCGTTCCTTCCTGATAGCCGGTACCGGCCTGGCCGCCGCCGGGCTGTCGGCCCCGGCCCTGTCGCAGGGAGCGGCGGCCCGGACGCTGCGCTTCGTGCCCCAGGCCAATCTCGCGAATTTCGACCCGGTCTGGGGCTCGCAGTACGTCGTCCGCAACGCGGCCGCGATGGTGTGGGACACGCTCTACGGCGTGGACGCGCATCTCGTGCCGCAGCGGCAGATGGTCGAGAGCGAGGAGGTCTCCCCGGACGGCCTGACCTGGACTTTCCGCCTCCGCCCGGGGTTGAGGTTCCATGACGGCGAGCCCGTGCTCGCGAAGGATGCCGTCGCAAGCCTCAACCGCTGGGCCGTGCGCGACCCCATGGGGCAGATGATCCGCGCCATCCAGAACGAGTTGGTGGCGGTGGACGACCGGACCTTCCGCTGGTCCCTGAAGCAGCCCTATCCGAAGATGCTGCTTGCCCTAGCGAAGAACAACGCGCCCTGCAGCTTCGTCATGCCCGAGCGGATCGCGCGCACCGATCCCTTCCAGCAGATCACCGAGTATGTCGGCTCCGGCCCGTTCCGCTTCGCGCGCGGCGAGTGGGTGCCGGGCGCCAAGGCGGTGTTCGAGAAGTTCGCGGATTACCAGCCGCGCAGCGAGCCCGCCTCCTGGCTCGCCGGCGGCAAGCGCGTGATGGTGGACCGGGTGGAGTGGATGGTGATGCCCGATCCCGCCACCGCGGCCGCCGCGCTGCAAAACGGTGAGGTCGACTGGTGGGAGAACCCGATCAGCGACCTGATCCCCCAGCTCCGCCGCAGCCGCAACATCCAGTTCGACGTCGCCGATCCGCTGGGCAATATCGGCGCGTTCCGCATGAACCACCTACATCCTCCCTTCAACGACGTGCGCGCCCGCAAGGCCGTCCTGATGGCGATCAGCCAGGAGGATGTGCTGCGTGCGCTCGTCGGCGATGACGAGAGCATGTGGAAGCGCCTGCCGAGCTACTTCACCCCCGGCACGCCGATCTACTCCGAAGAGGGCGGAGACCTGCTCAGAGGCCCCCGCAACCTCGACGCCGCCCGCCGCCTGCTGATGGAGAGCGGCTACAAGGGCGAACCCGTCGTGATGCTCGTGGCGCAGGATCAGCCCATCACCAAGGCGCAGGGCGACGTGACGGCCGAGGCCCTGAAGAAGATCGGCCTGAATGTGGACTACGTGGCCACCGACTGGGGCACGGTGGGCAGCCGCCGCGCGGTGAAGACGCCGCCGGGCCAGGGCGGGTGGAACATCTTCTTCTCCTGGCACGCGGGCGCGGACTGCATCAATCCCGCCGCCTACACCGCCATCCGCGCCAATGGCGACGGCGCTTGGTTCGGCTGGCCCAACAGCCCGGAGGTCGAGGCCAAGCGCGACGCCTGGTTCGCCGCCACTACGCCGGAGGCAGAGAAGGCCGCCATGGCGGAGCTGAACAAGGCCGCCATGGACCACGTGATCTACGCGCCGACCGGCTTTTTCACCTTCTACACCGCCTGGCGCCGCAACGTGTCGGGCATCGTCAAGGGGCCGCTTCCCTTCTTCTGGGGCGTGTCCAAGAGCTAGGGAGGGCGGGATGTTCGCCTACGCGCTCCGCCGCATCGTGGCCACCATCCCCGTCATGGCGGTGGTGGCGCTCTTCGTGTTCAGTCTCCTCTACATCTCGCCCGGCGATCCGGCGGCGGTGATCGCGGGGGACCAGGCGACGCCGGCCGATGTCGAGCGCATCCGGGCCAGCCTCGGCCTCGACCGGCCCTATCTCGTGCGCTTCGGCGACTGGGTCTGGCAGATCGTGCACGGGGATCTCGGCACCTCGATCTTCACCAACCTGCCGGTCAGCACGATGATCGCGCAGCGGATCGAGCCGACGCTCTCGCTCATGGTCATCACCCTCATCCTCGCGGTCTGCATCGCAGTGCCGATGGGTGTGGTGGCCGCCTGGAAGCAGGGTACCTGGATCGACCGCGCGGTGATGGCCTTCGCGGTGCTCGGCTTCTCCGTGCCGGTCTTCGTGGTGGGCTACCTGCTCGCCTATGTCTTCGCACTGGAGCTGGACTGGCTGCCGGTGCAGGGCTACACACCCTTCGCGCGCGGCATCGGGCCCTGGTTCCAGAACCTGATCCTTCCCGCGGTCGCGCTCGGCGGGGTCTACATCGCGCTCATCGCCCGCATCACCCGGGCGACGATGCTTGAGGTGCTGCAGCAGGACTACATCCGCACGGCTCGCGCCAAGGGCGTGGGCCAGCGCGGCATCCTCTTCCTGCACGCGCTGAAGAACGCGGCCGTGCCCATCGTCACCGTCATCGGCATCGGCGTGGCTCTGCTGATCGGCGGCGCGGTGGTGACGGAGAGCGTCTTCGCCATCCCCGGCCTCGGCCGGCTGACGGTGGACGCCATCCTCCGGCGCGACTACCCCGTGATCCAGGGCGTGATCCTGCTCTTCTCCTTCACCTACGTCCTGGTGAACCTGGTCATCGACCTCCTCTACACCCTGTTCGACCCGAGGATCCGCTATTGAGCACCTCGACCATCCAGCCCGGAACGCTCCATCGGCCGCTGACCGCGGGGGACGTGGCCGCCGCGGCGCCGCTGCCCGACATCCTGCCGCCCGTGCGCGCCCGGCGTGGCGTCATCGGCTTCCTCCGCCGCAACCCGACCATTGCGATCGGCGGCGGGCTGATGCTGCTCATCATCGCCGTCGCGATCCTCGCACCGCTGCTCTGGACAGTGGACCCGACGGCGCTTGCCCCGGCCCGGCGCACGCGCGAGCCCTCGGCCATGTACTGGTTCGGGACCGACATGCTCGGGCGGGACGTCTATTCCCGCGTGCTCTACGGGGCGCGCGTCTCGCTGATCGTCGGCTTCGCGGTGGCTTTCTTCTCCTCCGTCATCGGCCTCACCATCGGCCTCGTCTCCGGCTTCGTCCGGTGGGCCGACGCGATCGTCATGCGGGTCATGGACGGGATCATGTCCATTCCCTCCATCCTGCTCGCGATCGCGCTGATGGCGCTGACGCGCGGCAGCGTGGGGAACGTGATCCTGGCCATCACCATCGCGGAGGTGCCGCGAGTCTCCCGCCTCGTGCGCGGCGTGGTGCTGTCACTCCGCGAGCAGCCCTATGTGGATGCGGCGGTTGCTTCGGGCACGACGACGCCGCGGATCATCCTCCGCCACATCCTGCCCAACACCCTCGCGCCGCTGACGGTGCAGGCGACCTATATCTGCGCGAGCGCGATGATCGCGGAGAGCATCCTCTCCTTCATCGGCGCGGGCACCCCGCCCATCATTCCCTCCTGGGGGAACATCATGGCGGAGGGGAGGGCGCTATGGCAGGTGAAGCCCTACATCGTCTTCTTCCCCGCCGTCTTCCTCTCCCTCACCGTGCTTGCCGTGAACCTCCTCGGCGACGGGCTGCGCGACTGGCTCGATCCCCGCATGGCGAAGAAGGTCTGACCCGATGTCATCCAGCACCGGGGTCGAGGCACCCCTTCTCGATGTCCGCAACCTCCAGACCCACTTCCGCACACCGGACGGCGTGAACCGCGCGGTGGACGGGCTCTCCTTCCACGTGAATGCCGGCGAGACGGTTGCGATCGTGGGCGAGAGCGGCTGCGGCAAGTCCGTCACCTCCATGTCGATCCTGCGGCTCATCCCCGAGCCGCCGGGGAAGATCGCGGGGGAGATCCTCTTCCAGGGGAAGGACCTGCTGAAGCTCTCGGACAAGGAGATGCGCGCCATCCGCGGCAACGACGTCTCCATGATCTTCCAGGAGCCGATGACCTCCCTGAACCCGGTGCTGACCGTGGGGCGCCAGATCGGCGAGACGCTCCGGCTGCACCAGGGGCTGAGCGGGGCGCAGGCGGAGGCGAAGTCGATCGAGATGCTGAAGCTCGTCGGCATTCCCGCCCCCGAGCGGCGGGTGAGGGAGTACCCGCACCAGCTATCGGGCGGCATGCGCCAGCGCGTGATGATCGCCATGGCGCTGGCCTGCAACCCCAAGCTCCTGATCGCGGACGAGCCGACCACGGCGCTGGACGTGACGATCCAGGCGCAGATCCTCGACCTCATGCGGGACCTGAAGCATCGCGTGGGCGCCGCCATCGTCCTCATCACCCACGACCTCGGCGTGGTGGCGGAGGTCGCGGAGCGCGTCATCGTCATGTATGCCGGCCGCAAGGTGGAGGAGGCGCCGGTGCGCGAACTCTTCAGCGACCCCAAGCACCCCTATACCCAGGGCCTGCTCGGCGCCGTGCCGAAGCTCGGTTCATCCCTCACGGGGGAGGAGACGCGGCTGGCCGAGATCCCGGGCCTCGTGCCTAGCCTGAAGACACGGATCGATGGCTGCGTCTTCGCCGGGCGCTGCCCGAAGGTGACCGATCTCTGTCGCGCCGTGGCCCCCGCGCTGGAGCCGAAGGCACCGCGCCACACCGCCGCCTGCCACTATGCCGAGAAGGAGCTGATGGCCGCATGAGCGCCACGCTCTCCACCACCCCGACCACCGACAGCGCCGTCTCCCACGGTTCGGCGCCGGGCAAGCCGCTCCTCCAGGTGGACGACCTGAAGAAGCACTTCCCCCTCCGCGGCGGACTGCTCGGCGGCGTCACCGGCCATGTCTATGCCGTGGACGGCGTCTCCTTCGAGATCGCCAAGGGGGAGACCCTGTCCCTCGTCGGCGAGTCCGGCTGCGGCAAGTCCACCGTGGGCAAGGCCGTGCTGCGGCTCTTCGATATCACCTCGGGCCAGGTGGTGCTGGACGGCCGGAGGATCGACACGCTGCCGCAATCCTCGCTGCGGCCGATGCGCCGCCGCGTGCAGGTGGTGTTCCAGGACCCCTTCAGTAGCCTCAACCCCCGCATGCGGGTGAAGGATATCCTGGCCGAGCCGATCCGCAACTTCGGGCTGGCGAAGAACAGCGCCGATCTCGACCGGCGACTGGCCGAGCTGATGGACACCGTGCGCCTGCCGCGGGACGCGGTGACGCGCTGGCCTCACGAGTTCTCCGGCGGGCAGCGACAGCGCATCGGCATCGCCCGGGCGCTTGCCGCCGAGCCGGACCTCATCATCTGCGACGAGGCCGTCTCGGCGCTGGACGTCTCGGTGAAGGCGCAGATCGTCAACCTGCTCCAGGACCTGCAGAGGGAGCTGGGCCTCGCTCTTCTCTTCATCAGCCACGACCTCGCCATCGTCGAGCACATGACACACCGGGTGGCCGTGATGTATCTCGGCAAGATCGTGGAGGTGGCGCCCCGGCGATCCCTCTTCGCCGCGCCCAAGCACCCCTACACCCAGGCGCTGCTCTCGGCCGTGCCCGTGCCGGAGCCTGGGGCCGCGAGGCAGCGCATCATCCTCAAGGGCGATGTGCCGAGCCCGATCAGCCCTCCCAGCGGATGCCGCTTCCACACGCGCTGCCCTTATGTCTTCGACCGCTGCCGGGTGGAGGAGCCGCTCCTCAAGCCGCCCGAGCCCGGATTCCACGCCCATACCGCGGCCTGCCACCTGCATGACCTGCCGGCCGATCAGAATCCGCTGGCCGGGCAGGCCTCTCCGCTGCACTGAGGCCGGGCCTCGCTTGACGCGTCGGGGAGGCCGCGCGACCCTCGGCGCATCGGACCGGACGGGGAGCGAAGCATGCCGAGTGTGAGCCTGACGGTGAACGGTCAGCCCCACAGCGTCGAGGTTGAGGGCCGTACCTTACTGGTGGAGTTGCTGCGGGAGAAGCTGCGCCTCACGGGCACCCATGTGGGCTGCGACACCAGCCAGTGCGGCGCCTGCGTCGTCCATATCGACGGCGAGAGCGTGAAGTCCTGCACCATCCTCGCGGTGCAGGCGGATGGAAGCTCCGTCACCACCATTGAGGGGCTGGCCTCTCCCGATGGCGGGCTGCACCCGATGCAGGAGGCCTTCCGCGAGTACCATGCCCTGCAATGCGGCTTCTGCACGCCGGGGATGGTGATGTCCGCCATCGACCTCGTGGAGAAGCACCCGCAGGGGATGAGCGAGCACGAGATCCGGGAAGGGCTGGAGGGCAATCTCTGCCGCTGCACCGGTTATCACAACATCGTCAAGGCGATCGCGGCGGCGCAGGAGGTCATGCACGGCCGCCGCGAGACGCTGGCGCCGGCGGAGGCCTGACCCGCCATGTACGACTTCCTCTTCCACAAGCCCTCGACCGTCTCCGAGGCCGTGGCACTGCTGGCCGACCCCGAGGTGCGCCCGATCTCGGGCGGGCAGACGCTCCTGCCCGCGCTGAAGCACCGACTGGACCGTCCCTCCGCGCTGGTCGATCTCTCCGGCATCGCGGAGCTGCGCGGCATCAGGCGGCAGGGCGACCGGATCGTGATCGGCGCGATGACGCGGCATGCCGAGATCCAGCGCGATCCCTCGCTGAACGCCGCCATCCCCGCGCTCGCCCGCATGGCCGGGCTCCTCGGTGATCCGCAGGTCCGCAACCGCGGTACCATGGGCGGCTCGCTGGCCAACAACGACCCCGCCGCCGACTACCCCTCGGCCGCGCTGGCGCTCGGCGCCACCCTCGTCACCGACCGGCGCCGCATCGAGGCGGACGACTACTTCCTCGGCATGTTCACCACGGCGCTGGAGCCCGGCGAGTTGCTGACCGCCATCGAGTTCCCGGTGCCGGAGAAGGCGGGCTACGCCAAGATGCGGAACCCTGCCTCGCGCTACGTCATGACCGGCGTCTTCGTCGCGCGCGGTCCGATGGGAGTGCGGGTCGTCGTGAACGGAGCGGGCCCGGGCGTGTTCCGGCAGACGGAGATGGAGGCCGCTCTCTCGGCGAACTGGTCGCCCGAGGCGGTGGCCGGCATCCGCCAGTCTCCGGACGGGCTGAACGGCGACATCCACGGCAGCGCCGAGTACCGCGCCCACCTCGTCACGGTGATGGCCAAGCGCGCGGTCCTTGACGCCGGATAGGAGCGCGCTGGCGGAGGAGGGCCGCCATCTCGTCGTGATCGGCGCCGGCATCGTCGGCGCCTGCACGGCCCTCGCCGCCATCGACCGCGGCCTGCGCGTCACGATCCTCGATCCCGGCCCGCCGGGCGGGGAGCAGGCGGCCTCCCACGGGAATGGCTGCTGGCTCTCCACCATGTCCGTCATCCCGCCCGCAGTGCCCGGGCTCTGGCGCAAGGTGCCGGGCTTCCTGCGCGACCCGCTCGGGCCGCTCGCCATTCGCTGGTCCTACCTCCCCCGTGCGCTGCCCTGGCTCATCGCCTATCTCCGCTCGGGCTGGACAGAGGCGCGCGTGCTGGAGACGGCGCGCGCCCTGCGGGCCCTGCTCGACGAGGCGCCCTCCCTGCACGCCGCGCTCGCCGCGCGGGCCGGGGTGCCGGAGCTGATCCGAAGGGAGGGGCTCATGTATGTCTATCCCTCCCGGGCGGAGTACGAGGCCGAGGCGCTGGGCTTCCGCATCCGCCGACAGGTCGGTCTCTCCTGGGCTGAGATCGGGCCGGAGCGGATGCGCCAGCTCCAGCCCGAGCTGGACCCCCGATACGGCTTCGGCGCGCTCTTCCCCGAGGCCGGCCATTGCACCGATCCCGGCGCCTATGTGGCCGCCCTCGTCGAGAGGGCAGTGGCCGAGGGTGCCGTGCTGCGCCGGGCAGGAGCGACTGGGCTGCGGATCGAGGCCGGCAGGCTCCGGGCCGTCCGGACGGGCGAGGGGGAGATCGCCGCCGACTGCGCCGTGATCGCGGCCGGCGCCCACTCGGCCGGGCTGGCGGCCAGCGCCGGGTCCCGCGTTCCGCTGGAGACCGAGCGCGGCTACCACGCCGTGGTGCTCGGGGCGGAGACGGGGCCCCGCATCCCAATCATGCCATCGGACGGCAAGATGGGCATCACCACGACGCGCGCCGGGCTGCGCGCCTCCGGCCAGGTCGAGATCGCGGGGCTGGAGGCGGCGCCGAACTGGAAGCGGTCCGAGATCCTGCGGGACCATCTCCTCCGCGCCTTCCCGCGGCTGCCGCGAGACCTGCCGGCCGAGCGGGTGCGGTTCTGGATGGGCCACCGCCCCTCGATGCCGGACGGCCTGCCCTGCCTCGGCCCGGCCGGGGGCTGCCGGGACGTGATCCTCGCCTTCGGCCACGGGCATGTGGGCCTGGTTGCCGCGCCCCGCAGCGGGGAGGCCGCCGCGGCGCTCGCGGCGGGTGACGTTCCGGCCCTGGATCTCCGGCCCTACGATCCGCGCCGATTCGGCTAGCATTCCTTGTAGGGGCGTGCCAGCATGACGATACCGGTCCTGCATCCCGTCGGGCCGATCTGTTTGCGGATAGTGAGATAAAGTGTTCCCCGAGAATGAATCGCAGGGCGGCACCGGGCCCGTCGAGGCCGAGGTGAAGTGGTACAACGGCCGCAAGGGTTTCGGCTTCGTGCTCGGGCCCGACGGACAGGACGTGTTCTTCCACGCATCTGCCATGGCCGAGGCCGGCATCCAGTCGGCTGACACGGGTGACAAGCTCGTCTGCGAGATCGGCACGGACCGCCAGGGCCGGCGGCTCGTGACCCGCATCATGGAGCTGAAGCCCGGGCCGGGCGGCGGCGCCGGTGGCGGCGGGTTCGGGGATCGCCCCCCTCGTCGTGACTTCGGCGGTGGCGGGTTCGGGGATCGCCCCCCTCGTCGTGACTTCGGCGGTGGCGGGTTCGGGGATCGCCCCCCGCGCCGCGAGTTCGGCGGTGGCGGCGGGTTCGGGGATCGCCCCCCGCGCCGTGAGTTCGGTGGTGGCGCCGGCTTCGGTGGCGCGGGCGGCGGTGGCGGCTTTGGTGCGCCGCGCCGTGACTTCGGTGACCGTCCGCCCCGGCGTGACTTCGGCCGTGACGAGGGTGGCCCGACCTATGCCGTGAACGGCACGGTGAAGTGGTTTGACCAAGTCCGCGGCTTCGGCTTCGTGACCCCGGACGATGGCGGCCAGGATGTGTTCCTGCACTCCTCGGTCCTGCAGCGCGCGGGCGTGACGGATGTGCAGCAGGGCCAGAAGGTGGCGCTGGACGTTCGCGATGGCCAGCGCGGCCGCCAGGCCGTGCAGTACAAGGGCGGCTGATCCCGCTCTTCCCGCGAGGGATCGGAAGCCCCGGCCGTCGTGCCGGGGCTTTTTGATTCCGGGGCCGAGGTTAGCACTTTCTTCACTCTCCGCGGCCACTCTTCGGTGAAGGGCGGACAACCTGCCGACGCGAAGGGAAGATCCCGATGGCGATGAACTCGGTCAACACGAATATTGGCGCGCAGGTCGCGCTACAGTCGTTGAACCGCACGAATGACGCGCTGGCGACGACACAGAAGCGTGTCTCGACCGGTTTCCGTGTTGCCGATGCGAAGGATGACGGCGCGGCCTTCGCCGTGGCGCAATCCGTCCGTTCCGATATCGCGGGTCTCACCTCGGCGAATGAGCAGATGGGCAGCGTCCAGGGCATCCTGGACACGACCCTCGCCGGGCTGAACAAGGTCTCGGAAACGATGACCTCGATCCGCAGCGTTCTGGTGAAGCTCGCGGATGGCACGCTCTCCGAATCCCAGCGCGATCAGTACGAGACCCAGTACGAGTCGCTGCGGAGCCAGGTCACCAACTTCATCACTGACGCGACCTATAACGGCCGTACCCTGCTCGGCACGGATACGGCAGGCGGCGGCGGCGACATCGCCACGACGCGCAACGAGCAGGCGACGACCTACACCCTCGCAGCCGTCGATGCCGCGACATCCCTCGTCGTGGACGTCGCGCCCACCGATGCCGCCGCGGCAGGCAGCTACCTCGCGAGCGGCGGCGATTTCGGGACCAAGATGGCGGCCGTGAACACCGCCCTCAACACCTTCGGCGCCGACTCGAACTACCTGCAGTCTCAGATCAGCTACAACAAGGAGAAGCTGGACGCCCTTGAGACGGGGCTTGGCTCGCTCATCGATGCCGATCTCGCGAAAGAGAGCGCGCGCCTCCAGGCTCTGCAGATCCGCCAGCAGCTCGGGACCCAGGCGCTCGGCATCGCCAACCAGTCGCCCCAGCAGCTCCTCAGCCTCTTCAAGGGCTGAGGACTCTCCTTCCGGCCGATGGATAAGCGGCCCCGGCATCCCTATCTTCCCCTCAAAATCGGGGAGGCTGAGAGATGGCCGGGACAGCATCGGGCGGCGCCTGCATCGTGGGCTGGGCGCACACGCCCTTCGGCCGCATCGAGGACGCGCCGGACGCGGAGGCACTGATCGGGCGCGTGGCCCGCGCTGCCATCGACGACGCCGGGATCGAGCCCTCGGAAGTCGATGCCGTCTATGTCGGCCATTTCAACGGTGGCTTCCAGAAGCAGGATTTTCCATCCTCCCTCGTCATGCAGTCGCTGCCGGAACTGCGCTTCAAGCCGGCGACTCGCCTTGAGAATGCCTGTGCGACCGGATCTGCGGCGATCCATGCGGGCATGAATTTCCTGGCCGGGGGCGGAGGGCGCTTCACCCTCGTCCTCGGCGTCGAGAAGATGACGGCCATCCCAGGCTCCCAGGTGGGCGATGTCCTCCTCGGCTGCGCCTATCGCCGGGAGGAGGGGGAGATTCCGGCGGGTTTCGCGGGCGTCTTCGCCCGGATCGCCCAGGCCTATTTCCAGAGGCACGGCGACCAGTCCGATGCTCTGGCCGCCATCGCGGCGAAGAACCATCGCAACGGCGTGGACAATCCCTATGCCCAAATGCGCAAGGACCTCGGCTACGATTTCTGCCGTACGGAGAGCGAGCGGAACCCGGTCGTCGCCGGGCCCCTCAAGCGCACGGATTGCAGCCTCGTCTCCGACGGCGCCGCGGCGCTCGTGCTGACCGACACCGACACGGCGGCGACGATGGGCAAGGCGGTCCGCTTCCGTGCCGCGGTGCAGGTGAACGACCTCATGCCGATCTCCGCCCGCGACATCACGCGGTTCGAGGGCGCGCAAGAGGCCTGGCGCCGGGCCTATGAGGCCGCCGGCGTCAGTGTCTCCGATCTCTCCTTCGCCGAGGTGCATGACTGCTTCACCATCGCGGAGCTGATCGACTACGAGGTGATGGGGCTCGTGCCCGAAGGGCAGGGCGCCCGCGCGGTGCTGGAGGGAGTGGTTGCCAGGGAGGGGCGGCTGCCGGTGAACCCATCGGGCGGGCTGAAGTCGAAGGGCCATCCCATCGGGGCGACGGGCGTCTCGATGCACGTCCTCTCCGCCATGCAACTCGCGGGGGAAGCGGGCGGGATGCAGGTTCCGGGCGCGACGCTCGGCGGCGTGTTCAACATGGGCGGCGCGGCGGTGGCGAACTACGTCTCCATCCTGGAGAGGCTGCGCTGAGGCAGCCGCTCCTCATCGGCTCCGAGGTCTACAGGGGCTCCACCTACGGCCCGAAGCACCCGCTCGCCATCCAGCGGGTGCCGGCCACGCTGGACCTCATCCGGGCACTGGGCTGGCTCGATCCCCGGCGCTATCTCGACAGCCCCCGGGCGACTCCGCAACAGCTCACCCGCTTCCATACGCCCGACTACATCGCCGCGCTGGCGCGGGCCGAGGTGGAGGGTTCCGTTCCCCCGGAGGTGCGGGAGCGCCACCATCTCGGCGCGCATGGCAACCCCGTCTACCGGGAGGTCTTCCGGCGCCCCGCGACGGGGGCGGGCGGGGCGATGCTGGCCGCGCGGTTGACGCGACGGGGCGGCATTGTCCATGTGCCCGGCGCGGGCACGCATCACGCCATGCCCGACCGTGCCTCCGGCTTCTGCTACATCAACGATCCCGTGCTCGGCCTGCTCGAATGGGTGGATCTCGGCCTGAGCGGCATCCTCTACATCGACATCGACGCCCATCACGGCGACGGGGTGGAGCACGCCTTCCGCGACGATCCCCGCGTCTTCACCCTCTCGGTCCACGAGGCCGGGCGCTGGCCCTTCACGGGAGGGCTTGAGGACCGGGCGGGCGGGCACGCGCGCAACATCCCTGTGCCGCAGGGCTTCAACGACACGGAGATGGACCACGTCCTGAACGCGGTCATCCTGCCGATATTGCGGCACCTCCGCCCCCAGGCGGTGATGCTCCAGTGCGGGGCGGACATGCTGGAGGAGGACCCGCTCGCCCGCCTCTCCCTCTCCAACAACGCGCATCTCGCCGTGGTGCGCGCGGTGATGGCGGAGGCGCCACGGCTGATCGTGACTGGGGGAGGGGGGTACAATCCCTGGACCGTCGCCCGCTGCTGGGCTGCCGTCTGGGGGGCGCTGGACAACCGACCCATGCCGGGCCGGCTGCCGCCGGCGGCGGAGGAGGTGCTGCGCGGCCTCGACTGGGATCGGGCGGCGGGGCGCAACCCGCCGGAGCACTGGTTCACCACCCTGGTCGACCGGCCCCGGCCCGGCCCGCTGCGCGAGGAGGTGGTCGCGGCCGGCCGGTCGGTGCTGAAAGGGCTGCCCGAGCCGGCTACGCCGGCACCAGCAAGCTGACGGCGGCCTGGGCGGCGATGCCCTCCTCCCGTCCGGGAAAGCCCAGCCGCTCCGTCGTGGTCGCCTTCACCGAGACCCGGCTCTCGGGCACGCCGAGCAGCTCGGCCACGCGGGCGATCATGGCGGGGGCGTGGGGCGTGATCTTCGGCCGCTCGCAGATGAGGGTGACGTCGGCATTGGCCAGCACGCCGCCCCGGGCGGCGATCCGCCCGGCGGCGTGGCGGAGGAAGGCCGCGCTGTCGGCATCCTTCCAGCGCATCTCGCTCGGCGGGAAGTGGCGGCCGATATCGCCCTCCGCCAGGGCGCCGTAGATCGCGTCGCAGAGGGCGTGCAGCCCGACGTCGGCGTCCGAGTGGCCGTCCAGCCCCATGGAGTGCGGCACCTCGACCCCGCAGAGAAAGAGCGGCCGCCCCGCGACGAGACCATGGACGTCGAAGCCGGTGCCGATGCGCGGCAGGAGGCGCGGCAGCATCTCCGCCTCCACGCGCTCGAGGTCGCCGGGATGGGTGATCTTCACGTTGCTCTCCGATCCGGGGACGAGGCGCACGGGATGGCCCGCCGCCTCCAGCAGGGATGCGTCGTCCGTCGCGCCCTCCGGCGCGGCGCGGTGCAGGGACAGCAGGGTTGGGTAGCGGAAACCCTGGGGGGTTTGGGCGCGGTACAGCGCCTCCCGCGGCACGGTGTGCAGAACGGTGCCGCTCTCCACCCGCTTCAGCGTGTCGGCCACGGGCTGGGCGGGGATCGCGCCCTCGGCCTCCTCCAGCGCCCGCAGCAGGGCCGTCACGGTGCCGGCCGGCACCACCGGGCGGGCGGCGTCGTGGACGAGCACGATCTCCGGGGCGTGGCCGGCCAGAGCCTCCAGCCCGGCGAGCACGCTGCCCTGGCGCGTCGCCCGGCCCGCAACCGCGGGCAGGGCGGGTAGGCCCTCCAAGATCGAATCGACCCGGCCCCGCTCCGCCTCGGCGCAGACGGGCTGGATGGCCTCCACCGCCCCGTCCCGCAGAAGGGTCTCGGCCGCGTGGCGCAGCACGGGGCGGCCGAGGAGCGGGAGGAACTGCTTCGGTTCCGCCCCGCCGAGCCGCTCGCCGCGCCCAGCCGCCATCAGCAACGCCACCACCCGCATTCCGCTATCCCCGCTCATGCGGCGGAACCTAACGGCGGGAGAGGAGCACGCCCAGGGGCGCCGGTGCGGAGGATCTCGCGATGCCGCTTGACCGCCCGCCTGCCCAGTTGATAGGCACCTGCCCATGCCGCCAACATCAAGCACCGGAGGGGCTGCCCAAGCCGAAGGCAGCCCGCAGCTGCGGCCGATTGTGCTCGGCCCCATCAGGATCGAGAGGCCGGTCATCCTGGCGCCAATGTCCGGCGTCACCGACCTGCCTTTCCGCCGCCTCGCTCGTCGCCACGGCACGCCCATGGTGGTGAGCGAGATGATCGCGAGCCAGGCGATGGTGCGCGAGAATCGCCAGACCTTGAAGATGGCGGAGGTGGACGGCTTCGGCGGCCCCGCCAGCATCCAGCTCGCCGGCTGCGAGCCGGAGGTGATGGCCGAGGCGGCGCGGCTGGCCGTCGATCACGGCGCGGCGCTGGTGGACATCAACTTCGGCTGCCCCGTGAAGAAGGTGGCGGTGGGCCAGCAGGCCGGCAGCGCCCTGATGCGGGACGAGATCCGCGCCGCCCGCATCCTGGAGGCCGTGGTGCGAGCCGTTTCCGTGCCCGTCACGCTCAAGATGCGGATGGGCTGGGACCATTCGAGCCTGAACGCCCCTAACCTCGCCCGCATTGCCGAGGCCTGCGGCATCCGTATGGTCACGATCCACGGCCGCACGCGGCAGATGCTCTACACCGGCACGGCGGACTGGGCGTTCGTCGCGAAGGTGAAGGCGGCAGTCGGCATCCCTGTGATCGTCAACGGCGACATCCTCGGCCCAAGGGACGCCGAGGAGGCGCTGCGCCGGTCCGGCGCCGACGGGGTGATGATCGGGCGCGGTGCCTATGGGCGGCCCTGGTTGCCCGGGCTCGTCGCCGCCTATCTCGCGACCGGCACGATGCCCGAGCTGCCCTCGCTGGCCGAGCAGCACGCGATGCTGCTGGAGCACTATGCGGATATGCTGTCCCATCACGGCAGCAACCCCGGCCTGCGCCTCGCCCGCAAGCACATCGCCTGGTACTCGCGCGGCCTGCCCGGGAGCGCCGAGTTCCGGGTGCGCATCAACGCCGCCGAGACGGTGCCCGACGCGCTGGCCGCGATCGACGCCTTCTACCGCCCGCTGCTCGAGGCTGGGGTGGAGGGGGTGCGCGACCTCTTCCGCGAGGCCGGCCGCGAGTCGGCGGATGCCACGCCCGACGACGCGGCGATCGCCGCCTGAGAGGTCCCATGCCCCCGCGCCGCGAAACGCCGGAGAAGCCAGGGCTGCCCGCCAGCGCGCACCTCCTCTCGGCCCTGCCCGTGCCGGTCGTGGTGCTGGACGGCGAGGAGCGGTTCCGCTTCGCCAACCCCGCGGCGGAGCTGTTCCTCGGCCTTTCTGCTGCCAGCCTCGCCCAGATGCAGCTCACCGACCTGCTCCCGGCCGACTCGCGCCTGCCCGCCCTCGTGCGGCAGGTGCGCGCCGCGGAGGCGCCGATCTCGGACCACGACCTCACCCTCCTCTCCCCGCGCATCCACCGCGAGGGGGTCGCCGCCCATGGCGCGCCGCTGCACGAGATGCCGGGCGCGGTGGTGCTGACGCTACAGGACGGCTCCACCGCCCAGAAGCTCGACCGCCAGCTCAACTTCCGCGGCGCGGCGCGGGGCGCGAGCGCGATGGCGGCGATGCTGGCGCATGAGGTGAAGAACCCGCTTTCCGGCATCCGCGGGGCGGCGCAGCTCCTGGAGCAGTCGGCCTCCGAGGGGGACCGGGAACTCTGCATCCTCATCCAGGACGAGGCGGACCGCATCCGCGACCTCGTGGAGCGGATGGACATGTTCTCCGAGCGCCCGCTGGAGCGAGAGCCCGTGAACATCCACGAGGTGCTCGACCATGTGCGCCGGATCGCCGCCACGGGCTGCGCGGCGCATCTGCGGATCGTGGAGGAGTACGATCCCTCCCTCCCGCCGGTCTGGGGCAACCGGGACCAGCTCGTGCAGATCCTGCTCAACCTCGTGAAGAACGCGGCCGAGGCTGTGGATCCGCGCAACGGCGAGATCGTCCTCTCCACCGCCTACCGGCACGGCGTGCGGCTGGCCATCCCGGGATCGCGGGAGCGGGTCCACCTGCCGCTGGAGGTGAGCGTGCGGGACAACGGCCCCGGCATCGCCGAGGAGGTGCGCGCGAGCCTCTTTGACCCCTTCATCAGCACCAAGCCCGGCGGGCAGGGGCTGGGGCTGGCGATGGTGGCCAAGCTCGTCGCCGACCACGGCGCGCTCATCGAGTGCGACAGCCGGCCCGGCCGCACCGTCTTTCGCCTCTCGCTCGCCAAGCCACCCTCCGGCGCGGCCCTCGCCCAGCCCCGGGCGCGGATCCGCCAGACGGCCTGAATTCTCCCTCCCCGCCAGGGGCCCCCTCGAAGGCAGAGTATGACCGAACGCACCATCCTCATCGCCGATGACGACCGCGCCATCCGCACCGTGCTCGCCCAGGCCCTCGGCCGCGCGGGGTACAACGTGCGCGCCACCTCCTCCGCGGCCACGCTCTGGCGCTGGGTGGAGGACGGGGAGGGCGACCTCGTCATCACCGACGTGGTGATGCCGGACGAGAACGGGCTGGACCTCGTGCCCCGCATCCGCCGCGTGCGACCGGAACTGCGCGTGGTGGTGATGAGCGCCCAGTCCACCTTCGCGACCGCCCTCAAGGCCGCCCAGCGCGGCGCCTTCGAGTACCTGCCCAAGCCCTTCGACCTCAAGGATCTGCTCGCCCTCGTCGGCCGCGCCCTCGCCGCGCCCGTGGCCGCGCCGGAGGATGACGGGGAGGGGCCCGAGGAGGAGCGCCTGCCCCTCGTCGGCCGCTCGGCCGCCATGCAGGAGATCTACCGCACCGTCGCCCGGCTCACCACGACCGACCTGACGGTGATGATCACGGGGGAGAGCGGCACGGGTAAGGAGCTGGTCGCCCGCGCGCTGCACGACTACTCCCGCCGGCGCTCCGGCAGCTTCGTCGCCGTGAACATGGCCGCCATCCCGCGCGACCTTATCGAGGCCGAGCTGTTCGGCCACGAGCGCGGCGCCTTCACCGGCGCAATGGCGCGCGGCGTCGGACGCTTCGAGCAGGCGGCCGGTGGCACCCTCTTCCTCGACGAGATCGGCGACATGCCGCCCGAGGCGCAGACCCGCCTGCTCCGCGTGCTGCAGGAAGGCGAGTTCACCACGGTCGGCGGCCGCACGCCGATCAAGGCGAATGTCCGCATCGTGGCCGCTACGCACCGGGACCTGCGCCAGGCCATTCGCGCCGGCGTGTTCCGCGAGGACCTGTTCTACCGCCTCAACGTCGTCCCCATCCGTCTTCCCCCGCTGCGGGAGCGGGCGGAGGATATTCCGCTCCTCGCCCGTCACTTCCTCGACCGCGCCAAGGCGGCGGGGCTGCCCGCCAAGTCGCTCGACAACGACGCCGTGGAGCGGCTGCGGGCCCATCCCTGGCCCGGCAATGCGCGCGAGCTGGAGAACCTCATGCGCCGCCTCGCCGCCCTCTATCCCCAGGAGGTGATCGGGGAGGATGCGGTGGCGGCCGAGCTGGCCGAGGCCGAGGCGCCCCCCGGCATCCCCGCCGCCCCTGCCACGCCCGAGACGCTGGAGCAGGCGGTGGAGCGGCACCTCGCCGGCTTCATGAGCGCGCAGCGCGACGGGCTGCCCGTGCGCGACCTCTACGAGCGCGTGCTGGCCGAGGTGGAGCGCCCGCTGCTGAGGCTCGCCCTGGCCAATACGCGCGGCAACCAGATCAAGGCCGCCGCCATGCTCGGCCTGAACCGCAACACGCTTCGCAAGAAGATCCGGGAGCTGGAGTTGCCGGTGGTGCGGGGCCTGTCGTGACGGGCCGGGCGTGAAACGCCGGATCCCGGGGGAGCGCAGGAGCCCTCTCCGAGGGCTGGCGGACTTCCTGCTCGGCCGGGTGATGACCCTCGCCCTGGCCCTGGGCGCGCTGGCGGTCGGGGTAGCCTCCTTCGCGGTCCTCTCCGGCAGCACGCCCTTCGGCCCGACCAGCGCCGCCCAGACCGCGGCGCTCGTGCTGGTGAACGCGGCCTTCGTGCTGCTGCTCACGGCCAGCCTCGCCGGGCGCCTCGTGCGCGTGTTGGCGGAGCGGCGGCGGGGCAGCGCGGGGTCGCGCATGCACGTGCGACTGGTGATGCTGCTCGGCGGCGTGGCGGTGGTGCCGGCGCTGCTGGTGGCCGTCTTCGCCTCCGTCTTCTTCCAGCTCGGCATCCAGGCCTGGTTCGGCGACAAGGTGCGCGACACGCTGGAGGCGAGCCTCGTCGCCTCCCGCGCCTATCTCGACGAGAACCGCAACACCATCCGGGCCGACGCGCTGGCGATGGCGGCGGACCTGAACCGCGCGGCGCCGCTGCTGCCGGACAACACCGTCGGCTTCAGCCGGGTGCTGACGAACTACACCGCGCTCCGCGGGCTGACGGAGGCGACGGTCTTCGAGCCCGTGCTCGGCCGCGTCATCGCCCAGGCGGGGCTCGGCTCCGCCCTGGTGGTAGAGCCCCCGCCGGCCTGGGCGATGGAGGTGGTGCGCCAGGGCGAAGTGGCCGTGCTGGCCGCCGAGGGGGAGGAGGGCTGGGTGCGCGGACTGGTGGCCCTCGACATCGATCCCGGGCTGATGCTGATGATCGGCCGCCCGCTCGACCCCTCGATCATCGAGCACATGCAGCGCACCGAGCTGGCCTTCCAGGAATATGACCAGCTCGACCGCAACCGCTCCGGCCTGCAGATCACCTTCGCCCTGATCTTCGCGATCGCGACCCTGCTCGTGCTTCTGGCGGCCGTGCTGATCGGGTTGGTCATGGCGAACCAGATCGCGCGGCCGATCTCGCGGCTGATCAACGCGGCCGAACGGGTTAGGGGGGGCGACCTCTCCGTCCGGGTGGACGAGGGGCGGGCGGATGACGAGGTCGGCAGCCTTTCCCGCGCCTTCAACCGCATGACGAACCAGCTCGCCGCCCAGCGGAGCGAGCTGCTGGAGGCCTATCGCCAACTCGACGACCGTCGGCGTTTTACCGAGAGCGTGCTGGGCGGCGTCTCGGCCGGTGTGATCGGGCTGGACGCGGAGGGGCGGATCAACCTGCCCAACCGCTCGGCCAGCGAGCTGCTGGGCCAGGACCTGGAGGCCGCGGTCGGCCAGCGCCTGGCGGAGGTCGTGCCGGGGTTCCGCGCCTTCCTCGCCGCAGCGGCCGCGACGCCGGAGAAGCCGCGCACGGAGGAGATCCTCGTCCCCGGCCCCTCCGGGCGCCGAACCCTACTCGCGCGGATCGGGGCGGAGTTCGATGCGGGCGGGCTCTCCGGCTACGTCCTCACCTTCGACGACATCACCGCCCTTCTCTCGGCCCAGCGTACGGCGGCCTGGGCGGATGTGGCCCGGCGCATCGCGCACGAGATCAAGAACCCGCTCACCCCCATCCAGCTCTCGGCGGAGCGGCTGAAGCGGCGCTACCTCAAGCAGATCACCGAGGACCCCGACACCTTCCGTGCCTGCACCGACACGATCGTGCGCCAGGTCGGCGATATCGGGCGGATGGTGGACGAGTTCTCCGCCTTCGCCCGCATGCCCCAGCCCGTGATCCGGCCGGAGAACCCCTCCCAGCTCTTGCGGGAGGCGCTGGTGCTGCAACGGGACGCGCATCCCTCCATCACCTACGAGCTCCGCCTGCCGGAAGAGGAGCTGCCCCCCGTGCGCTGCGACCGGCGGCTGCTGAACCAAGCGCTGACCAACCTGTTGCAGAACGCGGCGGATGCCATCTCCATGCGCCCGGAGGGCGAGGCGGGCGGCCGGGTCACGCTGGAGGCGGTGGCGGGGGCCGGGGTGCTCGCGATCGCGGTCGAGGACAACGGCATCGGCCTGCCGCGGGACGGGGAGCGCGACCGGCTCACGGAACCGTATGTGACACACAAGGCGAAGGGAACCGGCCTCGGGCTTGCCATCGTGAAGAAGATCATGGAGGACCATGGGGGCGGGCTGACGCTCGCGGATGGCCGGGAAGGCGGGGCGCGCGCCACGCTCACCCTGCCCCTGGACGGGACATCGGAGCGGGACGGATTGCAGGAAAGAGGAGAGATGCTGCGCCATGGCGCATGACATCCTGATCGTCGACGACGAGCCGGACATCCGCGCCCTGATCGCCGGCATCCTGGACGACGAGGGCTATGAGGTCCGGCAGGCGGCGAACAGCGACGGGGCCCTGGCCGCGTTCCGCCAGAAGCGCCCGAGTCTCGTCATCCTCGACATCTGGCTGCAGAATTCCCGACTGGACGGATTGGGTATCCTGGAGGCCCTGCACCGCGAGGAGCCGCGCGTGCCGGTGGTGATGATCTCCGGCCACGGCACGATCGAGACGGCGGTCCAGGCCATCCAGCAGGGCGCCTACGACTTCATCGAGAAGCCGTTCAAGTCGGACCGGCTGCTGCTGATCGTCGCCCGCGCGCTGGAAGCCGCGCGGCTGAAGCGCGAGAACAGCGAGTTGCGTCTGCGGAGCGGCTCGGAAACCGAGCTGGTCGGCACCTCCTCGCTCATCGCGCAGATCCGCAACGCCATCGACAAGGTGGCGCCCACGGGCTCGCGCGTGCTGCTCACCGGCCCCGCCGGCTCGGGCAAGGAGGTGGCGGCGCGCATGATCCATGCCCGCTCCCGCCGCGCGGACGAGCCCTTCGTCGCCCTGAACTGCGCCACCCTTAATCCCGCCCGCTTCGAGGAGGAGCTGTTCGGGGTGGAGGGCGGCCCGGACCCCGTGGCCCAGCCCCGGCGCCAGGGCGTGCTGGAGCGCGCCCATGGCGGCACTCTGCTGCTGGACGAGGTGGCGGACATGCCGCTGGAGACCCAGGGCAAGATCGTACGCGCGCTGCAGGAGCAGGGGTTTGAGCGCATCGGCGGCGCGACGCGGGTCAAGGTTGACGTGCGTGTTACCGCCACCACCAACCGGGACCTCTCGGCCGAGATCGCGGCCGGGCGCTTCCGGGAGGACCTGTACTACCGGCTCGCCGTCGTGCCGATCCGCATGCCGTCGCTCCGCGAGCGGCGGGAGGACGTGCCGGCCCTCGCCCGGCATTTCATGGCCAAGTCCGCCGAGAATTCCGGCGTCCCGGCGCGCGAGATCAGCGAGGACGCGATGGCGGCGATGCAGGCCTATGACTGGCCCGGCAATGTCCGCCAGCTCCGCAACCTCGTGGACTGGCTGCTCATCATGGCCCCCGGTGGCCCTGCGGACCCCATCCGGCCGGAGATGCTGCCTCCGGAGGTCGGCTCCGCGGCGCCCGCCATGCTCAAGCTGGACCGCTCCAGCGAGATCATGACCTTGCCCCTGCGCGACGCGCGCGAGCTCTTCGAGCGGCAGTACCTGGAAGCTCAACTCCTCCGTTTCGGCGGGAACATCAGCCGCACCGCCAATTTCGTGGGGATGGAGCGCTCCGCCCTGCACCGGAAGCTGAAGTTCCTGGGCGTGCAGGCCGAGGACCGGGCGCCCGTTCCCTGATGCCCGCCCTCTGACGACCGAGGCCCGATGTCGAGAATTGCCTATGTGAACGGGCGCTATCTCCCGCAGCGCGAGGCCTGCGTGAACGTGGAGGATCGCGGCTACCAGTTCGGGGACGGCATCTACGAGGTCATCACCCTCCATGCCGGCCGCTTCATCGACGAGGACCTCCATCTCGCCCGCCTTCAGCGCTCGCTCGGCGAGATCCGGCTTCCCATGCCCATGCCCATGGCCTCGCTCCGGCTGGTGCTGGAGGAGGTGGCGCGGCGGAACCGGGTGACGGAAGGGCTGGTCTACATGCAGGTCGGTCGCGGCGTGGCCCGGCGGGACCACGCCTTTCCAAAGAAGGCGCCGCGGGTCAGCCTCGTCGTCACCTCCCGCCACGGGCCGTCCTATCCCGCCAGCATCGAGAGCTGGAACATCGCCGCCATCACCCATCCGGACCTCCGCTGGGCCCGGCGGGACATCAAGAGCGTGAATCTCCTGGCCAACGTCCTGGCCCGGCAGGCGGCGAAGGAGGCCGGGGCAGGGGAGGCGATCCTCTTCGACCCCGCCACCCGCGTGATCACCGAGGGCGCCGCGACGAGCTTCTGGATGGTGGATGCCGACGGGGTGATCCGCATTCCGCCGCTCACCAACGCCATCCTTCCCGGCTGCACCCGCGCCGCGCTGCTGGAGGAGATGGAGCTCAACGGGATGCGCGCCGAGGAGCGCCCGGCCACGCTGGACGAGCTTGCTGGCGCGCGCGAGGCCTTCATCACCTCCGCCGGCTCCTTCGTGAAGCCGGTGCTCGCGATCGACGGCCGGCCGGTAGCCGACGGGCAGCCCGGCCCCGTGACGCGCCGCCTCTTCGACATCTTCGCCCGCCACGCTGCGGGCGCGCCGCGCAACGCCCCGTGAATCCGTCCCCGAGCCGCCCCCTCGCCATCGTCTGGGACTGGGACAACACGCTCGTCGATGGCTGGCCTGCCATCCGGGCCGGGCTGAACGCCGCCCTCCAGGATGCGGGCATGGCGGAATGGAGCCTGGAGGAGGTCCGCGCCCGGGTGCGGCACTCTCTGCGCGACAGCTTTCCCCAGCTCTTCGGGGACCGCTGGGAGCACGCGCGGGACATCTTCTACGCTGCCGTCCGGGCGACTCACCTGGATGTGCTGCGTCCCATGCCCGGGGCGGAGGCGCTGCTGCGCCGGGCGGCTCTCGTCGCGCCGCTCGCGGTGCTCTCGAACAAAGCCGGCCCGCTGCTGCGGGCGGAGGCGGCGCATCTCGGTTGGGCGCCGCTCTTTCGTGCCCTGGTCGGGGCAGGGGACGCGGCCGCCGACAAACCCGATCCGGTCCCCATGCGCCTCGCCTGCGCGGCCTGCGGTGTGCCGACCGGGGCCTCGGTCTGGTATGTCGGGGACAACGCGCTCGACATGGACGCCGCCCGCCGCGCCGGCTGCCTGCCCGTCCTGCTGGGCGACGCCGCGCATGACGGCGGACCGAAGGCCTCCGCCCCGGCCCTGCACTTCATCACCGCTGAGCGCATGACGGTTGCGTTATCCGCGCTGGACAAGGCTACGCCCCCCGGGTGAGTTTGTCGCCCCCATGGGCGAGGGAGCGCGCCCGGGAACGGGACGTGCCGCTGGGGCGCGCGCCGAAGAACAACCGCCCCGGATCCGCCACGGCAAAGCCGGGCGGTGAGCAAGAAGAAGGACATCAGCCAATGGCTGCCGAGAAGTCCCAGAACGTGCAGGACGTGTTCCTGAACCATGTTCGCAAAAGCAAGACTCCCGTCACCGTCTTCCTGGTGAACGGCGTGAAGCTTCAGGGTATAATTACTTGGTTCGACAATTTCTCGGTGCTGCTGCGCCGTGACGGGCACACGCAGCTCGTCTACAAGCACGCGATCAGCACCGTGATGCCGGGCGCCCCGATCATGCTGTTCGATGCCGCCTCGGCGGGTGCCCAGGGCACCGCCGGCGCCCCGCAACCCACCCAGGGCGGGGCCCCCGTCCGGGAAACCACCATGACCCTCACACCGCGCGAGCCAAGCCCTGTCGGAAGCCAAGACTGACACCGGAGCGGGGGGACCGACCCCCGCTGCGGTCATCCTGCCCTGGGAACGCCCCCACGGCATCCCTGACGGCCGGGGCGCCACTCGCGCCGCGGAAGCGCGGCTGGCCGAGGCCGTCGGGCTGGCCGCTTCGATCGGGGTGGCCATCGTCCACACCGCGATCCACCCGCTGCGCGCCCGGCGCCCGAGCACGCTGCTCGGCGAGGGCGCCGTGGAGGCCGACCGCGCCTCCATCGCCGCCCATGGCGTGCAGGTGGTGGTGGTGGACGCCGCCCTCAGCCCCGTGCAGCAACGCAACCTGGAGCGCGCCTGGGGCTGCAAGGTGATCGACCGGACGGGCCTGATCCTCGAGATCTTCGGCGAGCGCGCGCGAACGAAGGAGGGCTCCCTCCAGGTCGAGCTGGCGCACCTGTCCTACCAGCGCACCCGCCTCGTCCGGTCCTGGACCCACCTCGAGCGGCAGCGCGGAGGCTTCGGCTTCCTCGGCGGCCCTGGTGAGTCGCAGATCGAGATCGACCGCCGGCTCATCGACGAGCGGATCGTGAAGCTCAAGAAGGAGCTGGAGCAGGTCCGCCGCACCCGCGGGCTGCACCGCAAGGCGCGGACAAAGGTGCCCTACCCCGTGGTGGCTCTGGTCGGCTACACCAATGCCGGCAAGTCCACCCTGTTCAACGCCCTCACCGGCGCCGGGGTCTATGCCCAGGACCAGCTCTTCGCGACGCTGGACCCGACGATGCGAGCCATCCGGCTGCCCTCCAACCGGACCGTCATCCTCTCCGACACCGTCGGCTTCATCTCCGAACTGCCGACGCAGCTCGTCGAGGCGTTCCGCGCCACGCTGGAGGAGGTCGCGGCCGCCGACATCATCCTGCACGTGCGCGACGTCGCGCATCCCGACAGCGCGGCCCAGCGGGCCGATGTGATGGGCGTGCTGAACGACATGGCCACCGGGCCCGACGCCGCGCTGGATGAGGACTGGGAGCGGCGGGTGATCGAGGTGCTCAACAAGACCGACCTGCTGGAGGAGCCGCCCCCCGCGGGGCCGGGCAGCATCCCCGCCTCCGCCCTGACCGGCGACGGGCTGGACGAGCTGCGCGACATGCTTGACACCCGCCTGGCTGCGGGGCTCGTGACCGAGAGCTTCTCCCTCCCGCCCGAGGACGGCGCCGGCATCGCCTGGCTCTACGAGCACGGCGAGGTGTTGGAGCGCAGCGACGCGGAGGACGCCGTGCGCCTCTCCGTGCGGCTCAGCCCCGCCGATCTCGCCCGCTTCGCCCAGCGGGGCGAGGCGTGAGGGCCTTCGACGCGGCGGCGCTGCAGGACGTCGACCTCATCCTCCGCGCGGCCTCGCGCGCCGAGATCATGCCGCGCTTCCGTAAGCTCGCCGCGAGCGACATCCGCACGAAGTCCGGCCCGCTGGACATGGTGACGGATGCTGACGAGGCGGCCGAGCGGATGATCGCGGCCGCCCTGGAAGCGCGCTTTCCCGGCTGCCTCGTGGTGGGGGAGGAGGGCTGCACCGCCGATCCCGCCCTGCTGGACCGGCTGGCCTCCGCGCCGCTCGCCTTCGTGGTGGATCCCGTGGACGGCACGGCCAACTTCGCCGCCGGCATGGCGATCTTCGGCTGCATGGCCGCCGCCTTTGCCGGGGGCGAGGTGGTCGCCGCCTGGATCCACGACCCCGTCGGCGACGACACGCTGGTCGCCGCGGTGGGGCAGGGCGCCTGGCTCGCCGGCCCGGACGGCGAGCGCGGCGCGCCGCTCGGTCTGGCCGCGCCAGCCCCCGTGTCCCGCATGGTCGGCTGCATCTCCTACGGCTACCTGACGGAGCCGCTGAAGAGTCACGTCGCCGCCCGCCTGCCGCGCCTGGCGAAGACCTGGCAGCTCGGCTGCGCCGCCCATGAGTACCGCCTGCTGGCGAGCGGCCACATCCACCTGCAGCTCTACAACCGGCTGATGCCCTGGGACCACGCGCCCGGCTGGCTCATCCACCAGGAACTCGGCGGCTACAGCGCGCATTTCGACGGCAGCCCCTACAGGCCGGCGGTGGACCGTGCCGGCGGGTTGCTCTGCGCGCCGGACCGGGAGAGCTGGGAACTCGCCCGAGCCGCGCTGCTGGAGGACTAAGGCCGGGAAGGGAGGTTAGCCGCCCCGCTCAACCCGCTTCGCCTCCTGCCAAAGTGCCTCCATCCGTTCGAGGGAGGTATCGGCCGGGGCGGAGCCCTCGGCGGCTAGCCGCCGCTCGACGGCGCCGAAGCGGCGCTCGAATTTCGCATTCGCGCCGCGGAGGCAGAGCTCGGGATCAAGGTCGAGCTTGCGCGCGAGATTGGCCAGGACGAAGAGCAGGTCACCCACCTCATCCGCCAGGCGTGCGGGATCGGCGCCGGGCAGCTCGGCCCGCAACTCCGAGGCTTCCTCCTCCAGCTTATCCAGCACCTGCGCGGCATCCGGCCAGTCGAAGCCGACCCGCGCCGCCCGGCGGGTGAGCTTCAGGGCGCGGGTGAGGGAGGGAAGGTTCTCCGCCACCCCGGCCAGGGTGCCGCTCTCCGCGCGTGCGGCCCGCTCGGCGGCCTTCTGGCGTTCCCAGGCCTCGATCTGGGCAGCCGCGTCCCGGGCTGCAGCCTCGCCGAAGACATGAGGATGGCGCCGGACCATCTTGTCGCTAATCGATTTCGCCACGTCGACGAAAGCGAAGTCGCCGGCCTCCTCGGCCATCCTGGCATGGTAGACGACCTGGAAGAGCAGGTCGCCCAACTCGTCCTTCAGCGCCGCGCGGTCCTTCCGCCCGATCGCCTCGGCCACCTCGTAGCCTTCCTCGATGGTGTAGGGCGCGATGGACTCGAAGTCCTGCACCCGGTCCCAGGAGCAGCCATCAGGTGCCCTGAGTCGGGCCATGATGGAGAGGAGGCGGGACAGTTCCGCGCCAGTCGGATCGTCGCTCACCTCCCCGGCCCCGCGAGTCGCGTAATGTATGTTATGTAAAAATCAAAGCGCATCCAGGGCTGCCTCCAGGATCATGCCGTCGTAACCCGGCTCGATGCCGGCCGGCAGGTTCTCCCTCATCCATTGCCAGTCGAGGTCCGGGCCCATATGCGTCAGCACCGTCCGCTTCGCGCCGATCCGCCGCGCCCATTCCACCGCTTTCGGAACATGGGCGTGGACCGGATGAGGTTCCCGCTGGAAGCAGCCGACGATCCAGTCGCGCACGCCTGCCAGCACATCCAGCGCAGGCTGGGGCATCTCGACCACGTCGGTCGAGTAAGCGAAGCCGCCGATCCGCAGCCCGAGGGTTTCCATTACCCGGTGGTCCTGGGCGAAGAGCCGGAGGTCTAGCCCCGCGATCCGGACGGTCTCGCCCGGGCTCACCACCTGCGAGTCCAGCGACGGGCGGAAGAAGCCGGGCGTGGGCGGCCTGAAGGCGTAGTCGAAGCGCCGGGACACGTCCTCCAGCGTCCTCGCCGTGGCGAAAAGCGGCAGGGCTCGGCCGGTGATCCGGTTCACCATCCGCAGCTCGTCCATCCCGAGGACGTGGTCGGCATGGGCGTGGGTCAGCAGCACGGCGTCGAGGCGGGCGACGCCGGCGGCCAGGAGCTGGCTCCGGAGGTCCGGCCCGGCATCGACGAGAATTGTTGCGCCGTCAGACGATTGGATGAGGATGCTGGAGCGGGTTCTCCGATTTCTCGGTTCGGCCGGATCACAGGCACCCCAGTAGCCGCGCCCGTCCGCGCCGCCCAGCAGCGGCACGCCGCTGGAACCGCCACAGCCCAGTATCGTGATCTTTAACAAGAACAGGCGCCTAGGCACATCGCGTGAAAAGCCGCTCGAAGTTGCGGGTGGTCACTTCCACCGCCTTGGCCACCTCCCATCCGCGCACCCTCGCGAGCACCGCCGCGGTGTGGCCGACCAGGGCCGGCTCGTTGCGCTTCCCGCGCAAGGGCACCGGGGCGAGATACGGGCTGTCCGTCTCCACGAGCAGCCGGTCCTCCGGCAGGTCTGCCACAATGGCGCGCAGTTCATCGCTCTTCGGGAAGGTCAGGATGCCGGAGAGCGAGACGTAGCCGCCGTTCGCCACGACCTTCTCGGCCAGAGCGCGGGTGGAAGAGAAGCAGTGCAGCAGCGCGGGGAACGGCCCGCCTGCCTCGCGCTCCTCCGAGAGGATGGAAGCGATGTCGTCATCGGCGTCCCGCGCATGGATGGCGAGCGGCAGGCCGGTGCGCTGGCAGGCACGGATGTGGTGGCGGAAGCTCTCCTGCTGCGCCTCGCGGGGCGCCTTGTCGTAGAAGTAGTCCAGTCCCGACTCCCCGATCCCGACGATGCGGGGATGGTCGGCCAGGGCGACGATCTCGTCCACCGTGGTGACCGGCCCCTCCCCCGCATTCTGCGGATGGACGCCCACCGTTCCCCAGACCTGGGGAAAACGTTCCGAGAGCGCCTTCACCGTCTCGGCCTGGGCCACCCGCACGCCGATCGTGACCATCCGGCCCACCCCGGCATCGACCGCGCGGGCGACCACGGCCTCAATCTCCTCCTCGCCGTAGTGATCGAGGTGGCAGTGGCTATCGACGAGCATCAGGCCGGCTCCTCGATTTTGCGGAAGAGCGGCGTGGGCGGCGGCAGCGGGATGCCGTCGCCGACCGGGGTGGAGAGGTCCGACAGGGCGCGGGCCCCCTGCCCCACCCCGAGCTGGTCCAGCATCGCCCCCATGGTGCCGGGCATGAAGGGCTGGAGCAGGGTGGCCAGCGCCCGCAGCGCCGTGTGCAGGCTCCGCAGCACGGCCGCCATCCGCTCGGGATCGGTCTTCCTCAGCGACCAGGGCTTCTGGGCGTCGATCCAGGAATTGCCGAGCCGCACCACGACCCAGATCCGCTCCAGCGCCTCGCCGAAGGCCTGGCGGGAGACGGCCTCGTCCACGGCGGCGGGCAGCGCCTCGACGGCGCCCAGCAGCTCGCGATCCGCCTCGGTGGGCAGCACCAGGGCAGGCAACCTTCCCTCGCAGTTCCGCTGGATCAGGGAGAGCGTGCGCTGCGCCAGGTTCCCAAGATCGTTCGCCAACTCGCTGTTCAAGCGGCCGATCACGGCGCGGCGGGAGAAGTCGCCGTCATTGCCGAAGGGCACCTCGCGCAGCAGGTAGTAACGCAGGGGGTCCAGCCCGAACTCCTCGGCGAGCTGAAGCGGGTCCAGCCCGTTTCCGAGGGACTTGGACATCTTCTGACCCTCGATGGTCAGCCAGCCATTGGCGTAGACGCGCCTGGGCGGCTCCAGCCCCGCAGCCATGAGGAAGGCCGGCCAGTAGACGCAGTGGAACCGCGTGATCTCCTTCCCGACCATGTGGACATCGGCGGGCCAGAAGCCCCAGCGCGGTGAGTCACTGTCGGGATAGCCGAGGGCGGTGATGTAGTTCGTCAGCGCGTCGAGCCAAACATACATTACATGCGCCTCGTCCCCCGGCACGGGCACGCCCCATTTGAAGGAGGTGCGGGAGATGGAAAGGTCCTGCAGCCCCGCCTTCACGAAGGAGGTCACCTCGCGCCGCGTGCTGGCTGGCGCCATGAATTCAGGGTTGGAATCATAGAATTCCAGCAGCTTGTCGGTCCAGGCTGAGAGGCGGAAGAAGTAGGAGGGCTCGCGCGTCCACTCGACCGGTGCGCCGGAGGCGATGGCCACCTTCTGCCCGTTCCGCTCCTCGATCTCGTCCGGGCCGTAGAAGGCCTCGTCCCGCACGGCGTACCAGCCCTCATAGTGGCCGAGATAGATGTGGCCGCCGGCGGCCAGCCTCTCCCACAGCGCCTGGCAGGAGCGCCGGTGCCGCTCCTCTGTCGTGCGGATGAAGTCGTCGAAGGAGATGCCGATCCTCTCGGCCATGCCGCGGAAGTCGGCGGCCAGCCGGTCGGTGAATTCCCCGGGCGACAGGCCGGCGGCGATCGCGGCCTGCTCCACCTTCTGCCCGTGCTCGTCAGTGCCGGTGAGGAAGAACACCTCATTCCCCGCCAGCCGCTTCCAGCGCGCCAGCACGTCGGCGGCGATGGAGGTGTAGGCATGGCCGATATGGGGCTGGCCGTTCAGGTAGTAGATCGGCGTCGTCAGGAAGAAACGCTTCCCGCTCGTCACGCCCTTGGCCTCGCTCATCGTCCGGTCCTGCGCCATGTCCCGCCGGCGCGATCCGGTCTCCGCCTAGGCGGAGAGCCGGGAGAGACCCGTCAGCACCGCCTGCTTGCGGTCCAGGTTGAGCGTGTCGGTCTCGTCGGCCAGCCGGCCGAGCATGTCCCACAGCCCCGCCCACTCGGCAAGGCCGCGCCCCGCCATCCAGGGGGCGGTCCCCTGCCCCCGCCCGGCCCGGCGCAGCGCGCCCGCGATCGCGTCCCGCAGCAGGGCGAAGAAGGTTGCGAAGGCGCTGCCGTCGCGCTTGGAGGCCAGGCGGTCCGCCAGGGCGTGCAGTTCGCGCGGGTCGGGCCGGGGCAGGCGCGCGAGGAACCCTTCCACCTCCCGCGCCATGGCCAGCCCCTCCCCCTCGGCCAGGGTCAGGGCGCGGCCGGGGCTGCCGGCGGCGAGCCGGGCGAGGGCGGACCTGTCCTCGCCTGTCATGTCAGGCATCCAGAGAGTGAGCACCCTCTCCATCAGCCGCTCCTCCAGCGGGAAGAGGTCCAGCCGCCGGACGCGGCTGCGGATGGTGGGCAGGAGGCGGTCCGGGGAGGAGGCGGTGAGCACGAGCACGGCGCGGGGCGGCGGCTCCTCCAGCGTCTTGAGCAGGGCGTTCTGCGCCTGCTCGTTCATCGCCTCGATCTCCTCGATCACCACCACGCGCCAACCGCCCTCGGCCGGGGTCATGGCCAGGAAGCGGGTCAACTCCCGCACCTCCTCCACGCGGATGATGACCTTCTTGCCCTTCTCGCCCGTCCCGGGGACGAGGGCGCGTAAATCGGCATGGGCGCCCGCCGCGACGCGCGCGAAGAGCGGATCGCTGGGCGGCACGAAGAGCGGCGCCTCGCCCGCGGGCGCCCCGCGCGGCATCCCGGCCAGCATCCAGCGGGCGTAGCGCCAGGCGAGGGTCGCCTTGCCGATCCCCTGCGGGCCCGTGAGCATCCAGCCGTGATGCATCCGACCGGAGAGGGCGGAGTCGCGCAGCGCGGCGGCGACGTGGTCCTGGCCGAACAGGGCGGGGTTGGCGCGCGGCTCCGGAGGGGAATTCATGCCGGGACGCCCAGCCGCTCGCGAAGGGCAGCGAGGGAGAGGGAGAACACCTCATCGGCCGGGCGGGAGGCGTCGAGCACCGCGCAGCGCCCGGGCTCCCGTGCGGCGATGGCGAGGAAGCCCGCGCGCACCCGCGCGTGGAAGGCTTCTCCCTGCATCTCGTAGCGGTTGGCATCCCCGCGGGAGAGGGCGCGAGTCATGCCGCGCTCGGGCGGGAGGTCGAGCACGAGGGTCAGGTCCGGGCGCAGCGGGCCGAGGGCGAGGTCGCAGAGCCGTTCCCACACATCGCGGGAGAGCCCCTGCCCCGCCCCCTGATAGGCGAGGGTGCTGTCGGCGAAGCGGTCGCACACCACCCAGATCCCGGCGGCCAGCGCCGGCTCCAGGCTCCGCGCCAGGTGCTCCCGCCTGGCAGCGAAGTGCAGCATTGCCTCGGCCACGGGATCCCAGGGGCCGTGGCCGAGGATGAGGGCGCGCACGGCCTCGGCCCCCGGCGCGCCGCCGGGCTCGCGGGTGCGGAGGACGGGGAGCCCGCCCTCCGCCAGCGCCGCGGCCAGGGCGCGGGAGAGGGTGGTCTTCCCCGCCCCCTCCCCCCCTTCCAGCGTGATGAACCGGCCGCGCGCCCGGCCGCGTGACCCGGGGGCCGGGCCCTCAGGCGCCACCGACCATCCGCCCGATCACCGCCGGGATGCGCGGGATTAGCCCGAGCCGCGCGACATCAGCCCCGGCGAGCAGAGGCACGGTCATCGGCGGCACGCCGGCGCCCGAGACCTCCAGCTTACCCAGCTCCTGGCCCTTGGCGACGGGGGCGGGGATGGGCGCGTCGTAGCGCAGCTTCACCTGCAGGCTCCGCCGCCACTGGCGCGGGAGGGTGAGCACCACGTCCCGCCCGCCGACCAGCGGGACTTTCAGCTGCTCGCCGAGATAAACGGGCGCCTCCTCGATCGTGTCGGATGCGCGGAACAGGGCGACGTTCTCGAACTCGCGGAAGCCCCATTCCATCAGCCGCTCGGTCTCCTCGCGCCGCGCGGCCATGCTGGGCAGGCCATTGACGACAAGGATGAGGCGCCGGTCGCCGCGCTTGGCGCTGCCGGTCAGGCCGTAGCCCGCATCCTCCGTGTGGCCCGTCTTCAGCCCATCCGCCCCGGCGACGCGGCCGAGCAGCGGGTTGCGGTTCTCCTGGTTGATGTCGTTCCACCGGAAGCTCCGCTCGGAATAGATGCGGTAGTACTCGGGGAAGTCGTTGACGAGATGCCGCGCGAGGGTGGCGAGGTCGCGGCAGGTCATCCGGTGCTCCGGGTCCGGCCAGCCCGTTGCGTTGCGGAAGTTGCTGGCGTTCAGGCCGAGCCGCTTGCCGTACTCGTTCAGCGTCTCCGCGAACTGCGTCTCGCTGCCCGAAATGCCCTCGGCCAGCACGATGCAGGCGTCGTTGCCGGACTGGATGATGACGCCGCGGATGAGATCCTCGACCTTCACCTGGTTGCCAATCTGGACGAACATCTTGCTGCCGCCCATGCGCCAGGCGCGCTCCGTCACCGGCAGCTCCTGGTCCATGCGGAGGCGGCCCTGCTTCAGCAGGTCGAAGACGACGTACATCGTCATCAGCTTCGACATGGAGGAGGGCGGCATCCGCTCGTCCGCGTTCTTCTCCAGCAGCACGGCGCCAGTGTCGGCGTCTATGATGAGGGCTTGGCGGGCGATGGTGTCCACCGGCCCGAGCGGCGTGCTGGCCGGCGAGCCCGGCGGCGGCCCGGGCGCGCGCGAGCCGCGCCCGGGCTGGTTGCGCGCCTGCGCCCCCGCCTCCCCCGGCAGCCACCCGCCCGCAAGCCCGATCGCGGCCGCCGCCACGATCATGTCCCGACGCTTCGGCATCCCCATGCCCCCCGTTCCCGACGCGCCGGCCAACCTGGCCGTACGGTCGCCCCTAATCGACGATGATACGCGCTTCCGATACGCCAGCGCGCAGGGCGCCGTCGAGCGCCCTGTCGGCCTCCGCCGGCGTGGCGAAGGGCCCGAGGCGGACGCGCCACTCCTGCTGCCGCGCCGGGCCGAACGGCTCCACCCGCGCGCCGCCGAGCCGCGCCGCCTGGCGAGCCGCGGCCGCGCGGTTGGTGAAGCTGCTGCCCTGCACGAGGAGGGACCCCGGCATCGCCGGCCCCTGCGCCACGCGCTCGGCCAGCACCACGGGTTCCGTCGCGCGCTCACTCCCCGAGGAGGCCGCCTGCACCAGGGGGCCACGCCCTTCCCGCACGCGCTCGGCCTGCCGGGCGCCGGCGATCGGCGCCAGGGTCTCTCGCTCCACCGCCCCGGCCGGCGCGGCCGCGATGGCGGGGCGGCTGCCCTCGGGTGCCGGCAGCCCGCCCGCGAGCCGGCGGGAGAGATCGCCCTCCACGGCGAGGCGCACCTGCGCGGGGCGCCCGGCCGCGATGCCCAGCAGCTCCGCCGTGCGGCGCGAGAGGGCGATCACCCGCCCCGGCTCGGTCGGGCCGCGATCGTTCACCCTCACGGCGAGGGACCGCCCGTTCTCCAGGTTCGTCACGGTGACCACGGCGGGCAGTTGCAGCGTGCGATGGGCGGCTACGAGGGCGGCGGGGTCATGGACCTCGCCGTTGGCCGTGCGGCGCCCCGCGCGCGCATCGGCGGCGACGGTGGCGAGGCCGGTCTCCACGAGGCCGAAATCCTCGCGGGGGTAAAACCAGAGGTCACGCAGCCGGTAGGGCCCGCCGACGACGTAGCGGGCCTCGCCCGCGGGCACTGGCGGCTCCGGAGCCTTGCAGCCGAAGAGCAGCGCGAGGCCGAGCCCGAGAAGGGCGCCCGCGCGCCTCACGCCACCCGGTCGGAGAGCATCCCGACCGCCAGCGCGTAGAAGTTCGAGGGATTGTAGCGCCGGATGACGTTGAAGTTCTGATAAACGAGGAAGGCCTGCAGGCTGCCCGAGGTGGCGCCGGGGCAGATCACCGCCCCCGTCATGTCGAGGGCGGGGACGGGCGTGCCGTCGCTGAAGGTGACGCCCATGCGCGCCCACTCGCGCAGCGGCTTCACGTTCTCCCGCGTCGCCGAATAGGGATCGAAGCCGGAGGGAAGGATGACCTCCCTCCCCCAGCGCTCGTCCTCGCGCCAGCCGGAGCGGGCGAGGTAGTTGGCGATGGAGCCCAGCGCGTCCGCGCGACTCTCCCAGATGTCCTTGCGCCCGTCGCCATCGGCGTCCACCGCCAGCCGCTCGAAGCTGCTCGGCATGAATTGCGGGTGGCCCATCGCGCCTGCCCAGGAGCCGCGCATCCGCTCGGCGGTGATGTGGCCGGCATCGATGATGCGCAGCGCCGAGATCAGCTCGCCCCGGAAGAAGCTCGCGCGCCGCCCCTCCCAGGCGAGCGTCGCCAGCGCCTCCACCACGTTGAAGCCGCCGGTGTTCCCCCCGTAATTCGTCTCCATGCCCCAGATGGCGACCATGAAGCGCCCGGGTACGCGGTAGCGCGCCTCCAGCGACTGCAGCAGGGCGCGGTTCTCGGCATAGGCGCGGCGGCCGTTGTCGATGCGGGTCTGACTGACGATGCGGTCCCGGTACCCGTCCCAGGTGAGCGTGCTCTCCGGCTGCTTGCGGTCCAGCTCGATCACCCGGTCCACCGGGCGGATGCCGGAGAGGGCGCGCTGGAGGGTGGCGGGCGAGACCCCCGCACGGCGCGCGTCGGTGCGCACGCCGTCTAGGAAGGCATCGAAGCTCACACCCTGGGCGCGCGCGGGCGCGGCGGCCAAGAGGGCGGGGAGGACCAGGACGGACCGGCGGCCGGGGCGGTTCATGGGCGGAGAGGTGCCACTTCCCGCGCCCCGGGGCAACGGAGGCGTTGCGACAGATCGTCGCATTCGCCCGCGCCGCCCGCCGCCCCTTGCCGGGAAGGGGCTTAGAAGCGGAAGGACACGCTGAGCGAGCCGAAGGACTGCCGTCCGCGCTGGCCGTAGAACTCCTCCGTCCTGAGCACGTGGGTGTAGGCGAAGCGCACCCCGCGCCAGAGGACCGCGGCGCCGGCCTGGGCATCCGCGACCAGCAGGCGCTTGTCGACGCTCGGCCCGTCCCGCCAGGTGTTGCCGTCGAGGAAGATGTCGCGCGCGACCGCGCGGCCCTCGGCCCCGGCGAAGAGGTACCAGCCGAAGTCCTGCCGCGGCTGAAAAAAGCCGGAGCCCGCGAGGGCCGGGCGGATGCGGACCGGGCCCCAGTCCGCCTCCAGCCCGTCGCCGATGCGGATCAGCGCCCCTGCGGCGGCGTAGGTCTGCACGTTCCCGACCGCGCCGGAGAGCACGGGGATAGCCTCCGCGGCCAGCCCGCCGCCGAGCGGGGTGCCGAGCGGCAGGCGCCAGCGCCGCTCCAGCAGCAGCGTCGCCGCCGGCTCGTCCTTCAGCTGGCGATCCCAGCCCTCGGCGTTCTTGATGTTCAGGAGGTCGTGGTAGTTATTCTGCACGAATTCCCCGAGCGCGGAGGGGCCGACGACGCCGAGCTGCACCTCGGCCAGGGTCTGGGTGCGCTCCGTCGTCCGCACCAGGCTGGCCGCGCCGTAGAGATAGCCCGCATAGGGGCGGTCCCGCGGGTCCGGGATGCGGCGGGTCTTGTCCTCGGGGGTGAAGAAGTTCTGCCCGAAGGACAGGCCCCAGCGAAGCGCGCCCGGGCCGGTGAGGGAGGAGAGGCCGCGGTCCAGCGCGTCCAGCGGCCAGGGCAGGTCGGCCGAGGGGGAGCGCCAGGTGAGGAGCAGCCCATTCGTGTAGTAGCGGTCCGAGCCGCCGAAGAGGTCGTTCTCCACGGTCAGACTCAGCGTGCCGCGAGGATCCGGCGTCTCCTGGGCGAGAGCGGGCGCGGCGTGCACCAGGATGAGGAGCAGAGTGGCCGTCCGACGCATAGCGGTTCCCTTGTTCACGGAGGCGGTGTAACCCGACCCCGCGGCGCCGTCGCGTCCCGGGATGGGTGGCAGAGCGGTCGATTGCTCCGGTCTTGAAAACCGGCGTGGGGGCAACCCCACCGTGGGTTCGAATCCCACCCCATCCGCCACGCGGCAGCGACGGGCCCGCAGGCACGTTCCACTCATCATGCCCCTCCCACACCTGTCCCTCGGAGCCGAGCGCGCCGCAGGGCCCGACAAGGCCCCCTTCGATTTCGACGAGGCCTTCCGCCGACTCCGCGCCGCCCTCTCCGCCCTGCCCAAGGCCGCGATGTTCGACCTGCGGGACCACGGCTACGGATCGCCCTTCGAGCAGCTCGTCGCCAGCCTCATCTCCGCCCGGACGCGCGACGAGGTGACCACCCCCGTCTGCCTCCGCCTCTTCGCCGCCGCACGCGACCCGGCGGAGATGGCGGCGCTGGACGAGGAAACCCTCACCGGCCTGCTGCACGGGGCCACCTTCCCCGAGCCGAAGGCGCGCGACATCCTCGCCCTCTCCCGCCGGATCCTGGAGGAGCACGGTGGCGTCGTGCCGGACACGATGGAGGGGCTGACGGCCTTTCGCGGCGTCGGCCCGAAGATCGCGGCCCTCACCCTCGGCGTTGCTTTCGGCCACCCGGCTATCGCGGTGGACATCCACGTCCACCGAATCACAAACCGCTGGGGGATCATCGCCGCGGGCACGCCCGAGCGCAGCATGGCCGCGCTGGAGGCCGTGCTGCCCCGCCGCTACTGGGTGGAGATCAACGAGCGCCTCGTCCCCTTCGGCAAGTTCGTCTGCACGGGGGAGCGGCCGCGCTGCTCCACCTGCCCCCTGCTGGACATGTGCCGGCAGGTGGGCGTGACCACGCACCGTTGATCGCCCCGGCGGTGGCGCCCGGGCCGTGCACGCATGGGAGCCCTGGCCCGGGCGGGGCCGGCGGCGCTAAGATCGGACCGTGAACGCGCTCTCCCCGCTCCGCGCCCGCCTGCCGATCGAGGTAGTCTTCGACCTCGTCTGCCCCTGGTGCTTCCTCGGCACGCGCCGCCTGCGCCGCGCCCTGCGCGCCCGGCCGGAGATCGTGGCGGAGCTCATCTGGCGCCCCTTCCTGCTGAACCCGGAGCAGCCCGCCTCGGGGCGCGACCCCTTCGCGCGACGGCCCGGAGGGGCGGACCGGGCGAGGCGCCTGCACGCTACCCTCTCCGAGATGGGCCGGGCCGAGGGCGTGCCCTTCCGGTTCGACCTTATCCACCGCACCCCGCCCTCGCTCGACGCTCACCGCCTCGTTCGCCTGGCGGGCCGGCGCGGCGTGGCGGAGGAAATGGTGGACCGCCTCTTCCTCGCCCATTTCGCCGAGGGGCTGGACATCGCCGATCACGCCACCCTCGCCGGCATCGCGGGGGCGGCGGGTCTGGAACGCACCGCCACCCGCCGCTTCCTCGCGGGGGATTCGGATTTCGAGGCGGTGCAGGCCGAGAACCTCCGCGCCCACCGGCTCGGCATCAACGGCGTGCCCTGCTTCGTGCTGGCGGGCGGACACGCCATCGCCGGGGCGCAGGAGCCGGAGGTGCTGCAGCGCCTGCTCGATGTCGCGATCGCGGAGGCGGCGTGATCCGGCGGCGGGCGGCGCTTCTCCTTCCGCCCGCCCTCGCCTCCCAGGCGGCCGCCGCGCAAGACGGCACCGTGGACCTTCTGCTGGTCCTCGCCATCGACGCCTCCGGCAGCATCGACGCCGAGGAGTTCCGCCTCCAACGCGAGGGCTGCGCGGAGGCAATGACCCATCCCTCCGTCCTCTCGGCCATCGGCGCCGGGCCGCGATGGGGATCGCGCTGGTCGAATGGGGCGCGCCGGGCGGCGCCGCGACGGTGGTGGGCTGGCACCGCGTGAGCGGCGCGGCCTCGGCCGGCGGCTTCGCCCGCGCCCTGGTAGAGGCGCCGCGCTCCCGTCAGTCCTGGAACGCGATCGGGGATGCGCTCGACCACTCGGCTGCGCTCATCGCCGCTGCGCCCTGGGCCGCCTCCGAGCGGGTGATCGACCTCTCCGGCGACGCGCCGGACATGCGGAGCCTGAACCCCGTCGGCATCGCGCGGGAGGCCGCGGCGGCGCAGGGCATCGTGGTGAACGCCCTGGCGATCGAGGGCGGCCGACCCGGCCTCAGCCGCACCTATGAGGAGACGGTCATCGCCGGCGACGGCGCCTTCGTGATGACCGCCGAGAGCCGCGCCGACTTCGCCCGCGCGATGCGGGCGAAGCTCATCCGGGAGATCGCCTAGGCCGCCTTCGCCTGGCTGGCCACGCGCAGCAGCGCCTGGAGGATCTCCCGCGCCACCTTCACGCGCTGCGGCAGCTCCATCTCCCGCACCACGGCCAGCTTGTGGTCCGGCCGCAGCTTAACCGCGCCCTTCTGGGTGGCCACCCAGGCGACGAGCCCGCCCGGATTGGCGAAGTTGTTGCGTCGGAAGGAGAGCACCACGCCCTTGGGCCCGGCATCCAGCTTCTCCACCCCGGCCTCGCGGCACATGCGCTTGATGGAGACGACCTGGAGCAGGTTCTCCACCTCCTCCGGGATCGGGCCGAAGCGGTCGGCCAGCTCGGCCGCCATCGCCTCCAGCTCCGCCTCGTTCGCGAGCCCGCCGATGCGGCGGTAAAGGCCGAGACGCACGGGGAGGTCGCGCACGTAATCCTCGGGGATGAGGACGGGCAGGCCGAGATTGATGTTGGGCGTCCAGTCCCGGTCCGGCGCCTCGCCCTTCTGCCCCTTGCCCCTCTGGCGGTTGCGGATGTCCTGCACCGCATCCTCCAGCATCTGCTGGTAGAGCTCGATGCCGACCTCGCGCACATGGCCGGACTGCTCGTCGCCCAGCAGGTTCCCCGCGCCGCGGATGTCGAGGTCGTGGGAGGCCAGGGTGAAGCCGGCGCCGAGGTTGTCGAGCGTCTGCATCACCTCCAGCCGCTTCTGCGCCGCCGCCGAGAGGCGGTGCGACTGCGGCCAGGTGAAATAGGCGTAGCCCCGCAGCTTCCCGCGCCCAACGCGGCCGCGGAGCTGGTAGAGCCCGGCGAGGCCGAACATGTCGGCGCGGTGGATCAGCAGCGTGTTCACCGCCGGCATGTCCAACCCGCTCTCCACGATGTTGGTCGAGAGGAGGATGTCGTACTTCCCGTCGCCGAACTCGGTCATCACCCGCTCGAGCTCGGTCGGCGTCAGCCGCCCATGCGCCTGGGCGACGCGGATGTCCGGCACGATTTCCGAGAGCCGGGTAGCGACCTTCGGCAGGTCCTCCAGCCGGGGCACGACGCAGAAGACCTGACCCCCGCGGAAGCGCTCGCGCTGGATCGCCTCGCGGATCACGACGCTGTCCCAGGGCATGATGAAGGTGCGGACGGCGAGCCTGTCCACCGGCGGCGTCGCGATCACGCTCATCTCCCGCACGCCGGACAGGGCGAGCTGGAGGGTGCGCGGGATGGGGGTGGCCGTCAGCGTCAGCACGTGGACATCGGCCTTGAGCGACTTTAGCCGCTCCTTGTGCGCCACGCCGAAATGCTGCTCCTCGTCCACGATGACGAGGCCGAGATCGGCGAACTCCACGCCCTTGGCGAGGATGGCATGGGTGCCGACCACGATGTTGATCGTGCCGTCCTTCAGCCCCGCCTTCACCGCCGCCTGCTCCTTCGGTGTCACCATGCGCGAGAGCTGGGCGACCTGGACGGGCAGCCCCTCGAACCGCTTCGAGAAGTTGCGGAAGTGCTGGCGCGACAGCAGGGTGGTCGGCACCACTACCGCCACCTGCGCCCCCGTCATCGCGACGACGAAGGCGGCGCGCAGCGCGATCTCGGTCTTGCCGAAGCCGACATCGCCGCAGATCAGCCGGTCCATCGGCTTGCCGGCGGAGAGGTCCTCCAGCACGTCGGAGATGGCGCGGAGCTGGTCCTCCGTCTCGGCGAAGGGGAAGCGGGCACAGAACTCGTCCCAGGCGCCCTCGGGCGGGGTGGCCAGCACCCCCTCCTTCGTCTGGCGCTCGGCGGCGGTGCGGATGAGCTGCGCCGCCATGTCCTGGATGCGCGATTTCGCCTTCGCCTTGCGGTTCTGCCAGGAGACGCCGCCGAGCTTGTCGAGCGCGACCCCTGCGGCGTCGCTGCCGAAGCGCGTCAGAACCTCGATGTTCTCGACGGGTAGGTAGAGCTTGTCCCCGCCCTCGTAGAGCAGGCGGAGGCAGTCATGCGGGGCGCCGCCGGCGTCCAGCGTCTCCAGCCCGTCGTAGCGGCCGATGCCGTGGTCGGCGTGGACGACGAGGTCGCCCTCCTCGATCTCCGTCGCATCCGCGATAAACTGGTCCGCGCGCTTGCGGCGGCGGGGCGGGCGGGCGATGCGGTCGCCCAGCAGGTCCTGCTCGCCGGTGACGGAGATGCCGGGCTCGCCGTCACCACCAGGGGCACCGATGAAGCCGCGCTCCAGCCCCCAGACGGCCAGCCCGACCACGCCGGGCGGCAGCTTCTGCACGCCGGGCCAGTCCTCCACCACCTGGGTCGGGACGTTCGCCTCGCGCAGCAGGTTGGCCAGCCGGTCGCGGGAGCCGCGGGTCCAGCCGGCGAGCACGGTGCGCCGGCCCTGCCCCGCCATGGCGCGGGCGTGCTCGTGGAAGGCCTGGAAGACGTTGCCGCCGGCCTGCCGCACATCGGTGAACAGGCGCCCCTGGCGGCCCCCGGCCTCGATCCCCTCCCCGCCCTCGGGCTTGCCGAAGGGGTTGAAGCGCAGCACCGGGCCGGTGGCGAGCATCCGGTCCCAGCCGCTGCGGTCCAGGTAGAGGCGGCGCGGCGGGGCCGGGCGGTAGGGCACCTCCCCCTCCCGCGGGGGAAGGCGGCGGGCCTCGTAATGGTCCTCGATCATCTCCAGCCGGGCATCCAGCGCGTCCTCGGCCTGGTGGTCGAGGCTGGTCGAGGCCGGGCCGAGATAGTCGAGCAGGGTCTCCATGCTCTCGTGGAACAGCCCGGCCCAGTGCTCCATGCCGGGGTGCCGCTGGCCGGCGGAGACGCTGACATAGAGGGGATCGTCCCCCGCCGCCGGGCCGAAGAGCTCGCGGTACTCCGTACGGAAGCGGGTGATGGATTCGCGGTCGAGGAAGACCTCGCCCATCGGGCGCAGCCACAATTCCTGCAACGCCTCGCCGCTGCGCTGCGTGCCCGTGTCGAAGCGGCGGAGGCTCTCGATCTCGTCGCCGAAAAGGTCCAGCCGCACGGGGTCGGGCTCGCCGGCGGGGTAGAGGTCGATGATGCCGCCGCGGACCGCGTACTCGCCGGGCTCCATCACCGTCCCGGCACGGCCGTACCCATTGGCCTCCAGGAAGGCGAGAAGCTTGTCGGGATCCGTCCGCCCGCCCTTGGCCAGCCGCATCGTCGCCCCGGCGAAGACGGCGCGGGGCGGCACCCTCTGAACGATGCCGTTGACGGTGGTCAGCACGATGCGTGGGCGCTTCGCCTCCTCCATCAACCGGGTGAGGGTCGCCACGCGCTCGGCGATGATCTCGGGATTGGGCGACACGCGGTCGTAGGGAAGGCAATCCCAGGCGGGGAAGGTCAGGATATCGGCCGCTGGCGCGAGGAAGGCGAGGGCATCTGCCATGCGCTGCATCCGGGCATCGTCCCGGCACACATGCAGGACGGCGCCCGCCTCCTCCGCCCGGCGCCGGGCGACGAGCAGGCCGTCATAGCCCTCGGGCGCGCCATAGACCTCTAATCCAGCCATTCAGGGATTCCGCATCTCATCGGGGATGCCGGCGCCGGGCGCGGCGCTGGCTTCCATCAGCCGCATCATCATGGGTGTGCGGAGGTCCTCCGGCACCGGGCGGCGGCCGGAGAGCCAATCCGTCAGGTCCACATCCGGCAGCTCCAGCAGCGCCTCGACCTCGTCCAGCTCCTCGTCGGAGAAGGATTCGATCCGGCGCGACACGAAGCCTCCGATCAGCAGGTCCGTCTCCTTCGTGCCGCGATGGCTCGCCCGAAAGATCAAACGCCGCCGCCTCGGGGAGAGTTCGTCCTGGTCGTCATCCATCGCGCGGGCCCCGTTCGGCTTCTGTTCGTGGCGTGCCATATAGCCGCCGCCAGAGATCATGCCAGCCCAGTCCGAACACCTCCTCCCCCTGCTCGCCCCGATCGAGAGCCTGCCTGAGGCCGCGGGGAAGGCGCGCCAGCTCGCCGATGCCGCCGGGCCGCGCGTGCTGGACCTGCTGTTCCATCTTCCCGAGCGCTATGTGGACCGGAACCGTGTCACCCGGCTGTCGGATGCCGCGGACGGGGATGTGGCGACGGTGCCCCTTCTCGTCGAGTCGGTCACCGCGCCCCGCAACCCCTCCCAGCCCTGGGTGGTGAAGTGCCTAAGCGAGCGGGCGATGCTCGACCTCGTCTACTTCCTCCGGGCCAAGTGGGTAGGGCCGTGGCTGCACCGCACCTTCCCCGAGGGGGCGGCGCGCACCGTCTCCGGCCGGGTGCGGCGCTACGGGCCGCGCTGGCAGATGGACGCGCCGGAATTCGTCTCCCCGCCCGATGCCATCCCCGCCATCCAACCCGTCTGGCCGCTGGTGAAGGGGCTCGGGCCGAGGGACGTGGGCAAGGCCATGGCGGCGGCCCTCGCCCGGCTCCCCGGCATGCCGGAATGGCAGGACCCCGCCCATCTCCGCCGCCGCCACTGGCCCGGCTTCGCCGAGGCCCTGCGGGCGCTCCAGGCCCCGGAGGCCCTGCCCGCCCCGGAGGCGACCGACCGCCTCGCCTATGACGAGTTGCTGGCCGGGCAGCTCGCCATCGGACTCGTCCGCCGCGCCGTGCTGGAGCGGCCGGGGCGGTCGCTGGTGGGGGATGGCGCGCTGCGGGAGAGGGCGCTGGCCGCCTTCGGCCATGAGCCCACCCCCGCCCAGGCCGGGGCCATCGCCGAGATCGACCGCGACCTCGCCGCCCCCCGCCGGATGCTGCGCCTGCTCCAGGGCGATGTCGGCAGCGGCAAGACGCTGGTGGCACTGATGGCCATGCTGCGCGCCGTGGAGGCGGGGGCCCAGGCCGCCATCATGGCGCCGACGGAGATGCTGGCCCGCCAGCACCTCCGCACCTTCCAGCGCCTCGCGGGCGCGGCGGGGGTGGAATGCGCGCTGCTTGCAGGCAGCGTGAAGGGGAAGGAGCGGTCCCGCGTGCTGCGCCGCCTGGCGGACGGCTCCCTGCCCCTCGTCGTCGGCACCCACGCGCTGTTCCAGGAAGGGGTGGGGTTCCGCGACCTCGCCCTGGTGGTGGTGGACGAGCAGCACCGCTTCGGCGTCGCTCAACGACTCATGCTGACGGAGAAGGGCAGCGAGACGGATGTGCTGGTAATGACCGCCACCCCCATCCCGCGCACCCTGCTGCTGACGCAATGGGGGGAGATGGCGGTCTCCCGGCTGGAGGGCCGGCCGGCCGGGCGCAAGCCGATCGTCACCCGCATCGTCTCCCGCGACCGGCGGGACGAGGTGCTGGCCGCGCTCCGCCGCGCCTTCGCCAACGGGGACCGCGCCTACTGGGTGGTGCGCGCCATCGAGGAGGGTGAGGCGCATGACAACGTGGCCGCCGAGACCACCTTCGCCGGGCTGAAGGAGGTCTTCGGGGACAAGGTCCGCCTCGCCCATGGCGCGCAGAGCCTGGAGGTGCGCGAGGCCGCGCTCGGCGACTTCGCCGCCGGCCGGGCGCAGCTCCTGGTGGCGACCACGGTGGTGGAGGTGGGCGTGGACGTGCCGGAGGCCACGATCATGATCATCGAGCAGGCCGAGCGCTTCGGTCTCTCGGCCCTCCACCAGCTCCGCGGCCGCGTCGGGCGGGGAAGCGCGCAGTCCTACTGCCTACTGCTGCCCTCGGCGGAGCTCCTGGAAGGCGAGAAGCGGCGGCTCTCGGTGATCCGTGACACGGAGGACGGCTTCCTCATCGCCGATGCCGATCTCGACCAGCGCGGCGGGGGGGACGCGCTCGGCACCCGCCAGGCCGGGCAAATCGGCCGCCGCATCGCCGACCCCCAGCGCCATGGCGGGCTGGTGCGCGTGGCGCATCAGGAGGCGGAGCTGCTGCTGGAGAAGGACCCCGGCCTCCTGGCCACCGAGCGCGGGCGGGCAGCGCGGAACCTGCTGGCGATCTTCGACCACGATCCCAGCCTCAAGCCCCTCGCGGCGGGGTAGCTCACGGGGTCTTGCGCCCCTCCGCGGCCCGCCGTAACCCGGCACGCGCGGGGGCGCCCATGTCTTCGGTTGCGGCCCCTGCCCTTGGGGAAGGGTTGCCGTGGACGCGCCGCACATCGAGATCGACCGCCTGACCAAGCGCTTCGGCGCCTTCACCGCCGTGGACGACATCTCCTTCACCGTCCGTGCCGGGGAGGTGCTGGGCTTCCTCGGCCCGAACGGCGCGGGCAAGTCCACCACGATGAAGATGCTCGCCGGCTTCGTGACCCCCACCGCCGGCACCGCCCGCATCATGGGGAAGGACGTGGTGGAGCAGCCCGTGGCCGCCAAGCGCCATCTCGGCTTCCTGCCGGAGGGCGCGCCCACCTATCCCGAGATGACGGTGCAGAGCTTCCTTCTCTTCACCGCCCGCGCGCGCGGCTATCGCGGCACCGAGGCCGGGGACCGCGTGCACGACGCCATGCGCGCGACGCAGCTCGAGGAGGTGCGGCTCCAGCCGATCGAGACACTGTCCAAGGGCTTCAAGCGCCGCGTCGGCCTGGCTCAGGCACTGCTGCATGACCCCCCGGTGCTGGTGCTGGACGAGCCGACCGATGGGCTGGACCCCAACCAGAAGCACGAGGTGCGCAACCTCATCCTCCGCATGGCGCCGAGCAAGGCGATGATCATTTCCACCCACATCCTCGAAGAGGTCGGCGCGGTCTGCACCCGCGCCATCGTCATCGCCCGCGGCCGCGTAGTGGCTGATGCGGCGCCGGCGGAACTAGAGGCGCGGGGCGAGAACCTCGACGCCGTCTTCCGCGAGCTGACGCGGGAGGCCGCGTGATGGGCGGCGCGCTCACCGTCGCCCGGCGCGAGCTGGCCTCCTACTTTGCCACCCCCGTGGCCTACGTGTTCATCGTCATTTTCCTCGTGATGTCGGGGGCGCTGACCTTCACTGTCGGCGGCTTCTTCGCGCGCGGCACGGCGGACCTTCAGCCGTTCTTCGCCTTCGTGCCCTGGCTCTTCCTCTTCCTCGTGCCCGCCATCACCATGCGACTCTGGGCGGAGGAGCGGCGGCTCGGAACGATTGAGCTGCTGCTGACCCTGCCCATCCCGCAATGGGCGGCGGTGCTCGGTAAGTTCCTTGCGGCCTGGGCCTTCTGCGCCATCTCGCTGGCCCTCACCTTCCCGCTCGTCATCACCGTCAACCTGCTGGGCGACCCGGATAACGGCGTAATCGCCGCGGGCTATCTCGGCTGCCTCATGGTAGCGGGCGCCTATCTCGCCATCGGCGCGGCCATCTCGGCGCTGACGAAGAACCAGGTCATCGCCTTCGTCCTCGCGGTGGCCGTCTGCTTCCTCTTCGCCGCCGCCGGCTCGCCGGTCGTGATCGAGTTCCTCAGCCGCAACACCCCCGTGCTCGCCGAGATCGCGCGCGGCCTCTCCGTTACCGACCGGCTCGCGGGCTTCTCGCGCGGGGTGATCGGGCTGCGCGACGTGATCTTCTTTGCCAGCTTCATCGGCGTCTGGCTCTTCGCCAACGCCGTCGCCATCGATCTTCGCAAGGCGGACTGAATCCAGTGAGCGACACCACCGCCCCCCGGAGGCGCAGCCGCGGCCTCCTGCTCTCCCTCGGCGCCCTGCTGGCCGTGGCCGTCATCGCTGTCGGCGTGAACCTGCTGGCCGACCGGTTCCTCGCCTCCGCACGCATCGACCTGACGGAGCAGCGCCTCTACACCCTCTCGGAGGGCACGAAGCGCGAAATCGCGGGGCTGCGCGAGCCGATCACGCTCCGCCTCTTCTACTCCCGCCGCCTCGGCGCCGCGGTGCCCGTCTACGGCGCCTATGCCGATCGCGTCAGGGAGATGCTGCGGGAATACGTGCTGCTCTCCGGCGGCAAGATCCGGCTGGAGATCCTCGATCCCGAGCCCTTCTCCGAGACGGAGGATCGCGCGCTGGCCCTCGGCCTCCAGGCCGTGCCGCTCGATAACGCGGGGGAGCAGGTCTATTTCGGCCTCGCCGGCTCCAACCTGCTGGATGACGAGCGCACCATCCCCTTCTTCCAGCCGGACCGCGAGCGCTTCCTCGAATACGACCTGACGCGGCTGGTGCACGAGCTGTCAAGCCCCGAGCGCCCCGTCCTCGGCGTCCTCTCCTCCCTGCCGCTGAACGGCGATCCGCGGGCGATGATGATGCGCGTCCCCGGCGCGGGGCAGCCCTTCCAGATCGTGTCGCAGCTCCGCCAGTTCTTCACGCTGCGCGACATCGCGCCGGACGCGCAGCTCATCCCGCCGGAGGTCGCGGTGCTGATGGTGGCCCACGCGCAGGACCTCCCGCCCGCGGCCCTCTACGCCATCGACCAGTTCGTCATGCGTGGCGGGCGACTGCTGGCGCTGGTGGACCCGCACAGCGAGAGCCAGGCCAGCCGCCCGGACCCGTCGGGCCGCCCGCCCGCCTCTACCGCATCAAGCCTCGACCGGCTGCTGAACGCCTGGGGCGTCGAGGCGCCGTCGGACAAGATGGTGGTGGACGCGCGCGGCGCCTGGCGCGTCCGCGCGGGTGGGGGGGACCGCGTGCAGGGGGTGGACTACATCGCCTGGTTCAACGCCCAGGGAGACAGCCTCTCCCGCGCGGATGTGGCCAGCGCGGAACTCTCCCAGGTCACCTTCGCCTCCGCCGGGGAGGTGAGGAAGCGCGAGGGCGCGACGGTGGAGCTGACCCCGCTCGTTACCTCATCCCCGCAATCGGCGCTGATCGAGGCGGAGCGGGTGCGGCAGTCGCCCGACCCGGCCCGCATCCTCTCGGAATTCAGGCCTGACGGGGAGCGGCGGATCCTCCTCGCTCGCCTCCGCGGCACCCTCACCACCGCCTTCCCCGAGGGCCCGCCCGCCCCGCCGGACGGCGCAACGCGCGACCCCGCCCTGCCGCCGCATCTCGCCCGCACGAACGGCCCGGCGAACCTCGTGGTCGGCAACGACACCGACCTCCTGGAGGACCGCTTCTGGGTGCGCGTGCAGGACTTCTTCGGCCAGCAGGTCGCGACGCCGACGAGCGACAACGGCGCGCTGGTGACGAACCTCGCCGACACGCTGGCGGGCGGGGACAGCCTCATCTCGCTCCGCTCCCGCGGGGAGAGCCTGCGGCCCTTCACCCTGGTGGAGGAGATGCGCGCGGAGGCCGAGGCGCGCTACCGCCAGACCGAGCGCGGGCTGACCGAGCGCCTGCAGGCGACCGAGCGCCGACTGCGCGAGCTGCGCGGGGGCACGGGGAGCGGCGCTGCCGCAGCCGGGACCGTCATCACCCCCGAGCAGCGCGCCGAGATCGACAGCGCCCGCGCCGAGATCCTCCGCACGCGCGGGGAGCTGCGCGCCGTCCAGCGAGAGCTGCGCCAGGGGATCGAGGGGCTGGAGACCTGGCTCCGCATCCTCAACATCGCGCTCGTCCCGGCACTGGTGACGCTGCTGGCCATCGGCCTCGCCGTGCTCCGCGGCCGGCGCCGCGCCGCGGCCCGGGGGTGAGGCCATGCCGCTGAACAGACGCCATCTTCTGGCCCTCGGTGGGGGCGCCGTCCTCGTCGCGGGAGCGGCCGCGCTCCTGCTCCCGCGGAAGGACGCCGCGCCGCCGCCCGCCGAATCCGCCCTTGCTTTCCCTACCCTCGCGGGCCGGCTCGGCGCCGCCCAGCGGATCGAGTTGCGCCAGGGCGCGCAGGCGCTGACCCTCCAGCGCGGGCCGGGCGACGCCTGGCTGCTGCTGGAGAAGGGCGGCTATCCCGCACGCGGCGAGCGGGTGCGCGAGCTTCTCGTCGCCCTCACCGAGCTGCGCCTGTCCGAGCGGCGCACCGCCGACCCCGCCGCGCTCTCCCGCCTCGGGCTGGACGAGCCGGGGCCGGGCTCCAACGCCGTGCTGCTGCGCGTGCTGGACGGGGCCGGAGCGCCGCTCGCATCCCTCGTCATCGGCCACCGCCGGACCCGCACGGCCGGAGGAGGCGCAGGGGGAAGCGCGGGGGCCATGGCGGAGAGCGCCTTCGTCCGCCGCCCCGGGGAGAGCCAGTCCTGGCTCGCCGAGGGCCGGCTGCCGGTGGATGCGGACCCGCAGCTCTGGATCGAGCGCGAGATCGCCAACCTGCCGGAGGAGCGCGTGCGCCGCGTCATCGGCGTGCGCGACGGCCGCACGGTGGAGTTGCTGCGGGAGGAGGGGCCGGATGGGCGGCTGCGCATCGTCCTCCCCGGGGACGCGCCGCCGGCCGACGAGATCTCCCTCGACGAGGTCGGCCGCGCGCTGGAGGGGCTGACCCTGCTTGACGTCCGCGCGGAGGCCGGGGCCCCTGGCCAGCCCGCCGGGGAGGGCCGCTTCATCCTGACGGACAACCTCACTGTCACCGCCCGGCTGCGACAGGAGAATGGCGCGGTCTGGATGACGCTCTCGGCGAGCGGGGACGAGGAGGCGGCACGGCTGAATGCGCGCTGGCGCGGCTGGTCCTATCAGGTCGGCGCCTGGAAGCTCCCGGCCTTCGCGCCGAGCCTCGACACCCTGCGGAAGCGGGAGGGTTGAGCGCCCGGGAATATCCCGACCGGCCCTGGGTCGGGATCGGCTGCCTCGCCTTCCGGGGGGAGGATGTGCTCCTCGTCCGCCGCCTGCGCCCGCCGCGCCAGGGAGAGTGGACCGTACCCGGCGGCGCCCAGGCGCTCGGCGAGTCGGCCGAGGACTGCGCGAGGCGGGAGCTTCGGGAGGAGACCGGGATCGAGGTCGGCCCCCTCACCCTTGCCGCCTGCGTGGACATCGTGGAGCGCGACGCGGAGGGGCGGGTGCTCTTCCACTACACCATCGTGGACCTCGCCGGCCGCTGGCTCTCGGGCGAGCCGGTGGCCGGGGACGATGCGAGCGAGGCGCGCTTCTTCGCGCCGGCGGAACTACCGGGCCTCGGCCTGTGGCACGAGACCCTGCGCGTCATCGGGGAGGCGCGGCGGCGCCTGCCCTAGTACCAGATCCGCTGCCCCTCCATCCCGGAGTAGAGGGATGCGACGAACTCGCCATAGCCGTTGAAGAGCCGCGTCGGCACGCGCTCGTTGGAGCCGAGCAGCCGCTCGCTCGCCTGGCTCCAGCGGGGATGCGCGACCTCAGGGTTCACATTCGCCCAGAAACCGTACTCGCTTGCCTGCAGCTTCTCCCAGTAGCCTACGGGCTTCTCGGTCTGGAAGGTGACGCGGACGACTGATTTCGGCGCCTTGAAGCCGTACTTCCAGGGCATGATCGCGCGGATCGGCGCGCCGCTCTGGGGCGGCAGGGGCTTGCCGTACATGCCGGTCGCGATGAAGGCCAGCTCGTTACGGGCCTCCTCCACCGTGAAGCCGTCCGAATAGGGCCAGGGATACCAGGACTGGCGCAGGCCGGGCATGGTGTCTCGCTGCGATGCCGTCTCGAAGACGACGTACTTCGCCTCGGGCCTGGGGGCGGCCAGCCGCACCAGCTCGGCCATGGGGAAGCCCGTCCAGGGCACCGTCATGGCCCAGGCCTCGACGCAGCGGAAGCGCAGGACCCGTTCCTCCAGGCTCACCTGCTTCAGCAGGTCCTCCAGCCCGATCTCGCGGGGCTCATCCACCAGCCCGTCGAAGCGGATGGACCAGGGGCTGACCTTTAGCTTCGAGGCCGCCGAGGCGACGCTCTTGGAGGAGCCGAACTCGTAGAAGTTGTTGTAGTTCGTCGCGTCCCGCTCCGGCGTAACCTCGCGGGCGGGCTGGTAGCGGGTGTTGCGCATGGCCGGCGCTGCCTGGGCAAGAGCGCCCGAGGCGAACAGGCCGGGGGCGAGGACCGTGGAGGCGAGGGCCGCGCCCGCGCCAAGGGCCGCGCGCCGGGCCAACACCGCCGCCTCGGGCGTCGCGGCGCTCTCGGGCAGTTCCCAGCCGCGGGGAACTCGGATCAGCATAATGGCCTCCAGGGACGACCTGCCTCACCTCGGGTGCCGGGCGCCAGGTTCAACCCCATACCCCCGAGCGCCGGCCCCGGGCGCGAGGCCCGAGCCCGCTCCCCGGGGACGCTGAGTTCCTGTCCTGCACCATCACCGGCCCAGCCGCAGCCCCGCACGCTGCACGACGCCGCGGAACTTCGCCAGTTCCGCTTCGAGAAAGGCGCGCGTCTCCTCCGGCGTGGTGGCGGGCGAGGGATCGACGCCGGCCGCGGCCAGCCGCTCCCGCACGGAGGGATCGGCCAGGGCCGCGTTCGCCGCCGCGTTCAGGGCAGCGAGCACCGGGGCGGGCAGGCCGCGCGGCGCGAGGAGAACGTTCCAGGTCGTCACCTCGAATCCGGGCGCCACGGTCTCGGCCAGGGTCGGGATATCGGGGAAGAGGGGATGGCGTGCGGCCGAGGTCACGGCCAGCCCGCGCGAGAGCCCGTCGCGCAGATGCGGGGCGCTGGAGGCGAGCACCTCCAGCGAATAGGCCACCTCCCCCTTCGCCAGCGCCTCCATCACGGCCGAGCCGCCGCGATAGGGCACGTGCTCCGCCTCCATCCCGCCGACGGAGATCTTAAGATACTCCCCCGTGAGGTGGCCGACCCCGCCCACGCCCGAGGTTGCCCAGGAAAGCGCCCCGGGCCTCTCCCGCACGGCCTCGACGAGGGCGCGGATGTCCCGCTGCGGCCCGGCGGCCGGAACCACCACCACGAGCGGCCCGCCCCCGATCACCGCGACCGGGGTGAAGTCCGCCACCGGGTGGTAAGGCGTCTGGGAGGGCAGCGCCGCGGGGTTCGTCGCATGGGAGGAGGCGGTGCCGACGAGAAGGGTGAAGCCGTCCGCCGGGCGCTGGCGCACCCACTCGCTCCCCACGGCGCCTCCCGCGCCCGCGCGGTTCTCCACGATGATGCGTGCGGCGGGGCCGAGCCTCGGGCCCATGCGCTCGGCCAGCACGCGCGCCGCGATGTCGGTCGAGCCGCCGGCGAGGAAGGGCACGGTCAGGGAGATCGGCCGGTCGGGCACCCAGCCCCCGGCGGGGCCCTGCGCCCGCGCCGGGCGGATGGCCGGGAGGGAGAGGGCAGCGAGCAGGGCGCGTCGGCGCATGGGCGGGGTCCTCCGTCGCGGCCCTTCTGCCGCACCGGCGGGGCCTTCGCGCCAGTTTGGCAGCGCGGGCGGCCCGGCGGAAGCCGCGCGTCGCCGCTCAGCGCGGGCGGGGCAGGAGGGCGGCGGGCACCTCGCCCGGCGGCGTTTCCACCCGCAGGAGGCGGTAGCGCTCCGCCTCGATCCCCCGGCGGGAGCGGACGAGCTCGCCCAGCGGAACCGCGCCCGGCCAGAGCGAGGGCCCTTCGCCGCGGCGCAGGCTGCGGAGCATCAGCCCCGTCCCGCCCGGCGCGGGGCGCGGAAGGGTGAAGAGCGCCCAGCGGTCGCCGATCGCCACCACCGGCACGCCCGGGGGCAGGTGCAGGGAGAGCTCGGCCGCCAGCCCGTACTCCTCGGCGGCGATGAAGGAGGCGCCTACGTGAAGCCGGGCCGCCTCGGCCTCGGCCGCCAACTCGGGCCAGCCGCCCAGCCGCGCGAGGGTCGGGTCCGTGCGGCGCGGCAGGGCGAGCGGCGCGGCGCCGGCCTGGATGACGATGATCGCGCTCATCACCCCGCCGAGAACCGCGCCCGCGCGCTGCCAGCGCCGGGCGGTGAAGCCCGCCGCCGCGATGCAGGCGGCGGGGTAGAGGATGGCGGGCCAGTTCCCCTGCACCCGGCTTCCGAGCGCCTGCCAGAGAAAGAGCAGCGCGGCGGGAAGGGTGATTGCGGCCAGCAGCCCCGCCCCGCCCTCCTGCCGTCGCGCCCAGGCGAGGGCCGCCGCCCCCGTGCCGGTGACGCAGAGCACGAAGAGGACCGGCGATGCCAGGCCGAGCTGCCCGCCCAGCAGCTCGGCGAGGTAGCGGATGCCGAGCCCCTCCCCCGCCGCCGCGCGCCCGCCCTGTTTGGCGAAGGAGGCCCAGCCATGGGCCGCGTTCCAGGCCACCACGGGGGAGAAAGCGGCCGCCGCCAGCGCCCCGCCCGCGTAGAGCCAGGGGCTGCGCCACCAGCGGCGCGCCGAGGGTTCCGCCACAAGCCAGAGCACGAGCCCCGCGCCCAGGAGGACCGCCGTGTACTTCGACGCCAACCCGAGGCCCGACAGAGCGCCGACGGCGAGCCACCACCACCCGTTCCCCGTCGCGTGCAGCCGCGCCGCGGCCCAGAGGGCGAGGCACCAGAAGACGAAGAGCGGGGTGTCCGGCGTCATCAGCACCGCCCCGGCATTCGTCACCGGCATGGCGTTGAGCAGCAGCGCGGCCGGGCGGCCCGGGCGGAGCCGCGGCATCAGCGCGTCCCCCGCCGAGGCCAGGGCGAGGGAGGCGAGGGCCAGCCCGAGGGGCCCGAGAAGCCGGATCCCCAGCGCCCCATCCCCGGCCAGGGCCGTTCCCGCCCAGATCCAGAGCGCGACCATCGGGGGGTGGTCGAGATAGCCGCCCTGCAGGTCCCGCGCCCAGATCCAGTAATAGGCCTCGTCCGGCGTGAGGGGCAGCAGCGTCGCCGCGCCGAGGCGGAGCGCCGTGAGCGCGAGCAGGCCGAGGATCCAGGGCATCACCGGCTGCGCCAGACGAGGGTGGAGGAGATAGCGTAGTTCCACACCACCGTCAGCAGCGCACCCGCTGCCCCGGCCAGGCCCCAGCCGGCCACCCCTTCCCGCAGGAGGAGCCCGGCCACGCCCACATTCGCCGCGGCCCCGATGCCGCAGCCGAGGTAGAAGAGCAGCAGCCCCCGCGCGAGCCGCGCCCCGCGCAGCCGGAGGTCGCGGTAGGTGATGCGGTTATTGAGCAGGAAGTTCACCGTCATCGCCACGAAGGTTGCCGTCCACTGGGCCGCGGCGAAGCCGATGCCGGGAATCCCGGAGAGCAGGCCGAGCACCGCGAGGTGGACGAGGATGCCGATCGCGCCGACCCCGGCGAAGGCGACGAAGCGCCAGGGCAGCCACCCCCCCAGCGACTTGTCCATCAGCAGCCCGAGGAATTCGAGCAGCACCGTCGCGTCCAGCTTAGACTCGCCCGCGAGCCGGGGGCGGAAGCGGTAGGGCACCTCCGCCACGCGAAGCGGCCGCCCGGCCGAGAGCAGGAGGTCCACCAGGATCTTGAAGCCCCGGTTGGAGAGCCGGGGCAGGATGGCCTCGAAGAGCTCCCGCGGCATGAGGAAGAAGCCGCTCATCGGATCGCGGACGGGGGTGGGGAGCAGCATGGCCGAGAGCCGCGCTCCCAGCCCGCTCACCCGCGCCCGGCCGGCCGAGAAGCCCGTCGCCGCCTCGCCGCCCTCCGTGTGGCGGCTACCCACGGCCACCTCGGCCCCGCCGCGCACAGCTTCCAGCATGGCCGGCAGGATCGTCTCGTCGTGCTGGAGGTCGCCGTCGATCACGGCGATGAGGGGCGCCGAGGAGGAGAGCGCGCCCTCTGTCACCGCCGAGGCGAGGCCGCGGCGGCCGACGCGCCGAAGCGCCCGCACCCGGGGATCGCGCGCCGCGATCTCCCGCACCCGCTCCGCCGTGCCGTCGGGGCTGTTGTCGTCGACGAAGACCGCCTCCCACGCGACTCCGCGCAGCGCCGCCGCCAGCCGCTCCACCATCGGGGCGACGTTCGCCGCCTCGTTGAAGCAGGGGACGATGACCGTCAGCTCGGCCGGCAGGGGCCGGGCGGCGGGGTCGGCGGGGTGGGTTGCGGCCGGCACGGCGGCGGCTTAGCCCGCGCCGCCCGGCGCCGAAAGAGGGGCACCGGAAGAGGGGCGCCGGAAGAGGGCCCCCCTTCCGGTTGCGGCCGGAACGGCGTAGCGGATCGGCCGCATCCGGAGCGCCCCCTTGCCCGACCTATCCTCCATCGCGGCGAATCTCCCCTCCCTCGGCGCGCTCGGGCCGGCCGTCGCGATCGTCGCCTTCTCGGCGGTCTTCCGGGGCTTCACCGGATTCGGCTTCGCCATCATCGCCGTGCCGCTGCTCAGCCTCGCCATGCCGCCGATCCTCGCCGTCTCCCTCTCGGCGGGGCTGCAGCTCCTGGGCGGGCTGATGGATGTCCGCTCGGCCTCGCGCCTCTGCCACTGGCCCTCGGTGCGCTGGCTCGCGGCGGGGGCGGTGGTCGCCTCGCCCCTCGGCACGCTGCTCCTCGCCCGGCTCTCGCCCGATCTCGCCCGACTCTTCCTGGCGGCGGCCTGCGGGGCAGCGGTGATCGCCCTCGCCTCGGGATTCGGCTTCCGCGGCCTCGCCGGCCGATGGGCAACGCTGGGGGCGGGGATCCTCTCCGGCCTGTTCAACGGGCTGGCGGCCATGCCGGGGCCGCCCGCCCTCGCCTACTACCTCGCCATGCCGCTCCAGCCCGCGCAGGTGCGGTCCTCCCTCATGGTGTTCTTCCTCATCTCCGCGGTGCTCTCGACGGGTAGCCTCGTCGCCGTCGGCGCCATCGGCTGCGCCGAGACGGTGCTGATCGTGGCGGGCCTGCCGCTGATGCTGGTCGGCTCGCGGATCGGCGCGGCGCTGTTCCGGCGCGCGGGCGGCGCGCATCGCGGGATCAGCCTCGCGACCCTCGCCCTTGTCGCGCTGCTGACGGCCGCCCGCGGGCTGAACGGTCTGCTCAGCACCGGACCGTGACCGGCCCAGCGGCCACCGCGGCGCCTCGCGACCTTCCCAGGCCCGCTGGATCGTCGTAGCGCAACCGCTCCCCGCCGGAGGTCAAGGATGTCGGACGACACCCTCCCGCAGCCCGTTCCCACCATTCCCGCCGCCCCGCTCCAGGGCGCGCCGCCCCTGCCCGCGCGCGCGGCCCGGAACGCTGCCTCCGAGGCCCTTGCGCCGCTACGCGCCTGGATCCGCGGGACGGAGCCGGGGCTGGTCGCGCTCGCCACCCTCATCGGCGTGGCGAGCGGACTTCTCGCCTCCGCCATGGGAGAGCTGGCGCACGGGATGCAGGCGGCGCTGTTCGGCACGGGGGACGGGCACGGGCTGAGCGCCTTCCGCGTCGAGGACCCCGTCCGGCTCCTCCTCCTGCCGGCCCTGGGCGGGTTGCTGCTCGGGCTGCTGAACCTTGCCCTCAACCGCTGGCACCGCCGCAATCCGGTGGACCCGATCGAGGCGAACGCGCTGCATGGCGGCCGGATGGCGCTTCAGGACGGCGCAGTGGTGGCCGGGCAGAACCTCGTCTCCAACGGCTTCGGCGCCTCCGTCGGGCTGGAGGCCGCCTATACGCAGGTGGCCGGCGGGGTGGCCTCGCGGCTCGGGATCCTCTGCGGGCTCCGGCGGGGGGACCTGCGCGTGCTGGTCGGCTGCGGCGCGGCGGGCGCCATCGCCGCCGCCTTCGACGCGCCGCTCACCGGCGCCTTCTACGCCTTTGAGCTGGTGATCGGCACCTATGCTATCGCCAGCCTCGCCCCGGTGGTGGCGAGCGCCGTCGCGGCCACCCTCGTGGTCCGGGGGCTGCACGGGCAGACCTATCTCGTCGAGCCCGGGGGCGTCGCCTCGCCGGGATGGGAGGGCTACCCCGCCGCCCTCGCCCTCGGCATCCTCTGCGCGCTCGCCGCCATCGGGCTGATGCGCGGCGTCGGCATCATGGAGGGGCTGGTCCGGCGCGCCGTGCCCTGGGCCTGCCTCCGCCCCGCCCTCGGGGGGCTCGTGGTGGGGGTGCTGGCACTCCTCTCGCCCGGCGTGCTCTCGGCCGGGCACGGCGCGCTGCACATCGCCTTCAACACGGAGGGGCCGGCGCGGGCGGCGCTTCTGCTCCTGTTGCTGAAGGCGCTGGCCTCGGCCATCTCGATCGGGGCGGGGTTCCGCGGCGGGCTGTTCTTTGCCTCCCTTCTGCTCGGCGCCCTGCTCGGGAAGGTCTTCGCCTCGAGCCTCGTCGTGCTCGGCCTGCCGCTGATGGACGCGCTGTTCCTCGCCGTGGTGGGAATGAGCGCCTTCGGGACCGCCGTGATCGGGGCTCCGCTGGCCATGACCTTCCTAGCGCTGGAGACCACAGGCAGCTTCCCCGTGGCCGGGGCCGTGCTGACGGCGGTGGCCGTCTCAGGCATCGCGGTGCGGCGGCTCTTCGGTTACTCCTTCGCCACCTGGCGTTTTCACCTCCGCGGCGAGGCGATCCGCTCCGCGCATGACGTGGGCTGGCTCAGGGAGCTGACGGTGGGGCGGATGATGCGCCGCGATGTCCGCACCGTGCGGGCCGACACGCGCCTGACCGCCTTTCGCCGCGACTTCCCCCTCGGCTCCACCGAGCGCGTGATCGTCCTCGGCGAGGCCGGGCTCTATGCCGGGATGGTGCTCGTCGCCGAGGCCCATGCGGCAGAGGCCGAGGCGGAGACGGTGGCGGCCCTGCTGCGCCAGCGGGACCGCGCGCTGCTGCCCGCCATGAACGCCAAGGAGGCCATGGCCGTTTTCGACGCGGCCGAGGCGGAAGCCCTGCCCGTGATCGACAGCCTCGAAGGCCGGAGGGTGCTGGGCATGCTCACTGCCAGCCATGTCCTCCGCCGCTACGGCGAGGAGCTGGACAAGCGGCGCCAGGAAGAGGTCGGGGTGTCCTGAGCCCTCCCGGCCCGCGGCGGAATTGATCGCCACCCTGCCGCGCCGGGGTGGTGGGCGGGTGGCCCTGCCCCCAGATGCCGCGCCTCCCACGGCGACGAGGTGAACGGCTTGAAGGGTTGGAGGATCGCGCTGCTCTGCGCGGCGCTCGGTTTCGGTCTGGTTGATGCGGGGGCCGCCGCGGCGCGCGCGGCGCATCAGCGGGCAGGGCATCAGCGCTCCGAGAGGCAGGCCGGACGGCAGCACCATGCCCGCCCGGCTGCCCCGCGCCATTCCCCGCCGAAGCGGACCCGCCACGCGGCCGGGGTGCAGCACGGGCACGCCTCGATCTACGCCTCCAGCCTCGCGGGGCGGCGCATGGCGGACGGAACCCGGTTCAACCCCTATGCCGCGACGGTGGCAAGCCGCACCCTTCCGCTCGGCAGCCGGGCGCGGGTGACGAACCTGAAGAACGGGCGGAGCGTGACGGTGCGGGTGACGGATCGCGGGCCGCGTCCGCGGCGGCGCATCCTCGATGTCAGCCCCGGCGTGGCCGGGCAGCTGGGGATGGGAAGGACGGGAACGGCGCCCGTCTCCGTCGTGCCCCTGCCCTCCGCGACTGGCCGGGCGGAGGCGGCGACCCCGCCTGCCGGCAACAAGCGGCGCCGCTGAGCGAAGCGGCTCGGGAAGGATGGTTTGGTGCGCCCGCTGGGGCTCGAACCCAGGACCCCAAGATTAAAAGTCTCGTGCTCTACCGACTGAGCTACAGGCGCGGATGGGGGCCCAACAGATGAAAGGCCGGGCCCCGGACGTCAAGGCGGAAGATCAGGCCCCGGAAGTCAGGCAGCCGTCGCCGGGCGCATCTTCACGATGCGGTCGGGGTTCTGGACGGTGCCGGAGCCACCGGCGCCGCGCTTGATCTTGTCCACATGCTCCATGCCCGAGGTCACGCGGCCCCAGATCGTGTACTGGCCGTCCAGGCTCGGATACGGGCCGAACATGATGAAGAACTGGCTGTTCGCGCTGTTCGGGTTCCCCGTGCGCGCCATGCCGCAGACGCCGCGCAGGAAGCGGGCCTTGGCCGGCGGGGAGAACTCGGCGGCCAGGTCGGGCATTTGGCTGCCGCCCGTGCCGGTGCCGGTGGGATCGCCGCCCTGGGCCATGAAGCCCTCGATCACGCGATGGAAAGGCGTGTTGTCGTAGAAGCCCTGGGAGGAGAGCGTCTTGATCCGCTCCACATGCTTGGGCGCGAGGTCGGGGCGCAATTCGATGGTCACCGTGCCATCCTTCAACTCTAACAGTAGAATATTTTCCGCCTTTGCGTCCTCTGTCGGCGTGGTAGGCGTGCTCTCGTCGCTCATTTCAGATCCCGGTTTTTGAGGAGAACCGACGGAGGATCGCCGGCCCATCAGTCAGCTGCAGCTAATTAGGCCGGAACGTCAGATGCAATACGCGCACGGACGAGACGATCCGGGTTCTGAACTGTGCCATTATTACCAGTTCCCTTTTTTATATTATCCACATACTCCATCCCGGAAACTACGCGCCCCCAAATTGTATATTTACCATCCAGGGAGGAGGCCGGCGCAAAGCAGATGAAAAACTGGCTGTTCGCTGTATTTGGTGCCTGAGTTTTCGCCATGCCACATGTACCACGGAGAAAGCGAGCTCGCGAAGGCGCAGAGAACTCATCGGGCAGGTCTGAAAAGCCCCTTTCACGTGCTCCACCCATCCCCGTGCCGGTGGGGTCACCGCCTTGAGCCATGAAGCCGTCAATCACTCGGTGAAAAGGGGTGTTATCATAGAAACCCTGGCGCACGAGAGTCTTGATACGCTCGACGTGCTGTGGCGCCAGCTCCGGCCTCATCTCGATGACTACACGCCCGTCTTTGAGATCCAAAAACAGAGTGTTGTCACGATCAGCCTGTGCCAAGACAGGCCGATTTATCAGTGCGAGGCCGGTTGAACCAATTATCGGCATTATCAAAAACGTACGCCGCAGCATCTGCACCCCTCCTCCGCGAATCATCTGGTTGGATTATACCACGCGCCCAACTCGCCTGAGCGTGCGCTCGAGCGTCAATTGGGGCACGAAGGAGGAAATGTCTCCCCCCAGCCGCGCGATCTCCTTCACGAAGCGCGAGGAGATGAACTGGTTCGTCTCGCTCGCCATGAGGAAGACCGTCTCCACCCCCTGGTCCAGCCGCCGGTTCATCCCGGCCATCTGCACCTCGTAATCGAAGTCGGAGACGGCGCGCAGGCCGCGGACGATCATCCCCGCCCCGTGCTCCCGCGCGAGCGTCACCAGCAGCCCCTCGAAGGGAACCACCGCGATGGTGGCGCCCGTGGAGCGCGCGATGGTGTCCGTCTCGGCACGGACCAGTTCCACCCGCTCCCCGATCGGGAAGATCGGGCCCTTGCCGGCGTTCATCGCCACCCCGATCACCAGCCGGTCCAGCAGGCGCGCGGCGCGGGCGATGACGTCCAGATGCCCGTTAGTGACGGGATCGAAGGTGCCGGGATAGACGCCGATCCGTTCAGGCATCGGTGCCGGTCCCGTCATCGACCACGGGGAAGCAGGAGGTGACCGCCTCCCCCTTGTCCAGGCGGAAGAGCGTCACGCCCGCCGCCGGCCGGCCCATGACGCGCACCTGGTCCGCCGGCATGCGGATGAGGCGGCCCCCATCCGTCACCAGCATCACGTCGTCGCCGGGGCGCACGGGGAAGGTGGCGACCACTGCATGGCCCTTGCCGCGGCCGAGCGGGATGCTGGCAATGCCCTGCCCGCCCCGGCCCGAGCGGCGGTACTCATAGGCCGAGGCGCGCTTGCCGAAGCCGGTATCGGTGACGACGAGGAGGATCTCCTCCGCATCGGCCAGCTCCTGCGTGCGCTCGGGGCTCAGCACCACCTCCTCGGTGCTCTCCTCGAGCTCCTCGGCAGCGGCAGTAGCCTCGGCGGCCTCCTCGGCCGTCACCTCCCCCTGGGCGCGGCGCCTCGCGGCGGCAACCTTCAGATAGGCCGCCCGCTCGTCCGGCGTGGCCGGGACGTTGCGGAGGACCGAGAGCGCGATCACCGCATCGCCCTTGCCGACGAGCCTGATGCCGCGCACGCCGGTGGAGTCGCGGCCGGCGAAGACGCGCAGCACGCCTTCCTCCGCCGTGAAGCGGATGGCGCGGCCCAGGCGGGTCGCCAGGAGGATGTCGTCTCCCTCGCGGCAGGTCTGCACGCCCACGAGGCTGTCGCCCTCGTCCAGCTTCATGGCGATAAGACCGGCGGCGCGGACGTTGCGGAAGTCCGACAGCTTGTTGCGCCGGACATTGCCGCCTTCCGTCGCGAAGACGAGGTGCAGGTTCTCCCACAGGCTCTCGTCCTGCGGCAGGGGCAGGACGGCCGTGACCGTCTCCCCGTCCTGCAGCTGCAGTAGTTGGCGGAGCGAGCGGCCGCGGGCGGTCGGGCCCGCCTCCGGCAGGCGCCACACCTTCTCGCGGAACGCGATGCCGCGGCTGGTGAAGAAGAGGACGTGCTGGTGCGTGTGCGCGTTGAAGCTGCGGATGACGACGTCGTCCTCCCGCGTGCCGGCCGCGCTCCGCCCCCGCCCGCCCCGGTTCTGGGCGCGGAAGGTCTCGAGCGGCGTGCGCTTGACGTAGCCGTCGCGCGTCAGCGTCACCACCATGAGGCCGGGCTCAATGAGGCTCTCGTCGTCCTGATCGGCCAGCCCGTCCACGATCTGCGTCATGCGCGGCGAGGCGATCTGGGCGCGCACCTCGGCCAGCTCATGCGCCATCAGCTCCAGCCGGCGGGGCCGGGAGGAGAGAATCTCCAGCAGCTCGCGGATCTGGGCGGCGATCTCGTCCAGCTCCTGCTGGATCTTCTCGCGCTCGAGACCCGTCAGGCGGCGCAGGGTGAGCTCCAGGATGCCGCGCGCCTGCGCTTCCGTCAGGCGCACCGTGTCCCCGGTCACGATGTTGCCGGCGTCGTCCACGAGGGCGAGCAGCGCGCCGATGTCGCCGGCGGGCCAGTCCGTCGCCATCAGCGCCTCGCGCGCCGCGGCGGCGTCCGGGCTCGCACGGATGATGCGGATCACCTCGTCGATATTCGCCACCGCGATGGCGAGGCCGATCAGGATGTGCCCGCGGTCACGCGCCTTGTTCAGGCGGAAGCGGCTGCGGCGGGTGATCACCTCCTCGCGGAAGCGGATGAAGACGGAGAGCGCGTCGCGCAGCCCCATCTGGCGCGGCGTGCCGTCATCCAGCGCGAGGAAGTTTACGGGGAAGGAGGTCTGAAGGTTCGTGAAGCGGTAGAGCTGGTTCAGCACCACCTCCGCCGTCGCGTCCTTCTTCACCTCGATCACGATCCGCATGCCGTCGCGGTCGCTCTCGTCCCGCAGGTCAGAGATGCCCTCCACCTGCTTCGCGCGGGCGAGGTCCGCGATGCGCTCGATCAGCGTCGCCTTGTTCACCTGGTACGGCACTTCCGAGACGATGATGGCGTGGCGGCCGCCACGCATCTCCTCGATCTCGCAGCGCGCGCGCACGGGGATGGAGCCGCGCCCCGTCTCGAAGGCGGCCTTGATGCCAGCGCGCCCGAGGATCAGCCCGCCCGTCGGGAAGTCCGGGCCCGGCATGATCTCCATCAGCCGCTCCAGGCTGACATCGGGATCGGCGATCATCGCCAGCGTCGCGTCGATCACCTCGCCCGGGTTGTGGGTCGGGATGTTCGTCGCCATGCCGACGGCGATGCCATTGGAGCCGTTGACGAGGAGGTTCGGATAGGCGGCCGGGAGGACGCGCGGCTCCTCCGCGCTCTCGTCGTAGTTGGGCGAGAAATCGACCGTGTCCTCGTCGATGCCGGCCAGCAGCGCCGCCGCAGACTTGGCCAGCCGCGCCTCGGTGTAGCGCATCGCCGCCGGCGGATCGCCGTCCATCGAGCCGTAGTTGCCCTGGCCATCGATAAGGGGCACGCGCATTGAGAAGGGCTGCGCCATGCGGACCATGGCGTCGTAGATCGCGCTGTCGCCGTGCGGGTGGTACTTACCCATCACGTCGCCGACCACGCGGGCCGACTTCTTGTAAGGCTTGTCCGCCGTGAACCCGTTCTCGTTCATCGAGAAGAGGATGCGGCGATGCACGGGCTTGAGCCCGTCCCGCGCGTCCGGAAGGGCGCGCGCCACGATCACGCTCATGGCGTAATCGAGGTAGGAGCGCCGCATCTCCTCCTCGAGAGTCACGGGCATGGTCTCGTCGAACGGCCGCTCGTCAGAGGGACCGCCGCTCTCCGTCTCGCTCACTTAATCTCTTCCAATAGGATCAGGACAGCCAACTCAGAATGGCCAGGTCAGAACGGGATGTCGTCGTCGAGGTCGGCCTTGGGGGCGTCCCAGCCGCCGCCACCGCCGCCGCTCCGCCCGGCGCCGCCGCTGCGGCCAGCCGAGGAGGCACCGGAGGAGCGGCCGCCGCCGTAGCTGCCGCCCGGGGCCCCGCCCCGCTCGGCGCCGAAGCCGCCGCGCTCCCCGCCGCCGAAGCTGCCCTCATCGCCGGCCCCGGCGCCCTGGCCACGGCCACCGATCAGGGCCAGCTCGCCGCGGAACTGGCGCAGCACGATCTCGGTGGTGTAGCGCTCCTGGCCCTCGTTGGTGGTCCACTTCCGGGTCTCGAGCTGGCCCTCCAGATAGACCTGGTTGCCCTTCTTCAGGTAGCGCTCGGCGATCTCGCCCAGCTTCTCGTTGAAGATCGCGACGGAGTGCCACTCCGTGCGCTCCTGCTGGTTGCCCTCGCGGTCCTTGTAGCGCTCGGAGGTCGCGACGCGCAGGTTCACCACCTTGCCGCCGTTCTGGAAGTTCCGCACCTCCGGGTCGCGACCCAGCGTGCCGAGGATGATCACCTTGTTGACGCCGGCCATGCCACCCACATCCCTGCCCGGCCGGGGGTAAACCCTGGCCAAGGCTTCTCCATACCACGAACCGGCCCCGCGTAGCGGGGCCGCGCGAATCACCCGAGCCCGCGAGGAGTTACCGTCGCGGGGTGCGGAAACTACCCCCCGGGGGCCGGCGAGGCCAGCCCCCGAGGGGTGACGGTCGGGGCGCCCCCCGGCGACCCCTTCCCGCCGCCCCTATATGGTGGCACAAGTCCGTGAACACAATGCGAACATCAACCCGTGCCAGAAAGGTCGGACCGCCCCGTGCCTGACAGCCTGCCCGACACCGCCAACCGCCTGGCCAATCGTGGCGCGCTCGAGATCGGCAGCGGCGGCCATATCCGCATCCGCGGCGCCCGGCAGCACAACCTGAAGAACCTGGACCTGGACATCCCGAAGGGGACGCTCACGGTCATCACGGGGCTCTCCGGCTCGGGCAAGTCCTCGCTCGCCTTCGACACAATCTATGCCGAGGGGCAGCGGCGCTACGTGGAGAGCCTCTCGGCCTATGCCCGGCAGTTCCTGGAACTGCAGCAGAAGCCGGATGTGGACAGCATCGAGGGCCTGTCCCCGGCCATCTCGATCGAGCAGAAGACCACCTCCCACAATCCCCGCTCCACCGTCGGCACGGTGACGGAGATCGCGGACTACATGCGCCTTCTCTGGGCGCGGGTGGGCGTGCCCTACTCGCCCACTACCGGCCTGCCCATCGAGGCCCAGACCGTGTCCCAGATGGTGGACCGGACCATGGCCATGCCCGAGGGCTCGCGGCTGCTGATCCTGGCCCCTATCGCGAAGGGCAAGAAGGGCGAGTGGAAGAAGGAGATCGCCGAGCTCCAGCGGCGGGGCTTCGAGCGGGTGAAAGTGAACGGCACCCTCCTCCGGATCGAGGAGGTACCCGCCCTCGACAAGAAGAAGAAGCACGACATCGACGCCGTGGTGGACCGCGTGGTGGTGCGCGAGGGCGCCCAGCAGCGGCTCGCCGACAGCTTCGAGACGGCACTTGGCCTCTCGGACGGCGTGGTCTATCTCGAAGGAGCGGATAGCGGGGAGCGGACGGTCTTCTCCTCCCGATTCGCCTGCCCGGAATCCGGCTTCACCATCGAGGAGATCGAGCCCCGGCTCTTCTCCTTCAACTCGCCCCAGGGCGCCTGCCCCGAATGCGACGGGCTGGGGACCGAGACCTTCTTCGACGCCGCCCTCGTCGTTCCGGACGACGCGAGGAGCATCGCCGAGGGCGCGGTGGCCGCCTGGGCCGGCGGCGCCTCCTCCCCCTATTACGACCAGACGCTCGACAGCCTGGCGAAGCACTACAAGGTCTCGACCAATACGCCCTGGGCCGACCTGCCCAAGGCCGTGCGCGAGGGCATCCTTGGTGGCACGGGCGAGGTGGTGACGCTCCGCTACAAGGACGGACTCCGCGCCTATGAAGTGAAGAAGCCCTTCGAGGGCGTGATCCCGAATCTCACGCGGCGCCTGCGCGAGACGGACAATCCCTGGGTCCGCGAGGACCTGCAGCGCTACCAGTCCGACCGCCCCTGCCATGTCTGCCACGGGGCCCGCCTCAAGCCCGAGGCGCTGGCCGTGAAGGTGGCGGGGATGGACATCGCCGCCGCCTCCGCCCTCTCCATCCGCCGCGCGATGGAGTGGTTCGCGGGCGTCTTCGACCAGCTCACCCCCCAGCGGCAGGAGATCGCGCGCCGCATCCTGCGCGAGATCAACGACCGCCTGCGCTTCCTCGTGGATGTCGGGCTGGACTACCTCTCCCTGGCCCGCGGCAGCGCCAGCCTCTCGGGCGGGGAGAGCCAGCGCATCCGGCTGGCCTCCCAGATCGGCAGCGGCCTGACCGGCGTGCTCTACGTGCTGGACGAGCCTTCGATCGGCCTGCACCAGCGGGACAACGAGCGGCTGCTCGGCACGCTCCGGCGCCTGCGCGACATCGGCAACACGGTCCTCGTCGTCGAGCACGACGAGGACGCGATCCGGGCCGCCGACTACCTCGTGGATATCGGGCCCGCGGCCGGCGCGGGCGGCGGCCGCGTCATCGCCCACGGCACGCCGGAGGAGGTCGCCGCCAATCCCGACAGCATCACCGGCGCCTACATGTCCGGCCGCCGCTCCATCCCCGTGCCGGAGAAGCGCCGCGCGCCGGACCCGAAGCGGATGCTCAAGGTCGTCGGCGCGACGGGTAACAACCTGAAGTCCGTCACGGCATCCCTGCCCCTGGGCACCTTCGCCTGCGTCACCGGCGTCTCGGGCGGCGGCAAGTCCACGCTGGTGATCGAGACACTCTACAAGGCGGCCGCGCGCCGGCTGATGGGCGCGGGCACCGTCCCCGCGCCGCATGAGCGGATCGAGGGGCTGGAGCACCTGGACAAGATCATCGACATCGACCAGTCGCCGATCGGCCGCACGCCCCGCTCCAACCCCGCGACCTATACGGGCCTCTTCGCCCCGATCCGGGACTGGTTCTCCGAGCTGCCGGACAGCCGCGCCCGCGGCTACAAGGCCGGCCGCTTCTCTTTCAACGTGAAGGGTGGCCGCTGCGAGGCCTGCCAGGGCGACGGGCTCATCAAAATCGAGATGCACTTTCTGCCCGACGTCTACGTCACCTGCGACACCTGCAAGGGCAAGCGCTACAACCGCGAGACGCTGGAGGTAAGATTCCGGGGCAAGTCGATCTCCGACGTGCTGGAGATGACAGTGGACGAGGGGCTGGAGTTCTTCTCCGCCGTGCCTGCCATCCGGGACAAGCTGAAGGTGCTGAACGAGGTCGGCCTCGGCTACATCCATCTCGGCCAGCAGGCGACGACGCTCTCGGGCGGCGAGGCGCAGCGCATCAAGCTCGCCAAGGAGCTGGCCCGCCGCGCCACGGGGCGCACCCTCTACATCCTGGACGAGCCGACCACGGGCCTGCATTTCGAGGATGTCCGCAAGCTGCTGGAGGTGCTGCACGCGCTGGTGGCCCAGGGCAACACGGTGGTGGTCATCGAGCACAACCTGGAGGTCATCAAGACCGCCGACTGGCTGCTCGACATGGGCCCCGAGGGCGGCGACGGCGGCGGGCGCATCGTGGCCGAGGGGACGCCGGAAGAAGTGGCGGCCAGCCCGGAGAGCCATACCGGGCGCTTCCTGGCCCCGCTGCTCGCCGGCCGGCCCATCGCCGAGCCCGCCCCGGCCAAGCGCCGCAAGCGCGCCTGACCGCGGGGCCTCGGCCGCGGCTCAGGCGTTCCAGACGCCCATGGTGGCCCGGGCGCACTCGTGCATCACGGTCAGGGCGCGCTGCACCGCGTCCTTGCCGATGGCGAAGGGGTTGGGTTCGCCCGATCGCTTTGCCGCCAGTTTCCTCGCCGCCTCGTCCCAGCCCGTGTGATTGGAGAGGAGGACGTCGATCCCCTGCCGCGCCGCGATGTCCCGGGTCCGGGCCGTGCCGTCGATATAGGCCTGGAGCCGGCGGATGCGGTCGGGCTGCGCCCCGAAGTTGAAGGCGGTGCCGCCCCAGAGCAGGCCCCGATGGATGGCGCCCCCGTCCTTCAGATCCATGACCAGGGAGATCGTGCCCGTCGTATGGCCGGGGGTGGCGACCACGTCCAGCGCCGTGTCGCCCAGCGCGACCTTGCCGCCGTCCTCCACCGCGATGTCCCGCTGCGGCGGGCGGCCCCAATGGGGCAGGTCGAACTCCAGCTTCGTCTCCGTCATCCGCCAGTCCTCGCTGCTCATCACCACGCGGGTGCCGTAGCGCCGCTGGAAATGGCCGCAGCCGCCGTAATGGTCGCCATGGCCGTGGGTGACGACGAGGAGCTTCACCGTCGCGGGGTCCAGGCCGGTCCGGCGCATCCCGGCATCGGTGATGGTCTCGGCCTGGTCATCATTGTCCATGGCGTCGATCAGGATAATTCCGTCGGAGGTCGGGACGGCCCAGGCGGTCACCCACTCGCTGCCGAGGAAGACGAGGTTGTCGAAGGCCCGGCCGGGCGGCGGCGCGGGCATGCGGATCAGCTCGGCCATGCTCGGGCGCCGCGTGGCGGGCGGGACGATCACCTCGGCCAGCCGCAGCAGGGGAACGAGATCCATCCCCGCCGCCTCCCGCGCGGCCGCGAGGTGGCGCTGCACCTCGGCCGATTGCACGGCCTGCGCCTCCAGGCGGCTCAGCGGCGCGGCAGCGAGGACGCAGCAGGCGCAGGCGGTCCTGAGGAAGCGCCGGCGGCCGCGGGATCCACGGCCTCGGCCACCAGCCGGCTGGGCGCGCGGCGTCGCTGGAAGAACATGGATGCGTTCTCTCCCCTTTTGCCGGCAGCTTGCGACGTCCCGGGAGGCGCCGCCAGGGGGGATCAGACCCGGCCGCGCCACCCGGCCCAGGTGACGGCGAGCCGGTCCCCCAGCCCGCGCGGGGCGGGCGGGGTGCCGGGCTGCCAGCCCGGGCGCAGCACGCGGCGCAGGTCCCGTCGGGCAAGGACCGCCGGCAGCGCGGCGGCCACGGCCTGCCGCGGCAGGGAGGAGAGCGAGCGGCGGCCCTCCTCCAGCAGGGCGAGCCCCTCGCTGGCCAGATCGCGCGCGGCCTCGGCGGGGTCCCTGCCGGGGGGGAGGGGGTCGCGCTCCTGCGCGGCCAGAGCGGCGAGGCTCCGCAGCGTTCCCGCCAGCCCATAGGCCGTGCCGATCCGGCGCAGCCCTTCCAGGCTCCCCTCCGGCGCACCGAGAATGCGGCCCGTCTCCAACGCCATCGCCCCGGCGGTGCCGCGCAGGCGCTCGGCCAGCGGCACGGCCTCCTCGCCGGTCTCCGCCTCCTCCCGCGCCTCAACCATGAGGAGCAGGGCGGCGGGATCGAGCCCTCCCGCCCGGATCTCCCGCGAGAGGGGCTCGGCCACCTCGTGCCGGCGCGCCGGCTTCTCCGCCACGGCCTCTTCCACCGTCTCCCGCCACCATTGCAGGCGAATCAGGGCCATCAGCGGCTCCCGCGCCACCTCCCGCGCCCGGGCCAGCTCGTGGTTGAAGGCGATGAGGGTGAAGACGGTCTCCCGCCTCTCCGCCGGCGCGAAAAGGGCGCAGAGGAAGCGGTCGGGATCGTGCCGCCGCGCGATCTCCGCGGTGGCGGACAGGGCTGGGGCCTCGGCCATGCGCGATCCCTTGGACCCCGCCGGCCCGGCTGGCAAGCCGGAACCATCGCGCCGGATTGAGGCGCCCCGCCCTTGGCCCCGGCCCTCACAAGGACGACATTGCGGCCCGAATCACCGGAAGGAGATGCCTCATGGCCTTCAGCCTGCCCCCCCTACCCTACGATCCCGGCGCGCTCGCATCCCGCGGCATGCAGCAGGAGACGCTGGAGCTGCATCATGGCAAGCACCACCAGGCCTATGTCACCGCGCTCAACGGCCTGATCGAGAGCAAGGGGCTCCAGGGCAAGACGCTGGAGCAGATCGTCGCCGAGGCCGGGAAGGCTGGGGCCGAGGGCACGCCCGTGCTGAACCAGGCCGGCCAGCACTGGAACCACCTGCTCTTCTGGCAGGTGATGTCGCCCAGCGGCGGGGACGACAAGATCCCGGGCAACCTGATGTCCAGGATCGAGAGCGACCTCGGCGGGCTGCAGAAGTTCAAGGACGACTTCAAGCAGGCCGGCGTGACGCAGTTCGGCTCGGGCTGGGCCTGGCTGGTCCAGGATGCCTCGGGCAAGCTGAAGATCACCAAGACCCCGAACGGCTCCAACCCGATCGCCACGGGCGAGGGCACGCCCATTCTCGGCGTCGATGTGTGGGAGCACTCCTACTACCTGGACTTCCGCAACCGCCGCCCGGACTACCTGACCAACTGGCTCGACAAGCTTGTGAACTGGGAGTTCGTGGCCTCCCTGCTCGACAAGGGCATGCAGTCCGGCCAGTCGGCCTGATCCGGCACCCGGCCGGGGGAACGAATAAGGGCGCCGCGGGTCCTTCCCGCGGCGCCCTTTCCGTATCCGGTGTTCCCGGATCAGCCCTTGGCGGGCGCGGCGTCGTTCGCGGCCGTCGGGCGGATTACGCTGGCGATCGTACCGCGCACCACGATCACGCGGACATTCGGGGCGATCTCGGCCTCGAGCTCGTCCGAGCCCTCCTTCACCTTCGTGATGGTCGCCACCAGCCCGCCCGCCGTCACCACCCGGTCCCCGCGCTTGAGCTGGGTCAGCATGGTGCGGTGCTCCTTCATCTTCTTCTGCTGGGGGCGGATGAGGATGAAGTAGAAGACGATGAAGATGAGGACGAGCGGGGCGAACTGCATGACCAGTCCGGTCGCGCCGCCGGCGGCCGCGTCCTGGGCAAGGGCCGGGGAGATGAACATGGGGCTGGGCTTCCGTCCGGTCGTTTGAGGAGGCGCGGTGCCTGGGCACGCGCGCGGTTGACAATCCGAAGCGGGGCACGCTTCAGCTTGGGGCGGAAACTAGTCGCCCACCCCTCCGCGTCAAGCCGAGCCCGGCGGCGCCCCAGAAAGCCTCGATGAATCAACCCATGATGAACGATGCCCTGCTCACCCGGATCGCGGAGGCGCTGGAGCGCATGGCCCCCGCCGCCCATGCCGCGCCCCGCCTGGACGGCGCCGACGCCTTCATCTGGCACCCCGCCCCCCTGCCCCGCCTGGCCCCCGTGCGCCGCGTCTCAGCCGTGGACATAGCCCTCCTGCAGGGGGTCGAGGCCCAGAAGCGACTGCTGCTGGAGAACACGCTCCGCTTCGCGCGCGGCCTGCCGGCCAACAACGCGATGCTCTGGGGCGCGCGCGGCATGGGCAAGTCCTCGCTGGTGAAGGCCGCCCATGCCGAGGCGAACAGGGCCGTTCCTGGCAGCCTCGCCCTGATCGAGATCGCGCGGGAGGACATCGCCACCCTGCCCGAGCTGCTGGAGATCCTGCGCGAGCAGCCCCGCCGCGTGCTCGTCTTCTGCGACGACCTCTCCTTCGAGCGGGAGGACGCCGATTACAAGGCGCTGAAGTCGGTGCTGGACGGCGGCATCGCCGGGCGGCCGCCGAATGTCGTGTTCTACGCCACCTCCAACCGCCGGCACCTCATGCCGCGCGACATGATCGAGAACGAGGGGCAGCGCGCCATCCATGCGAGCGAGTCGGTGGAGGAGAAGGTTTCGCTCTCCGACCGCTTCGGCCTCTGGATCGGCTTCCACAACTGCGACCAGACCACCTATTTTGCCATGGTCGAGGGCTATGCCCGCGCGCTCGGCCTGCCTATCGAGCAGGAGGCGTTGCTGGCGCGGGCAAAGGAGTGGACGATCACGCGCGGCTCCCGCTCCGGCCGCGTCGCCTGGCAGTTCGCCCTCGACATGGCCGGGGAGCTTGGCGTGAAGGTCGGGGCTTGAGGAGGGGCGCGCGGAAAGGGCCGGACGGGCGCTTCCTGAACCCGGATGGAAGCGTGGCGGGCCAGCCCCTCGCCCAGGTCTGGCGCATGATGCGGGAGGGGGGTGGCACGCCCTGGCCACGCCATGTGGAGGATCCCGCCGAGCCGCTGCCCGCCGAGCCGCCGCCGGGCCATGCTGCCATCACCCTCATCGGCCACGCCACGTTCCTCATCCGCATCGCCGGCGGCCCCTCCCTGCTGACCGACCCCGTCTGGTCCGAGCGGTGCAGCCCACTGCCCTTCCTCGGCCCACGCCGTGCCCGCTTGCCCGGATTGAGGATGGAGTCCCTCCCGCCGCTGGATGCGGTGCTGCTTTCCCACAACCACTACGACCACCTGGACGTGCCGAGCCTGCGCCGGCTGGGGGCGCCGCGCATCATCACCGGGCTGAACAACGCGCCCATCCTCGCCCGCAACGGCATCGCGGGCGCGGAGGAGTTGGACTGGTGGGGGGAGACGAAGGTCGGGAGCGCGACCGTTACCTACCTCCCCGCCCACCACTTCTCCGCACGGGGCATCCGGGACCGCGGGCGCTCTCTCTGGGGCGGCTTCGCCATCCGCACGGCGGTGGGCAGCATCCTCTTCGCCGGGGACACGGCCCATGGCGGGCATCTCGCGGAGATCGGGGCGGAGCTGGGCCCCTTTTCCATCGGCATGATCCCGATCGGTGCCTATGAGCCCCGCTGGTTCATGCGGGCCGTTCACATGAACCCGGAGGAGGCGGTGCGGGCGCGGGCTGAGACTCGCACGCGCACGGCCATCGCCATGCATTTCGGTACCTTCAAGCTCACCCAGGAAGGGATCGACGAGCCCGCGCGGGCGCTCGCCGAGGCGCGGGCAGGTGCCGGGCTGGCCGAGGGGGACTTCATCGTCCCCCGCTTCGGCCAGACGATCACCCTGCCGCTCTAGCGCGTTGTCCCGAAGATCCGCTGCTCCACCCGGTCGCCGACGCGGATGCCCAGCCGCTCCGCCGTGCCGGCCGCGAGTTCCAGCGTGGCGCGCACGGGGCCATTGGAGCTGATGGTGGCAAGGCTGCGTGGAACCGTGCGCTCGGCGATCCGCAACACCCGCCCTTCCTGCGTGATGAACAGCATGTCGAGGGAGGCGACGGTGTTCCGCATCCACATGCTGCTCTCGCGTGGCTGGCCCCAGTCGAAGAGCATGCCCTCCTTCGGTCCGACGGAAGGGCGGAACATCAGCCCGACCATCTGCTGCCCGGGGTCGATCGCCATCTCCACCTCGAACTCGTGGCGCTTGCCGTCGCGCGTGACGATGACCAGCGGTTCGGTCGGCAGCTTCGGCTGCGGCCCCTCCTGCGCGAGGGCGGCCGCCGGCGCGAGCGCCAGCAGCCCGAGCATCCTGCGGCGCCTCATCGCTGCGGCATGCCCTCGGGGATGACGGTCTTCACCAGGGTCTGATCCAGCGCTTCGTAATCGTGATAGCCGATGGCCTCGTAGAGCTCGGCGCGGGTCTGCATCCGGTCCACCATGCCCTGCGTGCCGCCGTCCCGGTTGATCGCCGCGTAGAGCTCCTCCATGGCGCGGTTGGCGACGCGCAGCGCCGAGACGGGCCAGATCACCATCGCGTAGCCCATCTCCTCGAACTCCTTGTCCGTGAAGAAGGGGGTGCGGCCGAACTCGGTCATGTTGGCCAGCAGCTTCACGCCGGGCATGCGGCGCGCGAACTCGCGGAACATCTCGGCGGTGTTCAGGGCCTCAGGGAAGATCGCGTCCGCCCCGGCCTCCATGAAAAGCTTTGCCCGCGCCACCGCCCCGTCCATCCCCTCGCTCGCCGCCGCATCCGTACGGGCGATGATGTACAGGTGACGCCGCGCCTTGCGTGCCGCGGCGACCTTGGCCGCCATGTCCTGGGGGTCGGCGAGCTTCTTGTCGTTGAGGTGCCCGCACTTCTTCGGGAGCAGCTGGTCCTCCAGATGCACCGCAGCCGCCCCGGCCTCCTCGAAGGAGCGGACCATGTGCATGACGTTCAGCGCCTCGCCATAGCCGGTGTCGCCATCGACCAGCACTGGCAGGGCCGAAGCGCGGGCGACCTGGCGGATGTACCAGCAGACATCGTCCACCGTGATCATGCCGAGGTCCGGCAGGCCCATATTGGCTGACATGGCCGCGCCGGACATGTAGAGGCCCTCGAACCCCGCCCGCTTGGCCAGCAGCGCCGCCATGCCCGTATGCGCTCCGGGCAGCCGCAGGATGCCCGGCCGCTCCAGGAGCGCGCGGAAACGCTCGCCCGCCGGGGCGTCCGGCAGGTCCTCTCCGATCACATAGGGCACTGGTCACCTCCGGCATGGACGTCGCGGGGGCGCAGGGCCGGGCCGCGTGCCGGGCCCGGAAAGCGGGCGCCCCCGTGCTCAGGAAAGGCTAACACCCGGCCCCGCCGCGGGCCAGCCGGCGCGCCGCCGCGCCCCGCCTCCCCTTTCCCCCCGGCCGCCCCTCCCCTAGTTTGCCCGGCGAAGCGCAGGGCGGGGCAGGAGAGCATCGCATGGACATGACGGGGAGCCGCCGGATCGAGGCGCCGCGCGAACGGGTCTGGGAGGCGCTGAACGACCCCGCCGTGCTCCAGGCCGCCATTCCCGGCTGCGAGTCGGTCGAGCGCACGGGGCCGGACAGCTTCCAGGCGAAGGTTGCCGTCCGGATCGGGCCGATGTCCGCGAAGTTCGGGGGCAAGGTGACGCTCACCAACATCAACCCGCCGGAGAGCTACACCATCACCGGCGAGGGCCAGGGCGGCGCCATGGGCTTCGCCCGCGGCGGGGCCGACGTGTCCCTGGTGGAGGAGGGCCCCTCGACCACCACCCTCAACTACGCCGTCAAGGCGCAGGTGGGCGGCAAGATGGCCCAGCTCGGAGCCCGGCTGGTGGACAGCACCGCGCGGCAGATGGCCGACCAATTCTTCGACCGTTTCGCCGCGCAGCTCGCCCCGGCAGCGGAAACCGCTGCCCCTGCAACCGCTTCTCCCGCAAACACGATGGCAACCGGACCGATGGCCTCCAACGACACCTTCCCCACCATCCCGAACGCGACGGCCACGACCGGCCAGCCCGTGACCGAGCGCCGCACGGCGGTCGCGGCGCTCCGACCGGGCCAGGCCAAGCGGAGCCTCGCCGAGACGCTCGCCGCCATCCCGCGCGAGCCCTACGGCATGCCCATCAACTTCTGGATCGGCGGCGCGCTCATGCTGGGCGTGCTGGGGCTGCTCTTCGTCATTGGCTGAGGGCATCCCGGGCGACATCGCCGCCACCCGCGCCCTGCTGGAGGCGGGCGGCTACGTCGCCGACACGGCGCTCGCCACCACGGTCCATCTCGCCCTCGTCATGGGGCGCCCCCTCCTGCTGGAGGGCGAGCCCGGCACCGGCAAGACCGAGATCGCCAAGGTCCTCGCCGCGCAGCTCCCGCGCCGGCTGGTGCGGCTGCAATGCCATGACGGCATGGACCTGGCCTCGGCCGCCTATGAGTGGAACCATGCCCGCCAGCTCATGGCGATCCGCTTGGCCGAGGCCGCGGGCGAGGGCGACCGCGCGGCGCTGGAGCGCGGCCTCTACGACCGCCGCTTCCTCGAGCCCCGCCCGCTGCTCCAGGCCATCGAGGGCAGCCCTGCCCTCCTCCTGATCGACGAGCTGGACCGGGCGGACGAGCCCTTCGAGGCCTTTCTGCTGGAAATCCTGGCCGACTTCCAGATCACGGTCCCCGAACTTGGCACCATCCGGGCCGAGACGCCGCCGGTCGTCATCATCACCTCCAACCGCACGCGGGAGGTGCACGACGCCATCCGGCGCCGCTGCCTTTATCACTGGGTGGACTATCCCGACCCCGCGCGGGAGATGGCCATCCTCGCGCGCCGGGCCCCGGAGGTGCCAACCGCCCTCTCCGCCCAGGTGGTCGCCTTCGCCCAGGGGCTCAGGGGCGGGGATGCCTTCTTCAAGCCGCCGGGGGTGGCGGAGACGGTGGACTGGGCCCGCGCCCTCACCGCGCTGAACCGGCGCGAGTTGGAGCCCGCCGCCGCCGAGGCGACGCTCGGCGTGCTGCTGAAATACCAGGACGACATCGCCCGGCTGCGCGGCGAGGAGCTGGCGCGGCGGGTGGAGGAGGCGCGCGCGGCCCTCCCGTGAGCGCCCTCGCCCCCAACCTCCTCGCCTTCGGGCGGGTGCTGCGCCGGGCCGGCCTGCCCGTGGGCCCGGCCGAGGCGCTCTCCGCCGCCGAGGCGCTGGGCCATGTGACCTTCTCCGACCGCGCCGCCTTCCGGGCCGCGTTGCGCGCGACGATGATCCACCGGCGCGACCATTTCGAGGTCTTCGACGCCGCCTTCGACCTGTTCTGGCGCAACCCCGACGCCCCCGCCCGCCCGCCCGCCCCGGGGGAGGAGATCCCCGACCTCCCCGCCGCCGCCCGCCGCGCTTCGGAGGCCATGCCGGGCGGTGCCGGCCCCGCACCGCCCGCCGTGGACCCGGCGCGGCGGGATGATGCCACGCTGACGGTCAGCGACCGGGAGCGGCTGAGCCGGATGGATTTCGAGGCCATGACCGCCGAGGAGCTGGCGGCGGCGCGGCGGGAAATCCGGCGCCTCGTTCTCCCCCTGGCCGAGCGCCCCACCCGCCGCTTCCGCCCCGACCCCTCCGGCCCGCGCGCGGATCTCAGGGCGACGATCCGCGCCTCCATGCGGCTGGGGGGCGAGATCGCCACCATTTCCCGCCGCCGCCGCGTGACCCGCCCGCCGCCGCTGGTGCTTCTCTGCGACGTCTCCGGGAGCATGGCGCGCTACGCCCAGGTGCTGCTGCACTTCATGCACGCCGTGGCCAACCACCGCGCCCGCGTCCACAGCTTCGTCTTCGGCACGCGGCTGACCAACATCACCCGCGCGCTCCGCGACCGCGACCCCGAGGTGGCCTTCCTGGCCGTCGCCCGCATCCTGCCGGACTGGTCCGGCGGCACCCGGATCGGGGAGGCGCTGGACCGCTTCAATCGCCTCTGGGCGCGGCGCGTGCTTGGCCAAGGGGCGGTGGTGCTCCTCATCACGGACGGGCTGGACCGCGGCGGGGCGGAGGGGCTGTCGGAGGCCGCCGAGCGCCTCTCCCATTCCTGCCGGCGCCTGATCTGGCTAAACCCGCTGCTCCGCTATGCCAGGTTCCAGCCCCGCGCCGCCGGCATACGTGCGCTCCTCCCGCACGTGCACGAGCATCGCCAAGTGCATAACCTGGATAGCCTGCGCAGCCTCGTCGCCACTCTTTCCGGGGCGGGCCAGGGCGGGGGGAAGAACACGGGGAGACCGGCATGAGCGGCAGCGAGGACATCCTGGAGATCGCCCGCACCTGGCGGGCCGAGGGGGAGAGCGTGGCCCTCGCCACCGTGGTCGAGACCTGGGGCTCCTCTCCCCGACCGGCCGGATCGCGCCTAGCCGTGACGGGGACGGGCCGCCTCGCCGGCTCCGTCTCGGGCGGCTGCATTGAGGGGGCGGTGGCCGACATCGCGCGACAGGTGATGAGGGACGGGCGGCCCCAGCTGCTCGATTTCGGCATCACCGACGAGCGCGCCTGGGAGGTGGGGTTGGCCTGCGGCGGCAAGCTGAAGGTCTTCGTGGAACCGCTGGCGTGACACCGGAGACGCTGGACGCGCTGGCCTCGGCCCGTGCCGCCCGCCGCCCCGTCGCGTTGCTCACCCGCCTGCCGGACGGCGCGCAGGTCCTCTACCCCGATGGACCCGTGCCCCCCGCCCTGGCCGAGGCGGCGGAGGCCGCGCTGCGCGACGACCGCGCCGGTCCCGTGACGCTCGGGGAGGAGAGCTGGTTCATCCATCCCCAGGCCCCGCCGCCCCGGCTGATCCTCGTCGGCGCCGTCCATGTGGCGCAGGCGCTCGTGCCCATGGCGGTCGCGGTCGGGCTGGCGGTGACGGTGGTCGACCCCCGCCGCGCCTTCGCGACCGAGGAGCGCTTCGCCGAGGGCGCGACGCTGGTGAACGAGTGGCCGGACGATGCGCTCACCGCTCTCCGCCCGGACTCCCGCACCGCCATCGTCACCCTCACCCACGACCCGAAGCTGGACGATCCCGCGCTCGACGTCGCGCTGCGGTCGGAGGCCTTCTACATCGGCTCCCTCGGCAGCCGCCGCACCCATGCGAAGCGGGTCGAGCGGCTGACGGAGGCCGGGCACGGCGCCGAGGCCATCGCCCGCATCCGCGCGCCCGTCGGGCTCGACATCGGGGCGGTGACAGCGCCCGAAATCGCGCTCTCGGTCATCGCCCAGGTCGTCGCCGCCCGCCGGGGGAAGCCCGCATGATCTTCGGCCCGACACCGCTGGCCGAGGCGCGCGGCGCGATCCTCGCCCACACGCTGCGCCTGCCCGGGCGCGTGCTGAAGAAGGGCACGGTGCTGGACGCCGAGGCGATCGGGGCGCTGCGCGAGGCCCGGCACGAGGAGGTGATCGCCGCGCGGTTAGAACCGGGCGACGTGCCGGAGAACGAGGCGGCGGACCGCATGGGCAACGCCATGCTCCGCCCCCTGGTCGGCCGTTCCCGCGCGGCGACGGGGCGGGTGAACCTTCTGGCCGAGGCGGCGGGGGTGCTGCGCGTGGATGCCGGGCTGATTGACCGGCTGAACGCGCTGGACGAGAGCCTGACGCTCGCCACCCTGCCCGATTTCGCCGTGGTCGGGCCCGGGGACATGCTTGCGACGTTGAAGGTCATCCCCTTCGCCGTCCCCGCCGGGGCGCTCAAGGTCGCCGAGGCGATGCTGCGCGGCGCCGCCGCCCTCTCGCTCCATCCCTTCCGCCCGCTCCGCGTTGGCCTCGTAATGAGCGAGCTGCCGGGGATGAAGGAGAAGGTGATCGAGAACGGCGCCGAGGCGACCCGCGCGCGTGTGGAGGCGCTAGGCGGCACGCTGCTGTCCCCCGAGCGCTGCGCCCACGAGACCGCTCCCGTCGCCGCCGCCCTCGGCCGGCTGCACGGCGCCGGGGCCGATCTGCTGCTCGTCCTCGGCGCCTCCGCCGTGGTGGACCGGCGGGACGTGGCGCCGGCCGGCATCGTCCGCGCGGGCGGGGTGATCGAGCATTTCGGCATGCCAGTGGACCCCGGGAACCTTCTCTGCCTCGGGCGCATCGGGCCGGTGCCGGCCATGGTCCTGCCGGGCTGCGCGCGTTCCCCGAAGGTGAACGGCTTCGACTGGGTGCTGGAGCGCCTCTTCGCTGGCATCCCCGTCCCGCCCAGGGCGATCACCCGCATGGGCGTGGGCGGGCTGCTGAAGGAGATTGAGACCCGGCCCATGCCGCGCGGCGATGCGCCCCGCACCCCGACCGGCCCCGCCCCCCGCCGCCCGCGGGAGGTGGCCGCCATCGTCCTCGCCGCCGGCCGCTCCCGCCGGATGGCGCCGCTGAACAAGCTGATGGTGATGGATCGCGCGGGGCAGGCGATGATTGCCCGGGTGGTGGACAGCGCGCTCGCCAGCCGCGCCCGCCCGGTGCTCGTCGTCACCGGCCATGAGCGCGAGCGGGTAGAGGAGGCGCTGGCAGGCCGCCCGGTGCTGGTGACCCACGCCGAGGATTATGCCGAGGGGCTCTCCGCCTCGCTCAAGGCCGGCATCGCCGCCCTGCCGCCGGAGGTGGAGGGAGCCGTCGTGCTGCTGGGCGACATGCCGCTCGTCACCCCCGCCGCCATCGACCGGCTGCTTACCGCCTTCGACCCCGAGGAGGGGCGGGCCATCGTGCAGCCGACCTTCCGGGGCAAGCAGGGCAACCCCGTCCTATGGGGCCGCGAGTTCTTCCCGGAGATCATGGAGATCAGCGGCGATGTCGGGGCGCGCCACCTCACCGGCCGCCACGCCGACCGACTGGTCGGGGTGGAGATGGCCGATGACGGCGTGCTCAGGGATTTCGACACGCCCGAGGCGCTGCGCGGCCTCGATCCGGTCAAGACCTGACCTTCGGGCGGAGGCACCCCACTTCCTCCGCCATGCCGACCGCCTACGCCATTCCCTTCACGCCTGACGCCACCCCCGCCGTTTCGCCCCGGGCGCTGCTCTCCGCCTGGGATACGGCGCGGGAGGCGGCGGCGGCGGCGCTGCACGGCCCCCCCCGGGCCTTCCGCTTCGCGGGCGACCCCTCGCTCGACCTATTGCTCGAGGATCGCGACGCCTGCTGCTGGGCGGAGGCGCTGGACCGGCGATTCGGCCTCGACCACGCCGAGGGAATGGCCGTCCTGCTCCGCCTCTTGGCCCTGCTAGAGGTGATGGGGCGGGCAAGCTGGCTGCGCGGGCTGTTCGACATCGGGCGGGAGGGCACCGTGCTCCACCCCGATCTTCTGCGCGCCGCGGCGACGCAGCCCCTGGACGGCGCGGCCCGCTTCGATGAAGAGGGATTGCGGCACCGCCTCGCGCGGCCACGCCAGACGACGCCGAACAGCACCACCGGAGCGACGCCCGCATGAAGAGATCCCTCCCCGCGCTCCTCTCCGGCCTGCTGCTCCTGGGCTGCGCCGGCGGGACGCCCGCCCGCCCGCAGGCGGGAGGGGAGAGTGGCCGCGCCGCCCTGAACGCCGCCTGCAACGCCGAGGCCGAGCGCGTGGTGCGCTACCGCGACCGCGGCCAGCTCATGCGGCAGGACGACTACAACGCGCGCGTTGGCACCACCTCCCATCTCGGGCCGCAGGTGATCACCGACCAAATCGCCCAGGTCTACGAGCGCGACCGGCTGGCGGCCGAATGCGCGCGCGGCGCGGCACGGGCCGAACAGCCGCGCGCCCCGGCCATCGGACCCGCGGGAGCCCCGGTCGGGCGCTGAGGCGCCCTTGCCCCCGGCCCTCTCCCGAATCGTCGCCGGCCCCCTTGGGCGCGCGCTCTCCAGCCGCAACGCCCGCATCTTCTTCGGCGCCAGCCTCGGCGCCTGGACCGGGCTGTGGATGCACCGCATCGGCGTCGCTTGGCTCGCCTGGGAGCTGTCGCGCAGCGCGGCCTGGGTGGGGCTGATCGCCTTCGCCGACCTCGCCCCCGCCGTGCTGGTCAGCCCCGTGGCCGGCGCGGTGGCCGACCGGGTGGACCGAGTGCGCCTCACCATGGTTTCCCAGGCGATCATCGGGATCGAGGCGCTGACCGTCGCGGGCCTTACCGCTACGGGCGGGATCTCCATCGGCCTTCTCTTCGCGCTGGAGGTGGTCAGCGGCACGGCGGCCTGCTTCGCCCAGCCCGCCCGGCAGACGCTGATCCCCGCCATTGTCGCGCGGGAGGACCTGCCGGCCGCCGTGGCCGCGAACAGCCTTCTCTTCAACGTGGCCCGTTTCGTCGGGCCCGGCCTCGCCGGAGTCGTCATCGCCGCCTGGGGGGTCGCGCCCTCCATTCTCTGCAACGCGCTCGGCCAGGCCTTCGCCACCCTCTCCATGCCGCGGCTGCGGGTGGAGGCGGCCCAGCGCCGGGGCCATGCGGCGACGGCCTCGCTGCTCGCCGAGACGCTGGAGGGGTTCCGCTACGCCGCCCGGCATCCCGGGCTGGGGCCCGTCCTCGTTTTCTCCGCCCTCTCCTCCGTCCTGCTGCGCGGGGTGCAGGAGATCCTGCCGCCCTATGTCGAGCGGCTGTTCGGCCGGGGGGCCGAGTCGCTGGCGCTGCTCACGGCCTGCTTCGCGGTGGGCGCCCTCGTCTCGGGACTCACCGTCGCCTCGCGGGGGCGACTCGGCGGAGCCACGCGGACCGCTGTCCTCGCCATCCTCGCTCAGGCGGTCGCGACGGCGCTCTTCGCCGCGACGGCGCATTTCGGCTTCGCCCTTCTCTGCGCGGCCGCCATCGGCGCGAGCGCCTCCGCCCACGGGATCTCCGTCCAGCTCCTCGCCCAGACCGCCGCCACCCCGGCCATGCGGGGCCGGATTCTCTCTCTCTGGGCCCTCATCTCGCGCGCTTGCCCAGCCATGGGGGCGCTCGCCCTCGGGGCCGCCGGGGAGGCCTTCGGGCTGCGGCTCCCCACACTCTTGGCCGCGGGGCTGACGCTCGCCGTCTTCGCATGGGGGATGAGCCGCGCGGGCGGGATCGCGGCCTCCCTGGAGGGGCCCAGGCAGGGCGAGGCCGAGCGGCGCTAGGGCGCCTCCTCCTTGCCGCGCCCCCTCCGCGCGCCCTAGAAGCCCCGCGCCATTCCGGCCTCGGAGTACCAGACATGAGCGCGATCCTTCGCAAGGGCGTCGGCCCCGTCCTCTCGACCTCAGTCGAGTATCACGGCTTCGTCTACCTCGCCGGCATCACTGCCGACGACCTGTCCCAGGACGTCGCGGGCCAGACCCAGCAGGTCCTGGACAAGATCGATGCCGCGCTCGAGGAGCACGGCACGGACAAGACCCGTCTTCTCCAGGCCCAGGTGTGGCTGAAGGACATCCGCGACCGCGACGCCTTGAACAAGCTCTGGACCGCCTGGCTGCCCCAGGGCGGCGCCCCCGTGCGCGCCTGCGTGGAGGCGAACATGGCGGACCCGCGCCACCTTGTGGAGATTATGGTTACGGCTTGCCGCTGAACCTCTTGGAATGGCACCGGAATCCGGTGCCATTCCCCCTCTCCGACTGTGGCCGCACGACCGCAACACTGTGTCCCAAGCGGTCGCATTGACTAATTTGTAGGAATCCAGTCCCGATCGCTTTCTCCTGAGGTGACCCGCCGCGGTTAATCACGCCGCCTTGCGCCTGTATGTCCGATGCCCGGTTGCCCCGGTTTCAAAGGCCTGGATAACGCCTCCGTGACGCCGCCAGGGATGGCGGGGCCGGTGAACCGGTCAGGGACAAGAGGTCTGTATTGGGGGATAGAATGCGGGCAAAGAGCGTAGCCGTTTCGATAGTCGCGGCCTGCGGGATGGTTCTCGCGCCGAGCCTGATCTCGTCGGCCAGCGCTTCCTCCCCGAACCGGGGTGGCGCCAAGCACGTCTCCGCCGCCCAGGCCGCGGCCCCCATCGCCCCACAGGCCGAGCCGCTGCGCCAGGGCCGCTTCAGCGGCGCCAAGGCCGCGCGCCGCGGCGCTGGGCGGGGCGAGACGCCGACCGATGTGAGCTCCTTCACCAGCATCTCCTGCGTGCCTTATGTCCGCATGGTCACGGGCATCCAGATCACCGGCAATGGCGGAACCTGGTGGCACAACGCGGCCGGCCTCTACCAGCGCGGCGACCGCCCGGAGCCCGGCGCGGTGCTCGTCTTCCGCGCCTCCGGCGGCATGCGCTCGGGCCATGTGGCTGTGGTGGAGCGGCAGGTGAGCGCGCGCGAGATCACCATCCACCACGCGAACTGGGAGGGCCCTGGCATCCGCAAGGGCACGGTGATGCGCAACGTCTCCGTCATGGATGTGTCGGACGACAACGACTGGACCGCGGTGCGCGTCCAGGTCGGGCACGACTCCGACTCCCATGGCCGGACCTACGCGACCTACGGCTTCATCTTCGATCGTCCCGAGGGCATGACGGCCCCGCGCGGCCCGACCATGGTCCGCGACAGCCGGCCCCTGCAGGAGGTGGCCGAGGCCCCGGCTCCCAGCTCGCACCTGCGCTTCATCAACACCTCGGTCGGCGGCCTCGGCGTCGAAGCCGAGCGCTAGGGCGCAAGCCACCAGGTTCCGGGGAGAGAGGCGGCGGACAGGGGGTCCGCCGCTTCCCTCCCCGCCTCATTTTCCGGTTCGCCTTTTCGAGGCATAACATCCCGCCGCGCCGGCGAGGGATAGCCTGGGTTGAGGCTCAGGCCTGCCGGCTGCCTATTTCGGCCGGGGCCCAGTCCTCCGGACCGGCGATCTCCACCCGATTCCGTCCGTTCGCCTTCGCGCGGTAGAGCGCGACATCGGCTGTGGCGGCGAGCCCGTTCACGGTGCAGTCCGGCATGGCCACCGCGACGCCGATGCTGATGCTCACCGCGAGCGAGATCTCGCCCGCAACGACCGGGGTGTCGGAGACCGCCGCGCGCAGCCGCTCGGCCACCGTGCCGGCGTCATCGGCCGGCTGCGGCGCCATGGCAACGACGAATTCCTCCCCGCCGAAGCGCGCGACGACGTCCACGGCCCGGAGATGCACGCGCAGGCGCTCCGCCACTTCCCGCAGCACCACGTCGCCGACGGCGTGGCCATAGGTGTCGTTGACCGCCTTGAAGCGGTCCACGTCTATCAGCAGCAGGGTGGCCCCGCCGGTGCGCAGGAGCCCCTCGAGGTGGCGGGTGACGTAGCGTCGGTTGCGCAGCCCGGTGAGGCTGTCCGTCACCGCCATCTCCAGGCTGCGCTGCAGGTCGGCGCGCAGCCGCTCCTGGTAGCGCTTGCGCCGGATCTGGTTCCGCGCCCGGGCCCGCAGCTCGTTGGCGTCCACCGGCCGCAGCACGTGGTCGTTCGCGCCAAGGTCGAAGCCGCGCAGCACCTGGTTCCGCTGGTCCGTATCCGCGATCAGCAGCACCGGCACGTCGCGCGTCGATGACTGCGCCCGCAGCCGCGAGGCAAGGCGAAGCCCCTCGCCGTCGTCCAGCCATAGGCTGAGCACGGCGAGGTCGACATTCTCCTCCAGCAGCCGCTGCCAGGCGGTGACCGCATCGGCCGCCCGCGTGACAGACACGCCGTCCTGGGCGAGGGTGGAGGTGAGGCTGGCGGCCTCCGCATCGTCCTCGGTCGCGAGGAGGGCGTGCGCGCCGGCGACGCTGCGCGAGGGGTCCGGCATCGGCTCGAAGCCGAGGTCCCGCGCGGTCTCGGCCCGCAGGCGGAAGGCGTCCAGCACCTGCTTCGTCCGCAGCAGCGCCCGGAGGCGCGCGAAGAGCGTCGCATGGTCCACGGGCTTGGAAAGGAAGTCGTCCGCCCCCGCCTCCAGCCCGCGCACCCGCTCGGCCTGGTCCACCAGCGCCGTGATCATGACCACCGGGATATGCGCCGTGACGGGGGAGGCTTTCAGCACGCGGCAGACCTCGTAGCCGTCCATGCCGGGCATCATCACGTCGAGCAGTATAACGTCGGGGCTCCAGAGCTGGGCGAGGCGCAGCGCCTCCGTGCCCGAGCTGGCGAGCGCAACCTCGTAGTACTCGGCGTTGAGCCGCGCCTCGAGGAGCTTGAGATTGGCCGCGATGTCATCGACCACGAGAACCCGCGCGGTCATGCCCGGCCGGTCCTCCTCGTGGCGGGGAGGACGCGCATCCATGCCAGGGGAGACCTGGAATCCATCTTCCTCTCAGCCGTGGTCGGGGCGGAAAGCATTAACGCGTAGAACTCCCGCCCAGGTGGTGCAACAGCCTGTTCTCACGCCCCCGTATACGCAAGATGTGTGGCAGGAGAAATAATGCACGCGGGAACTCGGGATTTCCCGCTGCTTCCCGAGCGGTGGGCTCCGCGGGAGGGCGGCGGAACCGCCGCCCCGCCCGACTCAGGCGTTGCCGGAGAGGTAGTCCATGGCCGACCTCACGCCCCCGGCCTCGTGCGGCACGCCGGCCACCCGCAGCCCCATCTCCACCCCACCCAGCGTGCCCAGGAGCGAGAGGTCGTTGAAGGCGCCGAGATGGCCGATGCGGAACACCCGGTCGTTCAGCCGCCCGAGCCCGTTCCCGAGGGACATGTCGAAGCGCTCCAGGATCGCCGCGCGCAGCGCGTTGGCGGAGTGCCCCTCGGGCAGGCGCACGGCCGTCAGGGCGGAGGAGTAGTGCCGCGGCTCGGCGCATTGCACCTCCAGCCCCCAGGCGCGCACCGCGCGGCGCGTGGCCTCGGCGTGCCGGTCGTGCCGGGCGAAGACGTTGGGCAGGCCCTCGGCCATCAGCATGTCGAGGGCGGTGTCGAGCGCGTAAAGCATGTTGGTCGCGGGGGTGTAGGGGAAGTAGCCCGTGGCATTGGCGGCCAGCATCGGCTTCCAGTCCCAGAAGCTGCGCGGCAGCCGCGCCGTCTCGCTCGCGCGCAGTGCCTTTTCCGACACCGCGTTGAAGGAGAGGCCCGGCGGGAGCATCAGCCCCTTCTGACTGCCCGAGATGGTCACGTCCACGCCCCACTCGTCATGCCGGTACTCGATCGAGCCGAGGGAGGAGATCGTGTCCACCAGCAGCAGCGCGGGGTGGCCGGCCGCGTCCATCGCGCGCCGCACCTCGTCAATGCGGGAGGTGCAGCCCGTGCTCGTCTCGTTGTGCACGACGCAGACGGCCTTGATCTCATGGCCCTTGTCGGCCCGCAGCACGGCTTCGATCGCGGGCACGTCGGCCGCACGGCGCCAGTCTGTCTCCAGCAGCCGGGGCTTAAGGCCGAGCCGCTCGGCCATCTCCTGCCAGAGATGGGCGAACCAGCCGGTCTCACACATCAGCACCGTGTCGCCGGGCGAGAGGGTGTTCACCAGCGCCGCCTCCCAAGCCCCCGTACCAGAGGCGGGATAGATGACCACGGGCCCGGTGGTGCCGAAGACAGGCTTCACCTTCTCCAGCACCCGCTTGCCCAGAATGCCGAAATCGGGGCCGCGATGGTCCATCGTGGGGTTGTCGAGGGCGCGCAGGACCCGGTCCGGCACATTCGTCGGGCCGGGGATCTGCAGGAAATGCCGGCCATTCTCGGGCCGGGTGGTGAAATAGGCCATGGGCGTCCTCCGCTCTGGCCGCCGGTCTAGCCCTCAACCCCGTGTCGTGCCAATGAGTTCGGCGCGTTCGATTGATGAGCATCATGGATGCCTCGGAACAGCCTGGGCAGGCGAATGATGACGAGCGATCATCGCGCAGCGTCAATGAATTCGCCATGTCCCATTGATGAAGATTATGGATGCGACGGGGCAGGCAGGCTCGGGTAATCTTGCCCCGCAGGAGACGCCAGGAATGAACGCCATCACCCGCTCGCGCATCGCCCCCGGCGACAGCCGCCTCGCCGCCCGCCTGAAGCGCGAGACGGAAGGGGAGGTCCTGTTCGGGGCCGGCGACCGCGGACGCTACGCCACGGATGCCAGCATCTACCAGGTCGAGCCGATCGGCGTGCTGCTCCCCCGCACGGTGGAGGACGTGGCCGCCGCCATGGCCATCTGCCGTGAGGAGGGCGTGCCGGTGCTGCCGCGGGGCGGCGGCACGAGCCAGTGCGGGCAGACGGTGAACCGTGCCCTCGTGATCGACTGCACGAAGCACCTGCGGAACCTCGTCTCGGTGGACAAGGCGGCCATGCGGGCCGTCGTGCAGCCCGGCATCGCGCTAGGTGCGCTGAACGACGCGCTGCGAAGGGACGGCATGTTCTTCCCCGTCGATCCCTCCACCTGGGCTCGCTGTACCATCGGCGGCATGGCGGCCAACAATTCCTGTGGCTCGAAGTCCATTCGCTACGGGTTGATGGCGGACAACGTGATGGCGATCGACGCCCTGCTGCCCGGCGGGGAGCGCTTCACCTTCGGCGAGCTGCCCGACAATCTTGGCGAGGGCGTACCCGGGAGCGTGGCGGAACTGGTGAACCGCCTGCGGGCGCTCGGCGCGTCGGAGGCGACGGAGATCGCGGCACGCTTCCCGAAGGTGCTTCGCCGCGTTGGCGGCTACGACCTGGAGTCCCTCACGCCTGAGTCGCGCGCGAATGGCCGCGGCAATCTCGCGCGCATCCTCGTCGGCAGCGAGGGCACCCTCGCTTTTTCCGCGGGACTTGAGCTGAAGCTCTGGCCCATCAAGCCGCGCAAGGCGCTGGGGATCTGCCAGTTCCCGACCTTCCGCGCGGCGATGGAGGCCTCCCGGCACCTCGTCACCCTCGACCCCGAGGCGGTGGAGCTGGTGGACCGCACGATGATCGACCTCGGGCGCTCCATCGACATCTACCGCCCGACGATCGACCGCATGGTGATCGGCGAGCCCGACAGCCTGCTCATCGTCGAGTTTCACGGTCACGAGGACGCGGCGCTGGCGCGCGACCTCCGGCGGCTGGACGAGATGATGGCCGATCTCGGCTATCCCGGCGCGGTGGTGGAATGCATCGATTCCGGCTTCCAGGCCGCGGTCGCCGAGGTGCGCGAGGCCGGGCTGAACATCATGATGTCCATGAAGGGGGACGGGAAGCCGGTCTCCTTCATCGAGGACACGGCCGTACCGCTCGACGACCTGGCCGACTACACCGAGCGGCTGAACGAGGTCTTCGAGCGCCACGGCACCAAGGGCACCTGGTACGCCCATGCGAGTGTCGGCTGCCTGCATGTCCGGCCCGTGCTGAACATGAAGAGCGGCGAGGACGTGCGCCGCATGCGCCAGATCGCCGAGGAGTGCTTCGCTCTCGTGCGCGAGTACAAGGGCAGCCATTCGGGCGAGCACGGGGACGGCATCGTCCGCTCCGAGTTCCACGAGGAGATGTACGGCCCGCGCATCGTCCGCGCCTTCGAGGCGGTGAAGGACGCCTTCGATCCGTCGGGGCTTATGAATCCCGGCCGCGTCGTGCGCGCGCCGCGCATGGATGACCGCAGCCTCTTTCGCTATCCGCCGGATTACGCGGCCGATCCCGCCGTGACGCCGGTGCTCGACTGGTCCGCCTGGCCCGGACCGCAAGGCGGTTTCCTCGGCGCGGTCGAGATGTGCAACAACAACGGCACCTGCCGGAAGTTCGACGCCAACGTCATGTGCCCAAGCTTCCGCGCGACCCGCATGGAGCGGGATCTCACGCGCGGCCGCGCGAACACGCTGCGCCTGGCGCTGACCGGCCAGCTCGGCCCCGATGCGCTGGCCTCCGACGAGGTGGCCGAGGCGCTCTCCCTCTGCGTCTCCTGCAAGGGCTGCAAGCGCGAGTGCCCGACGGGCGTGGACATGGCCAAGATGAAGATCGAGGCCCAGTACGCCCGCGCGAAAAAGCACGGCGTCTCCGCCAAGGACCGGCTGATCGCCACCCTGCCGCAATGGGCGCCGCTCGCCTCCCGCGCGCCCTTCCTGGCCAATGCGCGGGAGTGGGTGCCCGGCGCGCGCGCGATCGGGGAGCGCGTGCTGGGCTTCACAAAGGAGCGCGCCCTGCCCCGCTTCGCCGCCCGCCCCTTCCGTGACCCAGAGGACGGGGCGCCGGCGCCCCGCGGCGACGTGCTGCTCTTCGGCGACACCTTCAACCGCTACTTCGAGCCGGAGAACCTGAACGCGGCGGTCCGCGTGCTGCGGGCCGCCGGCTATCGCGCGGTCTCGGCCAGAACATCCGACTCGTCGCGCCCGCTCTGCTGCGGCCGCACCTACCTGGCCGCGGGCATGGTAGAAGAGGCGCGCGCGGAGGCGCGGCGGACGATGGAGGCGCTCTCCGGCTCCGACCTCCCGGTGCTCGGGCTGGAGCCCTCCTGCCTTCTGACCCTGCGCGACGAGTTCAAGTCGCTGCTCCCCGGCGAGGCGGCGGACCGGCTCGCCGGGCGCGCAATGCTCCTCTCCGAGTTCCTGGTGCGCGAGGGCGCGGAGCTGCCGCTGCAGGAGGTCGCCCCCGCCGCGCATATCCATGGCCACTGCCACCAGAAGGCGTTCGGCGCCTTCCCGGCCGCGGTCAAGGCTCTGCGCACCGTGCCGGGGCTGGAGGTGAAGCCGATCACCTCCTCCTGCTGCGGCATGGCAGGCGCCTTCGGCTACGACGCGCGCCGGGTGGAGGTGTCGAAGGCCATGGGCGAGCTCTCCCTCGCCCCCGCCGTGCGCGCGGCGCCGGAGGGGGACGTGATCGTGGCCGACGGGACATCATGCCGCCACCAGATCGCCGAGCTCACGGGGCGCGAGGCGCTGCACAGCGTGCGCGTGCTCGACCGTGCGCTTAGGCGGGACGCTGATTGACCGTGACAGCACCCCGTTCAGCGCAGCAACAGGGTGCAACCAGGCGTTGTAGGGGGGAAAGAGCAACCGTTTCGCGGCAGGATAGGAAGCGCCTAGTTCCCGTATCGCCTGGCGGGGTCTCTCAAAAAGAGATGATCTCGATGCCTCGCCTGCGCGCAGCGCTGCTCGCCACGATCCTTCTTGCCCTGCCCCTCGCGGCCCAGGCGCAGCCCGTCACCGGGCTCTAGATCGGCGGCGGCGCGGGCTACAACTACCTCCAGGGCACCGAGCGGGAGCTGGCCGGCAACGCCGGTGCGGCCGCGCGCGCCGCCGGCATTCCGACGAAGGTCGAGGTGACCTTGGAGAATGGCTGGGTCGGGCTCGGCTCAATCGGCTGGGGCGTCGGCAACGGCCTTCGCGCCGAGGTCGAGGGCTCCTACCGCGAGGACGATTACCACGGCACGCTGGCCACCGGCCTCGCGAGCCGCACCAAGGGTGGCAAGCTCTGGCAGGCCGGCGCGATGGCGAACGTGCTGTTCGACCTCGACTTCCGCCGCTTCGGCTGGGCCGAGCCGATCGTCACGCCCTATATCGGCGGCGGCATCGGCTGGTCCCACGTGGCGCAGGACAACGTGCGCACCGACTTCCGCCCAGTTCGCTCGCAGCTCCTCGTGTCGGATAACCACACGGACGTCCTCGCCTTCCAGGGCATCGCCGGCGCATCCTTCCCCCTCGGCGTTCCCGGGCTGAGCCTGACGGCCGAGTACCGCTTCTTCGGTACAACCGACCCGAACTTCACCGTCGCCCAGCGCCAGACGATCACCAACACGGTGAGCGTCACGAAACAGGGCCTTATACCAGCCGCCTCAGAGTTTGACCTGCGTCCAGGAGCGGCGCGTGATGGTGGCGATCTGGTCGGGCGTGCGCATCAGCGTGGACCAGGCGTGGCAACACGCGTCGACGATGGCGTCGTAGCTGTCCCAGACGCGATGACTGAGCAGGTTCTGGCGCAGGAACTCCCAGATGTTCTCCACCGGGTTCAACTCGGGCGCGTAGCGGGGCAGCGGCAGAAGGCTGATGTTCTCGGGCAGGCGCAGCCTGGGTGAGGTGTGCCAGCCCGCACCGTCGAGCACGAGGACGGCGTGCGCGCCCTTGCTCACACAGCGGCTGATCTCGGCCAGGTGGATGTTCATGGCTTCCACGTTGACCTCGGGCAGCACGACGGCCGCGCCAACAGCGCGCTCGGGGCAGACCGCGCCGAAGATCCAGGCCCAGGTGTAACGATGATCGCGCACGGCACGTGGCCGTGTGCCCCGCTTGGCCCAGATCCGTGTCAGCGTGCCCTGCTGGCCGACACGGGCTTCATCCATAAACCAGATCTCAAGAGGTGTGCCGGGGGCGACCTCGTGGACAACCTCCTTCACCCGATCGGCGAAGCCCCCCTAAAAGCCGCCTGCGCGGCGGGGTCGCTCTGCGGGTGCTGTGGCCGGACCGACAAGCGGCGGAAGCGCAGCTTAGCGAGCAGCTTGCCGACCGTGCGCTCGTGCAGGCCGACCCGGAACTCACGGCTGATCCGCTCCTGCAGGTCACGACAGCGCCAGCGCACGACCCCGTCGCGCTCCAGGTCCGGTCCTTCCTCGACCCAGCGGGCCACCAGGACCTCCTGCTCGATCGAGAGCCGTGGCGCCG